>CAZIXE010000134.1:0-1614 GCA_964543235.1 uncultured Rhizobiaceae bacterium | reverse complement strand
CTAGTCCAGCAGCGCCGCGAAGGCCTGCAGGCACTTGGCCTTGGTTGCGCCGTCCCGGTCGAGAGACGGGGCCCAGGCAGTCATCGATGCGGCGACCACGCGGCCGGTGGCGGCGAGGCGCGCCAGCAGTTCGGCGGTTTCGGCTGCCGAGGGTCCGCCCGGCACCGGATAGTGAAAAGCGGGCGCCTCGCGGCAATCGATGATGTCACTGTCGAAATGCACGTAGAGCGGGCCATCGGGCAGATCCTGTGCGGTGAGCCGTGTGGCGGGGGTGACGTGGCGGATCGCCGATTCCTCGACCAGTTCGCGCTCGCCGGGATCGAGATCGCGGCCATCGCAGAGTACCACGCTCTCGTCCGGCAGGGTTTCGAGCCCGACATTCGCATTCATGCGCAGGTCACCGCGGCCGGTGATCATGGCCAGCGGCATGCCGCCGAGGAAATTGGACGGCGTGGTCGCGGGCGTGTTGAAGTCGCCATGGGCATCGAGCCAGACGAGGGTGGGGCTGATGCCGGCGCGCTGCAGGCCGGCCAGCACGGGGATCACCTGGCAGCAATCGCCGAAGATGCATACCGGCCGCCGGCCGGCCTGCGCCGCTGCGGCCACGTGGCCGGCGAGCTGGCCATGCAGGGGGCCGACGCGCGCGGTCTGGTCGCCGGCACCGAAGGATGCTGCAAGCACAGGGTCGCCGGGGCTTGCGAGACCGCGCAGCTCGGGAACCTCGCGGTCGAGAAAATAGGGCGAAACGATGCGCTGATCCATGTGGCGTGTCCTCCTGCAGTGGCAGGCCAGCATAGCGCAGGCGCAGGGCGGCGCAGAGGGTTTGAGTTTCTCACGGACATCACATAGTCTGGCGCCATGCTGGGCTTGGATTTCAGCGGCAAGACCGCAGTGATCACGGGGGCGGGGCGAGGGCTTGGCGCGGCCTTCGCGGTTGTGCTCGCCGATCTTGGCGCCCGCGTGATACTCGCCGGGCGCAACATGGAGAACCTCAAGGTGATGGCCGAGCACATCAGGGCGCGCAGCGGCGAGCGTCCCGACGTGCTGCATTTCGACCTGGCTGATCCGGGCGCTGTCACGCAGACCGCCAAGGCAATGCGCGATGCCATGGAGACGCTCGACATCCTGATCAACAATGGCGCGCCGTGGCTGCCCGGCGCCATGACCGAGCATGATGCGCATGCGATCGTCACCACCATCGGCGCAACGGTGACCGGCACGCTGCTGTTCACGCGCGGCCTCATCCCGCCCCTAGAGCGCTCAGGCGCCGGCGACATCCTCAACATCGTGTCGATCTCGGGCCTGCCGAACTTCCCGCTGCATGGCGCAGCGGTGGCCTACAAGGCGGCGAAATACGGCCAGGCCGGGCTTACTGACGGACTTCGGGAAGAATTGCGGGGGCGGCCGATCCGCGTGACCGGTGTCTATCCGTCATGGATCGAGGATGTCTCGCCGCTCGACGAGAAGGCATGGAATGCGGTGCGGCCGGCCAGCAACTGGGCGACCAACCGCGATGTGGTCGAAGCCTCGCTCTATGCCATCAGCCGGCCGCGGCACGTGACGCTGTCATCGATCATCTTCGATCCCGACAAGGGCGGTTTCGCAGGGCCTTAG
>CAZIXE010000133.1:0-1656 GCA_964543235.1 uncultured Rhizobiaceae bacterium | reverse complement strand
ACCTCACCAAGGCCAAGGCGGTGTTACTCGTCGGCTCCAACATCACGGAAACGAACCCGCTCACCGCGGTGCGCGTGAAGGAATCCATCAGGGTGTACAAGTCTCAAGTCATTGTCGTGGATTCCGCCAATACCAACATCGCCAAGCTGGCCTCGCACCCGTTGTTGGTGAAGCCGGGGACGGAAGGCTTCTTCATCGATGGCTTGGTGAAAGCGGCCGTCGACTTCGACCTCGTCGATGAGGAAGCGACGGCGCGACACCCGCAGGCCTTCGCCGCACTGAAGCAGGCGGTCGCCGGGCTGTCGCTCGAGCAGCTCGCCCTGCGCTCGGGGGTGACGGAGGCCCAATTGCGCGAGGCGGCGACGATCTTCGCAGAAGCGCCGCGCGCGATTATTCTGTGCGCGGAAGGGATCGTGCGCCGGCCCGCGGGGTACAGGAATGTTCTGAAGTTGATCGATCTGGCCTGGGTGACGGGGAAGCTGGGCCGGCCCGGTTGCGGCGTGAATACATTGACCGAAGAAGTGAACGAACAGGGCGCGGCGGACATGGGCGTGGCGCCCGAATTCCTTCCCGGGCAGATGCCGTTCGGCGACGCTGCCGCACGAGAACGATTCGAAAAGGCCTGGGACACCGCCCTGCCGGCGAAAGGCTCCGGGGCCCATTTGATGGAGATCCTTGCGCGCTGCCGCAGCGGCCAGATCAAAGCGCTCTATCTTATCGGCGAGAACCCGCTGGCGACCCTGCCGGCATCGGCCGAGGTGCGGCAGGCCTTGGATCGTCTCGACTTGCTGATTTGCCAGGACCCGTTCTTGACGGAGACGGCTCAGCTCGCGCATTTCGTGCTGCCGGCCTGCACGTACGCGGAAAAAGACGGCACCTTTACGAATCTCGAAGGCCGTGTGCTCCGGGTGCGCCAGGCCATGGATCCCATCGGCGAAAGTGTCCCGGATTGGCACGTCTTGACGGCATTGGCCAACGGCTTGGGGGCGCAGTGGGCCTATGAGTCGCCTCAAGACGTTCAGAACGAGATCATGAAGTTGTTGCCCGGCTACTATAACCTCGGCCAGCCGAGAAAACTGACCCCGACCGCCGATGCTTACTTGTCGGACGGGTTTACGGCCGAGGTCTCGGCCCGGTACGCGTCGCGCATCGCAGGCCAGGCATCGCGCGAAAGAAGCGTCTATCTGGCCGTGGGGCAACTGCTCTATCACTCCGGCAAACTTTCGACTCAAGCGCCCGGCTTGATCAAGATCGCACCCAGCAGCGGCCGTTTGCATATGAATCCGAAGGACCTGGGACGATTGGGACTGGCTGACGCGTCCAAAGTGAAGGTGACCTCCGACCGGGGTTCGTTGATCCTGGGAGTCCAACCGGACCAGGCCGTGATGCCGGGATCCTGCTTCTTCCCTGAGCATTTCAATGAGCCGCCGGTGAAAGACTTGCTGACGGTCGAGATCGATCAGACGACCGGGGTTCCCGCGTTCAAATCGGCGTGGGTCGACGTTGCGAAGGTCGAGGGATAACGGTAAGCTGGCGCTCCCCTCGGAGGGCGGCGCAGGATGCTGACATGACGCTCGGGGCATGGATAAAGAAGGTGATGGAGGCGGCGTTGTTCCAGGAGATGTCCGCGATCACGGACGCATCGATCGGCAATTC
>CAZIXE010000132.1:0-1819 GCA_964543235.1 uncultured Rhizobiaceae bacterium | reverse complement strand
CCGCCCATGCCCGCATCACCGGCAACCAATTTGCTGAACTTGACGGACACTACTATTCCTCCGCCAACGGATGATTGGCCACGCAACGTCCGGCACCCGGCACCTGATTGTCATCCCCGCGCTTGCTGCGGGGAGCCAGGACCCCGCATCCGGCTGAGGCCGGGCCCGTTGCGCCATCGGTTGTCGGGACGAACCCGGCAATGACAGCTTCATCGTGGCTAACTCGCGCTCTCCCAACCCCGACATCCCGGACAAACGCTGCGCCAGCAGTGCGCGATCCGGGATCCATTTCTCCGTCGGCAGGTGGTCGGCATGACACCAGATCGGCTGCGTCCTGGCGAAACGAGGTTGCCTCGCAATGGCGCCTCAAAGGGCGGGGTCACACCCATCACCTCCCGTTTCACCCTGGAGATGAAAGGCAGCGAACACACACGTAAAAATTGCCAACCTTTCAACCGGCCTTGTCAGGCCCGCAACGAACAACCCCGCCAGAACGGGCCCGTCGCGGCCCGCCACCACGTTCCGAGACGCGTGTCGCAACCTGTGTCGGAGCGTTGTCATTGGCCCCGGAAACCGCCGTTTGGGGGCGTCGGAAACTGCAGAAGGGGCGCCACGGCGGCCAGGCCGCGATCAATCCCGGGAGCGTTGAAAAAACCTCATGTCCAACCAGCCGGTTGCAACATTACCCCCCGGTAACACTCATGTGCCGGGCCACGGCCGGCCGGTTGTGGCGGCG
Source organism: uncultured Rhizobiaceae bacterium (assembly GCA_964543235.1). Classification (GTDB taxonomy): domain Bacteria; phylum Pseudomonadota; class Alphaproteobacteria; order Rhizobiales; family Aestuariivirgaceae; genus JANMMJ01. Next base: position 1,083 of record CAZIXE010000132.1, on the reverse strand, counting down.
GTCGATCACGAAATCGTGACCCTTGGGCTTGCGGCCGATCGCCTCGTCGATGGTGGCGTGGAGGAGATCGTCGCCCTCCGACGCCCGCAACGGCGCACGCAGGTCCGCGGCATCCTCCTGGCCGAGGCACATGTAAAGCGTACCGGTGCAGGTGAGCCGCACCCGGTTGCAGCTTTCGCAGAAATTGTGGCTGAGCGGCGTGATGAAGCCGAGTCGTCCGCCCGTCTCCTTGACCCTTACATAGCGCGCCGGCCCCCCGGTCTTGTAGGGGATGTCCTCGAGGCTGAACTGATCGAGCAGCCGCGCCCGCACCACCGACAGCGGCAGATACTGCTCGGTGCGGTCGCCATCGATGTCGCCGAGCGGCATGGTCTCGATCAGCGTGAGATCCATGCCTTGCCCGTGCGCCCAGCGGATCATCTCGGGGATCTCGCCGTCATTGACTCCCTTGAGCGCCACGGCATTGATCTTGATGGCAAGCCCCGCCGCCTGCGCTGCCCGGATGCCGTCCATCACCTTGGGCAATTCGCCCCAGCGCGTGATTGCCTTGAACTTCTGCGGGTCCAGCGTATCGACCGACACGTTGATCCGTCTGACCCCGTGGCCGGCGAGTTCCGCGGCATGCTTTGCCAGCTGGCTGCCATTGGTGGTGAGCGTCAGTTCATCCAGCGCCCCCGTGGCGAGATGCCGCGACAGGCTGGCCACCAGCGTCATGATGCCCTTTCGCACCAGCGGCTCGCCGCCGGTTAGCCTGATCTTGCTGACCCCCCGCGCGATGAAGGCAGAACACACCCGGTCGAGTTCCTCGAGGCTCAAGAGGTCCTTTTTCGGCAGGAATGTCATGTCCTCCGCCATGCAGTAGACACAGCGGAAATCGCAGCGGTCGGTCACCGACACGCGCAGATAGGTCACATGCCGCCCGAACGGATCGACCAGCGCGGGCCCTGCGGCGGAACGGTACGGAATCTGGGTCATCGCCCCGTTATATGTGGTCAGATAGAGCGCCGGGTCAAGCCGCTATGGCTCAACCTGTAGAGAGCACATGATTTGTCCGGTCTAGGTAGCGAATGATCTGTCCGGTTT
>CAZIXE010000131.1:0-1833 GCA_964543235.1 uncultured Rhizobiaceae bacterium | reverse complement strand
AGGTTGACGTCGGATTATTGCTGACACGCTGCTGTCAGCAGCCGGGACCGAACAGGGTTTTGTTTCGGCAGGGCAGCGCCTATATCTCCCCCATGGGCCATTCCCGACAGGATGGCGGCTTCGCCGAGGCGCCGCTGCAGCCGCTTGAAGGCTATCCCGAGATCCCCGCCAGCCCGCGTGCCGGGATCGAGAGCCTGCGCCCTGAACTGGCGCAGTTGCCGATGTTCATGCCGCACAAGCCTCCCAAGCCGGAAAAGTCGGAAGGCGGGCAGCGGCTGCGGATCGTCTCCGAGTTCGAGCCGCGCGGCGATCAGCCCCAAGCCATTGCCGAGCTGGTGGCCGGCGTCAATGCCCTCGAGCGCGACCAGGTTCTCCTGGGCGTTACCGGTTCCGGCAAGACCTTCACCATGGCCAAGGTGATCGAGGCGACCCAACGCCCCGCCCTCGTCCTCGCCCCCAACAAGACACTGGCTGCCCAGCTCTACGGCGAGTTCCAGTCGTTCTTCCCCGGCAATGCCGTCGAGTATTTCGTCTCCTACTACGACTATTACACGCCCGAGGCCTATGTGCCGCGGACCGACACCTATATCGAGAAGGAAAGCTCGATCAACGAGCAGATCGATCGCATGCGCCATTCCGCCACCCGCGCCCTGCTCGAGCGTGATGACGTGGTGGTGGTGGCCTCCGTCTCCTGCATCTATGGCATCGGCGACGTCGAAACCTATTCGGCCATGACCTTTGCAATCAAGAGGGGCCAGCGCCTGCCGCAACGCCAGCTCCTCGCCGATCTGGTGGCGCTCCACTACAAGCGCAATGACGGCAATTTCGTGCGCGGCACCTTCCGGGTGCGCGGCGATACCATCGAGCTCTTCCCCTCGCATCTCGACGACCGCGCCTGGCGCATTTCCCTGTTTGGCGACGAGGTCGAGGCGATTGCCGAATTCGATCCGCTCACCGGCCAGAAGACTGCCGAACTCGGCCAGGTCAAGGTCTACTCCAACTCGCACTATGTGACGCCCAAGCCGACCCTGGAACAGGCGGTGCGCCGCATCAAGGAAGACTTGATGATCCGCCTCGCCGAGTTCAATGCCGCCGGCCGGCTCCTTGAGGCCCAGCGCCTCGAACAGCGCACCCTGTTTGACATCGAGATGATGATGGCAACCGGCTCCTGCGCCGGCATCGAGAATTATTCGCGTTATCTGACGGGCAGGAAACCCGGCGAGCCGCCGCCCACGCTCTTCGAATATCTTCCCGACAATGCCCTTGTTTTCATCGACGAGAGCCATGTCACCATTCCGCAGATCGGCGGCATGTTCAGGGGCGACTTCAACCGCAAGGCCACCCTTGCCGAGTTCGGCTTCCGCCTGCCCTCGGCGATCGACAACCGGCCGCTGCGCTTCGAGGAATGGGATGCCATGCGCCCGCAGACCATCTGCGTCTCGGCAACGCCCGGTGCCTGGGAAATGAAGCAGACGGGCGGCGTTTTCGCCGAACAGGTGATCCGCCCCACCGGCCTCATCGACCCGCCGGTCTTCGTGCGGCCCGTGAACAACCAGGTCGACGACCTCATTGCCGAATGCCGACTCGTCGCACAATCCGGCTACCGCGCCCTCGTCACCGTGCTCACCAAGCGCATGGCCGAGGACCTGACCGAGTACATGCACGAACAGGGCATCCGGGTGCGCTACATGCATTCCGACATCGACACGCTGGAGCGGATCGAGATCATCCGCGATCTCAGGCTCGGTGCCTTCGACGTCCTCGTCGGCATCAACCTGCTGCGCGAGGGCCTCGACATTCCCGAATGCGCGCTTGTCGCCATCCTCGATGCCG
>CAZIXE010000130.1:0-2184 GCA_964543235.1 uncultured Rhizobiaceae bacterium | reverse complement strand
AATCATGCCTCGTGTCAACTGGAAATCGCCATTAACCCGAGTTCGGAGCCGTGGGGATAGTCGGCTCCCTCTTGACATTGTACACTATTTGTTCTTTCATATCTGGATGGACTGGTCCCTCGCCATCGCCCGCAACCGCGAAACGCTGCTCGGCATCGTGACCGCACTCTTCGCCATGATCGGGCTGGGCGAAGGAAAGCCTGTCGAACGCCTGCCCCGGCCGCTGCACCGGGCCGTGCTCAGCCTGTTGCGCCCGGCCGAAGCGGCGGTCAGGCGGCTCATCGTCGTGGCGGCCCGGGGGCTCGTCGTGAAACCCGTGGCCCCGCGTGCCCCGCCGCAGGGCCTCGCCGGCATTGCGACGTCGCGGGGCCGTATCTCGTTCTGCCTGTTCGACCCGCGCCTTCGCCCCGGCCGCCCGCCTGCCCGCACCCGCGGGCCGGTCCCCCGTCTTCATGTCATCGATGTCGGCTTCGATCCCCGCATTCCGCTGTTCCGTGCGGCCCCGCCCGGCGCGCCGCAGCCCGCACCCCCGCCCGGCGTCGATGCCGGGCCGCTCTGCCGCCGTCTCGCGGCCGTGAGGCGTGCGCTGGAGGACCTGCGGTCACAGGCCCGGCGCTATGCCCGCTGGCGGTCAAGGCCCCTCGAGCGGCGCCGTCCGCGGCTTTTCTCCGCCTTGCGTCCCGGTGGGCCGCCCGGCTTTCGCAAGGAGGTGCCCCACAGGGTCCATGCCGTCCTTCACGAATGCCACTTTCTGGCCCGCGAGGTCTCGAGGCCCGACACCTCCTGAGGGCGGCGGATCGATTGCGCACGGCCATCGCAATTTCGCTGACCGTCCCCGGCCGGCGGCGTCGGCGCTCGCGCTCGCGTGCAAAGCCACGGATCTGCCCCTTTCTTCATGGCTGCCTGCGACAATGACCCGCCCCATCCCGAACACCGGGCGGTCGGCGCCACAGTCATCGCCGCCACCGCGGGCGGTCTTGCCGGCATTGCCGTTGTTGACTGAAGATGTGAACGAAGGCAGCGCTCAACGGCCAAATCGGACTCCCACTTAGTCCTCCACATCCTTAGAAATCGAGGCAACTCGACGTTGCATGAGAAGTTGCTATAGTGAGACGGAGAACTGGCAATCAAAGAAAGACTGAAGGTGGACACATGAACTCCGCACCAATCATAGCAACCTTGATTATGGCAGGCGTCGTGTTGGGGACGCCCGCATGGGGAGGCTCGAATTCTTCTTCCAAGAAGGCGCCGGCGGCTGGCAACTCGGGTTGGGTCGATTGCCATAAGTACAAGGGGCCGCCAGGAAGAGTTCTCATGAGACAGGATCCAAAAACCGGCCGATGGTACTGCAAGCCGCCTACCTGATTGCGTCCGCAGAGTGTGTTCAAGGTTGACTCGGCAGTTCCGCCTGCTGTCATAAGCAAAATGGCCTCATCCTGAACCACCTCGTTTTGTGCCAGAACCCCAGAGCACAGGCCGCCACGAGGCGGCATCTCATGACTGTTACTATGCCGCTGCACAGCGATCCTGTTATCAACAATATGGACTGATCAATTGGGAACAATACTCACCATCGGAGATTTTCCGGATCCGGGGACTTTGCGCGAAGTGGAAATCTTCGTGCGCGCAGGGACGTACGCCGCTGAGGGTGCAGAGAAATGGCCGTTGTCCGCAAAGTTCCATAAGGACCCCCGGGCAGAAGAAGTGCGCGAAATTGTGAGCCAATGGAACGCACCCATTGAGGCCGCCCCAGTCATAGAGACTCTGAATGAAGCATCCATCGTCGCATTTCTCGATCACACTGCCAGGCTGGAAGGCTTGACCGATTCCAATGCAGCCATCGAGAAAAGCAGATGGAAGAATCTCCACTACTGGCAGCAATCCTTATGGCTGCCCATGGAGAACACCGCCCGGGAGCCGGTCGTCGTCGACATTGGCGGCATGCCGACATTCATTGGTACGGCGGGCGGGCTGTTGAAGGATCTTCGGGAGATTGCCCAGCTGTCTCACTTAGGGTTCGGCCCTCGGCCCCCAAAGTTTGATTTGATGCTGGGGGACCCGAAGGCATTTTATGCTTCAGAAGAGAACGAACTCGACGAGCCGGCCATGCTTCAATGGATATGGTATGCGTAGTCGCCCGTGAACAATCCGCTTTTCAGGCGTAGCGCGGTGTAAGCGCGCCGG
>CAZIXE010000129.1:0-2592 GCA_964543235.1 uncultured Rhizobiaceae bacterium | reverse complement strand
CACGACACACTACCCACCATCAGCACTTCCCGGAACGCGTCCTCATCACGCGTCCTCATCACCCATTCGAAGGACAGTCTCTGGAGGTTCTTCGGCAAGCCCGCATGCCAGACGGCTTGCAGTTCGTGCTCATTTTGCCGGACGGCAGTAAGTCGCTGATCCCCGCGGACTGGACCGACTTTCAGAATCCCGCCTGCGCAGCGCAAGGTCCTCAGCTCGTCGGTTCGTTCCAGGATCTCCTGCGGCTGCGCGACCTGACCGATGCTCTCCTGCGCCGCTTCGCTGGCTTGCCAGTAAGATCGGGAGCGAGCCAGGAGGGCCATGCCACAACTGAATCTGAACTTCAACAATATCCCGATTCCAGAGACACACCTCTGGGAGCAGTTCGACGACGAGCAAAGACGCGTCGTCATCGAGACTCTGTCGCGTCTGCTGGTCAAAGCAACGCGGGACGACCAGCAGGAGCAGACCAATGACTGACCCCTCCAAGATCAAGGCCTCACATCTCCAGCGTGCCGCCTACGTTTACATTCGGCAATCCACCCCAGGCCAGGTCGAGCATAATCGGGAATCCACTGCCCGCCAATATGCCTTGGCCGATCGGGCTTGCCAACTGGGTTGGCCCAAACAGCAAGTGGTCGTTATTGATGAAGACCTCGGCTTGTCCGGCTCCGGCGCCGACCAGCGCTCTGGGTTCGCTCGCCTCGCCAGCGAAGTCGCGCTGGCTCACGTGGGCATCGTCCTCGGCCTGGAGGTCTCGCGCCTTGCGGGGAACAATGCCGATTGGCACCGCCTGCTGGAGTTATGCGGCGTCACTGATACGCTCATTGGCGGCAACGACGGCGTTTACCATCCGGCGCTGTTCAACGATCGCCTGCTGCTGGGACTGAAGGGCACGATGAGCGAAGCCGAGTTGCACATCCTCCGCGCCCGGCTCGACGGCGGCATCCGCAACAAGGCTGCTCGCGGGGAACTGCGCCGCGGATTGCCCGTGGGCTTCGTTTGGGGAGAACAGGACGGCGAAGTCCTGTTTCACCCCGACGAAGCCGTCACCGGCGCGATCCGCACCGTCTTCGAGCGGTTCGCCGAATTCGGCTCGGCACGGCGGGTCTGGCTTTGGTTCCGCTCCGAAGGCTTGCCTTTTCCGCTCCAGACCACACCCGCCGGCATGCCTGGCCCGATCCGTTGGGTCACTCCCACCTACCACGCACTCCACCAAATCCTCACCAATCCGGTGTATGCTGGCGCTTACACCTACGGCAAGACCAGATGCGAGCGCTACGTCGATGAGCAGGGTATCGTCAGAAAACGGATGCGGCATCTGCCTATGGATCAATGGTCCGTTCTCCTCCGGGACCATCATCCCGGTTTTATCGATTGGGCCACCTTCGAGGCCAACCGGGCGCGGCTCGATTCCAATACCAGGCCCCAACCTCACCAGGCGGGAGGAGCGGTGAGGGAGGGATCGGCACTGCTGCAGGGGCTCGCTACCTGTGGACACTGTGGCCGTCGTCTGCACGTCCATTATCGCGGCCGGAACTCAGCTCCCGGTTATCACTGCGCCGGCAAAGACCTCGTCAATGGGCGCGGCGTGTACTGCCTCAACGTCGGCGGCACGGCGATGGAGCAGGCCGTCGCCGATGCTTTTCTCCAGGCCATCACACCGGCGGCGATCGAAGCCATGCGGCTTTCCGTCGAACAACTGCAAGCCAACCACGACGCAGCTTTGTCGCAATGGCGTTTGGAGGTAGAGCGCGCCCGCTATGAGGCGGAGCGGGCGGAGCGCCGCTATCGGGCGGTGGAACCGGAGAATCGGCTGGTGGCCCGCGGATTGGAAACGGAATGGGAGAATCGCCTGCGCGATCTCGCCGCTGCGGAGAGCGAACTGCGGCGCCGGGAACAACAACGGCCCAGTGCGATCAGCCCTGAGCAGCTCCAAGCAATACAGAGACTCGGCACTGATATTCGTCAAGTCTGGACCGCAACGACGACCACCGACCGTGATCGCAAGGAACTACTGCGCACCCTGCTGGAAGAAGTGATCCTGAATCTCAGGCGAGCGGAAGGTCGCGCGCACTTGACTCTGCGCTGGCGCGGCGGCGCCTTTACCACGCTGGATCTTCCCGTCCCGCGGTTTAAGCCGGTGGGACCGCGCACCGATGAGGACACGATCTCGCTGCTGCGTCGGCTGGCTACTCTTTATCCCGACGAAGTCATCGCTGGAATTCTGAATCGTCAGGGGCGAAAGACAGCTGCCGGCGAACGCTTCACCGCCAACCAGGTCGGCAGTTTGCGACGGTATCGCGGTATCCCACGGTTCCAACCGCCGCCGGAGCCGCCCAGCGGCGAGCTCGTTTCGATTCGCAAGGCGGCGCAGATCCTGGGAATGAACACATCATCGATTCACCGTTGGCTGGCCGATGGATTCATCGCCGGCGAACAGGTCACGCCAGGTGCACCTTGGCAAATTCGCATCACCGATGCACTGCGGTCGCGCATCGTCCCACAAGCTCCGCCGGAATACCTGCCGATGCTGGAAGCCACCCTCAAACTGGGGGTTTCGCGGCAGACGGTGTTGCAGCGTGTAAAGCG
>CAZIXE010000128.1:0-2833 GCA_964543235.1 uncultured Rhizobiaceae bacterium | reverse complement strand
CAGGTCAGGGGCGCAGGTCCAATCCATGCGCGCTTGCGCTGCGCTGCAAGCGTGGCTATGAGGCCAGCATGGGGGCGATTAGCTCAGCTGGTAGAGCGCTTCGTTTACACCGAAGATGTCGGGAGTTCGAGTCTCTCATCGCCCACCACTTCTGGCTTTGGCTGTCGACGGACCCGTCATGAACCTCGCCGAACTTCAGAATCGGGCCATCGCCATCCTCGACACGCTGATCGGCTGGCTGACCAGCCCGCAATTCTATGCTCAGATGGGAGCGATCGCGGTCGCTGTTGCAGCGGCATGGTTTGCGGCGCGTCTGATCCGGCGCAGGATTGCCTTCTTCCGGGAGCCCCCTGGCGCGGGGCGCCTGTTCAAGCTGCGGCATCTCGCCTTTGCCAGCCAGGGTCTGCTGTTTCCCGTCCTCTGCGTATTGGCGCTGGGCATCGCCGCAACCGCGGCGGCCGCTGCGCTGGGCTCATCCTGGCTGATCCTGCTGGCGCAGAGTGCTGCGGTCGTAGGTGTACTCTATGCCGCGATCAACCGTTTCGTCACCCACCCGCTGATCGGGGCCGCCTGCCGCTGGATCCTCATTCCGGTGGCCGCCCTGCAGGTGTTCGGCGTTCTCGACGATGTAACCGCCTATCTCGACCAGGTTGCCATTGAAGCCGGCAACATCCGGCTGTCGGCGCTGGCCCTGGTCAAGGCAGCGCTGTTCGGCGGCGTACTCTTCTGGCTGGGCCGGGCGTCGACGACGGCCGGGCAGAAAGTCATCCGCGAACAGCAGGAGATCGATGTTCAGACACGCGAGCTCTTCGCAAAACTGTTTGAAATCGTAGTATTTTTCGTTGTCATCATTCTGCTGCTGCAGCTTCTGGGCCTCGACCTCACGGCCCTCGCCGTGTTCGGCGGCGCGCTTGGCGTCGGCATCGGCTTCGGTCTGCAGCAGATTGCTGCGAACTTCATTTCCGGCATCATCATCCTGCTGGAACGCTCCCTGAAGGTTGGCGACTACATTGAGATTGAAGGTGGCAGTGCCGGCATGCTCAAGGAGATCAACATGCGCTCCTCGACGCTGGCGACCTTCGATGGCAAAGAGGTCATGGTGCCGAACGAGAAATTCATTACCGCTGCGATCACCAACTGGACCAGGACCGACCCGTTGCAGCGCTACGAGGTCCCATTCGCGGTATCCTACGACACCGATATCCATCGCGTTCCGCCCCTGATCGAGGCGGCCGTGGCCAAGCACCCGGACGTATTGCAACGGCCCGAACCGCCCGATTGCGAGATCCGCAGCTTCGGCGACAGCGGCATCAACTTTGCGGTCGAGTTCTGGGTCTCAGGCATCGACGACGGCAAGAACAAGTTCACATCCGATGTGCATTTCCTGGTGTGGGATGCGCTGAAGGCGGCCGGCATCACCATGCCCTTCCCGCAGTGCGACATCCGCATCATCGGCGGCGACGGGAGGAGCGTCATGGGGCAGGGCGCATGACCAGGCGGCTCATCTCATCCGGGTCAACGTTCGAAAGCGAGATCGGCTATTCGCGCGCGGTGGTGGATGGCGACTGGATCTGGGTGTCGGGCACCACCGGCTTCGATTACGCCAGCATGACCATTTCCGAAGATGTCAGCGAACAGGCCGAGCAGGCATTCAAGAATATCGCCGCCGCGATGGAACAGGCGGGATTCACGCTCGCCGACGTGGTGCGTGTCACCTACATTTTCCCGGATGGAGACGATTTTGCGCCATGCTGGCCCATCTTCCGCCGCTATCTTGGGGATGTCCGGCCGGCATCGACGATGATCATTGCCGGTCTCGCCGATCCGCGCATGGAGATCGAGATTGAAGTGACCGGCAAGCGGCGGATGCCGCAGGCTTGAGAGCTGGCCATGCGGCTCATCATTCATGTCGGACTCCATCGCGCGGCATCAACGGCATTGCAGCACTGGATGAAGGATAATTCCCAAGCTATTGAAAATAAAAAGTTATATGCCGCAGGACCACTGTCGGGCCGCAACCCCGCCGCCGCCACGTTCGGATTTCTGATCGGCAAGCAGCTGAGCGACCTGGGCCCCGCCACGGCGGCAGATCGCCTGCTCTCCCGACTTGAAACGCTGCGCGAGCGCTACGGGACAGTCATGCTCAGTGACGAGAACCTGCTGGGGCCGATGCCGGACACCGTGGGCGGCGCCTTTGCGCGCCTAACTTCCTTCCTCGAGGTTCTCGGCAAGGTCGGCAGCCGATGCGAGGTCGTACCGGTCATCATCTTGCGTGAACATGTTTCCTGGCTGCTGTCGATCCATGCGGTGCAACAGCTAAGGGGCGAAAGCCTTGATTTCGAAGCATTTGCGAATAGTCCGAAGCTACGCCAGCTACGCTACCAGACCATTGTCGAAGGACTGTCCGGCGATACCTGCCGCCGCAGTGTGCTGGTTACGGCCCTGGAGGAGATCGCCGCCGACTCGGGAGCGGCCTTTCTCACCCGCATTGCCCAACTTGCCGGGATCGATTTGCCTCCCGGGGAGCGGTTGCCTGTCGCCAACGCTTCGCCGCCGCCGCTGCTCGGCCGGATCGCCCTTGAGGTCACCCGGCAAGGCGGATGCCTTGCGCAGCCAGGCCGGTCGGAGTTACGGGAACTCTGCCACCTGGTTGTCGGGGGCGGTGCCAGTGCCGCGGCCGCCCGCCAGGAACTGGTCGCAGTCGTGGCGCGCAAATCGGTCATGATGCCGGCCGCCATTCGCGGCGCGGGACGGCAGTGAACGGCCGCCGGCCTCCTCAGACTCAAGGGCTCATCGCGTGCCGCGCGGCTTGGTCCTGGCCGCGCCGAGCAGG
>CAZIXE010000127.1:0-2930 GCA_964543235.1 uncultured Rhizobiaceae bacterium | reverse complement strand
ACTTCCGGCCCGAAATAGTCCGGATGCATGGCTTCGAAGAAGAAGGTGAACTTGGCGCCCGACTCGTCGGCCGCTCGAAGAATGGCGCCGAGTGCTTCGCTGCGACCGATGACCATGCCGGCAACGGGCTCATGCAACAGCGGTTTATAGCGGTCGGGTTCGGCAAAAGCACCGGCAATCGATGGTTCGAGGTCCACCGTAAGACAAACGCGGGTTTTCATCGGCAGGCCTATCGTGACCACGCGGCAGGGCGGACCTCAAGATAATCTTGTATCAGAGCGGAATCAGCGAGGCAATCAATCGGTCCGCGCCCGCGGGCTGCAGCGAAGCATGAGCGGCTGTGAATCGGCGTGCAAAATTGACCCCCTGACTCGGGGGATCGGCGTGCAAAATTGACCCCCTGATTTTGGCGTGATGGCCTGCCCGCTTTTCTCGGGAAGCGGGCGGTGGGGGATGTTGACGGTGGAGACGATAGGCCGGATCAGGCGCGAGCGGTTCCTGAAGGGGAAGTCGATCAAGGAGATTGCCCGGGACCTGAAGGTGTCCCGGAACACGGTGCGCAAAGTCGTACGCTCGGGCGCGACCTCGTTCGCGTATGAGCGCGTTGTCCAGCCGCGGCCGAAGCTGGGCCGCTGGACGGGGGACCTCGACGAGCTGCTGGCGGCCAATGCGGTCAAGGCCGCCCGCGAGCAGCTGACCCTGATCCGGATTTACGAGGACCTGCAGGCCCGCGGCTACGACGGCGGCTATGACGCGGTGCGCCGGTATGCGCGGGCGTGGAGCAAGCGGCGTGGTCAGTCAGCCGCGGCGGCGTTTGTCCCGCTGAGCTTTGAACCGGGGGAAGCTTACCAGTTCGACTGGAGCCACGAGATCGTCGTGCTGAACGGCGTGACGACGACGGTGAAGGTCGCGCATGTGCGGCTCTGTCACAGCCGCATGCCGTTTGTGCGGTCCTATCCGCGCGAGACCCAGGAGATGGTGTTCGACGCCCACGACCGGGCGTTTGCCTTCTTCAAGGGCACCTGCCGGCGCGGCCTCTACGACAACATGAAGACGGCCGTGGAGACGGTCTTCATCGGCAAGGACCGCCTGTACAACCGGCGCTTCCTGCAGATGTGCAGCCACTACCTGATCGATCCGACCGCCTGCACGCCGGCGGCGGGGTGGGAGAAGGGGCAGGTCGAGAACCAGGTGGGCGTCATCCGCGAACGCTTCTTCACGCCCCGGCTCAGGTTCAAGAGCTATGACGAGATGAACGCCTGGCTGCTCGACAAGTGCATCGCCTACGCCAAGGCCCACCGCCATCCCGATCTTCCGGAGCGGACGGTCTGGGAGGTGTTCGAGAGCGAGCGCCCGCAGCTCGTTCCCTACGCCGGCCGGTTCGATGGCTTCCATGCGGTTCCTGCGTCGGTGTCGAAGACCTGCCTGGTGAGGTTCGACCACAACAAATACTCGGTGACGGCCAGCGCCGTCGGCCGCCCGGTGGAGATCCATGCCTACGCCGACCGCATTGTCATCCGCCAGGACGGCCGCACCGTTGCCGAACATCGCCGCTCCTTCGAGCGCGGCGAGACGGTTTACGACCCATGGCATTACGTGCCGGTACTCGCGCGCAAGCCCGGCGCCTTGCGCAACGGTGCCCCCTTCAAGGACTGGGTGCTGCCGTCGGCGATGGAGCGCGTGCGGCGCAAGCTTGGTCACGCCGATGATGGCAATCGGCAGATGGTGGACATTCTCACCGCCGTGCTGACGGACGGGTTGCCCGCCGTCGAAGCGGCCTGCGCCGAGGCGCTCGATCAAGGGGTCCACTCCGCCGATGTGATCCTCAACATCCTGGCCCGCAGCCGCGATCCCGGCCGGCCGGACAACATCCTCACGCCGGCTGACTTGGCGCTGCGCCATGCACCGATCGCCAACTGTTCCCGCTATGACACCCTCAGGAGGGCAAGCTGATGGAACGCACCGAAGTCTTCGATCTTATGGGCCAACTCAGGCTCCACGGCATGAAGGCGGCCTTCGACGAGATCGTGGCGACGGCCGTGAAGCGCAAGCATGAGCCGCTGCGCATCATCGGTGACCTCTTGAAGGCCGAGATCGCCGAGAAGCAGGCCCGCTCCATCAAGTACCAGCTCACCATCGCCAAGTTCCCGCTCGCCAAGGACTTGAGCGACTTCGCCTTCGACGGCACGCCGATCAATAAGACGCTCCTGAACGACCTTGCCGGCGGCGGATTCATCGCCCAGCAGCGCAACATCGTGCTGGTCGGCGGCACCGGTACGGGCAAGAGCCATCTGGCCATCGCCATCGGTCGCAGCTGCATCCGCGCCGGTGCCCGTGGCCGGTTCTACAACGTCGTCGATCTTGTCAATAAGCTCGAGGCCGAAAGTCGCGCCGGCCGTCAGGGCCGGATCGCAGATCACTTGGCGCGGCTGGAGTTCGTGATCCTCGATGAGCTCGGCTATCTGCCCTTCGCCCAAACCGGTGGACAACTGCTGTTCCATCTGATCAGCCGGCTCTACGAGCGTACCTCGGTCATCGTCACCACCAACCTGGCCTTCGGCGAATGGCCGTCCGTGTTCGGCGACGCCAAGATGACGACCGCGCTCCTCGACCGCCTGACCCACCACTGCGATATCGTCGAGACCGGCAACGACAGCTGGCGCTTCAAGAACCGCGAAGCCGCGTAACCCTCCCCCGGACCCCCCTCCCGGTCTTACCCACGTGGGTCCACAGGGGCGATGTGCGATCGCATCGCCCCTGATGGACTACGTGGATAAGACCACCTCGCCGCTCACACCGAGGGGGTCAATATTGCAAGCCGATCCGGGGTCAAAATTGGACGCCGATTGACACACTCGTCTCTGTGGCGGCGTCCGACCGCTTGACGATTCCAAGAAAGTCACGGGCATGACCGCGCGAGCCTGCACTGC
>CAZIXE010000126.1:0-3029 GCA_964543235.1 uncultured Rhizobiaceae bacterium | reverse complement strand
CGATTCAGCGACTGGCTGAAAATGCGGCGGCCGGTTCAGCTGCTGCCCGGAGCGGCATTGCACTGCACAATGCAATGCCACTTAAGGTGACGCGAGAGCAATTCCAGCGGCGTGTGCGTTCCATTTCTCGCATAATTTTCAATAGGTAAAGAGATTTCAGGAGCTCAACTCCAACTTGGCACACGGCTTGCGATGCCTGTTGCACCGCAAACACCGGACAGGGGTTCCTCCCATTTTCCTCTTTCCCGGGCTGCGTAAACTTCAGTGACGGCAGTGGTCTCCGCTCGTCGTGTGCTGTCGGGGGGTTGGACGTGGTGTTGGTTGCTGATGTCCACCCCCCACTCTTTTCTCGACATATCGCGCCGTCTTACGTTGCGTTCTGCGACCTTTACGAATCAGTTGACAATGAGCATTGGTTGCCGGACTGCATGATGAACCATCGTTCAGCCAAGGTTGTGGCCCCGGAACCACAGTTGTCAGACAAAATCGACTTCTGCCTCAATATCTTGTCGTTGACTGGCATGTAGTTGGCGCATTGCGCCTTGGCACCGGTCTTGCTCGGCCATATCCTTGCGTTACACAGATGGATCAGTCCTCCCAGACGACCAGCTGTGGAAGGCGGGGCGGACCTGTCCCTTTCAGGTCCGCCTCCGCCCAATTCCCGCCATCCCGGCCGGGCAGAAGCCGGCAAATCAATGCGGTTGACCGAATGGCGCCGCAGGCATGCCCAGACCATGCCAAATTTATTTAATAATATCATAAAATTGTTGCGGTTTGGGGCAACGCATTAAGGGGTTTGCAAGGTGTCTATCGACGAATTGGAGCGTAACAGTGAACACGCCGTAGTGGCGCGCCGCAATCTGATGCTCGGCGTGTGGGCCGGGCAATGGCTCGGCTATAGCGGTGAGGCGCTGGCACATTACGCGCGTGACGTTATGCACGCCGATTTCCGCGAGCCCGGGCCGCAGGACGTCATTGCCAAGGTGACTCATGATTTTGCCGCCGCCGGCCTCGAGCTTGGCCCGAAGACTGTCCTCAGCGAGCTCAAATCCATCGAGCGCCGGGTCCGCTCGGAATTCGCGACAACCGACTGACACCAGCACCTCACATCCGGCAAGCGGGTAAGATGAGAATACTGATCTGGACCGTAGCCGGCCTGGCGGCAGCGCTATGGTTGACCTTTGCCTGGCTTGCCTGCCGGCTGATCGAGCTTGGCGGCGCACTGGCCAGCGAGGGGCTCACCGGCTTGCACCTCACGCTAACAGCAACCAATGTTCTCTCCACGGTTGCTGCGACGGGATTCGAGGCTGCCGCATGGCTGATCGCCGGACTGTGGCTTGCCGTGATGCTGCTGATTGCGCTGTTCGGCCTGATCATCGACGGCTCGGTTCCCCGCAAGGCGCGGATCGTGCCCACCGGGTCCTGAACCGGCCGGCGATGGGCCCTTGACCCGGCATGGCACGCCACGGCACTAACACGGCATGACGCAACTCGTGGCCCGACCCTGGGTTCCCAAGGCCTCGGAAGACTATATCGGGCGCCTTGCCGAAGACGTCTCGACAACAACGGCCGATGCCATCGCCTCGCGGCTCGAAGCACTCGTGGCCGAGAACCGGCGCATCCACGAGCGCGACTGCATCAATCTCAATCCGGCCACGAATGTCATGAATCCGCGAGCGGAGGCAATGCTGTCGCAGGGCCTCGGCTCCCGGCCCTCACTTGGCTATCCGGGCGACAAGTACGAGATGGGTCTCGAAGCGATCGAGCAGATCGAGGTCATCGCCGCGGAACTGGCCGCAGAGACCTTCGAGGCCAACTATGCGGAAATCCGGGTCGGGTCCGGGGCGCTTGCCAATCTCTACGCCTTCATGGCGTGCTGCAAGCCGGGCGACCGGATCATCGTTCCGCCCGCAGAGATCGGCGGACATGTCACGCATCATGTCAGAGGCGCGGCCGGACTGTTCGGGCTCGAAATCCACCATGCGCCCGCCGATGCCTCACGCTACACCGTCGACCTCGACGCGCTGGCCTCGCTGGCGCGATCGCTGCGCCCCCGGCTGATCACGCTGGGCGGCAGCCTCAACCTGTTGCCGCACCCGGTCAGGCCGGTTCGCGCCCTGGCGGACGAGATCGGCGCCCATGTCCTGTTCGACGCTGCGCATCTGTGCGGGATGATTGCCGGAAGGGCCTGGCCAAACCCGCTCACGGAAGGTGCGCACCTCATGTCGATGAGCACCTACAAGAGTCTCGGTGGCCCCGCCGGCGGGCTTCTGCTCTGCAATGATCCGGACCTGGCCCGGCGCATCGACGCCATCGCGTTTCCCGGACTTACCGCAAATTTCGATGTGGCCAAGGCGGCGGCACTGGCTGTGACGCTGCTTGACTGGAAGACGCATGGCAAGGCCTACGCAGCCATGATGGCGGCCACCGCGGCGGAACTGGCGGCAGCGCTCAAAGCCGAAGGACTGCCGGTGTTCGAGACGGCGTCGGGTGCCACGACATCGCACCAGTTCGCGCTCGAGGCCGCTGCCTTTGGCGGCGGTCAAAGCGCGGCCAGGCGGCTTCGCGCAGCCAACATTCTCGCTTGCGGCATTGGCCTGCCGGTCACCCCTGTGAACGGCGACATGAACGGGCTGAGGCTCGGCACTCCGGAAATCGTGCGCTGGGGGATGCAGCCCCAACACATGCCGGAACTGGCTAATCTGATCGCCCGCGCCCTTTCCGGCAGCGACCCGGATGCCACCACTGCCGGCGTGACCGCGTTCCGCCGCAACTTCAGCGACCTGCACTACATGCGGTAGGACGTGGCTGCGCGCCGCTCAGCCCTATCTGGCCTCAGCCGGCGGTCTGGTGCAGGTGGCTGGGGCGGGAGGGATCGAACCTCCGAATGGCGGAATCAAAATCCGCTGCCTTACCGCTTGGCTACGCCCCAATCGGGGGCCTCCCTATACTGGCTTGCCCCTGGCTCCGCAATGGCTGTAGAGAGCGGCTGAAGTTGTCCGGTTTATGTAGCACATGAATTGACCGCT
>CAZIXE010000125.1:0-3565 GCA_964543235.1 uncultured Rhizobiaceae bacterium | reverse complement strand
CCGAGCCTATCCGCAGACAGTCAAAGAGTCAGAACCTCTGTGAAACGGTACTAGTGCATGATGCGCCACAGTGGCATCGCTTTGGCGATAACATCATGCACCGGCATATGAGCGACGATCACGTCCCTGACTTTTGACGGTTCCGTCAAAAGTCATCGTGATCTAGCGCGGCCGCAGCGGGGCCAGCGCCCGTTCCTCCACCCGGATGCGCCAGGCGATCACCAGCCCATGCACCGCCGTGAAGGCGAGCGCAAACCAGAGGAGGCCCCACACCATCGGCAGGATGAAGATCTCCGCAACGACCACCGCGTAGTTCGGATGCCGCAGGTAGCGGTAGGGGCCGTGTCTGACCAGCTTCTCGCCCGGCACCACGATGATCCGCGTGGTCCATTTCTCGCCGAGCGTCGCGATGACCCAGGCGCGGACGGCCTGCACGGTGAGATAGGCGGCAAGCCACGGCCATTGCACCTCCTGTCCCCAGGAGAAATAGCCGAGACCCGCCAGCCACGCCGCATGCACCATGACGATCGCCGGATAGTGTCTTGCCCCGTATTCGATGCCGCCGCGGGCCATCAGCGCCCGCGCATTGCGCCGCGCCAGGGCCAGTTCCGCAAGCCGCTGCGCCGCGACGAGGCCGAGGATGCCGAGGTTGAACCACATCGGCTCAGCACAGCAGGGTGAGGAAGCTTGCGGTGAAGCCCGGGCCCAGCGCCGACAGGAAGCGCCGCCCGCTGAACGGCTGCCGCCCCGCCTCCCGCAGTACGAACAGCACCGTTGGCGCCGACATGTTGCCATAGGCTTCGAGCACTCTTCGCTCGCTTGCCAATGTGCCGTCACCGAGCCCGAAGGCCTCTTCCAATGCCGTGATCACCTTGGCGCCGCCGGGATGGCATACGAACTGGCCGATATCGGCGGTGCTGAGTCCGTGCCGGGCCAGGAACCGGTCGGCCACCGGCCGCAATTCGCTTTTCACCAGCTCCGGAATGCTGCGTGCGAAGATGGCGCCGAAACCTTCGCGGTCGGTCCGCCAGCCCATGACGTCGAGCGTATCGGGCCAGCAGTGTTCGCCGCTGAACTCGATGGCGCCCAGCGCCCGCGCGCCGTCGGGGGAAAGAACCGCGGCCGCCGCGCCATCGCCGAACAGCGCTGTGGCGATGATGTTCGATTTGGATAGTTCGTCGGCGCGGAACGCCAGCGTGCACAGCTCGATGACCGCGAACAGCACGGTCTGGTTCTCGGCCAGCCGGGCTGCCAGCGCCAGCCCGCTCACCCCGCCCGCACAGCCCAGACCGAACACCGGATGCCGCCTGACCTCCGGCCGGAACCCCATGTCATGCAGCACCCTGGCTTCGATCGAGGGCGTGGCGATCCCCGTCGAGGTGACGGTGACGATGGCGTCGATCTCCCCGGCTGCCCGCCCGGCCTGCGCCAGGGCCGTGGCCGCCGCCTCGCGGAACAGCCGGCTGGCCCCGTCGAGGAAGGCTGCGGTGCGCTCGGGCCAGCCCTGTTCCGTGCGGAACCAGGCATAGGGCCGCACCGAATGGCGCTTGCTGATGCCGGTATTGCCGAAAACTGGCAAGAGCCGCGCGAAATCCTGCTGGCGTTCGCCGAAGATCGCCGTGGCCTCGCGGATCACATCCTCGGTGTAGAGCTTATGGGGAGGCACCGCCGTGGCAAGGCTGTTGAGATAGGCCGGCATCGGGCTCCGCCCTGGTTGCGTATCTCCTATACGCTGCTGCCGCCCCGTTTGTTCAAACTTTCGGCGCGGCATTCTGCCCGCCGGCCGCGTCTCAGCCGGTTGCGGCCCGCAGCCGTGCCAGGCGTTCGAGCTTGGCTTCGCGGTGCGCCGCATAGAGGCCCGAGGCCACGATCAGGACGATGCCGATCACCGCCCATCCGTCCGGCATTTCGCCGAAGACCGCCACTCCGGAGATCAGTGCGAACACCACGATCGAATAGCGGAAGGGGGCCGTGGCCGACAGTTCGCCGGTGCGCAGCGTCAGCACCATGAACACGTAGCCGAGCCCGAGAAACAGCGCGGCGATCGCCAGCACCGCCACCTGCCAGGCCGTGACCGGCGTATAGCCCTCGAACAGCATCAGGACCGCACCGCCGGCGGTTACGAACAAGGCATTGGCCAGCGCCACGATCTGAGAGGGCACATGCACCGGGATGCGCCGTGTCACGATATCGCGCACCGCCAGCGAGAACACGATGGTGAGCGCGAAGGCCTCGTAGATGGTGAAGGTGGCGGGCGACGGCTTGACGATGAGTGTGACCCCGATGAGCCCGGCGCTGATGGCGAGTGACCGCCGCCAGCCCACCCGCTCGCCGAGGAACAGGGCGGCGAACAGTGCCACCACCAGCGGCACCGCCTGCAGGATCGCCGTCAGGTTGGCGATCGGCATATGCATCAGCGCCGTGATGAACAGCAGCGTGCCCAGGAGGTCGAGCAGGGCTCGCGAGAACACGTGGCCGCTGAACATCATCGGCAGGCCGCCGAGCAGCCCCTGCCACTGGCAGATGGCGGCGATCAGGAGCGTCGCGAAAGCCCCCCGGATCGCCACGACTTCTCCGACCGGCAGCGCCCCCGCCAGCGATTTCACGAAACTGTCATTCGTGACGAACGCCGCCATGGCCAGCACCATGTAGAGGCCGGCGCGCATCGTGTTCTGGCGGGGAAGGGCGATGGCAGTCATCTGCCCGCTTATTGGGCAGCGCCCCGAATCTGTCCACCCGCGTTGCCGTATGCCTGTCATGCGCCCCGCCTCCCGGTGCGTGACCCCGGCCAGGCCGCACGCGGTCACTAAGGGCGAGCGCGTTTCTCATCTCCATCCGGCCTGGGACATGGCTTGAACACCGCGCCGGACCCGCTATTCATCACTGGAGTGACCCGGAGCCCGCCATGACCCCGCAATTCGTCCCTGACACCGTCTTTCACACCCGCGTGCGCAATGAAGCGCTGGGCGGGCCCAACCCCTTCGAATGGAAGATCCTCACCACCGACGATGTCTTCAAGGGGCAGAAGGTCGTGCTGTTTGCGCTCCCCGGCGCCTTCACCCCGGCCTGTTCCGACAGCCACCTGCCGGGTTATGAGGAGAATTACGAAGCCTTCCGTGGCCTGGGCGTCGACCGCATCGTCTGTCTCGCCGTCAACGATGCTTTCGTGATGTACCAGTGGGCGAAATCCCGCAGTATTGAAAAGGTCTTCATGCTGCCCGACGGCAATGGCGACTTTACGCGCCTCATGGGCATGCTGGTGAACCGTGGCGGCAATGGCATGGGGCTCAGAAGCTGGCGCTATTCCATGTATGTCGAAGACAAGGCGATCCTCAAAGTCTTCGCCGAGCCGGGTTTCCGCGACAACCCGCCGGGTGTGCCCGTGGCGGTCTCCGATGCTGCCACGATGCTCGCTTGGCTCCGCGCGCGCTGACCGCCCCGCTCAACCTCTCAACCCGTCACCCCGGCCAAGCCGTGCGGCAGGCGCGGCGCGAGCCGGGGCCCATTCCTCCGGTAGTGTCCTGAAGGTTCAGCAAATTCGGCCGTGAAGGCGGTCATGGTATGC
>CAZIXE010000124.1:0-3994 GCA_964543235.1 uncultured Rhizobiaceae bacterium | reverse complement strand
AGAACTACGCGTTTGGTACGCGGTTTTTAATAGGTTTGACCAACGCCCCGGCGACAAAGGTGACGGTCAAGACCAATCACCTCTCGAACAGGCTTTTCAAGCCGCCATACTTCAAGTCCGATCACATCAGAATCACCGGCAATCTCTGCGGCCAGTGCCAACACTTCCCCCGGAATTTCCGGACTTTTCTAAATCTGGTTAAGCGTCGGCCATAATCTGATTCTCCATCGTTGCCACTTCAAGTGGACAATAGCCGGTAGAAGGGCACGGCGTTCAGGCTGGCGAAGCACTCGAAGCGGCTTGCGCCAGCGGCACGGGCCTCGGCTGCGCAGCGCGCGTAAAGGGCGCGGCCGGCGCCGCGGCCGGTCCAGTCCGGGGCGACGCCGAAATGGCGGATATGGGCGAGGCCCGGCTCGACCGCGCCGGTGCCGGGCCGTTCGAAGCTCCAGCCGCCGCAGCCGATGAGCGGGCCGGCGGCGGCTTTGGCGACATAGTAGGTGCCGGAGGCCAAGAGCGCCCCGTTGGCGCGGGTCATGCGCGGCAGGGCGGCGGCGAGGGCGTCCGGATCATAGTGGCCCTGCATCAGGGCGGGATAGGAGGCCTGGAGCACGGCGGTGACGGCGGCAGCATCTTCGGGCGTGGCAGGGCGGATCGTGAAGGTGTCGGGCATGGGCGGGACTCCGGGGGGCGGTTGCCACCGGTCTACACCGGCAGGGAGCAGGTGTCAGGTGCCGGGTGTCGGGTGATCCGTCGCGCGGCGGGATGGATGGCCGGGCCGGAGCCCGGCCATGACGAGGAATGCAATGCTCCGTAGGCGGAGGGATGGGCCCCGGATCGCGCCGCGTTGATGCGCGGCTTGTCCGGGGTGACGGCCTTTCCAGCTTCGTCATTCCAGCCAAGCCTTGCCCTTGCACAAGCAAGGGACAGGCGCGCGCTGGAAACCCGCTTTGCCCGTGGCACGTGAGGTTCGGGCAGGCGAAGCGGGGTCCCAGCTCGCGCGCCGCTTGGCTGAGATGACGGCCTGACGTGACGGGCTGCATGCGAGATGTGCATCCGATAGCCCGAAGGGGGCGCGGGGAGGCACAGGGGGCGGCGTGAAGGGCTCGTGGATGGCCGGGTCGAAGCCCGGCCATGACGAACAAGGGAGTGATCCGTCACGCGGAGGGATGGGCCTGGAAACGCGCGCTGCCCGGGGCAGCGCTTGTCCGGGGTGACGATGAGAGGGACGGGACGGGACGGCCAAGCGTCTCGACGCGATGGCCATAAAGGCGTAAACTTATAAAGTTGCGTGTTGCCGTTCCTGTCCTGCGACTGCCACCCAGTCCCACAACCAGCGGAGGTACGGATCCATGGCCACTGCCGAACGCCTGTCACAAAGCATCGAGGACCAGAAAACAGCCAGCGGACTGCCGCTGCTCACCGCGCGGGATGCTGCGTATGACGAAGCCCGCCGCATCCACAACGGGCTGATCGACCGCCGTCCGGCGGCCATCATGCGCTGCCGGGGCACGGCCGACATTGCCGCCGCCATCAGTCTCGCCCGCGAGCTCGGACTGGAGGTTTCCATCAGGGGCGGCGGGCACAATGTTGCCGGACGCGCGGTAGCCGAGGGCGGGTTGATGATCGACCTTTCAGCAATGAGAGGCGTCCTGGTGGACGCCGCGGCGCGCACCGCCCGCGTGCAAGGCGGCGCCACCTGGGCCGACGTCAACCGAGAAACCCAGCTGCACGGCCTTGCAACGACCGGCGGCGTGGTGTCGACCACCGGCGTCGCCGGCCTGACCCTGGGCGGCGGCCTGGGCTGGCTCATGCCCAAATACGGCATGGCCCTCGACAATCTGCGGTCGGCGGAGGTGGTGACGGCCGAGGGCAAGGTGCTGACCGCCAGCGCCCGCGAGAACGACGACCTGTTCTGGGCGATCCGGGGCGGCGGCGGCAATTTCGGCGTCGTCGCGTCCTTCGAATTCGCACTGCATCCGGTGGGACCGACGGTCTATGGCGGGCTCGCGGCACATCCGCTGGCGAAGGCCCGGGAGGTCCTGCAGTTCTATCGCGAGCAAACCCGCTCGCTGCCCGACGAGGTGATGGCCTTCTGCGCGATGGTGCATGCGCCCGACGGCTCGGGCGCGAAACTTGCCGCACTTGTCGTGGCGCATTGCGGCGATCCCAAAGCGGGCGAAGCGGCGCTCAAGCCATTCAAGGCGTTCGGCCCGCCGGTCCTGGACACAATCGGCCCCATTCCCTACACCGCAGTCAACAGCATGCTCGATGCCGGATTTCCGAAGGGCGCGCTCAACTACTGGAAATCGAGTTTTCTCCGCGAGCTGAGCGATGACGCGATCGCGGCGCTGGTCGAGGGATACGCGCAGTGTCCGGCGCCCATGGCCAATATCCTGCTCGAGAATTTCCATGGGGCCGCCTGCCGGGTGGCCGCGGATGCCACGGCCTTCGTGCATCGGATCGAATGCCACAATCTCGCGGTGCTCGGACAATGGGCCGACCCGGCGCAAAGCGAAGCCTGTGTGGCGTGGACGCGAAAGACCTATGACAGCGTGAGGCCCGTCCTGGCGGGCCGGCGCTATGTCAACTATCTCGGCGATGACGAGGCCGGCGCGGAAGCGGAAGCCTACGGCCAGAACCTGGCACGGCTGCAGAAGATCAAGGCGCGCTACGACCCGGGCAATTTCTTCCACCACAACCAGAATATCCGCCCGGCAGCCTGACGCGGGCGGGAAAGGGCGCGGGCAACACCGGCAGGGGGCGGGTGTCAGCCGGTCCGGCGCGCGGCGGGATGGATGGCCGGGTCGGAGCCCGGCCATGACGAGGAATGCACTGATCCGTCACGCGGAGGGATGGGCCTGGAAACGCGCGCTGCCCTGGGCAGCGCTTGTCCGGGGTGACGGCCTAACATGATTGGCCCCAAGCGAGATGTGTGCATCCGCCAGCCCCAAGGAGGCGAGGGGAGGCACAGGGGGGCGGCGGGATGGGCCCGTGGATGGCCGGGTCGGAGCCCGGCCATGACGAACAAGGGAGTGATCCGCCGCGCGGAGGGATGGATGGCCGGGTCGGGGCCCGGCCATGACGAACACGGGGGTGAGGACGGCGGGCGGTGCGTGGCGGGGTGGCTCAGCATGTGATAGCCTGCGCAGAAAGGAGGGCCGACCCATGGTTCACCGCCTTGCCTTGGTCGCATCCTTCATGCTGTTCGGCGCCGCGGCCGGGTTCGCGGAGCCCAGCTATCCCTCGCCGGCCGGGCCGTGGGACGGAAGCCAGTACGTCGATTTCTACTTCGCCCACAGCAACGGCCACCAGGCGCTGCCGCACCTGCGCTCGGAGAAGGGGCGGGCATTGTTCCTCCGGCTGACCGACCGCGACAATGTGCGGCGCATTCTCGCCGCGCCGCTGCCGGTCGCGGAGAAGCGAAGGCAGATTGGCCTCATCGCCATG
The DNA here is from genome assembly GCA_964543235.1 of uncultured Rhizobiaceae bacterium. Classification (GTDB taxonomy): domain Bacteria; phylum Pseudomonadota; class Alphaproteobacteria; order Rhizobiales; family Aestuariivirgaceae; genus JANMMJ01. Next base: position 547 of record CAZIXE010000124.1, on the reverse strand, counting down.
GCCACGGGCGCGGCGCGCGGGGCCTATACGCTGGCGCTTGCGGTGGGCGAGCCGCTCGCCGAAGAGGTGATCGAGGTCCGGGCCTTCAACCTGTTCACCGCGAGCGAAGCGGCCGGGCTCGATGCCCGGGCACCGGGTGCCGCGGCGTGGACGACGGCGCTCATGGATGCGGCGGCCTGCCTCGGCGAGGACACGGTCTATTCTCCGGCCCAGCGGGCGCGCCTTGCCGAAGCGGTGACGGCGTCTCTGCCGCGACTCGGGCCGCTGCTCAGCGCCGAGCAACGGGCGCGGATCGCCGAGACGGCCGGCAGGCTGGGGGCAGCGAGCGGCGATCCGGGGCTGCGAGGCGCGCTGGCCGGACTGACGCTGGCGATAGAGGACCTGCCGGCGCCCTAGGCAAGGGCGGGTGCCGGGTGTCAGGTGCCGGGTGTCAAATGCTCCGTAGGCGGAGGGATGGGCAAGCGCCTCGGTCCCTCACCCGGCGCTGCGCGCCACCCTTGTATCTGGACAACGTGTTGGAATCCGGATTGAAGCGGCTGAGCACCGG
>CAZIXE010000123.1:0-4254 GCA_964543235.1 uncultured Rhizobiaceae bacterium | reverse complement strand
ACGGCAGGCCGGCAGGTCATCATCAGCCATATGCCTTCTTTTCCCGGCGTCGTTGCACGGAAGACTGAATTCCCAGCGATTCCCGATATTTGGCAACGGTGCGCCGGGCAATGTCAATGCCCGCCTGCTTCAGGATCTCGACAATCATGTCATCCGAAAGGATCTCCGCCGGCTTCTCGCCGTCGATCAGTTCCTTGATTCTGTGCCGGACCGACTCCGACGAGTGCGCCTGCCCGCCTTCCTCGGCGGAGGCAATCGCCGTGGTGAAAAAGTACTTGAACTCGAATATCCCCCGCGGCGTTGCCATGTACTTGTTGGACGTGACGCGGCTGACCGTCGACTCATGCATGGAAATGGCGTCGGCCACCGTTTTGAGGTTGATCGGTCTCAGGTGCTGCACGCCAAGGACAAGAAAGGCGTCCTGCTGCCGCACGATTTCGCGTGCGACCTTTAGAATGGTCTTGGCTCTCTGGTCGAGGCTCTTAACCAGCCAGGTTGCATTGGCGTGGCATTCCGAAAGATACTCCTTGTCTTCCGCCCGCGACGCTCCTGCCGACACCGAGGCCATATAGCGATTGTTAACTATGACGCGCGGTAGTGTTTCGCTGTTGAGCTCTACCAGCCAGCTGCCATCCGGGGCGGGCCGCACAAAGACGTCAGGCACGACCGGCTGAACAGGTTCCGCACCAAAGGCGTGCCCCGGCTTTGGATTGAGCCGGCGGATTTCGGCTACCATGTCTTTGATGTCGTCGAGATCGACTTTGCACAATGACTTGAGCGCGTGAAAATCGCGTTTCGCGATAAGCTCGAGGTTTGCGACCAGCGTGGCCATCGCGGGGTCGAAGCGGTCGCGTTCCTTGAGCTGCAGCGCCAGGCATTCCTTCAGATCGCGGGCAAACACGCCGGGCGGATCGAATTCCTGCAGCACCGCCAGCACCCGCGCAATTTCCGCCTCATCCGTGCCGAGCATCTCGGCCACTGTGGTAAGGTCCGTTGTGAGATATCCCGCCTCGTTAACCATACCGATCAGGTGCTGACCGATGAGCCGGTCAGCATGACTTTGGAGAGCAAGATTGAGTTGATCTGTCAGGTGCTCGGCCAGGGTCTTGTCCCGGGTCAGGGTTGCGCTAAAGTCAAGTTCATCGGAGTCAAGCGACACTGCGCTGCCGGCTTTGAGTGACGACCAGCCGGAATCCGCCGGTCCCATCGCCGCGCGGTTCTCGAGATCGGCGCGCGACTCGTCTGCATAGACATTCTCGAGCCCCGTATCGAGGCGCTCGATACGTTCCGCGATGTGCCCTTCGTCCTTGAGTGCGCTTGCGACGTCTTCGCGCCCCTCTTCGCCCTGGTCTGCCGCGGTGTTTGGTGCTTCCGGCCGTTCATCGCGTTCGAGCAGCGGATTGCGCTCGAGTTCGGTCTCAACGAAGGACTGCAACTCGAGATTCGACATCTGCAGCAGCTTGATCGCCTGTTGCAGTTGTGGCGTCATAACCAGGGACTGGCCCTGGCGCAGTTCGAGCCGTTGTGTCAGCGCCATGCTGGGCGGCCTGTCTTACATCGAGAACGCTTCGCCGAGATAGTGCCGGCGGACGTCCGGATCGCGAATGATCTCATCGGGCGCACCTTCTGTCAGGACCGTGCCCTCATGAATGATGAGGGCGCGGTCGATGAGTTCAAGGGTTTCGCGCACGTTGTGATCCGTAACAAGCACCCCGATTCCCCTAGCGGTGAGCTGTCGCACCAGGACGCGTATATCACCGATTGCAATCGGGTCGATGCCGGCAAAAGGTTCGTCGAGCAGCATGAATTGAGGTCTTGCGGCGAGGGCGCGGGCGATTTCCACGCGGCGACGCTCTCCTCCAGAAAGTGCCACAGCCGGCGTATGCCGGAGATGGGTGATCGAGAACTCATCAAGCAACTCACGCAACTGACTGTCGCGCTTGGCCCTCGATGGCTCGCGGAGCTCGAGAACGGCGCGAATGTTTTCTTCGACCGTCAGTCCCCGGAAAACCGAACTTTCTTGCGGCAGATAGCCGATGCCGAGGCGTGCCCGTTGATACATCGGCAGATGCGTGACGTCCGCCCCATCCAGCTCGATCGTGCCCCGGTCTGCGGCAATCAGCCCGGTGATCATGTAGAACACCGTCGTCTTGCCCGCTCCGTTGGGTCCGAGGAGGCCAACGGCTTCCCCACGCCTTACGGAAAGACTGACCCCCCTGACGACTGGCCTGCGGTGATAGCTCTTCTCAAGCTCACGCGCCACCAGTCCCGGCAGATCGTCATACAGCCTTGAGACCCGTTTGGCATTCGTCTCCGGTGCCGCGCGATTTGCGATGCGCTGCGGCGCCAGCCCGACCTTGCTGGGCTTGAGAGCTGTATGCACTTCACCGTTCTGCGTCACGGATGATTACCACCTATTTGCATTAAGATCGGGTGAACGCGCCGCCTTCATTGCGCTGGCACAAACGAGCCTTTAACCCGCCCACCGGTCATTTCGCTCACGTTCCTGTCGAGGTCGACGAACAGCTTCTCGCCAGAAATGACCGTCGTGCCCTGCACCACCTTGACATTCCCCCCGACCGTGACCTTGTTGGCCTTGACATCCATCTTGGCCCATTCGCCGGTCACCGTCTGCCTCGCGGTCACAATCTTGACACTGCCTACGGCGTCAAGATGCGTAACCTCTGTTTTCTTCTCCCCGGCCGAGTCGGTTGTCTCGACATAGAGCACGGTGAGTTCGTTACTGTTGAGCGTGACCGTGCCGCGCTTGCCCCTCACATGTCCCGAAAAGATCACCTTCTTCTGATCATCGAAGACTTGCATGCTGTCGGCCTCGATATCGACATCGCGCGGCGTCTTGGATTCGGTTACGGCGGCAGTGGTATCGACGGTTTGTGCCGGGGCTGGCGACAGTACAGCAGCCGACACCATGGCCAGTATGATCAGGGCCCGCTTCATGGCTGGGCATCTCCTTTTGCTTGTGAGGCTTTGAAACTGGCTTTGACGCCATTCAAGAACAGAATATTGTGCCCGTCATCCGTTATTTTGAGCCCGTTTGCAATCACGGTGCTGCCGTTGTCGAGCGTCACGGTTACGGGCTTGTCGGATACGAGCTGCTTGTCGCGCACGGTTACGTGGGCCGATTCCATCTGTGCTACAAAGCGGTTTTCAGCCACGACCTCGACCTCTCCTGCGAGGTCAAGGGTCTTGGCCCGGGTATCATAGAGGCCCGTGGTAGCTTTCACGTGGTAAGTGGCGTTGCCGGGCTGCTGGAACGTTCCCCTGATCGTGTCGAGATGTACATGGCTTGGCGTGTCCTTGTCCTGCAAGGCCGAAGCTGCGCTGAAACTGTAGGGCAGGTTCTGCTTGTCGAGTCCGGAAATGGTTGAAGGCCCTGCTGCAATCTGTTCGGGATGTTCTACGGTGGGGGGCTGCGGCACGCTGCCGGGGCCGAGCAGTCGGAACAGGCCCGCCTGCCAGATGAATATCAGGATGATCAGTACTGTTAGTCCCGCACTCACATAGCTGAGGGCATTTGCGACCCGCGTCCGCCGCCGCACGAAGGCCGCCTTGCGGCCCTCAATGCGCGAAGACATCTTCCTCGGTCCACCCGCCGAGATCGAGCGCCGCTCGGACCGGAAGGAACTCGAAACATCTCTGCGCAAGCTCGGCACGGCCTTCCCGCACCAGCATCTGGTCGAGCCGGCTTTTGATTTCGTGCAAATACAGAACGTCCTGCGCGGCGTACTGCTTCTGGGCGTCCGTCAGTACATGCGCGCCCCAGTCGGAGCTTTGCTGCTGCTTGTTGAGTTCAATGCCAAGCAGCTCCTTGACAAGGTCCTTTAGCCCGTGGCGGTCCGTATAGGTGCGAACCAGTTTGGACGCGAGTTTCGTACAGTAGATGGGTCCGACGTCCACACCCAGATAATGCTTCAGAACGGCGATATCGAACCTGGCGAAATGAAAAATCTTGGTTACAGCCGCATTCGCCAATAGAGCTTTAAGTAGCGGTGCGTCGTAAGTTGCCCGATCTAATTGTACAATGTGGGCACTGCCATCGCCAGAGGACAATTGCACCACGCACAGCTTGTCCCGCCGTGGCAACAGGCCCAGCGTTTCAGTGTCGATGGCAACCGCCGCCCCGAATTCGAGACCCGGAGGCAGGTCGCCCTTGTAGAGCTTGATGGCCATGCTGTCCTGTGAATGGTGCCCAGAAGAGGACTCGAACCTCCACGCCTCGCGGCGCTAGTACCT
>CAZIXE010000122.1:0-4615 GCA_964543235.1 uncultured Rhizobiaceae bacterium | reverse complement strand
GTGGCGCGGCGCAGCGCTTTTGGCGGCGCGGGGTTTCGGCTATATTCCACGCCATGAGAGTTGCCGCCCTTGCACTCGCCGGCCTGCTGGTCGTGGTTTCACCCCTCCATGCACAGGAGGAACCGCAGGCGGTGCCGGGGGCGCCGAACGTCGAGGACGCTCCCAAACTGTCGCCGGCGGAGATGCGCGCCGATGCGCTGGACCGGATGTTCGCACTGCTCCGCACGGCTTCGGCGAAGGATGCCCAGCGGATCGAGGAAAACATCTGGAAAATGTGGATGCTGTCGGACAGCCCATCGGCCGATGCCGTCATGGGCCAGGTCGTCAAGGCCATGGCCGACAAGGACTATGTGGCCGCCATGGACATGGCCAACGCGCTTGTCGACCTTCATCCCAATTATGCAGAAGCCTGGAACAAGCGGGCGACAATCTTCTTCATCATCGGCCGCGATGCCGAGTCGCTTGCCGATATCGACAGGGTGCTGGCGCTGGAACCCCGGCATTTCGGTGCCCTGTCGGGGCGGGGCATGATCTATGAAAGGGAGGGCAAGGCAGTCGAGGCGCTCAGGGCCTTCCGCGAGGCGCTGGCCGTCAATCCCCACATGAAGTCGATCGCCGAAGCGGTGAAGCGGCTCGAAGACCAGGCGCAGGGGATCTGAGCTCGCCACTGCCCTGTGACATGATCTCGCCGCACAGTCGGGTCAAGCCGTGCGCGATAGGTGCGCATGGATGAGCGCGAAGCCAATTCCCTGACCGGCCGCATCGGCCGCTACGCCTCGGTGGGGACCGGGGTGGGATCGGCGGTGGCGCGGATCGCCGCCGGGCGGCTGCTCGGCGCGGAAGCGTTTTCCAGCGAGGAAGGGCGGCTGCTGGCGGCAACGCTCGGCAATCTCAAGGGGCCGCTGATGAAGGTGGCACAGCTTCTCGCCACCATTCCGGGCGCCATTCCGGATGGCTATGCCCAGGAACTGGCGCAGCTGCAGGCCAATGCGCCGCCGATGGGCTGGCCGTTTGTCAGGCGGCGGATGGCGGCGGAACTGGGGCCGGACTGGCTGGCACGCTTCGGCTCCTTCGAGCGCGAGGCGGCGCATGCAGCCTCCCTCGGCCAGGTGCACCGGGCGACGGCCCGTGACGGCACGCCGCTCGCCTGCAAGCTGCAATATCCCGACATGGAATCGGCGATCGAGGCCGATCTCAACCAGCTCAACCTCGTTTTCGGGCTGCACCGGCGCATGGACCCGGCGATCGACACCACCGAGATTGCCGAGGAAATCGGCGCCAGGCTGCGCGAGGAGCTCGACTACGAACGCGAGGCCAGGCACATGCGGCTGTATGGCGACATGCTGAAAGACGAGCCCCTCATCCGGGTGCCGGAACCGTGCGAAGAGCTGTCGACCCGCCGCCTTCTGACCATGGGCTGGCTCGAGGGGCGGCGGCTGCTCGACTTCAGGCAGGCGCCGCTGGAAACCCGAAACCTCCTGGCAACGGCATTGTTCAAGGCCTGGTGGCAGCCGTTCTGCGGCTTCGGGGTCATCCATGGCGACCCGCATCTTGGCAATTATGCCGCCAGACTTGACGTTCGCGGGCAGCCCGAGGGCCTCAATCTCCTGGATTTCGGCTGCATCCGCATCTTCCCGCCGAGCTTCGTGGGCGGGGTGGTCGACCTCTACCATGGCCTGCGCGAGAACGACCGGGAGCGTACCATCCATGCCTATGAGGTGTGGGGATTCCGCAACCTCAGCCACGAATTGATCGAAATCCTCAATATCTGGGCGCGCTTCATCTACGGGCCTTTGATGGATGACCGGGTGCGGGCGATTGCCGGCGATGTTTCGCCTGCCGCTTATGGCCGGAAACAGGCGTTTACGGTGCACAAGGCGCTGAAGGAAAAGGGGCCGGTCCGGGTGCCGCGCGAATTCGTGTTCATGGACCGTGCGGCCATCGGGCTGGGCGGCGTGTTCATTCACCTCAATGCGGAAATGAACTTCTACCGGCTGTTCAACGCCGCGCTTGAGGGCTTCAGCGTCGGGAGCGTGGCGGCGCGCCAGGCTAGGGCCCTGGCCGGGGCCGGACTGGCCCCGTGAGCGGCGGCATCATGCGCCCATATGACCGGCTTGCGGCATGGGGTCGGCTTGGCTAGAAGCAGAGCTCACAATGTTCATGCAGGCAGGGGATTGAACACATGGCCGAGCATTCCACTTCGCAGTCGCATTCGGGGGCGATGGCCGAGCATCGCGCCACTTACCAGGGTTTTGTCAGGGGCAGCATTGTCGTCACGTTGCTGTGCTTCTTTGTTCTGGTGGCACTGGTGTCGTTCCGGTTCGGCCATGCCTGGCATGTGTTCCTCGGCTTCCTGACCATCTTTGCGGGCCTTGTCGGCACGCTCATCGACATCAGGACGGGGTCAAGGCGCTTCACGCTGTCGCTGGTGCTGCTCGTGGTGTTCGGGCTGATCACCGCCATCAACGTCGCCTGACTCCCACCCATGAAGATCGCCATACCGGCTGAGAGCCACCCGGGAGAGGCCCGCGTGGCGGCCTCCCCCGATGCCGTCAAATCCTATGTCAAGAAGGGGCTCAGCGTTGCCGTGCAGGCCGGGGCCGGGGCCGGCGCCAACATTTCCGACGAGGCCTTTGCCCAGGCGGGGGCCGAAATCGTCAAGGCCGAGACCGCCTTCAAGGACGCTGACATCGTGCTCACCGTGCGAAGGCCGTCGGCCAAGCTGGCCAAGGTTCTCAAGAAGGGAACGATCGTGGCGGGCGGGCTCGATCCCTATGGCGATCGCGGCGAACTCGATGCGCTCGCCCGGAGCGGACTCACCCTGTTTGCCATGGAGCTGATGCCGCGCATCACGCGCGCGCAGTCGATGGACATCCTGTCATCGCAGGCCAATCTCGCGGGCTACAAGGCGGTGATCGATGCGGCGGCGCATTTCGGCCGGGCCTTTCCGATGATGATGACGGCGGCGGGCACCGTGCCGCCGGCCAAGGTCTTCATCATGGGCGTCGGCGTTGCCGGGCTGCAGGCCATCGCCACGGCGCGCCGCCTCGGGGCCATCGTTTCCGCCACCGACGTCCGCAAGGCAACGGAAGAGCAGGTAAAGAGCCTCGGGGCCAAATTCGTGTTCGCCGACGTGGCCGATGCGGCGACCGAAGGCGGCTATGCCAAGGAGCTTTCGGCCGAGGACAAGGCCAGGCAGGCAGCACTCATCGCCGAGCACATCAAGGGGCAGGACATCGTCATCACCACGGCACTGATCCCGGGCCGGCCGGCGCCGGTCCTGGTCACGAAGGAGATGGTCGAGAGCATGAAGCCCGGCTCGGTGATCGTCGATCTGGCGGTGGAGCGGGGCGGCAACTGTCCGCTGTCAAAGCCCGACCAGATCGTCGTCCACAAGGGTGTAACGATCATCGGCACGCTCAACCTGGCCGGCCGGCTGGCCGGCAATGCCTCGCCGCTCTATGCCAAGAACCTCGCGAATTTCCTCGATCTCATGGTGCAGAAGGACGGCACGCTCAAGGTCGATTACGAGGACGAAATCATCAAGGGCACGCTGATCGCCAAGGACGGCGCGCTGGTGCATCCCATCTTCAAGGCGGCATAACATGGAACAGCTGGCACATTCGGTCGATCCGTTCATCTCGCTGCTGGCGATCTTCGTGCTGGCGGTGTTCGTCGGCTATTACGTGGTGTGGAACGTGACGCCGGCGCTGCACACGCCGCTGATGTCGGTGACCAACGCCATCTCCTCGGTGATCGTGGTGGGCGCCCTGCTGGCGGTGGGGGCGGGGGCGATCGCCTCCGGCAACACCATTGCCATGATCTTCGGCTTCCTGGCGCTGACGCTCGCCTCGGTCAACATTTTCGGCGGCTTCCTGGTCACGCAGCGGATGCTCGCCATGTACAAGCGGAAGGGCAAGTAACCGATGTCGGCCAATCTTGCAGCCCTGCTCTATCTGGTTTCCGGCGCCCTGTTCATCATGGCGCTGCGCGGACTGTCATCGCCCGAATCGTCGCGCCAGGGCAACATGTACGGCATGGTGGGCATGGCGATCGCCATCCTCACGACGCTGGCCATTGCGGCGCCGACCAGTCCCCTGGTGTGGCTCCTGATCATCGCCGGCATCGGCATCGGCGGCACGGTCGGCGCGGTCACGGCACGGCGCATCCCGATGACGGCTATGCCGCAGCTGGTGGCGGCCTTCCACTCGCTGGTGGGGCTCGCCGCGGTCTTCGTGGCGGCCGCCGCCTTCTATGCGCCGGATGCGTTCGGCATTGCGACCAATGGCGAGATCCATGGCCAGAGCCGCATCGAGATGTCGCTCGGCGCAGCGATCGGGGCCATCACCTTCACCGGTTCGGTGATCGCCTTCCTCAAGCTCGATGCGCGCATGAGCGGCGCGCCGATCCTGCTGCCGGCCCGGCATGTCATCAATATCGTGCTGGGGCTGGCGCTCGTGTTCTTCATCTACGGGTTCTTCGCCAGCCAGAGCGCCATCGACTTCTGGCTGATCGTGGCGATCAGCCTGGCGCTCGGCCTGCTGCTCATCATTCCGATCGGCGGCGCCGACATGCCGGTGGTGGTGTCGATGCTCAACTCCTATTCGGGCTGGGC
>CAZIXE010000121.1:0-4716 GCA_964543235.1 uncultured Rhizobiaceae bacterium | reverse complement strand
CAGATATCGCGATAGAGCTGCCAGGTGCCGCCGGTATTCTTCCAGATGGTAATGAACTTGCCGGTTCCGGTCACTTTCGTGCCGCTCTGGTCGGGAGCCGCGTAGGAGAATTCGCCGACTTCAAACCCCCAGGCATCGCTGGCACCGGTCTCAACCGTCTTCAGAACGATGTCGCTGACGCCGGCATCAAATGCCGCCTTCCAATAACTTTCGATATTGGCACGGCCGTCGACGCGCGCCTCATTGGGCGGGAACAGCGCGGCATCCTCCGTGTAGACTTTGGCAACTGTGGCAGCGTCGCCGCCGGCATAGGCAGCGGCGGCCGCAGCGATTGCGGCCTCCATGTCAGCCTTGGGATCTCCCGCATTCGCTGCCGCTACCGGCACGGCTATCAAAGCGGCAGTCACGATGAATGTGGTGAGCCTCGTCATGTTCAGTCCTCCTGTTGGTCCGGAGCACGCAACGGCGGCGCAGCATGACGGAACCGGGGTCCCGACACCTTCGCCGTGCCCCCACATGCGATCAGATACCACAGAAATAAGCCGCACAGAAGCATTGCGGGTGATGCCACAAAGAACCGGCGCGCCGGCCGGGCAGCCGCCCCGTTGCTCAGGCGGCGAGCTTCGGCCGCAGCCACTCGAGCAGCTTGTCGAAGCCGCCAAAAGGATAGAGGTGCGGACCAGCGATGTTGAGCCCGGGTTCAGCCAGGTGCAGCCTTGCCAGTTCCGTCACGAAATCATCCGGCGTCGAGACGGTGAGCAGCTTGGTGACGTTGAGCGCCTGCTTCCTGATGAAGCGGGCGGAATTGCCGACGCCGCACATCGCGGCATACTTGACCAGCGTCTTGATGGTGGCGGGACCCGGCTTATGAAGTAGATGCGGTACCCAGAACCGTAATCAATTCGCATTTCACTGACACCGTTGCCAACGGGTTTAACGTCTCCCGGATTGCCGATTTCAGTCGGCCAGGGAACTAAGTGCGCAAGCGTTTGTCGGATCATGCGCCGAAAATTAGATCATTCGCATCTATCGAAGCTAGCCCGAGCAATTTGATCGAGAAGTCGGCCCGGCCATCGCCATCGACGTCACACTGAAGAACAACCTTTCCCGAAATAGGCGTGTATCTTACCTCGCCAGCAACATGGTTGAAGGAGTCCGTACCGTTGAAATACATGGGCACAAGTGGACCTCCGGCAATTGGGAATGCGTATAGTGAGAGTGTTTCCCCTTCTGATGGCCGAAAATCTCTGATGACAGTGCCGCTTGGCGTCTTTCCGTATCCAAAATAGATTCTGAATGAGTCTTGGCCGTCTCCACCGAAAACAGTGTCAGCGCCGTCGTTGCAATCAAACGAGTCACCGCCATCGCCCCCACAAAGTTTATCATTCCCTTCGTCGCCAATGAGAATGTCACCACCGTCGCCCCCGTAGAGGATGTCATTTCCGTCGTTGCCTCTGAGTGCGTCATTGCCGGCTTTGGCGTGAATTGTATCGTTCCCTGTGCCTCCCTCAAAATCCTGTACACCGCGTCCGCCAAAAATCAGATCATTACCAGTACCGCCTCGACCTTGCCCAAAGTCTGCGGCTCCTGATCGTATCGTATCGTTTCCACTTCCACCGTCGATGAAATATGAACCTTGAGAGAGACCGACCAATAAATCATTTCCTCCACTGCCAAAAACACCTCCATGATCTGCGGAAAACCTCAGCGTTTCGTCCCTTTCGTTCCCCTGAATCTTTAGTTCTCCTTGGATATTAAAGATCAGTACATCGAACCCGGAAACAATATCGATTCCAAATTCTGTTTGAATGCTGCCCTCAGCGAGATCCGCGGTCAGTTGAAGAGCTTCTGCATTGTATCTCAATTCTTGGGACCCTGTGTTCGAGTAATCTATAGCTATAAATGTATTGCCGGGTTGGAGATCATTTCCCGCATAAATCGTGCCTGCTCCCTGGAGGAATACGATATCAGCGCCAGCCCCGTCGAATACAATGTCTGTCCCCTCGCCAGTATAGATGATGTCGTCCCCGCTGCCACCAAAAAGGGTATCGTTACCTTTTCCAGCATGAATAGTATCGCTTCCAGCAAGACCTCGAATCAGGTCCGAATTGGACGTACCATTGATCAATTCGTCAGCATACGTTCCTTCAAGAAGGACCACTGAAGCAATACTATTCTGAGCAACCATAACGAGTTCCAGACAAAATATATAACCGCTACCCCTTTAAGTTGTAGCAAATTCCCGAAGGGAATGCAATGCGGTTTCGTGATCAATGTCGAAATGTCGACAACAAGGATCGATCCGCAAGAACGGGACCGGCTTCAGGCGTGCACAGTCAGTTCAGACTTTGATGCCGTGCCAACCATGAGTTTTTTCAGCGTAAGCAAAGTATCCAGCATCACCCGATATTCGGCTTCAGCCAGTCAAGCAGCTTGTCGAAGCCGCCAAAAGGATAGAGGTGAGGACCAGCGATGTTGAGTCCGGGTTCAGCCAGGTGCAGCCTTGTCAGTTCCGTCACGAAATCATCCGGCGTCGAGACGGTGAGCAGCTTGGTGACGTTGAGCGCCTGCTTCCTGATGAAGCGGGCGGAATTGCCGACGCCACACATCGCGGCATACTTGACCAGCGTCTTGATGGTGGCGGGACCTGGAACGCCGACATGGATCGGCAAGTTGATCCCGGCCGCCGCAAGGGTGCGGGACCATGTGGCCACAGGCTCGGCCTCGAACAGGAACTGGGTGGCAATATAGCCCTGGATGCCGCTTTCCTTGAGCCAGGCCTGCTTGTCCTGCAGTGCCTTGATGAGGGCTTGCTCGCCATGCTTCCTGGTGATGTCCGTGTTGCCCTCCGGATGGCCGGCAACACCGATCCGGGCAATGCCGTTGGCCTCGAACACGCCGGTTTCCAGAAGCTGGATCGCGGCGTCGAAGGTGCCGATGGGCACGGGCGCACCGCCGCCCAGAACCAGCATCTGGCGAACCCCAGCCGCTTCCGCCAAGGCCCCGATACGGTGCTTCAGGTCATCGAGATCGCGCACGAAACGCGCCGGAATGTGCGGCACGGGTTCCAGCCCCGCCCTGCGGATGGCAATTGCTGCAGCGCACTGCAACTCGACGTCGGCGGGATCGATAAGCGCGATATAGACGCAGGTGCCGGGTGCGAGCGTGCCTGCCAGCAACGGCACCTTGTCAGCCTGCTTCGGCGTGATCTCGACGGACAGTCGCTTCAGGAACAGGGAGACGGGATCGGTGCTCATATGGATCTGGGCTTGGGTGGAATCGAAGGGGGCGTTCACGGGCGATACTCCGGCAAGGTCCGGGGCACCTTGATCTGCCGCCTGCTGCCAGGCTCAGACATTTGCGACAGCGGCAGAACGGAAGCGACGGACGGTCGCGGCATCCGTCGGTTTCGGGGCGCGACATGACGTTTATGGACAACGCCCGCCCAGTGGTTCTATGAGGAGAGAGACGCGAAACGAAGGGCACCATGTTCGGCGACAAGCCCAAGGAACTTCCCGAAGCCTTTGCCTTCATCCTGCTGCCGGAATTCACCATGATGCCGGTAACCGCGGCGATCGAACCCTTGCGGCTCGCCAACCGCATGTCTGAGAAGACCCTCTACAAATGGACCATGCATTCGGTGGACGGCAAGCCGGTGGCGGCCTCGAACGGCATCCTCGCCATGGTCAACGGCGATCTCGACCAGGTGCCGGATGGCGCCACAATCGTGATCTGCGCGGGCCTCAACGTCCAGCGCTACGCCGAAAAGCGCCTGCTCAGCTGGCTGCGCAAGGTATCGCGCCGCGGCCGCTGCATCGGTGCCGTATGCACGGGCGCTCACGTACTCGCCGAGGCCAGCATCCTTGACGGCTACCGCTGCACCATCCACTGGGAGAACCTGCCGGGCTTCACCGAGGCCTTCCCTGATATCGACGCCACCGGGGGCCTGTTCGAGATCGACCGCGACCGGTTCACCAGCGCCGGCGGCACCACGCCGATCGACATGATGCTGACGCTGATCGCCAGCCAGCACGGACCCGATCTCGCCGCCACCGTCGCCGAAACCGTCCTGCACTCGCCCATCCGCCACCACAGCGAGCATCAGCGCATGTCGCTGCCGGCGCGCATCGGCGCCCGGCATCCAAAGCTCGTCGGCATCATCGAGAAGATGGAGGCCAATCTCGAGGATCCCTACTCGCCCAGCGTGCTGGCGCGGCAGGCAGGACTGTCGACCCGGCAGCTCGAACGGTTGTTCCGGCGCTACCTCGACCGCAGCCCCAAACGCTACTATCTTGAGCTCAGACTGAAGAAGGCGCGCTCGCTCCTGCTGCAGACTGACATGTCGGTCATCAACGTGGCGCTGGCCTGCGGCTTCTCATCGCCATCGCACTTCTCCAAGTGCTACCGCGCCTTCTATGGGCGCACGCCGTATCGCGAGCGCGGCATTCCGGCCATGGATGAGCGGGGCAGGACGTCCGTGGCGTAGGAGGGAGCGGATCCCGAGAGACCCGCTCCCCGGTAAAGTGCGTCCGCGACCGGGGGCAAACTGCGAACGTCACCTCACCATTGGTATTTCAACAGAGTCCGGCGTCCTTCGTGTTATTCTTTGTGGCAGGCCTGCGCGCCTTCGGCGGAACCATCGATTTCGTTTTCAGGTGCCAGCAAAACTACGGTCGGACGCTGGAAATTTCAACGGACAAGCGCAAGTTTGAATGA
>CAZIXE010000120.1:0-5495 GCA_964543235.1 uncultured Rhizobiaceae bacterium | reverse complement strand
AGCGCTGCGCCGCGCCACGAACGTCCGCGGGCCTTCACGATCCGTTGCGAAGGGGCCGGGCCCATCCGCCCCGTCCCGGACCATGGTCTTCGCTTGGTTCTGCGTGTTGCGTAAGGAATTCGCGCCAGTCCCGCTTGCGCGGAACGGCTGGCGTCCTAGCCCTGGCGCGCCTTGAAGCGCGGGTTGGTCTTGTTGATGACATAGACCCGGCCCTTGCGGCGCACGAGCCGGTTGTCACGGTGCCGCTTGATCAGCGACTTGAGCGAATTGCGAACTTTCATGGCATCACCGGAATGAAGCGCGAAACCACGGGTGTCGGCCCCGGGGTGACCCGCCAATTGGAGGGCTCTCTTAGGGGGGGCGGGCGGCGAAGTCAACCAGTTGCGGGGTGCTTGAAAGCGCCTGTCCACGGAGTGCGGCCACCCGCAGCACACGCGCAGCCTAAAATAGCATTTTATGGAGTATTGCAGCTGAAAATTAAGCGATCTTGGCTAGGTTGATTAACCCGCGGGTAAGGAGACTGGCTTCTGTGGACAGCATTGGTGGCATCAGCCCAAATGGTTCCGGCCGGTTCTTCAGCGGCCTCCGGGACTCGATTACACGCGGACTGAGGCTGGCCTTTTTCCTACGCGTACCCAGGAAAGCCCCGGCGCCAGCCGCGCCGGTACTTGCTGCTCTTATATGCGGCTCGCTCGTTCTGAGCTTGACCTTCGACGGACTGACCGCAGGCGAACTGACCGGCGTCAACGAATACGGCATCGCATCTGAACTGGCCTACTGGTTTCTGCTCGGCCTGTCCTTCGCATTCGTCGGCAAGGCCGACACTTCTGAAAAACTGAAGCGCATCTTTGCTGACTATAGTGTGATCGCCAGCCTCGCATGGCTGGCAAAGTTCGTGCTACTTGCAAGTGTGTTGGCCGCCGCAGTGACAGGCGCGGACCCGGACTCCCTCTACGCGCAATGGCTCTATCTATCCGCCGTGATCTGGATGTGGCTGCTGGCTTCCATAGGCTGGGCCGGAATGCATCTTGCGGAACCCCGGCCCAGACATGCATTCGTGCGCTTCGTCATGGCAGCCCTTGCCGCAGCTTATCTCCTGCCTGCCGAGCCAATCTTCTACGGACCAAAAACCAGTTGGGAACGCCAGGATGTCTGGGTCTGGGCCAGGAACGCGCTGTCCTCGCCCAAAACCGATAGTGCTGCGGACGGCGCGGAGCCGCCGCAGAAATTCATAACGCCCGCGAGACTCGAGGCCGCCCTTTACGATCAGCCGAACCTGCTGGAGTACCAGCTTCAAAAACTCCAGAGATCCGCGGGACTGCATCCGCAGATGTATTTCATCGGCCTTGCTCCAACCTCGGTACACGACGTCTTTGAAAAGGAGGTGAACGGCGCAAGGGCGGTATTCGACGACCGTTTCGGCACGACCGGCCGCTCCATGGTCATGATCAACAGCCACTTGACCCTCGACACGATTCCGCTTGCCACTGCCACAAACCTCGAACGCGCGCTTCATGGGGTTGCCGGAAAGATGGACAGGGAAAGGGACATACTTGTCCTCTTCATCACGACACATGGCGCCATTGGCCAGCTGCAGGTAAGCCTGCCAGGAATTTCGCTCAGTCAGATCACACCGGACGGACTGGCTGCCGCTCTCGACGATGCACGGATAAAGAACCGCGTACTGATCATTTCGGCCTGCCATTCCGGAAGCTTCGTTCCTGAACTGGCAAGTCCGGACACGCTGATCATGACGGCGGCCCATACGGAGAAGACTTCCTTCGGCTGCGCAAACGGACGCGACTGGACGTATTTTGGCGACGCGCTCTTTGCTCATGCGCTGAAGGAGACGCGTTCTCTCACCGAGGCGTTTCACAAGGCTGCCGCGCTCATCAAGTCCTGGGAAAAGGAACAGGGTATTGCTGCCTCTGAGCCACAAATTTCCGCAGGCGCCAACATCACCAAGCTGCTCGATAGCCTGACGGGACAGGCTGAGATTTCGTCCGCCAACTAGACCGGAATGAAGTTTGGCGGAATCGCCCCCAAGTCTCTCCATGGCAGGCCTTGAGCCTGCCATCCAGTCTGGATGGCCGCCTCAGGGGCGGCCATGGAGAGTTTGCGGCGGTTTCACCTAAGATCATGCAACACTAGACTGTACACATTGCAGGGCCTCGGCGGCGCGGCGGCGTACAGAAGCAGTCCGTGGTGGCAAAGCATTCTCCCTTGTCAAGCCGCTGCCGACCACCGAGACTTGGGGCCAGAGGAGACTCGCCATGCCCAACCCCTTCCGTCTTGTCAAAGACGCCGCGCCCGTCGTCTTCCCCTTCGGCGAGAACCGCATGATGTGCGATCCCGCCACCATGGGTGCCAGGCAACTCACCATCATCGATGCCCGTTTTCCCCCGGGCCAGGGCCACAATTTTCACAGGCATCCCGAGCAGGAGGAAGTGATCTACGTGATCCAGGGCAGGATCGAGCAGTGGGTCGACCGGCAGAAGATGCTGCTGGGCCCCGGGGACTGCGCCTTCATCCGCCCGGACGAGGTCCACGCCTCCTTCAATGTCGGCGATGTCGAGGCGCGCATCGTCGCCATCTTCGGCCCTTCCGTGGGCGATACGGGCTTCACTGCGGTCGATGTCTCCGCAGAGGCGCCGTGGAAGGACATCCGCAAGGTCTGAGCGAAGCCGCCTTCACACGACTTCGAAATCTGCGGCGGTCAGCGCCGTCTGCGCGGCGAGCCGCGCAAACAGCACCTTCTGTGTCGCCCCCGTGCCGTCGGCATCATAGTAGATGTCGCCTGTCTCATTGTCGTAGATGATCCGGTGCTGTGCCGTCGTGGCTCCCGTGCCCGCCTGGAAGGCACCGCCGCCGAGCGCGCCGGCCGCCAGCGATGTGAAAATCGCACTGCTCAGCCGGATCGTATCGGCGGCCGCATCGAAGTCCGGCAGGAAATCGCTGTTCTGCGAACCGTTGAGCTGGCTGTTGAACACGAATGTATCCTGTCCGGCCCCGCCCTCCAGCCGGTCAATGCCGAAGCCGCCATTCAGCCGGTCGGCGCCGGCATTGCCGCGCAAAGTGTCGGCGCCGGGCCCGCCAAAGGCAAAATCGGCACCCGCGCCCAGGATGATGACGTTGTTGGCGGCATTGCCGCCGATCGCGTCGTTGCCGTCGCCGGTTTTGACCTTTTCGAAATTATAGGCGAATTCGTCGAAGAAGTTGGTCACGCCTGTGACCATGTCGAGCGTGTAGCCGCCATGGTAGAATGAGGTATCGAGCGTGTCGAAACCGGTGCCGCCGTCCATCGTGTCGCCGCCAGCCCCGCCCACGATGTAGTCATTGCCAGTGCCGCCGTTGAGCGTGTCGTTGCCGTTGCCGCCAAGGATCTGGTCGTTGCCATCGCCGCCTGACAGCGAGTCATTGCCGCCGAACCCGTTGATGAGCTCGTCGAGAAATGTGCCGGAGAGATTGTCGCCAAGTCCCGTGCCGTCAATCCGTGTAAGTGCCATTTGCCCGATCCTCCACTTCGAACTGCCGCGGCTGCCCCTGATCATGATCGCCGCCATGCCGCCTGGCAAGGGCCGGTCAGGCTTGCGGCCAAAGACCCCTGTGCAAACCTGGCCTGTCTGCGGCATAGTCCGCGCCGCCTTTGGCCCGGAGACTTCGATGCTGCCAGAAACCCGCACGCTCTATTATGACGATCTCTCCATCGGCATGACCGAGAGCTATGTGAAGGAGGTGAAATCCTCCGACGTCGTTGGATTCGCCGAGCTGTCGGGCGACCGCAACCCCATCCACCTGTCCGAGCACTTCGCGGCACGCACCCCCTTCGGCGGCCGGATCGCCCATGGCCTCTATACCGCGAGCCTCATTTCGGCCGTGATCGGCACCAGGCTCCCCGGCCCCGGCGCCATCTACATGTCGCAGACCCTGACCTTCAAGGCGCCGGTCCGCATCGGCGATCTGGTGGAGGCCATCGTCGAGGTGGTCGAAATGATCGAGAAGGGCCGCCGCGTCAAGCTCGCCTGCCGTTGCAAGGTGGGCGACACCGTCGTGCTCGAAGGCGAAGCGCTGGTGAAGGTTCCCGCCAGGCCGGAGGACGTCATGTAGTCCTGGCGTCCCTGCCCGTTTAGGGCATCGCCACCAGGATGACCCCGGCACCGATCAGGCCGACCCCGGCCCAGTTGAGACCCGACAGCCGCTCGCCCAGAAACATGGCCGCGAACACCGCCACCAGCACCACGCTCAGCTTGTCGACCGGCGCCACCTGCGCCGCGTTGCCGAGCTTCAGGGCGCGGAAGTAACACAGCCAGGACGCGCCGGTCGCCAGTCCGGAAAGCGTGAGGAACACATAGGTCTGGCGCGAGGCCAGAGCCGGCAGCGCAAACTGCCCGGTCGCCGCCAGCAGGGCGGCGAGGGCCACGGCGACCACCACGGTCCGGTAGAAAGTCGCAAAGTCCGAGCTGATGTTTTCTACCCCCACCTTGGCAAAGACGGCTGTCAGGGCCGCGAAAACAGCCGACAGCGCCGCCCACAGAAGCCATGAGTTCAGTGTGGAAGCCATGCTGCGTCCCCTTTCTCCGTCGGTTCCATGCAATCAGTAGCCGGCCAGGACCCTGACCGTCGGCACATCCGGCAGCGCGTCCTGTGACAGGATGAGGGTCGGCTCCGCCACCCGCTCGACGGCAAATCCCTCGCTCCGCGCCGTGTTGAGGAACCGCGCCAGCGTTGTCGGTCCGAAATAGTGCATCGGTATCACCAGCCGCGCCTTGAGCTCCTTCAGCACATTCATCATGTTGACCTGGGCCATCGTATAGCCGCCGTCGACCGGCACCATCACCACGTCGAGACGGCCGATCAGTCCGAGATGGCCGGACCCCAGCTCGTGATGGAGATGGCCCAGATGCCCGATGCACAGGCCGGCCACTTCGAACACGAAGATCGAATTGCCATCCGGCAGCCGCCCCACCATTCCGCCGCGGATATCGGTGGTGACATTGCGGATGCGCACATCGCCGACCAGCAGGTCATGATGGGCCGGACCGCCTTCGGGGTTCCAGCCGCGCAGCACGTGGCGGATCTGCGGATCGGGATAATCGGTGTAATGCGAGCTGTGCGCCCGGTTCATGGTGACGACATCGGGAACGATGCCGCCCGCATAGCCGGCATAGTCGGTGGCGATGCGAATCCCCTGGTGGCTCTCGATGATGAAGGTCGAATGCCCGACATAGGTTACCTGGACCTCATCCGCGGCGATCACGGCGGGTTCGTACACCACCGGCTCGATCTGCGCCGGTCCCCGCGCCATGGCGAGGCAGTCGCTGGCGACAGCCGCCCCGGCGGCAGTCGGCATTGCCGCGCCAAGGACGAGGGCCGCTGCCACGGCAAATCCACGCACCAGCATGTCCGCACCTCCGCCGCCACCGGGTTCTGCGGTCCAGTCTAGGCCGCAATCCGGCAAAACTGTGAAGTCTTAACGACGAACCCTATCCCGCAGT
>CAZIXE010000119.1:0-5511 GCA_964543235.1 uncultured Rhizobiaceae bacterium | reverse complement strand
AACCGCCAGTCAGAGTCCGAAATCAATGACTTGGGAATAGTTCACGGGCGACGATGTCGTTGTGGGCCCCGATGGCGCCGTCTACGTCATAACCGACGAGGACCGCGCCGCCATCCTGCGCATCGCCAGGAGTCCCTGAGCCTCAACTCCCGATGACATGCACCACGACGCGCCGCCGTTGCGGCGCGGTGCGGTGCTCGAACAGGTAGACGCCCTGCCAGGCGCCGAGCGCCAGTTTGGCCGCGCTGACCGGAATGCTGAGGCTGGTGGCGGTAAGCGCCGCCTTGATATGGGCGCTCATGTCGTCGGGCCCTTCCACGGTATGGATGAAGGCGGGATCGCCGTCCGGCACCAGCCGCCGCATGAAGGCCTCGAGATCATGGCGCACGTCCGGATCGGCATTCTCCTGGATGACGAGCGACGCCGACGTATGGCGGCAGAACACATGGGCAATCCCGGTGGTGACACCCGAGGCTTCGACCACCGCCTGCACCTCGCCGGTGATCTCGTGCAGCTTCTGCCCGCTGCTGCCGATGGTGAGCGTCTCCTGGTGCTGCTTCATGCTGCTGCCTCTCTTGCCAGGTTCCCGGCGCTGGCGCTAATCGGGTGGCCGCCATGAGCACCATTCACTCCCTTTTCCCGACCCTTGTCTACCGTGCCGAGGTCAAGCGCGCCGCCGGCCTCAACCATGAATTGGCAACTGCCGCCCTGTCGCTTGCCCGCGACGATGCCGCCGGCCGGCGTTGGTGTGTGAGGCATGGCTATCCGGGCTACACCTCCTATGCCTCGCTCGACGATCTGCCCTGGCGCATCCCCGCCTTTGCCCGGCTCGTGAAGCTGATCGACCGCCATGCCCTGAAATTCGCCCGCGCGCTCCACTGGGACCTGCGCGGCACGAGGCCGAAATGCGATTCGATCTGGGTCAACGTCATGCCCGAGGGCGGCTCCCACACGTCCCATATCCATCCCAACGCCGTGATCAGCGGCACCTATTACGTGGCCGTGCCCGCCGGGGCCGGGCCCATCGTCTATGAAGACCCGCGCCTTCCGCTGCTGATGGCCGCCCCGCCGCGCCGCAGGAATGCCCCGCGCGCTTTCCGCGCCCATGTCAGCGAAACGCCGCAGGCAGGCTCGCTCCTGCTCTGGGAAAGCTGGCTGCGCCACGAAGTGCCGCTGAACCGCGCCGAAGGCGACCGCATCTCGGTGAGCTTCAACTACGTTCTGGCCTGAACCGATCCGCCAGCCGCTTCGCTAGTCGCCGCGCCTGCGCTGCCGCTCATCTTCGAGGTGAAACCGCCGCACCAGATGGTGCAGCGGCGCCGCCAGCACGAAACCGGCCAGCGCGAAGAACAGCAGTCCGCACACCAGCGCATAGGCACCCTCGAACAGGTAGCCGCCGGTGGTCTCGAGCTGCGTGAGCGGTCCCATGCCCGACAGGATCATCGCCGCATTGGCAAAGGCCTCGGCCGGCCCCATGCTGCCGAAATAGGCATAGCCGGCCATGCCGGCGGCCAGCGCAACAGCCACCACCGCCAGCGCCCACAGCGTGTTGCGCCACAGCCGGCGGAACATTTGCCGGCGCGCCGCCTGATGATTGTCATGTGACACTTTGCCAGACCCGTCGGTGGCCGCTGATGGCACGCCGAATGATTGTGCCCTCCCCGCCACACTTCTGGCAAGCCGTGGCAGCTGCTGCTACCGCCTGACAAAGGCCGTGGCATCGGCGCTGCAGCAGCCGCTGTAGAGCCGCTCCCTGCCGCCCTGCCGGAGGATCACATGCGCCGTGCCGAAGCCGGTCGCCTCGCCGAGGGCGCTGCGGCAGGCCTCGCTGGTATAGACGAAGGTGATCGTTGCATCCCCCGTACTTCCGCTCACCAGTGCCGTGCCTGGCGCCATGCCGGATTCGACCCTTTCCAGCGGCACCTCGTAGCGGTCCGGAAACAGCGACAGCCGCAGCGAATCCGCCGTCCATCGCAGACTCCACAGCGGCGCATGGTCGCCGCAGCGGCCGGCCACCGGCACCTCCGTCTTGCCGAGGGTCAGGGGCAAGGCCCGCCACAGATTGGCCGCCTGGATCCAGCCGACGGTCTGCGCCACCTTGACCCGCTGCCAAGTCACGTTGTCGCCCATCACGCGCAAGCCGTCGGAGAACACCACCTCGCCCTTGTGCAGGTCGTTCAGCGGTTGTGACATCTGGGACGGAGCGCCGCGCATGGCGATGGCGAGACCGCGTCCGGTATTGGCGATGCGGTAATAGCCGGCCGGAACTTCGCAGCGAAACAGCGCCGCCGCATCGCCGGCAGCGCCCGCCGGCGGCAGGCCGACGATCAACAGAAGGGCAAGGCAAGAGAATACCGGACGCATGGCGAACCTCCGTGACAGAAGACGTTGCAGCTGCAGGCGGCACGGCGAATAATTTTCAGCATAGCACGGATTTGACCGATCGTCAGCACGCCCGGCGATTGCACCTGCGAAAGCCCGGCCTTGCGGCCCGCCCCAAAACGGTTCACCCTGACGGTGCCTCTTCCCCCCGCCACAGCGCGGCGAACTGGCCGGTCAGCTGGCCACGCAAGAAGTCAGTGGACTGATGAACGACACACTGGGAGGATTGTCCGATGAGACTGACGCTTCTTGCTCCCGCCGCGGCCATGAGCCTTGCCGTGCTGGGCGGGCCGGCCGCTGCCGAAGAGGACTACACCGCGCAACTCGAGGCCCTCAAGGCGGCCATGGAGAAATACAAGGATCCCTATGTTGCCGTGCGCGACCTCTATCTCTCGACGGTGGGCTGCGTGCACTATGACGGCTCCACCATGGAAGGCCATCTCAACTATGCCAAGGGCGCCATGGGTGTTCATTTCGCCAATCTGACGATCCGCGGTGCGCCCGATCCGATGAAGCCCAACGTGCTGGTCTACGAGCCGGTCGGCAACAAGCTGGAACTGGTCGCCGTCGAGTGGCTGGTGCCGCTGACGCCTGAGACCACCGAGAAGCCGAAGCTCTTCGGCCAGGAGTTCCAGGGGCCGATGGAAGGCCACGAGCCGCTGATCCCGCAGGGCTTCGTGCATTATGATCTGCATGTGTGGCTGTTCAAGGACAATCCCAACGGCATGTTCAGCCCGACCAACCCCAATGTCAGCTGCAAGGACGCCGACTTCGTCCTGCTGGAGATGCCGACCAAGCTGATGCCGGGGCCGTGAGGCCGCACGCCTGACCGCGCATGCGGGCTATGACTGCCTGGCCGGCACGGCGCCCGCGAGATAGTCGATGGCCGCCTGGGCGCCGCCCTTGCCATGGGCGACGCCGAGTGCGGCGAGCGCCATCTCGACGACGCCGAGCGTGCCGAGCAGCATCGGCGCGTTGACATGGCCCATATGCGCGATGCGGAAGGCCCGGCCGGCCAGTTGCCCGATGCCGACCCCCAGCACCACGCCGCACTGCTCGCGCGCATAGTCGAGGATGGCCTGCGGATCGCTGCCATCCTGGGTGACGATGGTGGTGACCGTATCGGAACGCTCCGCGGGCTCCGTGATGTTGAAACCGATCGCCTGGCCTTCCGACCAGGTGGCGACCGCCCGCCGTGTCGCCTCGCCGAGCAGCCGGTGGCGCCGGAATACCGCGGCAAAACCTTCGGCGAAGATCATGTCGAGCGCCGCGCGCAGCGCAAACAGCAGGTGCTCCGGCGGCGTGCCGGCATATTTCTGATAGTGCTCGGGGCCTTCGCGGAATGTCCAGTCCCAGTAGGATGTGCGCAAATTCGCTTTCTTGTGCGCCTCCTTGGCGCGGGGGCCGGCCGCCACGAAGCCGAGCCCCGGCGGCGTCATCAGCCCCTTCTGCGCGCCCGCCATCGCGACATCGACCCCCCACTCGTCCATCTCGAAGGGCATGCAGCCGAGCGAGGCGACGGTATCGACCATGAGCAGCGCCGGATGGTTTGCTGAGCGGACCGCCGCGCCGATCGCCTTGATGTCGTTGACGACCCCCGAGGCGGTGTCGATCTGGACCACCAGGATCGCCTTGATCTCGTGGGCCTTGTCGGCCCGCAGCCGCGCTTCCACCGCCTGCGGGTTGACCGCCCGGCGGATGTCGCCCTTGAGGACCTCGACCGCGACCCCGAGCGTTTCCGCGCATTCGCCCCAGCCCAGCGCAAACCGGCCGCTCTCCAGCACCAGCACCTTATCGCCGCGCGACAGCACATTGGCGAGGCACGCCTCCCAGGCGCCATGGCCGTTGGCGATATAGATGTAGGTGTTGTGGCGGGTGCGGAAGCAGGTCTTGAGGTCGGCGAGCAGGCTGTCGGTGATGCCGATGAGCGGCCCGGAATAGATATCGACGGCCGGCCGCTGCATCGCCTGCAGCACCTGGTCGGGCACCGTGGTGGGGCCGGGAATGGCCAGAAATTCGCGGCCGGAGCGAAGCGTCATGAGAAGGGTCTCGGGAGTATGGAGATGGAGGGCTATGGCTGGATGGCGCGATGTTCCAGCCTCTATCCGGTCCGATGTCAAGGTTTGACAGGAGCGGCTCCATCCCACCCAATAGGCGCGGTTGAAGGGGATGGCCGCCAGTAGTATTATCTATTGGTAATGAAGAATCCGGTATCAAAAAACACCTCCGTCGTTATCGGCAAGGAGCACGGCCGCTTCATCAAGGCTCAGATACGCAAGGGCCGCTTTGGCTCGGCCAGCGAAGCGGTGCGGGCGGGCCTGGCGCTGCTTGAAGAACAGGAATTGAAAGTCGAACGCCTGCGGCAGGCCCTGGCTGAAGGTGAGGCAAGCGGCCCGGCTCTGCCCTTCGATGTGGAAGACTACATTGCAGCAAAGCGCGCCGGCGCCAAATGAGCGCGCTGCGGCTTTCTCCCGCCGCCCGCGCCGATCTCGATTCCATCTGGACCTACACTGCCGAACGCTGGGACCTCGACCAGGCTGAAGCCTATACGCGGAGCCTGTCAAACGCCATGCAGCTGCTCGCATCCTCGCCGGACCTTGGCCGTAAGATCGACGATATCCGGGCGGGCTATCTGAAATTCCCGGCCGCCTCGCACATTATTTTCTATCGCAAGGTTGCAGGCGGAATTGAAGTCATCCGCATCCTGCACAGAAGCATGGATGTGGAGCGGCATATCTGAACTGGTTGCTGTGTCAGCACAATTGTAGGTATCCAGGATGAAACCTGACCACATCTCACAACTTCGCGGCCTTGCAAGCGAATCCTGAAACAGGATGGCCTGAAGGAGAGGCTCCAGGGAGGAATGAAGTTTGATGGAATCGCTCCCCAACTCTCTCCATGGCAGGCCCTGAGCCTGCCATCCAGTCTGGATGGCCGCCTCAGGGGCGGCAATGGAGAGTTTGCGGTGGTTCCACCCAGGATCATGCAGCTCTAGCACGTCCAACGGCGGCGCAGGAGATGCACCGTGGCTACCACATGATCGGTTTTGCTGATCCGGAAATCTGCTCAGGATGTGTCGAGTTCGAGCCCGCAGGCGAGCTCGTGGCATTCGGCCAGCACCCGGTCGAC
>CAZIXE010000118.1:0-5548 GCA_964543235.1 uncultured Rhizobiaceae bacterium | reverse complement strand
CTGCATCGCCGCCACCGTCATATTCTGGCTCTGATCAATGAGTCCTGAGCCTAGAATAGGGTGCTCAGACTGCAGTCGCATAAAAGTAAATACCTGCCGAACTTGCCCATGGACTGCATTGCGTGCAGAGGACAGTTACCGTCTGTTCCGATGCAGGCTGAACGGCCCGGCGCCGAACCGTGAGGTCAGGTGCGGCGCTGCCGCTGCGGCCCTTGCGTGTCCCGCCGCCCCTGTGATCGACTGCGGCCGAAGGGCAGGTGAATCATGCGCAACCTCGATCCCCGTCTCTATGTTGATCCCATGATCCTGGCCAGGGAGCGCGATGAGATTTTCGCAAGGACCTGGCAGCATCTCGGTCCCGCCGCCCAGGTGGCCGAACGCGGGCACTATGTGGCCGCCGAGGTTGCCGGCCTCAAGCTCTTCGTCATCAGGGGCAGGGACGGAGAGTTGCGCGGCTTCCGCAATGTCTGCCGGCACCGGGGGGCCAGGCTCCTGGAGGAGGGGACGGGCCGCTGTGCCACCATCCGCTGTCCCTATCACCAGTGGGTCTTCGATGACGCGGGCGCGCTGCTGAACGCGCCCTGGTTTGGCGAGGATCCGGATTTCCGTAAGGAAGACTGGCCGCTGACGCCGATCCATGTTGAAACCTGGCGCGGCCTTCTCTTTGCGGCCATCGATCCTGCCACCAGCCTTCTCGATCAGCTTGGCGAGCTTCCCGCCGAACTCGCTGACGAGCCGATCGAGACCTATGCCGCAACGCGCAGAGAGACCGTCGACTTCAGCGCCAACTGGAAGGTCTATACCGACAATTTCGTGGAGGGCTACCACATCCCCGGCGTCCATCCCGCCTTCTTCCGCGCCATTGACTTCGACGATTTCCGCACCACCGCGCACAAGGGCTATGTGCGGATGACGGCGCCGCCGCGCGAGGGCCTCTTCTATCGCGGCAAGTGGCTGTGGATGTGGCCGAACTGGACGCTGTCGCTGTTCGAAGGTGGCATGAACACCTCGCGCATCAATCCGCTCGCCGTCGATCGCACCGAGCAGATCTATCATTTCTACTTCGCTGATGTGTCGGAACAGGCCGCCGCCTTCCGCGACCGCACTGTTGCGAGCAATCTCGCCGTGGTTCGCGAGGACTGCGATATTTGCCTGGAGACTCACAAAAACTATGCGGCTGGCGCCTATGTCCCGGGGCCGCTATCGCCTCGCCATGAGCAGGGCGTCGCCTATTTCCAGAAGCAGGTGGCGGGTGCGCTGGCGCTCAGCGCGGCCGGATGACCTTGATCGGCCGGTAGACGTCGTCGTCGCTGGCCCCGAAATCGATGGTCGAGGCCTGGCTTTGCGCATAGCTCATGACCATCGAGGGTTCCGACAGCGGATCTTCCGAGCGCCGCACCGAGCCGTAGATATAGGCGCCGTTCTCGATGCCGATCGACTCGTTGATGACATCGCCTTCGACATGCGAACCGGCATAGAGATGCACGTGTACGCCCCGGATCGGGCCGATGACCCGGCCCCTCACGAACAGCTCCTCGGCGACCACTTCGCCCTCGACCACGCCCTGGACATCAACCACGCAGGATCGCGCCCGGATATTGCCGCGTACCGTGCCGTCGATATGGAGCTCACCGGACGTCACCAGGCTGCCCTCGATCACCACGTCCTGGGTGATCAGTGACGGCCCGGCAGCACCCTGCCGGTCTTCGCCATTACCCCTGTTCCGCCGTCCAATGCGCCCGAAGATCATGCAATGCCTGCCATAGTCGGCCGGGTCATGCCGCCCGGCCTGGCCTCCTCTCGTTCCCGAGCGGAGAACCTGTGCAC
Source organism: uncultured Rhizobiaceae bacterium (assembly GCA_964543235.1). Classification (GTDB taxonomy): domain Bacteria; phylum Pseudomonadota; class Alphaproteobacteria; order Rhizobiales; family Aestuariivirgaceae; genus JANMMJ01. The sequence continues at coordinate 3,721 of CAZIXE010000118.1, read as the reverse complement.
CGTCCCGTCCGCACATGGCCCACGCTGCATCGATCTGGGTTCCCCGCGAACCGCTGTCCGGACTTGGCCACCATAGCCCCTCGGGCCCGCCTTGTCATGACCGAAATCTGCCTTTTCCTGCAACGGTTAAGGCCACATCCTGCCTTGCTTTGGCCGGGATTTGGCGATTACTGGGCCCACAATCCTGTGGTATTCGCCCGCGCCCGCATGCTAACCGGGCTGATCGGCTGCGATGGGGTGAATCAGATGGCGTGGGCCCGCCGGCAGCGAGCCGCAAGAAAGGGACGATCGCGAGTTGCGCCGTAGGTTGGCGAAGATCACCGTCCTGTCGCTGATGACGGTTGCCAGCCTCTGTGCGGTCATCGTCGGGGCGGTCTATTGGCGACTGTCGCAAGGGCCGATTTCCCTCGACTTCATGCGCGATACGGTGCGCAGCGAGATCAACCGGAACCTGACGGGACTGGAAGTGAGGCTCGCCGGCGTTCAGATCGAACGCGATCCCGAAACCCGCGTGCCGCAGTTCCGGCTGCGCAATCTGGAACTCGTGGACCGTGCCGGCAACACTATCGCCAGAGCCCCGCGCGCGGCCATCGGCGTCGATGAATCGGCGCTGGTCACCGGCAGTGTGGTGCCGCGCCACCTCGATCTCATTGGTCCGCGCATCATGGTCAAGCGAGCGGTCAATGGCGGCTTCGTGATGGGCTTCGGCCAGCCCGCTTCGGCAGAAGCTGGCGAGGTCGAATCCAACCATTCCGGTAAGTCCGATCATGGTGCACCGGCGGCAGAGATCGCGCCCGAGACCAGCGGCGCCAGCGTCATCGAAGCTTTGAGCGCGCCCGCCTCGCCCGAGGGCTCCGCTTCCGCCGGCATCTCCACCATCGATTTCATCCGCGTCAGCAAGGCTGAGCTCACTCTTTTCGACGAGGCCAACAATGCCTACTGGAATGCGCCGGAGGCCGAGCTTGTCTTCCGCCGCATGCCTTACGGTTTCGCCGTCGTCGCCGAGGCCAGCATCCAGTCCGAGGGCGAGCCGATCCGGACCGAGATCGCCGCAAGTTATCGCCGCCAGCAGCGTGATTTCAGCATCAGTGCCCGCATCTTCAATTTCGTGCCGTCCTCTGCCTCGCGCAAGATCTTTGCGCTCTCGCAGTTGGCGCGCGTCAATCTTCCCCTCGCCGGCCAGGCCGAGCTCGAGATGACCGAGGAGGGCCAGATCACCAAGGGCACGGCTGAGTTCACGGTTGGCGCCGGTCAGCTGGCCTTTCCCGACTTCATTGCCGATCCGATTGTCGTCGACGAAGGCTCGCTCCGGCTTGATTACGATCCAGCCACAGGGGGCGTGGTGATCTCCGATTCCAACATCGTTGTCGGTCCGGCCCGCGCCGCCATCACCGGTCGCATCGATCCTGAGCGCAGCGAGGATCGGATTCTGAGGGCCCTCAACATTGTCATCGAGGCCCGCAACACCTTAATGGCGAACGGCGACCCCGCTGCCGATCCTCATCCCGTCGATCGCATCGATTTCCGCGGCATTGCCTCGGTGGAAGCGCCGCGACTCGACATGGACGACCTGCTGGTGATGTCGGGCGATTCCGGGGTGAGGCTGCGCGGCATCTTCATCGGCGGCGAGAGGTCCCCTGGTATCAGCCTGGCCGGCCGCATTCGCAACATGCCGGCGCCGCTGCTCAAGAAGCTGTGGCCACCCATCATCGCCCCCAATACCCGCCGCTGGGTCAATCAGAACATCCGCGGCGGCCGCATCACCGACGGCGAGATCACCGTTCAGCTCGCCCGCGACGAGCTTGCCGACAGCCGGGTCACCAAGGTCCTTCCGGAAGGCTCGATCAAACTGAAATTCGCGCTTTCCGACGTCACCACCAGTTACTTCCGCAACCTTCCCGTCATCTCCGCGGCTTCCGGCACAGCGTCCCTGGAAGACAATCGTTTTGCGATCCGCCTCGAACGCGGCGAGATCGAAACCCAACCCGGCCGGCGCATTGCGCTCACGGGCGGCACCATGACGGTGACCGATCTTTTGAAACCGGTTTCACCCGCGGAATTTCACATCCTCGCCGAGGCCGAGGTTCCGGCGGTTTTCGAGTATATGAACGCCCCGGATCTCAATCTTCTCAAGACCGCCGGCTTCGATGTCGGCAGATTGTCCGGAAGCGCCAGCATCGATCTCACTCTTGCCATGCCCTTCATGAAGGACATGCCCCGTGAGCGGGTAAAGGTCAGCGCCACCGCCAAAGTCGCCGATGCCAGCCTCAAGCAGGCTGCCGAAGGCATCGACATCAGCGATGGCAATATCGCCGTCAACGTGGAGCCGGGCATCATCAGGGGCGAGGGCCCTGTCAAGCTGAACGGCATCGGCGCAAGGCTCACCTGGATCCGCCAGACGGGCGGCCAGGAGGCTCACCAGGCGACGATCGAAACCGAACTCGACGACAAGGAGCGCGACAAGATCGGCGCCAAACTCGGGAGCTTCCTCACCGGTCCCGTGAAGGTGAAGGCCACCATAGCCGAAGTCGGCAATCCCGCCTCCCCGCTCGACGTGGAAGCCGACCTCTCCAAGGCAACCGTGACAATCGGGGTGATCGACTGGCTGCGCGGACCGGCCAAGGGCACCAAGGCAAGGTTCCGCTACAGCAAAGGCGACAGCGGGACTGCCATCGAGGATTTGCAGATCAGCGGCAATGATCTCGTGTTGAAAGGTGAGGTGATGCTCGACAAGGGCGGCGGCTTTGTTGAAGCCCGCCTCCCGGCTGTTAAGCTCGACGACGACAACGAGTTTGCACTGACGATGAAGCGCACCGGCGATGGCATGGCCGTCACCATCGACGGCAGGAGCTTCGACGCCAGACCCCTGATCAAGTCGATGTTTTCCGGCGGCGCGAGTACGGCGGCATCCACCGCTGAAGACCCGCTCACTTACCTGGTGACCGCCAGGTTCGATCGCGTGATCGCCCATCGCGGCGAGATTCTGATCGGCCTGAATGGCACGATCGTCAGCCGCGCCAACGCCGTGCTCAGCGCCAATCTGCAAGGCTCCTTTCTCAGTGGCCAGCCGGTCAGCATGCGGATCGAACCTTCCGCCGCAGGGCGCGAATTCCGCATCGCCGGCCGCGATGGCGGGGCTGCCCTGCGGGCTGCCAACCTTTATTCCAAGATCGCCGGCGGCCAGCTTGAGTTTTACGCCCACATGGGCCATGGCGGCCAGTCGGGCGTGCGCAACGGGCAGCTCATCATCCGCAATTTCGAGGTCCGCAATGAGGCCGCCCTTGCCGAGCTCGATGCCCGTGGCAAGCCCAAGAGCAGCGGACCGCGCCGCGACAGCATCGCCTTCAAGCGCCTGAAGCTGCCCTTCACCGCCGACGCCCGCTTCCTGCGCATTGGCGAGGCGGAAGTTACCGGCAATGAGATCTGCGCCACTGTCGACAAGGGGCTCATCCGCAAGGCCGATGGCGCCATCGACATTGACGGCACCATCATTCCGGCCTGCGGATTGAACAACATTCCGGGCAAGATCCCGCTGGTGGAGCTGTTTGTAGGCGAGGGGCTCTTCGCCCTTACCTATGCGCTCTACGGCACCATCAACGATCCCAAGTTCCAGTACAATCCGATCTCCGCCGTCGCTCCGGGCATTCTCCGCAAGTTCTTCGAGTTCGGCGATGTCACGCCGCCGAAGAACCCCGGCCGGCCCGGCAAGAGCAACTAGGCT
>CAZIXE010000117.1:0-5611 GCA_964543235.1 uncultured Rhizobiaceae bacterium | reverse complement strand
AATCATGCCTCGTGTCAACTGGAAATCGCCATTAACCCGAGTTCGGAGCCGTGGGATGCAGCCACGGGCCCTTGACATTGGCCACGAACACTTGCGGCAGGCCCAGCACGCAGCGCCGCGCATGGATGCAGCGGCTGCCATCGAAGGTGAGCGTGACCTTGTCGCTTTCGGCGGTTTCAATCGTCATGGCGGCCTCCTGTATCGTGCCGCGAGCCTTGCGCAAGCCTCGGGCCATGACAAGTCACATCTGCCGGAGCGCTTGCCAAATCGCCCGAGCGGGATCAGAATTGACGATGCCGGTGAGATCCGGGCGAAGGCGGCCCCAGGGCAGCCGCTTCGCGACAGAGCGCCGCAACGGCGCGGACGCCGGCTGGTGTCAGTGACAGCTCATCGTACCAACCCGATCGGAAATGAGGGTTCAGATGACCACGCCAGAAGAGATGGATGAACTCACCCGCGAGGAACGGGTGCGCCAGATTGCCCACAGCCTGTGGGAACGGGAGGGCCGGCCGGAAGGCCGCGCCGAGGAACATTGGTTTGCCGCCTGCCGGATCGTCGACGCCGAGGTGCCGGAGCCGGACTGGCTGCAGCGCCGCGCGCCTGAATCGGTCGAACCCGGCGAACCGGCTGCGCGAAGCGCCGGCCGCCGCCGCGTCGCCTGAGGCGGCATCGCCGCGCTGCCCGCCCGGCCGCTCAGACGGCGGCCGGCACGTCTCGGGTTGCGCCGGTCAGCCGGTCGATTTCCGGCAGTTCCTCGCCGTGGATCGCCGCTTCGAAGCTCCTGAGCCGTTTGTAGATCGACAGGAGTTCGACGATCGTCGTCCATGACCTGACCAGATACTGGAACGACTCTCGCACCTGCCCGAAGGCATTGAGGATCTGGTTCATGGCGCCGAGCGTGATCTTGCCCGCCACGATCGTCGGGGCCAGCACGATGTAGGGAAAGATGTTGTCGGTCTGCAGGTAGAAGATGCGCCCGACATTGAAATACATATAGTTGAAGTAGAGCCGGAAATAATTGCGCCTCACCGCCGCGAACAGCTCCGCGGCGGTCTGCGGCTCGGCCCGGTTGGGATTGTCCTCGCCATAGACGAGTTCCTTGCGATAGGCCGCCTCGACCCGCTGGTTGCGAAACTCGAGCCCCGGCAGCCTTATGCCGATCAGCGCCAGGAACGCCGTGCCGAACAGTGACCAGGCGATGGCCACGACGACCAGCGCATGCGGAATGGTGCCGATCAGCGGCAGTTCCGTGACATTGGCGGACAGCCGCATCAGCACCGGCAGAAACGCGATCAGCGTCATCACCGCGTCGATCAGGTTGACGCCGAGCCCCTCGACGGTGGTGGAGAAGCGCATCGTGTCTTCCTGCACGCGCTGCGAGGCGCCCTCGATATGGCGCAGTTGCGGCCAGTAGGACATGTAGTAGTCGTTCATCGCGGTGCGCCAGCGGAAGATGTAGTGGCTGACGAAGAACCGTGTCAGCACCCCGACCAGCACCGCCACGAAGGCAATGCCGGCGAAGTTGACGAGTTCGCCGAAGAACTCCTCGATAGTGACCGCGCGCGACTTCGACAGCGCCGCCTGGATCATGTCGTAGAAGGGGCCGTACCAGTTGTTGATGGCCACACTCACCTGGACCTGGAAATAGGTGGCGAAGATGATCAGCGCCGAGCCGAGGATCGACCAGGGGGCCCAGGGATGCGGCGCCGCCAGCCGCCAGCCACCGGCGAACAGCAGCACCGCCAGGCTGTAATAGAGGTAGAACCACAGGAAGGGCGGCGACCAGAACACCGCGACGCCGATGATCGGCGGCGCATCCGCTGCCGGATTGGGCAGCCCAAGGTAGGCGCCGAAATTCCTGGCACCCACATACCAGACCAGGATAGCGAGAGCCGTCCACAAGACCACCGACCAGAAGAACGGCCGCGGTTTGGGGAAGAACGAGACGAACATCGGGAGAATCTCCGGGAGGCTGGATGGCGCGATGCCCGATGTTTCGCCCCTTCCCCGCCGGGGGTCCAGAGCCAAGCCCCCGGGGGCCCGTCAAATTTCCGTTCACCATCCTGGCGAAGAGTCATGCGTGCCGCGCATGTCTCGGCTGCCGCCCCCGCGCTTGCGTGGACATATCTTGTTCACGACATGAGAGGATAAGTTAAGGAGCCGCCCAGCCAACACCGGCGGCCTTGAGGTTTGACCATGCTGTTCATCAATGCACTGCGCGATTTCGCCGATGGCATGACCCGCGGTCTGGGGCTCTTCTTTACCGAGCGCCACGAATATACCACGACCGTCACCGCCCCCGGCCTCGCCGGCCGCCCCCGCAGCCGGCGTTGAGTCACGGCGCCTGGATCGATCGCAAATAGGCGACCAGCGCGGCGATCCGCGCCTGGACGGTTGATTCGCGGCCCGTCTCGCCCGTTTCCGGCGGCCCCGCCTCCAGCTTGAACCAGTCACCCCACACCGGCATGTCGCGGGTGCCATGGACCTTGACTGTCCAGCGCCCGTCGATCACTTCCGCCACCCGCTCGGCCGGGAACTCGCCGCCATTGTTGCGCGCCAGCACCGTGAGATCGGCCGGCATCATCGCCATGAACTCCGCCACCGGCCCGTCGCCCCTGGCCTCGCGGCCGTGGCAGGAGGCGCAATAGGTGACATAGTCCCGCTGGCCGCGAGCGACCGTATCCTGCGCCAGGGCGGGTGACCAGCCGGGCGGCAGCGCCGCAGCGAACGCCAATGCAACGGTGAGACAGCGCATCCTGGGCCTCCTTTCCATGTCTGCCATCTGCCACGGCTGCCGCCCTCTGCCCTTGACCGCCGTCAACGCCGAGCATTGCGCGCCGCCGACATTCCGCACTAAGTTGCCGTGGGGCTGGACTCTGGGAGCAAGGGGGCAGGCGCATGGCACCGCGAAGAAAACGGCAGAAACTCACGAGCCTTTCCGAGATTTACTCCTTCTTCCGCAACAACCGCACCCCCATCACCTTCCTCTCGCCGACCCCTTACAACATCCTGGGTCTCGGCCGCTGGATCGCCAATTTCGAGTACATCAACTACTTCGACAGTTTCGATGGCACCCACCCGAAGGTGACCGTGCCGCGCGAGCACGGGCCGCATGAGTTCCGCTCGATCGAGGACGTCAACAACTACCTGCTGCGCCACCGCGAGGTGCGCAACCGCCTCAAGGCGCGCGGCCCCGGCCTCATGCTGCTCGTCATGTTCGACGAGGAAACCGAGATGCTGGCGAGCGAACTGGGCCAGAAAATCGCGCTGCCGCCCGCCAGGCTCAGGAAGCATATCGACTCCAAGATCACCACCACCAAGCTCGGCAATGAGGCCGGCATCAGGAGTGCACCCAACACCATGGGCAAGGCCAGGAGCTATGCCGAGCTCGTGGCGCTGGCCGGGGCCGCGAAGCTCGGCACCGATCTCGTGGTCCAGACTCCCTATGGCGATTCCGGCAAGACCACCTTCTTCGTGAAGTCCGAGGCCGACTGGAAGAAGAACGAGGATATCCTCGCCAAGGAACACCTCAAGGTCATGCGCCGCATCAACCACCTGCCCGGCACCGTCGAGGCGGTGGCGACCCGCCACGGCACCCTGGTCGGTCCGCTGCAGACCGACATCACCGGCTTTGCCGAGGTCACCCCCTACAAGGGCGGCTGGTGCGGCAACGACGTCTTCACCGGCGGCCTGGAGAAGGAACGCCGGGCCGTGCTGCGCATGGCCCAGAAGCTGGGCGACCGCCTCTACAAGGCGGGCTACAGGGGCGCCTTCTGCATGGACTTCCTCATCGACACCGATACCCGCGAGGTCTATCTGGGCGAGATCAACCCGAGGATCTCCGGCGCTTCGCCGCTTACCAATCTCATCACCTCGACCTATGGCGGCTGCCCCATCTACCTCTTCCACATGCTCGAGTTCATGGATGTGGACTGGGAGGTCGATCTCGCAAAGGTCCAGAACCGCTGGGCCGAGTTCGACAACTGGAGCCAGCTCATCCTCAAATATCCGGTCGACCGCGTCGAGATGATCACCAAGGCGCCGGCCTCCGGCATCTGGGCCATGGACGACAAGGGCCGCATCACGCTGCGGCGCAAGTCGATCGACTGGTTCCTGGTCTCGGGCGAGGACGAGGCTTTCTATCTCCGCGTCTATACCGCCGGCGACTACCGCTATCACGGTGCCGATCTCGGCATCATCGTCTCGCGCGGGCGTTTCCAGACCGACGACCGGCAGCTCACCGACCGCGCCAGGAAATGGGTGAAGGCCATCAATGGCGAGTTCGAGGCGATCCCCGTCTCGGGCTCCTCGGCGCCGACGCCGCCGCCCATGCATGATACCCAGAAGATGTTTTGACGGGGTTGTTCTGGCACTTCCTCTTCCTGTCAGCCATGCGTGAAGGCGCGTCGCAGCGACCCGAAGCGGAGCCGGTAGTGGGCCGGCGTGATTCCCGCCTTGCGGCGAAACAGCCGGCTGAAGAAACTGGCATCCTCGTAGCCGACCTCATTGGCGATGGCCTCGATGGAAAGAGCCGTCGTCTCGAGCATCTGCTTGGCCTCTTCAAGCCTCAGCGCGTGCACGTAGTCGAGTGGCGTCATGCCCACCGCCCTGGTGAACCGGCGCGTGAAGGAGCGCTCCGGAAGCTTTGACAGGTCGACCATGGCGGCGACCGGCGCATGCATTCGGTAGTTCATGGCGAGCCATTCCTGGCAGCGGCTGATCACTGCATCGCTGGTCTGCCTGAAGCTGGTCAATGCCGCGAAGGGCTGCTGTCCGAGGTCGTGCCACTGCAGCATGTAGACCCTGGCAACCTGCATGGCCTCGACAGGACCGAGGAACCTCGCGATGAGATAGAGCGTCAGGTCCTGCCAGCTTGATCCGCCGCCGGCCATGATGATGCGGTGCGACTCGCCCGTCACGACGAGCGTCTGGTCGGGCCTTACCCTCACCCCCGGATAGTTGTTGGTGAGCGCCTTGACATAGGCCCAGTGCACCGTGGCATCGCAATTGTCGAGGAAGCCCGCTTCGCCGAGCAGCACGGCGCCGACACAGGCACTGGCCACGACGGCACCCTGCGCATGAACGGCTTTCAGCCAATGCGCCTCGGGATCATAGCGGCCCGCCACGCTTTCATCGGGATTCACGTAGAAATCCGGAATGCATACGATGTCCGGCGGCGGACAGTCGCGGAGGCCGAAATGCGGTTTGATGGTGATACCATTGGCCGCCGGAAATTCTTCGCACTCGCGCGCCACGATGTAGGGGTACATCCGCTGCTCGCCCGCCTTGCCATGGACGACGTACGGCCAGTCCCGCCCCGGCGAGGAGAACAGGTCGAACATCCCGTAGAGCGTGGAGGCGGTGTCATCCGGCACGCCGAGAATGGCAACGTTGATCCGGCCATCTGGTCCGGGCATGGCTGAAATGACCGCTTCTTGGCGGTTTCGACTTTAGCGCCACGTCACCGCCGGGGCTAGTCTCTACTGGCATCGCTGCACTGACCACGAAGCGGCCCGACTATGAGATCGGCTGGTCTTCGGCAACCAGGGAGAGGGCCATGGCCTATTCGTATCGTTGTGCGGACTACCCCGGAATGGAAACCTGCCCGGGT
>CAZIXE010000116.1:0-6317 GCA_964543235.1 uncultured Rhizobiaceae bacterium | reverse complement strand
CCTTGAATCAAACCCGCAACTGATCCGCAAGCGAATTAATAGGTCCTGAGCCTAGGGAAACGTTGTGGCCCGCCCGGGCGCAATAGCCGTAAGACTGGTTTCTTTCGACGGCCATGGTCGTACTCCTGTCCGCAAGGACCACACCGGGTGAGGGCCCAGCATTGATCCCGGTCAAGGGGCTGTCAGGTGCGTCAGGATGAGATCGGGCGGGGCGGCCGGAATTTCCTTGCCGCTGCGAAAAGCGCCGCCAGGAGCGGCGAAATGGGATCGCGGCTGATCCCGACCAGTCCCACCTGGTGTTCGATCGCCGGATTGGCGAGCGGCACGGCGCGAATGTCCTCCATGGGCCCCAGGATGGTCAGGAAATACTCGGGCATGATGCTGGCCATCCCGGTGTTGCGGACATTGGCCATCAGATTCACGATGGAATTGGTTTCGAGGCGCGGCGCGGGCTGGCAATTGGCGCGGGCAAAGGCCTGGTCGATGATGCGCCGGTTCTGCATGTTGGGAGTGAGCAGGCAGAGCGGCTCCTGGGCCGCCTCGACCCAGGTCACGCTGTAGCGCGAGGCCAGCGGGTGGTCGGCGGCAATGAACAGGCAGTAGCGCTCGGAATAGAGAGGCGTGCGCAACAGACCCTCGATCGGCTCGTTATCGAGGTAGGTCACGCCGGCATCGATTGCGAAATCATGGAGGTCGCGGAGGATTTCCTCGGAGGAATGCGAGAGGATGGTGAAATCGACGCCGGCGTGGTCACGGGCGAAGGTTTGGGTCAGCAGCGAGGTCATGGGCAGGGCTGAGGGAATGACGCCGATCACCATGCGGCCGACCAGTTCGCCCTTCCTGCCCTTGATGCTTTTGAGCTCGTCGGCCATGCCCTGCCAGTTATCGAGAATCAGATGGGCCCATCTGAGCACTCGCTCGCCCTCCTGGGTGAGGCCGATGTAGCGCTGGCCACGGGCGACGATGGGTACACCCAGTTCCTGCTCAAGCTGGCGGATGCGTCCGGAGAGGGTCGGCTGCGTCACGTTGCAAGCCTGGGCAGCGCGGGTGAAGTGTTTTTCGCGCGCCAGGGCGGCGAGGTACTGGAGCTGGCGGATATCCATGGCGAAATTGTATCGACGCTAACCGGCGCCCAATCAAGCCGGCAGCGAAGCATCCTTGCCAATGACCGGCATGAGGCGCATATCAGCGCGCATGAATGAAGAAATCATCCGTCCCGACACCTCGCCCAAATCCGCCAAACAGGGTGCCGGCAATCTTGGCGGCATGCTAGCGGCGTTCGGTGCGGCGCTACTTGCCGCAACGAAACTGGGCGCGGCCATGGCGACAACGGTCTGGGCGCTGGCGAAGCTGTTCGGCCTGCCCGACATGGTGCTCTACGTGCTTCTGGCGGCCGGCACCATCCCGGTGCTTTGGGCCGTGATCTGGACCGGCGGACGCGCCTGGCATGTCGAGCAGCGCCTGGAGCAGGGGCTCGACGTCGATACGCCGGTGTTCAAGCTGATGCATTACTGGAAGGGCTGACGTTTCGATTTTTCCGTCAGCAGTCCTGACGAATCCGCTATTGTCGCGCCCCTATGCCCTCCATCTGGTCCCGCATTACTGAAGTTCTGGCAGCCATCGGGGACTCGATATCCGAGTTCTTCCAGCGGCTGACGTCGGGGCTCGCCAGCCCTCCGGAGGAGTCGGTTGCCTTCACGATCGGCATGATCGCGCTCAGTGCCAAGATGGCGAAGGCCGACGGCGTCGTTTCGATGCAGGAGATCCGGGCCTTCAAGGATGTCTTTCACATTCCGCCGGAGGAACTTGCGAATGTGGCGCGGGTATACAACCTCGCCAAGCAGGATGTGGCCGGCTACGAGTCCTATGCACGACAGGTGGCCAAGCTGTTCTGGGCCAAGCACGAGATTCTCGAGGACGTACTCGACGGGCTGTTCCATATCGCCAAGTCGGACGGTGTCGTGCATGACCGCGAGCTTCACTATCTGGAGCGGGTTGCGGCAATCTTCGGCTTCGATGCTCGCGAGTTTGCGGGAATCAGAGCCCGGCACGTGCATACGCCGGCCGATGACCCCTATGGCATACTGGGAGTCAGTCCTGGCGCGCCGGATCGCGAAATCAAGGCGCGCTACCGTACCCTTGTGCGCGACAATCATCCCGACCGCCATATCGCGGCGGGCATGCCGGAAGAGCTGGTGGCGATTGCCACGGAACGACTTGCCGCCATCAATGCCGCCTACGAACGGATCGCCCGGGAGCGCGGCCTGTGATCCGCACCGCGTTGCCTCATACGCTTTGCCTGTCGCCCAACGTCGATCCGCGGCCGCCGGGCGTGCAGCCAAGCATCCTGCTGCTGCACTACACCGGCATGGAAACAGCGGAAGCGGCTCTGCGCTGGTTGTGCACGCCGCACGCCAAGGTGTCGTGCCACTACCTCGTCGACGAGGCAGGCGGGATCGTGCAAATGGTCGGCGAGGAGATGCGGGCCTGGCACGCCGGCGTATCCTGCTGGGCGGGCGAACACGACGTCAATGCCCGCTCGATCGGAATCGAGATCCACAATCCCGGCCACACGCTGGGCTACCCGGACTTTCCGGACGTCCAGATCGCAGCGGTCGTTGTCCTCGCCCAGGACATTGTCAGGCGGCATGCGATCCTTCCCGAAGGGGTGCTGGCGCATTCCGACGTCGCACCGCGGCGCAAGATCGATCCCGGCGAAAAGTTCGACTGGGAACGGTTGCATGCCGCCGGTGTGGGGCTGTGGAGCATGGCGGCGGCGCCAGACGGTTCGCCCGGTTCACTCGACAGCCAGGAGGTCCGGCAACTGCAGCGGCAACTGAGAATATTCGGCTACGACATTGCGGAGACCGACTGCTACGATCATCAGACGGAGGTGGTGGTCAAGGCCTTTCAGCGGCATTACCGGCCGCAACGAGTCGACGGAATCGCCGATGCTTCAACGCGTGGCGTGCTCAAGTCGCTGCTGCAGCAGCTCGGGCGCTGCTGAGCACACCTATGGTGTACCGCAGGCCTCAAGCAAGCCGCGGAGATCGGCACCAGCCAGGGGAAAAGCCAGTGTTTCGCCGGCGACCTTCACCGTGAAACTGTCGACGTCACGCAGCGCGGCGAAGAACGGATCCGTCACCGGAATGAGACTCTCGGTGCTGATGCTGCCTGCCTCTTCGTTGGGCATGGTGCTGGCCTTGAAGCGGAAATCCTTGCCCCCAACTTTGAGATCAATGTCCACCGAAGTATTGGCCGCCAGAGATTCAGAAGCTTCAGGAATGAACATGCGGACTTCACCGGAGCGCAGCGCACACCAGAAACTCACCCCGACATCATCGGTTTCGGGAACGCCGAAGATCATGAAGGCTTCGTCCTCGCTGGCGTCGAGAGTCCATTCGCGCTCCTGTGCAAGAGCCGGCGAACTCGCCAGGAGCAGTACCGCGCACAAAGCTGAATTCCAGTTCATTTCCTACTTGCCGAATCGGGCGATCCCTGGGGTAGCTCATGCCCTCTAGCCACATTACGCCCGAAGCCAGGGCAGACCATGGAGAGTTCCTGTGAGCGTTGACTTGATCATTGTCAATGGTGCGGTACAGACGATGGATGAACAAAGGCCGCGCGCCGAGGCCGTCGCCGTGGCGGGTAACTCCATTGCATTTGTCGGCGATTCAACTGACGTGCGCGCGATGGCCAGTGCCGGATGCCGGGTCGTCGATGCGCGAGGTGGCACCGTCATTCCCGGATTCATTGAAGGTCACATGCATCTGTTTGGTGGCGCGGCCGATCTCGAGCAGCTCAACCTTTTCGGCGTGCATGGATTCGAACGCCTGCAGGATGCCATCAGGGCCTATGCGGCCGCCCATCCCGGCGACTGGCTCATCGTGGCCAACCAGGCGGATTACACGATCCTGTCAAAGGACGAGCCAGTGACGCGGCATCACCTCGACCGGATTATCGCGGACCGGCCGTTCATGATGTACTCGCCGGATCACCATACAGCCTGGGCCAATACGGTGGCGCTCAAGATGGGCGGGGTGCTCAAGGGCAGGCGGCTGGGACCCGGCAATGAGATCGTTATGGGCGGCGACGGGCTGGCGCTTGGCGAGTTGAGGGAGGGTGAAGCAATCGATCCGGTACGGGCGCTTGATCGCCAGGGCCAGCGCACCCGCCTCGGTCTTACCACCGGTGGAGAACCCGATCCACAGCCCACAGCGGCGGAGTTCGAAAGCGATATCGCACTGATGAAGCGGGGCCTGGCGCATTGCGCCAGACACGGCATCACCTCGATCCACAATATGGACGGCAATCTCTATACGCTTGAAATCCTGAGCGAGATCGAGCGGCGGGGTGAACTCACCGCACGGGTCAGGGTACCGTTCCACATGAAGAACTTCATGCCGATCGAGATGCTCGACAAAGCCCAGATGATGGCGGAGCGCTTTGCCGGCGATACCCTGTGCGCGGGCTTCGTCAAGGTGTTCGTCGACGGGGTGCTCGACTCCTGGACAGCCGTCATGCTCGAGGACTACGCCGACCGGCCGGGCTGGAAAGGCGAGCCGCTGTTCACGCCGGAGCATTTCAGGCAGGTCGCGATCGAAGCCGACCGGCGCGAATTGCAGATTGCTGTCCATGCCATCGGCGATGGGGCGGTGCACATGGTGCTCGACGGTTATGAAGCAGCGCAAAAAGCCAATGGCAAGCGCGACAGCCGGCACCGCATCGAGCATGTCGAAGTCGTGCATCCAGACGATGTTTCGCGTTTCAGGGAGCTCGGGGTCATTGCCTCGATGCAACCACCGCACCCGCCGGGTTGTCATGGCCTGCCACTGGAGCCGACCATCTCGCGTATCGGCAGAGCCAGGTGGCCATACGCCTATGCATGGCGGACACTGAGGGAGAACGGTGCACGCCTCGTCTTTGCCACCGACTGGCCCGTCTCCGAGATCGATCCGGTCCGTTCCATCCAGTCGGCTATGACCCGGCGCCGGTGGGCCGAGGATCTGCCCGACCAGCGGCAAAGCCTGTCCGAGGCGCTTGTTTCCTATACGCGGGAGAGTGCCTATGCCGAATTCAAGGAGGCCCGAAAGGGGCAGCTCAAAGCCGGCATGCTGGCCGACATTGCCGTCATGTCGGGCGATCTCCAAGCCTGCGCGCCGGAAGAGCTCCATACAATTCACCCGACCGTCACCATCTGCGACGGCCGGGTCGTGTATGAGCGCTAACTGACTGGAACCGATCAGAGAATGATGAAGTCGCTCGAGATGAACTGTCCGGGCAACACGTTCTCGACCCTCAGCGTATCGCTGTCGGCAAAATCGAACACGGTATCCGAGCCGTCACGCTTGGCATATGCCATCAGCTGGGCAAAGTTGTTGACGTAGAAGAGATCGATTCTGATCCTGTCGATACCCAGGGTGAAGTCGGCGATCACGTCATCGTCGTCATCATAGGCGAAGTGAAAGATGTCGGCGCCAGCGTCGCCATACATGATGTCATCTTCCTTACCACCCCAAATCACGTCATTGCCGCCGCCGCCCTCGATGAAGTCTTCGCCGGTGCCGCCGTTCAACGTGTCACTCCCGGCATCGCCGGCGATGAGATCCCAGCCGGAACCGCCGTTGATCAGGTCGTTGCCACCGTTGCCGTAGAGGTCGTCATTGCCATCGCCGCCATAGATCCTGTCATTGCCGGCGTCGCCGAAGATCAGATCCCAGCCGCGCTCACCGTAAATCCGGTCATTGCCCTTGCCGCCGTTGATCTCGTCGTCGCCGTCCCACCCATAGAGCAGGTCGTTACCGGCGCCACCGAAGATCAAGTCCCAGCCCGTGCCACCGTCGATCGTGTCGGCATAGTTGCCCCCGTAGAGGTCGTCGGCGCCACCGAATCCGAAGATTTCATTGTTGTCGTAAAGCGCTCCGTAAATCACGTCGCCAAAGCTGGTTCCATAGAAAGTTCGCATGGCAAGAGTCCCACTTACTGACACGCCCCCATTGGCGCAGATCGGCCAACTTATAGTGGCCTCGGCCTGTTCCCAGGCTGAACCGGACGTTCATCTGCAGTTCATGATCGTGTCGGGATTGAGGCCGCGCCCGGCGTTGACCCGGCACGCGGCAATCCTTACATTCTCTTGCGTCAGCCAGCCGGATGACCGCCGCGCCGCAAGGCGGGGAGGAAAGTCCGGGCTCCACGGAAGCACGGTGCCGGGTAACACCCGGCGAGGGCAACCTCAGGGAAAGTGCCACAGAAATCAAACCGCCCGGCGCTGCGGCGCCTGGCAAGGGTGAAACGGTGCGGCAAGAGCGCACCGCGCG
>CAZIXE010000115.1:0-6373 GCA_964543235.1 uncultured Rhizobiaceae bacterium | reverse complement strand
TCAAGGCCAAACGCCATCCTTCTTCAACAGCCTGCTAGGCCAATCGCTGAACGAAGAAAAGCCGCAGCCGAGGCAGGACCGCCAAGATTAGAAGCCGAAGGTCGTCACATAGTCCCAGAGGGGGCCCTGCAGCGCCAGCAGGGCGGCGCCGTTGACGGCGAGCGCGCAGGAGAGATCGGCGGCGAGGTAGAGGGCGGAGGCGATGGTGACTTTTTTTGCCATGGCGCCACCCTAGCAGACGGGCGTTGCTTAACGTTCAAGGTAAACGCGAGAAGTTAACGGCGGTGGGTGGCAAAGTGTTAACGGCGCGGGATGGCAAAGTGTTAACGGCGCGGGATGGCAAAGTGTTAACACCTGCCGCTGCAGCAGTTGATATCACGATTGATATCAGACTCGCGGCCGGCGCGGCGGTCGAACAGGCGTCGCATGGCGTATTTTGCGGCGTCGACGGCGGCTTTCTGCGGCGTCGATGGCGGCAAAACCGGCGTCAAATGCACAGCCCGCGGGGCTGGTCCGAGGCAAGGCCGTGGCCTGGATGTTTCCCCGCCCGGGCCAACTCTGCTATCAGGGGATGATCCGGGATCAGAGGAGGTCCCCCCTCATGAACAAGCCGCAGAAACACGCCGGCGCCGCCATATGGGAGGCGTCACCCAACAATCTCGAACCGTTCTGGATGGGCTTCACGCCGAACCGGGCCTTCAAGAAAAGGCCGCGGCTCATCTCGCGCGCCAAGGACATGCATTATTACGACATGGCCGGCAAGGCGATCCTCGACGGCAGCGCGGGGCTTTGGTGCTCGAATGCCGGGCACTGCCGCGAGCCGATCGTCGAGGCCATCCAGAAATCGGCGGAAGAGCTTGATTTCGCTCCAACTTTCCAGTTCGGCCATCCCAAGGTGTTCGAGCTCGCGTCACGGCTTTCACACCTCGCGCCGGGCGATCTCAACTATGCCTTCTTCTGCAATTCGGGCTCGGAAGCGGCCGACACGGCGCTCAAGATCGCGCTCGCCTATCACCGGGCCAAGGGCCAGGCCAGCCGCACGCGGCTGATCGGGCGCGAGCGCGGCTATCACGGGGTCAATTTCGGCGGCATTTCGGTCGGCGGCATGGTGGCCAACCGCAAGATGTTCGGCGCGATGATCGCCGGCGTCGATCACCTGCCCCATACCTACAACCGCAAGGAGCAGGCCTACAGCAAGGGCGAGCCGGACTGGGGCGGGCATCTCGCCGACGAGCTCGAGCGGCTGGTGGCGCTGCATGATGCCTCGACCATCGCGGCCGTCATCGTCGAGCCAATGGCCGGGTCGACCGGCGTCCTGCCGCCGCCCAAGGGCTATCTCAAGCGCTTGCGCGAGATCTGCGACAAGCACGGAATTCTCCTGATATTCGATGAGGTTATCACGGCGTTCGGGCGGCTCGGCTACGGCTTTGCGGCGGAGCGCTTCGGGGTCATGCCGGACATGATCACCTTCGCCAAGGGGGTGACGTCGGGCACGGTGCCGATGGGCGGCGTCATGTGCCGCCAGCATATCTACGATGCCTTTATGAGCGGCCCCGAGCACATCATCGAGCTGTTCCATGGCTACACCTATAGCGGGCATCCCATGGCGGCGGCGGCGGGGGTTGCAGCGCTCGAGCTCTACAAGAGCGAGGGCCTGTTCGAACGGGCGCTGAAGCTCGAGGACAGATGGGCCGAGGCGGCTTTCTCGCTCAAGGGGCATCCGCTGGTGGAGGACATCCGGACGATCGGCCTGGTGGCCGGCATCGATCTCAAGCCGGTCGACGGCTCGCCGGGTCTAAGGGCTTATAAAGCCATGGAAAACGGCTTCCACGACCATGGCGTGATGCTGCGCATCACGGCCGATACGATTGCGCTCTCGCCGCCGCTCATCATCACCGAGAAGCAGATCGACGAGCTGTTTTCGGACAAGATGAAGCGGGTGCTCGATTCCGTCGCCTGAATTTTGGCCTTACGCCGATTCTCAAAGGCCGGAGAGTGGTCTACTCTCCGGCCTTGATGATTCGCGGGCTCAGGGGCAGCCTCTCATGAAGACGAGCCAATTGTTCTGGGTAGCCGTTCTGGCCGGACTGGCTTTGACGGGTGTGCTGGCGGCCTTCTATTTTCTCTTGACGGAACAACGGTTTGAAGGGGCGCTCATTGCCGCTGTGCTGCTCCTCGGGGTGGCTCAGCTCGCCGCGGTGACGTTACGCCGGCCCGAGGACACGGTACGGCAGGAAGACTTGTTGCCGCTGCGGCGCGCCCAAGAGAGTGCCTACCATGAGGCAGCGGGGCTGCGGTCGCGCGTCGAAGCCCTTGAAAAGAAACTGGAACAATCTCGCGGCGGGCGGTCGCGGCTGCTCGAGGAGGTGGAGCAGGCGCGGCGCGATTTCCGCAATCCGCCGGAGATTTCGCCTGCCGCCGCGCGGACGGCACCGCTATCGCCGCCGGTCAGCCGGGCGGCCGCGCCGCTGCCCAGCGAGCAACTTGACCTCTACCTCGAGCCGATCGTCGCCATGAGCAATAATGCAACGGCGCATTATCGCGCCTGGCTGTGGCTCAGGACCAATGGCGAGATCAATGAGGCCGGCGGCGACATCTATGACAGTGCGGAGCGCAGCGGCCTGCGCCCGGCGCTCGATGTCTTCGCCCTGACCCGGGTGATTCCCGTCTTGCGGCGGCTGGCCAACAATGGCCGGTCGACGTCGGTGTTCATCCCGGTCGGCCGCCCGACACTCGCAGCGACTGCCTATCTCAATGAAATGATAAGGCTTCTTGACGATGCGCGGGATGTCGCAGGCCGGGTCGTGCTGGAGGTCGAGCATGCCGCCATTGCTGGCATGGGGGAGACCGGTATCCAGGGCCTGGCACAACTTGCGCGCTCCGGTGCCACGCTCGGCCTGGGCAGTGCGGCGTCGAGCGGCATTGAATTCGCCGCCCTCAAGAACCTCGGTTTCCGGGCGATCGCCTTCAGTGCCGGCGAGCCGGGCAACATCCCCGGGTGGCTCAATGCGGCGCGGATCGCCGGCTCACAGGGTCTCGACGTCCTGATCTGTGATGTCGAAGATCAGAGCCAGGCCGAGGCAGCGCGGCGGTGGGCGCGCTTTGCGAGCGGCCCGCATTTTGCGCCGCCGCGGCTGGTAAAGAGCGACATCAAGGCAGAACCGCTGCATGCGAGGGCAGCGTAAGTCACTGTATGCATTCACTTTCCAGTCAGTATCCGGTGTGGTTTTGCGATGTCTGGGGCGTCATTCACGACGGCGTCGACGCGTTTGCGACAGCCTGCAATGCGCTCATGCGACACCGTGCGAATGGCGGCCGGGTGCTGCTGGTGACCAACGCGCCGCGACGGGCCGACGATGTCATGCAGCAACTGACCCGGCTGCATGTGCCGGCCGAGAGCTATGACGCCGTCATTACATCCGGGGATGTCACCCGCGACCTCATTGCGACCCTGGGGCGTGGTGCGGTTCACCACATCGGGCCCCCGCGCGACCTCGGCCTGTTTGCGGGCCTTGAAACGACGCTGGTGCCGCTGGAACAGGCCCATGCCGTCGTGTGCACCGGCCTGTTTGACGACACGACGGAGACGCCGGACGACTATCGCGAGACCTATCGGCACATGCGCGAGCTGGGACTTGCCATGATCTGCGCCAATCCTGACAAGATCGTGCGGCGCGGCCCCGACATCGTCTATTGCGCCGGTGCCCTGGCCGAGCAATACGAGGCGGCGGGCGGCACGGTCCACATGGCGGGAAAGCCGTTTGCGCCGATCTACGACTACGGATTCCGGATTGCGTCCGACCTCATGGGTACAACCGTCCTGCGCTCGCAGATCCTTGCGATCGGCGATGGCCCCGAGACCGACATCGCCGGTGCTGCCGCGAACGGGCTCGATTGCGTGCTGATCACCGGGGGCATCAGCGATGCGACACTGTCTTCAGAGGCTATCGCGCGGGAAGTCCGGGCGCAGGTGCCAGCGGCAAGGATCGTCAAAGTCCTCCCCGAACTGGCCTGGTGATGCAGCGAAAGGAGAATTGTGGGGAGCGATCCCGCTATTGCGCAAATCGTTGGAATTCTGACCGAAATTCCTCTAACGACAGAGATGAAGTGACTGGTTGGCGAGGCTGCAGTTGACCCCATGATCGAGATCGCAGGTGCCGAGCCGTTGCCAAAAGACCTGCACACCGGCGTGGCGGCGATCGGCAATTTCGATGGTGTCCATCGTGGCCATCAGGCCTTGCTCGAAGCGGCGCGGCTGGAGGCAGCAGGCAAGGGCCTGCCGTGGGGGCTCATCACCTTCGAGCCCCATCCCAAGACCTTTTTCCGGCCGCAAGAACCGGTCTTCCGGCTTACTCCGCAGCCACTCAAGGCGCGCCTTGTCAAGGCGCTGGGTGCGAGCTACATGGTCACGCTGACCTTCGATGCATCGCTGGCTTCGCTCGCACCGGAGGAATTCGTCCGCAAAGAACTGGTGCAGCGGCTGCATGTCGGCCATGTGGTCACCGGCTACGACTTCCATTTCGGCAAGGGAAGGAAAGGCAGCCCCGAGACGATGCGGCAACTCGGGAAGCAGATGGGTTTCGGCGTCTCCATCGTCGAACAGGTCACCGACGATGACGGCCTGGCGCCGTTCGCCTCAAGCGCCATCCGCGACGCTATCCGGCACGGGCATGTGGGCGATGCAGCACATCAGCTGGGCTATCGCTGGACGGTCATGGGAGAAGTGCAGAAAGGCGATCAGCGCGGCCGAACCATCGGTTTTCCGACCATCAACATCCTGCTCGAGAAGGGATCGGAGCCGTTTCACGGCATCTACGCCGTGCTGGTGCGGCGCGCCAATGGTGGCCCCGGCACCGCCTGGCATGGTGCCGGGTATTTCGGGCAGCGGCCGACCTTCGACAGCGATCGGACATTTCTCGAGGTGTTCCTGTTCGACTTTGCCGGGGACCTCTACGGGGAAACGCTCCTGGTCGAGTTCGCGGACCTCATCCGCCCCGACCAGAAGTTCGGCAGCATCGACGATCTGATTGCCCAGATGGCTGCCGATTGCCGGGAGGCACAAAGACGCCTGCTGACCCTTGCCAATGACGATCCAACCGCGGAGTTTCCACTGGGCAAGCTGCAGCGCGCCGGGCTACTTTGAGATCATGCCCGACACACCGATCCGCCAATGTCTCCCCCACGACCTCGACAAAGCCACCCTGGCGGGGCGGCTGTGGCGCGACGATGCCGGCGGTCCTTCAGTCGTACGGCTCGATGGCGATCGCGTCATCGATGTTTCCCGGCGCTTCCCCACGATCCGCGATCTGTGCGAGGAAGCTGACCCGGCTTCCGCGCTGCGGGCCGCCGCCGGCGATGATCTCGGATCAATCGATGCGCTTGCCGGGAAACTCCTGGCGCCGATCGATCTGCAGGCGATCAAGGCGGCGGGCGTAACCTTCGCGATCTCGATGCTCGAGCGGGTCATCGAAGAACGCGCGCGCGGCAACCCGGAATCGTCGGCCATCATCCGGAACGAGATTGCGACCCTGATCGGTGACGACCTGTCAAAGCTCAAGCCCGGATCGCCCGAGGCGATGCGCCTCAAATCCGTGCTGATCGAACAGGGGCTTTGGTCGCAGTATCTCGAAGTGGGGATCGGACCCGACGCCGAGATCTTCACCAAGGCCCAGGTCATGTCAGCCGTCGGCCATGGTGCCGAGGCGGGGATCAACGCGATCTCCAAATGGAACAACCCCGAACCGGAAGTCGTGCTGGTGGTTGCCTCCACCGGACGGATCGTCGCCGCCACGCTCGGCAATGACGTCAACCTGCGTGATGTGGAAGGAAGGTCCGCCCTGCTCCTCGGCAAGGCCAAGGACAACAATGCCAGTTGCGCCATCGGGCCTTTCATCCGGCTGTTCGACGAGCATTTTTCCCTGGACGACGTACGAGGGCTGGAACTCGAGCTCAAGGTTGAAGGTCCTGACGGTTACGTGCTGCACGGACGGTCCTCAATGGCCAAGATCAGCCGGGATCCGGCCGACCTCGTGGCCCAAATGATTGGCGCCAACCACCAGTATCCGGACGGCGCCGTACTGTTCTGCGGTACCCTGTTTGCTCCGATCGACGACCGCGATGTGCCGGGCCAGGGCTTCACCCACAAGGTCGGCGATGTCGTGACGATTTCCACGCCGCAGCTCGGCGCGCTGATGAACCGCATGGTCTATTCGCACGATGCAGCGAAATGGACGTTCGGCACCAGCCATCTGATGCGCAATCTGGCGAGGCGCGGCCTGCTATAGATCACGATGACATTTGACGGAGCCGTCAAAAGTCATGAACGTGATCGCCGCTCATAAGCTGGTGCATGATGTTATCGCCAAAGTGATTC
>CAZIXE010000114.1:0-6648 GCA_964543235.1 uncultured Rhizobiaceae bacterium | reverse complement strand
TGGAGCGGGCGAAGGGAATCGAACCCTCGACATACAGCTTGGGAAGCTGTCGTTCTACCACTGAACTACGCCCGCGCCTGTCACAGGATGATGCCGCCGCCTGCGCCGGTCAAGGGGGTGAAGGGTTTGAAGTGCTTCGACAGTTTCAGTCCCTGCTTTTGGTAATTGGAACCGATGTCCTGCCCGTAGACGCGCTTTGGAGCCTCGGTCAGGGGCTCGTAGATGAGACGTCCGATGATCTGCCCGTCCTCGAGGATGAACGGCACCTCATGCGAGCGCACCTCGAGGACCGCCCGCGACCCTTCGCCGCCGCCGGCCTGGTGGCCGAAGCCCGGGTCGAAGAAGCCCGCATAGTGAACGCGGAACTCGCCCACCAGCGGATTGAAGGGCACCATCTCGGCAGCGTGGGTCGGCGGCACCCGCACTGCCTCCTTGGAGGCAAGTATGTAGAACTGGTCGGGATCGAGAATGAGCGAGCCTCGCTGCCAGATCGGTTCCCAGTAGTCGAGAACATCCAGCGCATTCTTGCAATCGACATCGACCAGTCCCGAATGTGGCTTGGCACGGAAACCGATTGGCTGGCTGCGATCATCCCCGGCGAGGTCGACCGACAGTGCAATGCCGTTGTCGATATTGGCATCTCCCGTCGAGATGAGCTGCTCGCTCGCATGCAGTCTGGAGATGATTTCATCGGAGGCTAGCGGCGGGCCGGCGCGGAACCGGATTTGTGACAGCCGGGAGCCGCTGCGCACCAGGATGGAGAAGCTTCTCGGGCTGATTTCGGCATAGAGCGGACCCTCATAGGCTTCGGGAACCTTGTCGAACTCATGCGCATGGTCGGCGATTATCCGCGTGAAGATGTCAAGGCGCCCCGTCGAGCTCTTGGGGTTGGCCGCCGCCGAGATTCCAGGCGGTAGCCTCAGCCCTTCGAGCAGCGGTACGATGTAGACGCAACCCGTCTCGAGCACCGCCCCGTCGGCCAGGGGGATACGGTGCAACGCCAGCGCCCTCAGCCTTTCCGCGACCGGCTGCTTTGGTCCTGGCAGGAACGAGGCACGCACCCGATAGGCGTGTTCTCCGAGGCGCAGATCAAGGCTTGCTGGCTGGATCTGGTCGGCGTCGGCAGGGCGCTCCAAAAGAACGTTTCCCGCGTCAACAAGCCGTTGGACGGCATGGGCGGGCAGAATGCCGCGCGGCAGGGGAGCTTCTTTGCGCCGGGGGTCAGCCATGGCGCTATTGGCGGAGTTGCCGGGCTTAATGCAAGGGGATTTCGCGGCAGTGGAAAAACCGGCCGCGATGGCCGGCGCATCGAACCCCATAGTGGCTTTCGCTCTTGTGACGATTCGATACGCGATCTCCCGCATCCTGTGCGACTTTTCACTCGCAGGCGATTCCACTTGCTCCCCCGTTGCGCTAGAAACGGCACATGTACGAGCGTATCACCCAGGGTATCAAGGTCCGCGTCCGTCCCCAGTATCTGGAGGGCCAGTCACGGCCGGAAGACGGTCACTATGTCTGGGCCTACACCATCACCATCGAGAACCACAGCCCGATGACCGTGACCTTGCGTACGCGCTATTGGAAGATCACTGACGCCTTGGGCAGGGTTCAGGAAGTGCGCGGCGAGGGCGTGGTCGGCGAGCAACCCCGCCTCGAACCAGGCGACAGCTTCGAATATACTTCGGGCTGCCCGCTTGCCACATCATCAGGGATCATGGTCGGCGCGTACCAGATGCAGCGCGACGATGGCAGCTTCTTCAACGCCGACATCCCTGCCTTCTCCCTTGACAGTCCCCACGAAAAGCATCGGATCAATTGATGACCTCCGGAAGGGTCTTGTCTTCGCGCGACATACTGGCGGTGCTGGTTGGCTTCGATACGACGAGCCGTCAAGGCAACATGCCATTGATCGAATGGATAGAGGACTATCTTGACGGCTGGTGCGTGTCCCACCTGCGTGTCGACTATGAAGCCGGGCGCAAGACCAACCTCTACGCAACGGTAGGACCCGACCGCCCGGGCGGCATCGTGCTCTCGGGGCATACTGATGTTGTTCCCGTCGATGGCCAGGAGTGGATGGGCGATCCCTTCCTTCTTGCCGAGCGCGATGGCCGTCTTTTTGGCCGTGGCGCCTGCGATATGAAGGGCTTTATCGCCGTTGCGCTCGCCGCAGTTCCCGCCTTCGCCACGGCCAAACTGAGGACACCCATTCATCTTGCGCTGTCATGCGACGAGGAGGTTGGTTGCAAGGGCGTGCGGCCGCTGATCCATTACATCCGGGAGAATCTGCCGCGACCCGCCGCGGCGATCGTCGGCGAGCCGACATCGATGCGGGTGGTGAATGCCCACAAGAGCGCCATCGCATTTTCGACCGAGGTCACTGGCTTGGAAGCGCATTCCAGCTGCACCCATCTCGGTATCAACGCCATCCTCGTGGCCGGCGAACTGCTCGGTGAACTGGGCAGGCTGGAACGTGAACTGCACGACCGCGGCGATCCGTCCGGCCGCTTCGACCCGCCTTATTCAACACTCCATGTTGGTACCATCAGCGGCGGAACCGCGCGCAATATCATCCCGCGCCGCTGCACATTTGACTGGGAGACGCGATTGCTGCCCGGCGCCGATCCGGAGGAGATTCCCGCCCGGTTTGCCGATTTTGCCGGGCCGCTGCGAAGGCGCATGCAGGCTGTTTCCGGCAGTTGTGGGATTGTCACCGAAAGAACCAATCTCGTGCCCGGCCTGGCGCCGGAGCCGCAATCCGGAGCGGAACCGCTGGCACTCCGCCTGGCACAGGCCAACGCCACGCACGCGGTGTCCTATTGCACGGAAGCCGGCCTCTTCCAGTCTATCGGCATTCCCGCTGTCATCTGCGGTCCTGGCTCGATCGAGCAGGCCCACAAGCCGGACGAATTTGTCGAGATCTCGCAGCTCGCGCAATGTGAGGCCTTCATGCGGCGGCTCATGGCCCACTGCGCCGCCTGAGTATTGAAATCCCGGCTGGTCCGGCCCATCAGAACAGCATGCTGACGACCGTGCTCAATATCCTGTGGTTCATCCTGGGTGGCTTTCTCTCCGGTCTCGGCTGGGCGTTTGCCGGCGTTATCATGGCCTTGACCATCATCGGCCTACCTTGGGCGCGCTCGTGCTTCATGCTGGCCAATTTCTCATTTTTCCCTTTTGGCCGCGACGTCGTGCGTCGTGATGAGTATCCGGGACGCGAAGACCTGGGTACCGGATTCTTCGGCGCCCTGGGCAACATTGTCTGGTTCCTGCTGGCCGGCTGGTGGCTGGCGATCTGGCACGTTTCTGCCGCGGTGGCCCTGGGACTGACCGTCATCGGCATTCCCTTCGCCCTCCAGCACGTGAAGCTCGCCATGGCCTCCCTGTTTCCGGTTGGCCGCAGCGTCGTTTCCTACGACGACCTGAAGGGCCCGGCTTCGGCGGCTCAGGCCTTGAAGGTGTAGACCGTCGAGCAGAATTCGCAGGTCACGCGAATCTCGTCATTCTCAGTCATGTGTTGCCGGTCTTCCGGTGAGAACCGCGTCAGCATGTCGGCGATTCGCTCGCGTGAACAGGTGCAGTGGCGCTCGAGCGGCGTCGCCGAGTAAACCGTGACGCCGTCTTCATGATAAAGCCGGTAGAGCAGCTCCTCCGGCGAGAGCGTCGGGTCCAGCAGTTCGTGATCCTCGACCGTGTCGAGCAGCAGCCGCGCCTTCACCCAGTTGTCGTCCTCGACGATCTCCTCCTCGGCGCCTTCCGGGACATCGCCGGAGGAGAGGGGCAGGGGACTCGAACCTCCGTCGCGCGGCAGGTGCTGCACCATGATGGCGCCTGCCCGCCAGCTGTCGGCAGCGCCGGCGCCGCGGCCCATGAGAGGTCCTGCCGACAGCCGCAGCCTGGTCGGTATCTGTTCCGAATGGGCAAAATAGCTGTGCGCGGCGTCGCTCAGGGAAGCGCTGCCCAGCGGCACGATGCCCTGGTAGCGCTCCATGTTTGCGCCCTGATCGATCGTCATGGCGAGGTGGCCGGAGCCGAGCAGCGCCGGCTCGGAGAGGCCTTTCAGATTGGCGGCCGTATTGAAATGTGCATAACCTCTGATCCGCCCCGGCGCCAGGTAGTCGGCGACCAGCAGATCCAGCGGTCCGTCGGTCTTGGTCTGCAGGATGAACTTGCCGTCGAACTTGAGCGAGGTGCCGAGCATGGCCGTCAGTGCCACGGCTTCCGCCAGCACTGCCGAGACCGGCTGCGGATAGTCATGCCGGCTCAGGATGTCGTCCACCGCGGAACCCAGGCGCACGATCCGGCCGCGCACTCCCAGCGGCTTGATTTCGAACGGCATGACGAGATCGTCATGGGGATGGTGCGTCATGCTTTTGGTTTCAGACAGTGGAGGAGAATGGCCTTCTGTATATGGAGGCGGTTCTCCGCTTCATCAAGAACTGCTGATTGCGCCCCGTCGATGACTGCATCGGTCACCTCCTCGCCGCGATGTGCCGGCAGGCAATGCATGAACAGTGCGCCGGGCGCCGCCTGCCGCATGAGCCGCTCGTTCACCTGATAGGGCTTGAGCAGATTGTGCCGGCTGGCGGCATCCTTGTCATGCATGGAAACCCAGGCATCGGTAATGATGCAACTCGCGCCCTTGACCGTCTCTTCCGCCGAGCCGGCCACCGCAACCCGCGCGCCATTGTTCTTCGCCCAGGCAATGAGCTCCGGGTCGGGCTGCAGTGATTCCGGCGAGCCGATCGTCAGTTGGCCGCCGAGCCGCGCCACGGCATGCACCCAGGACCGCGCGACGTTGTTGCTGTCGCCAACCCAGGCGATATGCTGGTCGGCCAGCGGCCCTTTGCGCTCCTCGAGCGTCTGGATATCGGCCATAACCTGGCAGGGGTGCGACCTGTCGGTGAGCCCGTTGATGACCGGCACCGTGGCGTGCGCCGCCAGTTCCGTGAGATGGCTGTGTTCGGCGGCACGGATCATGATGGCGTCCACGTAGCGCGACAGCACCCGGGCCGTATCGGCAATGGTTTCGCCACGCCCCATCTGCATGTCCTGCGCCGACAGCACCAGCACCTCGCCGCCCAGCTGCCGCATCCCGACCTCGAACGAAACCCGTGTGCGCGTCGACGGGCGTTCGAAGATGAGCGCCAGCACCATGCCCTTGAGCGGCTCGCCCGGCTCCACCATGCCCTTGGGCTTGCCGGCGCGCGCGGTTTTCATCGCCCGCGACTGGGCAATGATGCCATTCAGCGTGGCCGAATCGAAATCGCTGATATCGAGAAAATGCCGCGGTGTGGCCATGCTGGACTCTCAGGCCGCTGCAGCGGCGGCAAGTCTGCGGCAGGCACGGTCGAGCTTCCCCGCGGCCTCGGCGATTTCTGCATCGGAGACGATCAGTGGCGGCAACAACCGCACGACGTTGTCGCCCGCCGCGATCACGAGCAGTTTTTCCTCGAGCGCCGCCGCCACCATTTCGGTGTTGGGCACTTTGCACTTGAGCCCCATCATCAGCCCCATGCCGCGAACATCCTCGATAACGCCCGGGTGTTCATCCTTGAGCCGTGCCAGCTGTTGCTTGAGCACAAGGCCCGCCTGTTGCACGCGTGCCAGAAACCCGTCCGCCAGGATGACGTCGAGCACTGCATTACCGACCGCCGTCGCCAGCGGATTGCCGCCAAATGTCGAGCCGTGGGTTCCGGTCGTCATCCCCTGGGCGGCCGCCGCCGTCGCCAGGCACGCCCCCATCGGGAAGCCGCCGCCGATGCCCTTGGCGATCGCCATGATGTCGGGGGTGATCCCGGACCATTCATGGGCGTAGAACTTGCCCGTCCGTCCGGTACCGGATTGCACTTCGTCGAGCACCAGCAGCATGCCGTGCCGGTCGCAGAGTTCGCGCAGCTGCCGCAGGAAGGCCGGCGGCACCGGCCTGAGTCCACCTTCGCCTTGCACCGGTTCGATGAGAATGCCGGCAGTCGCCTCCGAAACGGCCGCCTTGACCGCCTCAAAGTCACCCAGTGGCACCTGGTCGAAACCGTCAACCTTGGGTCCGAAGCCGTCGATATATTTCTGTTGCCCGCCGGCGGCGATGGTGGCGAGCGTCCGACCGTGGAACGCGCCCTCGAAGGTGACCAGCCTGAACCGGTCGGGGCGTCCCTGCGCCGCATGGAACTTGCGCGCCATCTTGATGGCACATTCGAGCGCTTCGGCGCCTGAGTTGGTGAAAAACACCGTGTCGGCAAAAGTGTGTTCGATCAATCGCTTGGCGAGCCGCTCCTGCCCCGGCATCTGGTAAAGATTGGAAGTGTGCCACAGCTTCTGCGCCTGCTGGGTCAGCGCTTCGACCAGATAAGGATGCGCATGCCCGAGACTTACCACCGCCACCCCGGCGCCGAAGTCCAGGTACTCTTCGCCGCTTCCGGTATAGAGACGCACACCTTCGCCACGCACAAACGCCACATTGGCGCGGCTGTATGTCGGAAGCACCGGCGTGATCATGCGTAGGTCCAAATGAATACGCCGCCTCGACGGGCGGCGGCAGCGGGCTTGTCTTCTTATATGGAGGAACCGGTCGAGGGTCAATCAATGAATGCCGATGGTGTAGAGAGCACATGATTTGTCCGGTCTAGGTAGCGAATGATCTGTCCGGTT
>CAZIXE010000113.1:0-6708 GCA_964543235.1 uncultured Rhizobiaceae bacterium | reverse complement strand
ACATTCCGAACCAGCTCGCCCAGATCGAGAACATGGTGACCAAGGGCGCCAAGGTGCTGATCATTGCCGCGATCGACGGCTCGACGCTCTCCGACATCCTGGCCAAGGCCAAGGAGCAGGGCGTCGTCGTCTTTGCCTATGACCGCCTCATCACCAAGACCCCGAACGTCGACTACTACACGACCTTCGACAATTTCGGCGTCGGCGTCCTGCAGGCCAAGTCGCTGGTCGAGGGGCTCAAGGAGCGTTTTGCCGGTGTGAAGCCGTGGAATGTCGAACTGTTCGGCGGCTCGCCCGACGACACCAATGCCTTCTATTTCTATGACGGCGCCCTGTCGGTGCTGCAGCCGATGATCGACGCCGGCGAGATCGCCATCGTCTCCGGCCAGATGGGCATGGACAAGGTCGGCACGCTCCGCTGGGACGGCGCCGTGGCCCAGGCCCGCATGGACAACCTGCTCTCCGCCAACTACACCGACAAGAAGATCCACGGGGTTCTCGCGCCCTATGACGGCCTGTCGCGCGGCATCATCTCCTCGCTTAAGGGCGTCGGCTACACGCCCGGCCCCGAAATGCCGATCGTCTCCGGCCAGGACGCCGAGATCGCCTCGGTCAAGGGCATGATTGCCGGCGAGCAGTATTCGACGGTGTTCAAGGACACCCGCGAACTCGCCAAGGTGACCGCCAAGATGGTGGATGCCGTCCTGCAGGGCAAAGAGCCGGAAATCAACGACACCAAGACCTACAACAACGAGGTGAAGGTCGTGCCGTCCTACCTGCTGACACCCTATTCGGTGGGCAAGAACGACATCACCAAGATGCTCGTCGACTCGGGCTATTACACCCAGGACCAGATCGACAACTGAGCCTGAGGTGAAGCGATAGCGGGCGTCCCCGGTCTCGCGGCCGGGGACGCGCATGGCGCAGGGCGGGCCGTCTCGCGAAAATGAGTTGCCGGGAGAGGCCCGGCGCGACAAGATCATCGGGTGAGGGCTTTCTGCGGGCGGGAGGAGCATGCAGCCCATTCTGGAGATGCGCAGCATCACCAAGACGTTTCCGGGCGTCAAGGCGCTGACGGACGTCAATCTTTCGGTCTTGCCGGCCGAGATCCATGCCGTGGTCGGCGAGAACGGCGCCGGCAAGTCGACACTGATGAAGGTGCTCTCCGGCGTCTATCCCCATGGCACCTATGACGGCGAAATCTATTTCGAAGGCGCCGAACGCAAGTTTGCCGGCATCCCCGACAGCGAGGCGACCGGGATCATCATCATCCACCAGGAGCTGGCCCTGGTGCCGCTCTTGTCCATTGCCGAGAACATCTTTCTCGGCCATGAGCGCGCCAGGAACGGGGTGATCGACTGGTTCGAAACCTTCCGCCGCACCCAGGAACTGCTTCGCAAGGTGGGGCTCAAGGAGCACCCCAACACCCTCATCACCAATATCGGCACCGGCAAGCAGCAGCTCGTCGAGATCGCCAAGGCGCTCAACAAGAAGGTCAAGCTGCTGATTCTCGATGAACCGACCTCGAGCCTCAACGAGACCGATTCCAATGCCCTCCTCGCCCTTCTCAAGGAATTTAAGGCCCAGGGCATCTCCTCGATCCTCATCACCCACAAGCTCAACGAGGTCCTCAAGGTTGCCGACCGCATCACCGTCATCCGCGACGGCAAGACCGTCGACACGCTCGACACCCACACCGCCAAGGTGAGCGAGGATCGCATCATCAAGGCCATGGTCGGCCGCGAGCTGACCGACCGCTACCCGCCGCGCCATGCCACGATCGGCGAGCCGATCCTCGAGGTCAGGGACTGGCGCGTCCATCATCCCCAGCACAGCGACCGGCAGATCATCAAGGGCGTCAACCTCACCGCCCGCAAGGGCGAAGTGGTCGGCATTGCCGGCCTCATGGGTTCGGGCCGCACCGAATTCGCCATGTCGCTGTTCGGCCGCGCCTACGGCCAGAAGATCACCGGCGAGGTGCTGATGCATGGCAAGCCCGCCGATGTCAGCACGATCCCGAGGGCGATGGCTGCCGGCCTCGCCTATGTCACCGAGGACCGCAAGACCTTCGGCCTGGTGCTGATCGACCACATCAAGCACAATGTGACCCTCGCCAATCTCGAGGATGTGGCCAGCCGCGGCGTCATCGACGACCTGAAGGAACTCTCCGTCGCCAACCGGTATCGCAAGGATCTGGCGATCCGCTGCTCGGGGGTCTACCAGACCACCGTCAACCTGTCGGGCGGCAACCAGCAGAAAGTGGTGCTGTCGAAATGGCTGTTCGCGGGGCCCGAGGTGCTGATCCTCGACGAGCCGACGCGCGGCATCGACGTCGGCGCCAAGTACGAGATCTATGGCCTGATCAACAAGCTCGCCGAGGAAGGCAAGGCGATCGTCGTCATCTCGTCGGAGATGCCCGAGCTCCTCGGCATCTCCGACCGCATCTATGTCATGAACGAGGGCCGCTTCGTCGCCGAGATGCCGGCCAGGGAGGCGACGCAGGAAAACATCATGCGCGCCATCATGAAATCGTGGGAGGGCTGAAATGACCGAGTTGACCACCCAGGCCCAGGCCGGGCACGAGCTGCTTCGCTTCGTCAAGGCCCACATTCGCGATTATGCCCTGCTGCTGTCGCTGCTGGCCATCATGGTGTTCTTCCAGTTCACCACCAGCGGCACGCTGTTCATGCCGGTCAACATGACCAACATCATCCTGCAGAACAGCTACATCGTGATCATGGCTCTGGGCATGCTGCTGATCATCGTGGCCGGTCACATCGACCTCTCCGTCGGATCGGTTTCGGGCTTCATCGGCGCCGTCGCCGCGGTCATGATGGTGACCTACAAGTTCGATCCCTTCCTGTCGGTGATTGCCTGCCTGGCGCTGGGTGCCGCCATCGGCGGCCTGCAGGGCTATTTCGTCGCCTTCTACAAGATCCCTGCCTTCATCGTGACCCTGGCCGGCATGCTGATCTTCAAGGGCCTGGCGCTCACCGTGCTGGGCGGCGCTTCGGTAGGGCCCTTCCCCAAGGAATTCCAGCTGCTGAGTTCGGGCTATATCCCCGACCCCTTCGGCGGCGCCTCGTTCAATGTCCTCGCCCTCATCATCGGCGCCGTGGTGACCGCGGTCATCATCTACTTCAATTTCCGGGAGCGGCGGAACCAGCAGGAGCATGGCCTCGCCGAGGAGCCGGATGCGATCTTCTATGCGCGGAACGCCCTCATCGCCGTGGCATTCTTGGGCTTCAGCTTCCTCATGGCCCGCTACAAGGGCCTGCCGAACGTGCTCATCGTCATGTTCGCCCTCATCACCCTGTTCGTCTTCATCACGACCCGCACCACTTTCGGCCGGCGCGTCTATGCCATGGGCGGCAACGAGAAGGCGGCCAAGCTGTCAGGCATCAGCACCGAGCGCCTGACCTTCTCGATCTTCGTCATCATGGGAGCGCTGGCGGCGCTGGCCGGATTGATCTTCGCCGCCCGCCTCAACGTGGCGACCCCCAAGGCGGGCCTCGGTTTTGAACTCGACGTGATCGCTGCCTGCTTCATCGGTGGCGCGGCGACGACCGGCGGTGTCGGCAAGGTGATCGGTGCGGTGATCGGCGCCTTTCTCATGGGCGTCATGAACAACGGCATGTCGATCATGGGAATCGGCATCGACCTGCAGCAGGTCATCAAGGGGGTGGTGCTGCTGCTCGCCGTGTTCCTCGACGTCTATTACAAGAACAAGGCCTGAGCCGGCGAGGCGGTTGCGTGGAACAGCACCTCGATCCCGGCAATCCGACGGGGCTTGATGCCTACCGCCCCGCCGAGGTGGCACGCCTGATCGAAGCATCGGGCGTGGCCAAGGCCGGTCTGCCCTTGGTCCAGCTCCTCACCCTTGCGTGTCTGGCCGGCGCCTTCATCGCATTCGGCGCCGCCGCCTACACGGCCGTCATGGCGGGGGTCGATCCGGCCTTCGGCCCGGCCCGCTTCCTCGGCGGCGTGGTGTTCTCGCTGGGCCTGATCCTGGTCATTGTCGGCGGTGCCGAGCTGTTCACCGGCAATGCGCTGATCGTCATGGCCTGGGTCGATCGCCGCGTTTCGCTTGGTGCGCTGCTGCGCAACTGGATCGTGTCCTTTGCCGGCAATTTCGCGGGCGCTCTCGCCATCGCCGTGTTGTTTGCGCTCTCCGGAAGCCTTGCCGGGCCGATGGGTGGCGTCGTGGCGCGAATTGCTGAGAGCAAGGTCGCCCTCGGCTTCACCGAAGCCTTCGCACGCGGTGTTCTCTGCAATGCCCTGGTCTGCCTGGCGGTCTGGCTGACCTTCGCGGCGAGGACGGCGGCCGGCAAGATTCTGTGCATCATCTTCCCGATAGCGAGCTTCGTGCTGCTCGGCCTCGAACACTCGATCGCCAACATGTATCTGATCCCGGCCGGCTGGCTGGCCGGCGCACAGGTCTCCCCCGCCGGCTTGGCCGGCAATCTTGTGCCGGTCACGCTGGGCAACATCGCAGGCGGCGCCGGCGGCGTCGCTCTCACCTACTGGCTGGCCTACCGGAAGTCGCGGCCCGGCTGATTATTCGCCCTGCGGCGCCTCGACCGCCACTGCCTCGCCGGCCGGTGCTTCGCCGCCCTCGCCCTGCTCCCGGCGCGGCCGCCGGTCGGGCCGCGGCCTCGCGGCGCCGTTGCCCGAAGGCTTGCGCAGGAAGGACGGCGCCTCCCAGCCCGAGTCTCCCGATGCCGCAGCCGCCTGGCCTTCGGCGGCCGGCTGATCACTCCCGGAGGCAAGTGCCTGCGGTTCGCGTGGCTGTTCCTGCTGGTCGCGGCCTCTGTCATGGCGCTGCCGGTCAGGATAGCGGCCGCGGTCGCGATCGCGGTCCCGCGACCTGAACTCGCGCTGCTGTTGCGGCTGCGGCTGGCGCTCCTCGGCCTCGCCGCCAAAGGAACCGGCAACCGCCGGCTGCTCGGCGCCTTCGGCCGCGGCGGCGGTTTCCTCGGCTGTCTCGCCGTCACCACTGTCATCGCCATCATCGTCTTCGAAATCGTCGCCCGGGCGGCGGTACTGCTGCTGCATTTGCTGATTGTAGGCCTGTGCCGCCGCCAGGATCCGCAGATAGTGCTCCGCGTGCTGAAAATAGCTTTCAGACATCACGTTGTCGCCGGCCGCCTGCGCGTCGCGGCCAAGCTGGAGGTACTTCTCGGCGATGGTCTGGGCCGTGCCCCTGACCTTCACATCCGGCCCGTTGCTCTCGTAAACGCGGCTCAGGGGATTGCCGCCACCACCACCGCTGCTGCTGCCACGATGACGGCTACGCCCGCGCGAACGTTTGCTGTGCTGATTGGGTCTCATGGGATGCCTGTTTTCTTGTCACACGAAGCTTTGCGGTGGCCACGCAGCCGCCCGCGCGGGCACTGCGGCCCGCCCTGTACCTCAAACTGAATGCTCTTCAACAGAGCCCTTTCAAAACAAAACCTTTGGTGTGGTAGGTGTCTTTCGCCGACAGCTGCCCTTGGCCCAAGGCTCACCGTCAGATCAACTGCGCTGCATCGCGAATGTCGTGAACATGCTGGGCTCGAAGCCCGCTCCCCAACACCCTGCCGTAGCGCAAATCGCAAGGCAGAAAGTATTACCGATTCCTACATAGCGAAGGTTACGGC
Organism: uncultured Rhizobiaceae bacterium; assembly: GCA_964543235.1. Lineage (GTDB taxonomy): Bacteria > Pseudomonadota > Alphaproteobacteria > Rhizobiales > Aestuariivirgaceae > JANMMJ01. Next base: position 1,069 of record CAZIXE010000113.1, on the reverse strand, counting down.
GCTTTCCAACTCTTATTTTAACGCACGGCCCACAAAGGTTAAGTTACATCTGCGCAAATGTCAGGACCCGGATGTGTCCGGCGAGGTCCGCTCGGCGGGCCACGCATCCCAGGCCCTGACTCCTGAACAGGACGGCGACGTCGGGCGCCTGTCCGGCCCCGATCTCGACCGCGACATGGCCTCCCGGCTGCAGATGGCGGCGAGCGCCCGCGGCGATGTCCCGATAGGCATCGAGCCCGTCTGCGCCACCTGCCAGCGCGGCGCGCGGGTCATGCTCTCTCACTTCCGGTGTGAGCGTCGCGATATCGCCATCGCGGATATAGGGCGGGTTCGACACGATGAGGTCGAAGCGCCCGCCAATCCCCTCGTACCAGTCAGCCTGCACGAGCGCGAGCCTGGCCAGAACGCCGTGCCTCTCGGCGTTGGCCCGTGCCACGGCCAGGGCCTCGGGCGCGAGGTCGGTGGCAACCCCGCTGGCCAGGGGCCGCTCACCGAGGAGCGCGATGACGATCGCGCCGGTCCCGGTGCCGAGATCGAGGACGGTGGCGGGCCGGCCGGCCGGCAGCAGGCGGAGCGCCTCCTCGACCAGCGTTTCGGTATCGGGCCGCGGATCGAGCGTGGCCGGCGTCAGCTGCAGACGGCGCCCGAAGAACTCGCGCTCGCCGAGGATGCGCGCGACCGGCTCGCGCCGCCGCCGCCGCTCCAGCAGCGTCGCAAACCGCCGGCACACCGCGTCGGACACGGTCTGCGCGGGGTCGGCGATGATCGCCTCATACCGCAGCCCCGCCGCCGCCTGCAGCAGCAGCCTGGCGTCGAGCCGCGCGGTCTCGATGCCGGCGGCTGCGAGTTGCTCCTGGGCGTGGCGCAGCAGGACATCCAGCCGCTCAGGCGGCATCGGCTTCGAGGCCGGCCAGCAATGCCGCCTGGTGCTCGGTGACGAGCGCCTGCACCAGCTCATCGAGGGCCGGCCCCTCCATTACCTGGTCGAGCTTGTAGAGCGTCAGGTTGATACGGTGGTCGGTGACGCGTCCCTGCGGGAAATTGTAGGTGCGGATGCGCTCCGAGCGGT
>CAZIXE010000112.1:0-6849 GCA_964543235.1 uncultured Rhizobiaceae bacterium | reverse complement strand
ACCGGACAGATCATTCGCTACCTAGACCGGACAAATCATGTGCTCTCTACAATGCACGCAATTCGCCTTGCGTGGGCGACAGCCGCAAACTATATAGCCCGCCATCCCCGTAATCGTTCACGTGACCTAAAGAGCCCTCGTGGTTCTGAAAGAGAGCTGCCATGTCCGCCCCCCTGATGCCCAAGGCCACCGCCGTCTGGCTCGTCGAGAATACCGGCCTGACCTTCCGCCAGATTGCCGATTTCTGCAACCTGCATGAACTCGAGGTGAAAGGCATTGCCGACGGCGACGTGGCGGCCGGCATCAAGGGCCTCGACCCGGTGACCGGCGGCCAGCTCACCCGCGAGGAGATCGCCCGCGGCGAGGCCGATCCCGACTATCGCCTCAGGCTGCTGCAGTCCAAGGTCAATATCCCGGTGCAGAAATCCACGGCCGGGCCCCGCTACACCCCGGTATCGCGCCGCGGCGACCGCCCCGACGCCATCGCCTGGCTCCTGCGCTATCACCCGGAACTGTCCGACAGCCAGATCATGAAACTGGTCGGCACCACCAAGTCGACCATCGCCCAGATCCGCGACCGCACCCATTGGAACGCGCCCAACATCAAGCCCGTCGATCCGGTCTCTCTGGGGCTATGCTCGCAGCTCGACCTCGATTTCGCCGTGCAGAAGGCCGCCCGCAAGTCCGGCAAGGGCATGGCGGCCGACGCCCCGCCACCCAAGACCTTGATCCCGGCGGCCGAGATGGTTGCCGCGGCCACCCCCGAAGCGGCCGCCGAGGCGCCCCACGCCGCCCCGGCGCGCGAGCCGGAATATGACGCCGACTCGGTGTTTGCCAAGCTCAAGACCCTCAAGAAGGAAGGCGAGGCCTGATGCGCATCCTGGTGGTCGGGGCCTCGGGTCCGGTGGGCCGTGCCGCGACAGCCGCACTCCGCCCCCGCCATGACCTGGTGACCGCTGGCCGCACCTCCGGCGACCTTCACGTCGATCTGATGGACGAGGCTTCCGTCAGGGCCATGTATCACAAGCTGGGCAAGGTCGATGCCGTCGTCGCCTGCACCGGCCATGGCCATTTCGGCCCGGTGGCGGAAATGACCCCCGCCCAGTTCCGCAAGAGCCTCGACGACAAGCTGATGGGCCAGATCAACCTGGTGCTGCTCGGCATCGGACAGGTCAATGACGGCGGCTCCTTCACCCTGACCAGCGGCGTCACCGACCGTGACCCGATCCGCGGCGGCGCCAGTGCCGCCGCTGCCAACGGCGCGCTCGGCGCCTTTGCGAAATCGGCGGCGATCGAGATGCCGCGTGGGCTTCGCATCAACGTGGTGAGCCCCGGCCTCCTTGAAGAGTCGGTCGCGACCTATGACGGTTTCTTCCCCGGCCACGAACCCGTCTCCTCGGCCCGCGTCGGCCTGGCCTATGTCAAGAGCGTCGAAGGCGCCTTGACCGGCCAGGTGATCATTATCGAATAGGCGGCCGACACTTACTGGCCGCCTAGCCATTGCCGGCGGAAACACTTCCCGCCCCTTCGAACTCCTCGCGCCGCATCTCGAGCCTGAGCCACGTCTCTTCCTTCCCGGCAAGAGCCGCACGCGCTGCGGCGAGCCGCTGCGATGCCTTCTCGAAGGCGGCTGCATCCCGCGTGAAGAACTCGGGGTCCGCGAGCCGCGCCTCGAGAGCAGCGATCTCCGCCTCCAGCGCCGCGATCTCACCCGGCAGCTGTTGCAGCGCATGCTTGTCCTTGAAGGACAGTTTGCGCTTGACCGGCCGCGCCTGATTCGGTTTCTCCGCTTCCGGCTTCAACACCCTGACCGGACTCGGCTTTCCGGGCACCGCCTGGTGCCGCCGCTGCGCCTCCATGTCACTATAGCCGCCGGCATATTCTTGCCAGTGGCCATCACCTTCCGGCCGGAGCGACGAGGTGGCGATGCGGTCGATGAAATCGCGATCATGACTCACCAGCAGCACCGTGCCCCGGTAGGCGTCGATCTTTTCTTCGAGGAGATCCAGTGTTTCGAGGTCGAGATCATTGGTGGGCTCGTCCAGCACCATGAGATTGGACGGGCGCGCAAAGGCTCTGGCCAGCATGATCCGCGCCCGCTCGCCGCCCGACAACACGCCGACCGGCGTCCGCGCCTGTTCCGGCGCGAACAGGTAGTCTTTCATGTAGCCGGCCACGTGCCGCGCCTTGCCATTGACCATGACCGCATCACCGCGGCCTTCCGCGATGGCTTCGGCGAGCGTCGCAGCAGGATCGAGCGCTTCCCGTCCCTGGTCGAGCACCACCATCTGCAGATTGGCGCCCAGCCGCACCGTTCCCTCGTCCGGCGCCAGCATACCGGTCAGCAGGCGGAGCAATGTCGTCTTGCCGGCACCATTCGGCCCGATGATGGCCAGGCGGTCGCCGCGCAGCAGCATGAGCGACAGCCCGGCCACCACGCTGCGTGCGCCGAACCGCTTGCCGATTGCCTTCGCCTCGATCACCAGCCGGCCGGAGGACTCCCCCTCCGAGACTTCGAACGTGACCTTGCCGGTGGCCGCGATCGCTTCCCGTTTCTGCCGCCGCAGGGCCTTGAGATCGGCGAGGCGCCGCGCGTTGCGCCGGCGCCGCGCGGTGACACCATAGCGCAGCCAGTCCTCCTCCCGTGCGATTTTGCGGCCAAGCCTGTGCTGCTCGGCAGCCTCTTCCTCCAGCACCTTGTCGCGCCACGCCTCGAAGGCGCCAAATCCTTCACTCAGCCGCCGCGCCGTGCCGCGATCGAGCCACACGGTGGCGCTTGACAGTGTCGTGAGGAAGCGCCGGTCATGGCTGATCAGCACCATGGCCGCGCGCGAGTTCCTGAGTTCGGACTCGAGCCATTCAATGGCCGCAATGTCGAGATGGTTGGTGGGTTCGTCGAGCAGCAGGACATCCGGCGACGCGGCCAGGACCCGCGCCAGCGCCGCCCGCCGTGTTTCGCCGCCTGACAGCCGCGCCGGCGCTTCCTCGCCGCTGAGGCCGAGCGCGTCGAGGAGATAGCGGCAGCGGTGGCGATCATCCGCCGGTCCGAGCCCCGCCTCAACATAGGATAGCACGCTGGCGTGCCCCGCAAGATCCGGCTCCTGCGGAAGATAGCGCACTGTTGTGCCGGGCTGCCGCCAGATCGCGCCCTTGTCAGGCTCGAGAAGCCCGGCCGCAATCCTGAGCAGCGTGGATTTCCCGGAGCCGTTGCGGCCGACAAGGCAGATACGCTCGCCCTCCCACAGCATCAACTCCGCGTCGGCGAGCAGCGGCGTGCCGCCGAAAGTCAGATGAATGTCGCGGAGATGCAGAAGCGGCGGGGCCATGGCCGGGCAGATTACAGACTGAGCCGGAAGATCGCATCTTCCGGAAACTCGGCGCTTTGCCCCTCCTCGCGCCAGCCGCGTTTGCGGTAGAAGGCCTCGGCCCGGGTGCCGCGCCCCGTCGACAGCCACGCCTCCCGGTGTCCGCACTGCCTGAGCCAGTCGAGGCATCGATCGAGCAGCGCCGAGCCGTAGCCCCGGCCCTCGCGGCCCGGCAGCGTGAACAGCGCGAAGATCGACCCGTCGGAGCGCCGCGCCATGGCGAAGGCCACCACCTCGCCGCCCTCTTCCGCCACGAAGCCGCCGAGTTCGCCCGCCGCCAGTTCCTCGAGCACCGACTGGCGCGTGATGCCGTGCGCTGCCATGCGCTCGGCGCTCATGTGGTTCTCGATAACCGAGGTCCGCACCAGGAGGATGCGGTCCATGTCCCCCGGCCGCACCGTGCGGATCACGCTTTCACCGCTACCGTGTAGTTGAGGGGCATGCGCCCGCCGTCGCAGTAGATGACCTGGCCGGTGATGTAGCTCGCCTCGTCGGAAGCGAGGAAGGAAGCGATCGCCGCCACCTCCTCGGGCTCGCCCACGCGGCCGAGCGGCGTGCGCGACAGGACACGGCGCAGCGCCTCGGGGTTGGCATTCACCGCCGTGAGCATGCCGGTGTTGATCGAGCCGGGTCCGATGGCATTGACCCGGATACCATGCGGCGCCAGCGCGATCGCCGTCGCGCGCGTGAGCTGCGCAACGCCACCCTTCGACATGCAGTAGGTGACGATCGAGGGGATCGCCAGCGTGTCGTTGACCGATGACATGTTGACGATTGACCCCGGCTTCCGACCCGCCGCGGCCTGCTTCACCATGTGGCGGGCGCAGGCCTGCAGCATCAGGAAGGAGCCCTTGAGATTGATGCCGATCACCCGGTCGAACTCCGCCTCCGTCACCTCGAGGAAGTCGCCGCCGGGCGCGATGCCGGCATTGTTGACGAGAATGTCGACAGCGCCATGCCGGGCTGCGACGCCGTCCACGAGTGCCGCAACCTCCGCTGCCCGGGCCACATCGCAATGCACATAGGCTGCACCGAGCGCCGCTGCCGCCGCTTCGCCTTCCGCGTCGAGAATGTCGGCAAGGACGACGCTGGCACCCTCGGCCTTGAGTTGCCGGGCGATCGCCAGCCCGATGCCGCGGGCCGCCCCGGTGACGATGGCGATGCGCTTGTCGTGCCGCATGTCCTGCTCCCTAATAGGTATCGGCCGGCGCCACGGCCCTGGCCGCCAGCGCAATGATCACCGTGGCCACCGCCGTGAGCCCTAGCGCCAGCGTGAGACCGGTCACTTCTGCCGTGAAGCCGATCAGCGGCGGCCCCGCCAGGAAGCCGGCATAACCGAGCGTCGTTACCGCCGCAATGCCGCGCCCCGGCGCTTCGGGCTCGAGCCGCCCGCCGCCCGCAAACAGCACCGGCGCGAGATTGCCGACCCCGAGGCCGACGAGGCCGAGCGCGACGATTGACGCCGCCGGATTGGGCATGGCCAGCGCCACCACCATCGACACGGCCGAAATGGCGGCACTCACCGCCACCAGCCTGACCGCGCCGAAGCGCTGCCGCCAGCCATCGCCGAGGAGCCGCGTGGCCGCCATGCCGGCCGAGAACAGCCCGTAGCCCAGCGCCGCCGTGCCGGCATCGATGGCGAAGCGCTGGGTGAGCATGATCGCCGTCCAGTCGATGATCGAGCCCTCGGCCATCAGTGCCAGGAAGCACAGGAGCCCGAGGCCGATGGTCGCCCGGGTCGGCCAGCCGAAATGGGTGTCCGAAAGCCCCCTATCGAGACGGCTGGGCAGCAACGCCCGGCAGGCGAGGAGATGCAGCGCCAGGCACAAGCCGGCGCAGAGCAGCACATGCGTGCGTTCACCCATCACCTGCAGCGCCGCCGCGCCGGCGAAGGCGCCGGCAAAGCCGCCGACGCTGAACAGGCCGTGATAGAGCGACATGGTGGGGATGCGGAGTGTCTTCTCAACCAGCAGGCCATGGGCATTCATCGCCACGTCCATGCTGCCGATGAACGCGCCATAAACGAAGCCCAGCGCGATGAAACTCGCCAGATCGGGCGCCACCACCGGTCCCAGAAAGGCGGCGAAGAAGCCGATGCCGGCCACCGTCGTCATCGCCGCGCTGCCGAACCGGTTGATGAGTCCGCCGGCCAGCGGCATGGCGATCACCGCGCCGCCCGCAAAGGCCAGCAGCGCCAGGCCGAAAACCCCCTCGCCCGCCCCGATCCGCTCCTTGGCCAGCGGAATATGCGGCACCCATGAGCCCCAGATGAAGCCATGCAGAGCGAAGATCAGGGCGACGGCATGGCGCGCGTGGGTGGCAGCTGAGGGCATGGCGGGATTGACCGGAAGGACGGGAGGCGCCTCAATAGCCGAAGCCGGATACTCTGTCATCTTCCGGACAGGCGTCTTTCGCGTTCGGCCTCAACCGGATTGGAACTCAAGATAGTCACTTCTGGATAGGCGCGCCGAGCCTATCGACTCTTGGACAAAACAGCCCTCAGCGCCCTCGCTATCTCGTTCGCTTTCTCAGCATACGTTCCTGTGCGCGCACTGGGGTGAACTACCCGCTCAGCGTTGATACCATGCCTGACGCAAGCCTGATAAGCTTCGTTGCCTAGCGCTATTACCGGTCTGTCAAGGAGCTCGTGCAACGCTATCTGACGAAACGAGGCATACAGGTCACGACGCGGAATTCGAGTAGATCGACTCGTCGGCAAAAGATGAAATGCTTGGGTTACATAGATTTCATTCCTTTGAAGCCCGACTCGGCTAAGTGCCATATCAAGCACCATGTTGAACGGCATTGAGGGCAAATACCCGAGTCTCTTCAGTGTGGGAAGATGCTCCCTCGCAGTGGCCGCATCTAACCAGTGATATGCAAGTAAGCATGGGCCCACCATCGAGTCCGACGTTATCTGAGAAGGACTGACCCAGTCACCGTCCAGCCCCAAATCCGATAAACACACATATCCAGGCAACCGAAAGTGTCTACGGTTATGTATCGCGGCTTGGCGAGATCGATGCAGTTCAGAACTGTCCGTCAGCATAGCTTCGTATGAACTGGGACGTTGCAATTAAGATGGCGAGCGCTTCCACCGACTGTGCATGGGAGCAACGGGCAGCTGTTTGGACACGGGCTCATCAATCCAGAAGCCGCGCGCCTTTTCACAGTACCACACGCAAAATTCGCGCCTTAGCGCGTCTATCTCGTTTCTCACTTGCTTATCTCCCAGTCCTGACAGCTTCGCCAGTTCCGCTGCTGATTTCGGAGTAGAAGTAAGTAGCGCGAGTATCTTTCCGAATTCACTACGCATAGTGGTCTGCAATCGCCAAATGACCCAAAGTAATTATTAAATGTGCGGTCCAACTCAGTCCAGACGTAAGTGCCGAATTGGTAAAGAATGCGAGGACGAGAACCGCAGAAAAAGGCCAGCGACTTGTATAAGACGACAGATGCCAACTGTACTCCATCGGCGGACTAA
>CAZIXE010000111.1:0-6895 GCA_964543235.1 uncultured Rhizobiaceae bacterium | reverse complement strand
CTAGCTTGCTTGAATATCCTACATAGTAACCATACTCCCAAGCTTTACCAAATTCTCTTGGAGCATTTGGCATTTTTTTGCAGCAATCAGTATATCCTTGCAGATATCCTGATGCGAATGCACTTCCCTGGACAGTGAGATTTTGCTTTTGATACTGATCAAGAAGCCAGTCATTGAAACTCCGGGGAATCTTGGCGAGTTGTTTTCCAATCTTGCTCTTGAAACGTCCGCTCGCATAGTATGTGTCGGTAGCAACCAGCATGGTAAGGTTGATCGTAGCTGTCTCTGCAAATTTCTTGGCAGGGGTCTGGTTTTGATCTGGGCCATTTGCTTCGGCCGCGGCAGCGGTTTCAAGTGCTCCCGACCTCGCCACCGCGCCCATCCAGGCGAGTTCGCCGGTTTCGATGGCGGCGCGGAGCGTGGCTTTCTGGAAGGAGGTCATGCCGGCGGTCGAGATGCTGCCGAAGGCCACCGCACCAGCCGGAATCTGGGCGCCCACCCTGTTGCCCGTCTGCAGGGAGTCATGTCACATAGTAGAATTCCATATGCTCTCCACTTGGACCACTCCTGCCCATGTACTCGAAAGGCTCGAAGTCAGTCGGCAGCAAGTCCACGCTGATGTAGCCCCCGCCGGAAAATCCGACTTTCAGATTGGACTCGCTAAAATCGACGAATTCGCAGTCCAGCCCGTGCAAGTACACGAAATCCGAGCTGTTTCCCTCCTTGGGATGGGGCAATTCACTTGGATCGAAACCATACTTCAAGACACCATCCAGTGAAAAATGGAATTTCTTCTTGATAGAAAGAATCAAGTTGATGTCTCCATAAAACTTTAGGTCAGCAATGAACATCCCCAGGGAAATATGGGTGAGCTGTCGACCTATCAATCTTTGCAGATCGATAGCAAGCTGCGCCTTGATTTCCTCAGCCTTCATCGAAATGGCCCCAGAAGTTCTCCCAAATTCGGAACCGCAATGCTGAACTCGTTGTGGACAGCTGGCGAACTGTCTTTAAACGGCTGCCCGCTGTAGATGCTGATTGCGGCGCCGGCCTTGTTGTAGACGACGTAGTATCCCTTTGAGTATCCGTACGTGGTACTGGACCCCGTCCCATAAGGCTGCAAGCGAATCACGTTCTGGCGCCCGCCTGTGTAATTCCTGGGCACAAGGAGATACCCCCCTCCTGTTGGCGCGGATATGAGATAGTATCCGTTCGGTGTGGTGAGCACAATTTGGCCGGTCGCCGGGTCGATCCAGCGGTTCTGAAGGATGTACTTTGCCGGAGTCGGCAGCTCATCGTAGGGAACATAGAGTTGCCCGCCTGGGCCGATCAAAATGCTTTCGGCGGCTACATCGAACTCAACCTGGCTCGACGATGCCATTGCGGTCCCTCCGGAGACGCTGGCCGCCAAGGCCGCGATGGCCGACCTCGCCACCGCGCCCATCCAGGCGAGTTCGCCGGTTTCGATGGCGGCGCGGAGCGTGGCTTTCTGGAAGGAGGTCATGCCGGCGGTCGAGATGCTGCCGAAAGCCACCGCACCAACCGGGATCTGGGCGCCCACCCAGTTGCCCATCTGCAGGGTGACCGGCTTGCCGATGCCCATCAGCTTCTCATAGGCGGTGCGCTGGCCGCTGCCGCCCTGGTTGGACGAACCGCCGGCGAGGCCGCCGCCCCCGCCGCCGCCACCGCCGCAGCCGCAGGGCTGGCTGTTGGTCTTGCCCGAGCTCATCACATCCGAGAAGGCGTTGTGGCCAAGGGGATCGCTCAGGTTGATGGGATCGTTGAGGGCATAGGCGTAACGGTTGATGTCGACGCCTTCGACGGTGGGGTGAGACGCCGGTTCGCGCCAGCGAGGGCAATGTTCCGGTGGTGCAGTGGCAGGCTTCGCATGCGCTGGGCTGCCATCGCCGCGGCGCGCGGTTCCTGAAGATGGGGCGAGGTCAAGGCGAAGCCCCCGTGCAGGCCCCGGAGTCCTGCGCTTGCCCATTGCGGACAGGTTGGGCAAAGCGGGATGCCAGCTTCCGCTGGCATGACGCTGATCTTCATACTCTCCAGGCGGATGCAGGGGTTCGTGCTCGCGCCGCCGTAATGGCGATGTCAGACGCCCTCGCCATTCGAGGTTCGATGCTGCCGCTTCGGCTAGCTCAGGGTGAGGTCGTGGAGAAAGAAGAGGCGATGTTCCGCAAGCGGAGGGATGGGCCCCGGCTCGCGCGCGGCTCAGGCCGCGCTTGGCCGGGGTGACGGGTTGGGGGCGGAACGGGCCCGGCTAGCGCGAGGCCCAGGCCGGCCCCCTCCGGCCGCCTGCGGCGGCCACCTCCCCCGTGAAGGGGGAGGATGGCCGTCATCTGCAACCTCGCCCTTCGCGGCCCGATGCCAGCGCATCGGGCACTTCAGGGTGAGGTCAGGGGGACATGCCGGGTGTCAGATGTTTCGCAGGCGGCGGGGGCATGGGATCCCTTGCGCCCCCCCAAGCGCCGCAGTGGGCCGGCCGCCTTCTACACCGCTATGGCCGTGGCGGCGCGGCGCAGGGCCGCGATGTTGGCGGCATAGTCATTGCCCCGGAACAGGGCGCTGCCGGCGACCAGGACATTGGCGCCGGCGCGGGCCGCCAGGGGCGCCGTTTCATTGGTGATGCCGCCATCGACCTCGATATCCACGTCGCGGCCGTGCAGCATGGTGCGGATCTCGGAGATCTTCGGCAACATGGCAGGGATGAAGGACTGGCCGCCAAAACCGGGGTTCACCGTCATCACCAGCACGAGGTCGAGGCGGTCCAGCACATGGGCAATGGCCGATGCCGGGGTGGCGGGATTGAGCGACACGCCCGCCTTCTTCCCCAAGGCCCTGATCGCCTGCAGCGAGCGGTCGAGATGGGGTCCGGCCTCGGCATGAACGGTGATGATGTCGGCGCCGGCCTTCGCGAAGCTCTCCAGGTAGGGATCGCAGGGGGCGATCATCAGGTGCACGTCGAAGGGCTTCTTCGTCACCTTGCGGATCGCCTGCATGACCGGCACGCCAAACGAGATGTTGGGCACGAAATGCCCGTCCATCACGTCGACATGCACCCAGTCGGCGCCGCCCGCATCGATGGCCCGCACCTCCTCGCCCAGACGGGAAAAATCGGCGGCGAGAATGGAGGGGGCGATGCGAAGCGGGCGCGGCATCGCTTCAGATCAGTTTGGCAAAGGCGACCGCCGTGTCCGCCATGCGGTTCGAGAAGCCCCATTCATTGTCGTACCAGGAGAGGACCCGCACGAGCGTGCCTTCAATGACCTTGGTCTGGTCCATATGGAAGGTCGAGGAATTGGCATTGTGGTTGAAGTCGACCGAGACATTGGGGTCGTTGGTGTAGCCCAGGACGCCCTTCAGCTTGCCGTCGGCAGCCGCCTTGATGGCGGCGTTGACCTCCTGGGCGGCGGTGGCGCGTTTGGCCACGAACTTGAAGTCCACAACGGATACGTTGGGCACCGGCACGCGGATCGAAGTGCCGTCGAGCTTGCCCTTGAGTTCCGGGATCACCAGGCCGATCGCCTTGGCCGCCCCGGTCGAGGTCGGGATCATCGACATGGCAGCGGCGCGGGCGCGATAGAGATCCTTGTGCAGCGTATCGAGGGTCGGCTGGTCGCCGGTATAGGCATGGATCGTGGTCATGAAGCCGTGATCGATGCCGATGGCGTCGTTGAGCACCTTGGCCACGGGCGCGAGGCAGTTGGTGGTGCAGGAGGCGTTGGAGACCACCAGGTGCTCCTTCTTCAGGCCCTCGTGGTTGACACCATAGACCACGGTGAAGTCGGCGCCTTCGGAAGGTGCGGAAACGATGACGCGCTTGGCACCGGCGGCGAGATGGGCGGCGGCCTTGTCGCGGGCGGTGAAGATGCCGGTGCATTCCAGCGCGATGTCGATGCCGAGTTCTTTCCAGGGGAGCTGGGCGGGGTCCTTGATGGCGGTCACCTTGAACTTGTCGGTGCCGATGTTGATGGTATCGCCCTGAACCTCCACTTCGTGCGGGAACCGGCCGTGAACGGAATCATAGCGCAGCAGGTGGGCGTTGGTTTCGACGGGACCCAGATCGTTGACGGCGACGACATCGATATCCTTGCGGCCCGATTCAAAGATGGCGCGCACGACGTTACGACCGATCCGGCCAAACCCGTTGATTGCTACCCGCACAGCCATTTCGCAGTTCCTCCTCTGACCTTCGGTCCGGCGCGTTTATAGCGTTTTTATTGCATTGCGAAAGAGGAAGTTTAGGCGCGGGAAAGCACGCTGCGGAGGCGCTCAGCGACGACTCCTGCATCGTCCGGCCGGAGACACATCGGGTTGACGAGCAACTGGCCAAGATGGGCGCGGACCGGATCGACATGGACCGGCGGCACGCCGCGCTGCAGTTCCAGGATCACCGGCATGGTGTCCGCACAGGCGATCACGAGCTGCGGGACGCCTGTCACATCGTTGCCGCCCTCGATGACCGTATCAAAGCCTGTGAGTGCCGCGCGCAGCTCTTCCAGCAGCGCAAGCCAGCGGCGATGGCGGGCGGCATCGCCTTCGGCAACATAGAGATCGAGGGCCGTCAGCAGACCGGCAATCTCCTCCTTGCCGGCCTTGCAGGGGCGGCCGATGCCATGCTGGGGCACGCCCCTGAGCCTTACCATGTCAATCAGGGCGGCGGGCGGCTCCCACATTTCCCAGAGGACATCAAGGTCCAGATGCTGCAGGGCGGCCGCCATGACGAGATCGCGCCGCCCGCACAGGAAGCCGCTGGCCTGCGGGCCGCCAATCGCCTTGCCGCCGGAAAAGGCGACGAGATCGGCGCCCTCGGCGATGAAACGCGTGAGATTGGCCTGGGGCGGCAGCCGGGCGGCGGCGTCGACAATGACGGGAACGCCGGCGGCATGGGCCACCCTCACAATGCCGGCCAGAGGCGGGCGGGCCTCAGCGTCGGCCACATAGAGAATGGCGGCCGTGCGGGGAGTGAGGGCGGCTTCGATTTCCCAGACCTCGGCATCGCGGATACCGGCACCGGCATAGCGGTCGGGCAGACCCACCTCGACGATGCGGACACCGGCGGTGCGCACCGCATGGTCATAGAAATTGCGCTGGCTGCGCACCATGACGACCTCATTGCGGAGGCCAGCGGTATCCGGAAGCCGCGCCATGGCGGCGATGTCGAGCCCGGTGATGCAGGCCGCCGTTGCGAGCAAGAGGCAGGCGGCAGCTCCCGAGGCGACATAGCCCGCCTCGGCGCCGGTCAGGGCCGCAATGCGGGCCGAGGCCGCGGCCTGAAGCTCGGCCATGTCCACGCAATGCTGCGCGGCTTCCGCCATGGCCGCTGAAACCTCGGCACGCATCATGCCGCCCGACAGCCGGGTTGCCGGGCCCTTGGCATTGATGATGGTGCGGACGCCCAGGCGATCGTAGATCGTCATGGGCGAACCGCCATGGTGGCGGCGATCTCAATCGAGATCTTCATCGGCAGGGTGCCCATGCCGACGGCGGCGCGGGTATGGCGGCCGGCTTCGCCGAACACCTCAACGAAGAGGTCCGAACAGCCGTTGACGACCCTGGGATGATCAGAGAAGTCGGAGGCGGCATTGACCATGCCGAAGACGGTCAAGACGCGCTCGACTCGGTCCAGCGTGCCCAGCGTGGCGCGGGCGGCCGCGAGCAGCACCAGGCCGGTGCGGCGGGCATGCTGGTAGCCTTCCTGAAGCGTGAAGTCGCGGCCAATGAGGCCGCAGGCAAATCCGCCATCGTCAAGCAGGGGCCCCTGCCCCGACAGGTAGAGAATGCCGTTGTGCACGAGGCCCGGCACGTAATTGCCTTTCGGTGACGGCAGGCCAGGCAGGTCGATACCTCTTTCAAGCAGTCGCTGTTCGGGGCTCATGGCGTTGGGTTCCTCTCCAGGGTGGCGATTTGAGCACCTTGGCGAAGCCATAACCAGAGCCGCAAATACAATGGCCGGGCAGCGGTCCCCGCCGGCCCTTGCGCAGGGACAAGCGGGCGATGTCAGCCCATGGCGAGCTTGCGGTTGCGCCGGTCCTGCAGCGGCTGATAGGCAATACGGGCGTGGTATTCACAATAGGGTGAGCCTTCGCGGGGCTTGTGGCCGCAGAAGCAGAAATCCTCGCTGCCCGGATCGCCGCTCGGCCACTTGCAGGTCTTGTCGGAAAGCTGAAGGATGGTGATGCGGCCGTCGCCCTTGGCGGTATCGACCAGCCGGAGCGGCTTCGGCTCCGGCAATGGCATGGGACGCTCGATGGGCGTGGTGCGCATGATAGGCTTCAGTGCCGATGAACCCGCCGTCGGCAGCGTCATCGGACTGCTCGGGCGTCCGGGGGCCGAGGGCTCGCGTGTCTTGCGCTGGCGGGGAGCAGCAGCTGCGCGTTGCGGCTGGGCCCGACCCGACAGGTTCAGCCTGTGGACCTTGCCGATCACCGCGTTGCGCGTCACCCCGTGACCCAACCGCAAGGCAATCTGGGTCGCGCTATGACCTTCTTCCCAGAGCTTCTTCAACAGTTCGACCCGCTCATCCGTCCACGACATCTTCACCCCTCCATGGACTTCTCCAACACTCTCGACCACCAGAATCCTCACTTATCGCAGAGGCAATCCAGCCCCACGCGCCTTTACGTCAAAAACCTGTCTGGACGCTACATCTCGTAGCTCAATTGCGCTCTTCTACAATAAGCAGTGACTCACGCGCAAACATCCGAGCCCATCTTGCCGCCGTTTTCCCCAGCAAAAGCCGGTCCCGCATGGTTAAGCAAAGGTTACCGTCAGCGCGAATCGCGGGTCCATGCGGCGGTTTGACTCACCTCCGATTGTCCATCGGCATTCATTGATGTAGAGAGCGGCTGAAGTTGTCCGGTTTATGTAGCACATGAATTGACCGCTT
>CAZIXE010000110.1:0-6949 GCA_964543235.1 uncultured Rhizobiaceae bacterium | reverse complement strand
AGCCGCTGACCGAGTGGGAGGATGCGGATTTCGAGCGGGTGCTCGCCGTCAATCTCTCGGCCTGTTTCCGCATGGCGCGCGATTCGGCCCGGCTGATGCTACCGAACGGCTTTGGTCGCATCATCAATACCGGTTCTGTCGCCGCCATCCTCGGACGGCCGACCATTCATGCCTATGTCGCGGCCAAGGCCGGCTTGCATGGCTTGACCCGGTCAATGGCGGCCGAACTGGGCCGCAGCGGCATCACCGTCAATGCCCTGGCCCCCGGCTATTTCGCCACGGAACTCAACACCTCACTGCTGGAAGACAAGGCTTTCACGGCCTGGGTCGAAAACCGCACGCCGGCGGGCCGCTGGGCAAAGCCCGAGGAATTGGGCGGCGCAGTCGTCTTTCTGGCTTCGAACGCCGCAAGTTATGTCAATGGCCATGTGCTGGCGGTGGATGGCGGCCTGTCCGTCTCGCTCTAGCTGCTCGTGCGGCGCGGCGAACGGCTCCGCATCAGGAACTGCGCAAGCAACAGAAACGTGAGCGACGTCAGCAGCACCACCGTACCGATTGCGTTGATCTCAGGGGTGATACCGCGACGAATGGACGAGAACACATAGATGGGCAGGGTCGTGTTGGGGCCTGACACGAAGAACGTGATGATGAAATCCTCAAAGGAAAATGTGAAAGACAGCAGGAATCCGGCCAGAATTGACGGCATCAGCAACGGCAGCACGATCTGCCGGAACGTGCCCAGCGGCGTTGCGTACAGATCCTCGGATGCCTCGATCAGCCGGCGGTCCATTCCGGCAAGCCTGGCGCGCACGATCAGTGCAACCACCGCCAGATTGAACAGCACATGGGCGGCAATCACCGTCCACAGGCCCATTTCGAGCTTCCAGCCAAGCGCCGCCGTGAGTGCCGGATTCACGACATCGAACAGGGTCACGAAGGCAATCAGCGTGGAAATGCCGATCACCACACCCGGTACCATGATGGCAATGTAGATGAGGGCGTCGAACACCTGGCGCAACCAGCCGCTGAACCGTTCCAGGCCAAGTGCCAGCGACGTTCCGACAACCGTGGCTATCACGGCCGTGAATCCCGCAACCGTAAGGCTGGTCGTCAGCGCTTTCACCACCAGCGGATTGGAGAAGGCGATGCCATACCATTGGGCGGAAAAGCCCTGCCAGTCCATGGCATAACGCCCCGCATTGAACGAGAAGAACACGATCAGCGCGATCGGTGCATAGAGAAACACGTAGATGAACGCCGCATAGATCCGCATGGTCATACCAGGGCTACCGATTTCGTGCCCGCCCCCTTGAGCACGAACCGCATGTACAGCGCGATGGTGACGAACATGATGAGAACCAGGGAGACCGAAACGGCCGCCCCGAACGGCCAGTTCCGTGATTGCAGGAACAGGTCAACCAGTGCATTGCCGATGAAAAAGACTTTGCCGCCGCCAAGAAGCTGCGGAAGAATATACTCGCCCATCAACAGGATGAACACGAGCATGGAGCCGGTGGCAATGCCGGGCAGGGATAGCGGCAGTGTCACCTGCCGAAAGGAAGCAAATGGCGATGCCCCGAGATCGGCGGAAGCCTCGAGCAGGCGTTTGTCAAGCTTCTCAAGGCTGACATAGATCGGCAGGACCATGAGTGGCAGGAAGCCATACACGGCTCCGATCAGCACGGCGGTCGGCGTATTGATCAGGCGAACGTCGCCGATGCCGGCCCATTCCAGCCAGGCGGGGATGCCTCTGCTGCCGAGGATCATGATCCAGGCGTAGTAGCGCAGCAGCTGGCTGGTCCAGAACGGAATGATGACCAGAACCAGCAGCAGTGTCCTGATCCTGGCACTCGCCTTGACGGCGAGATAGTAGGCAAGGGGGTAGGCGATCAGCGCGCACAGCAGCGTGCCGATCGGCGCCAGCGTCAGTGTATTCCAGAAGGCGCGGCCACGCGCCGGCAGGTTTGCATAGTTGTCCAGCGTGAAAGCCGGCGCATAACCCCCGGCCGGCGCCCGCTCACCGAATGAATAGACAATCACCACGGCGAGCGGCAGCACCAGCAGAAAAAAGAAAAACACGCCCGCCGGCGCCACCAGCAGAGCGGTGACGGCACGGGAGCGTGTTGTCGCGTTCAAGGGCGGTTACGCCGCCTTGAACCGCGCCATGATTTCCGCACGCAGCGGATTGGTCAGCGTGGCCGCTGCCCCGAATTCCAGCGTGCTGAGCAGCTCCGCAGCCGGATATAGGATGGGGTTCTCCAACATCTCCTTGGGAACCAGGGCATTTGTCCGGCTGTCCGTGGAGGGATAGCCATGGGCCTGCACTTCCTTGGCATTGATTGCTGGCGTCAGCAGGTAGTCGATGAGCGCATAGGCCGCGTCGGGATTGGGCGCACCCTTCGGGATGGCATAGAAGTCGGTCCAGATCTCGCCGCCTTCCTTGGCAATCACATACTGGATTTCCGGCATGTCGCGATGCAGCTGTGTCGCGTCTCCGGTCCACGCCACCGAAGCCCAGGCATCGCCATTGCGGATCGAGGGCTGGTAGTCGGAGTTGATGGCGAACAGATGCGGCTTGGCCGCCAACATCAGCTTCTCGGCGTCGGCGAGCTCCTTCTCGTCGTTTGAATTGAAGGAGTAACCGTAATACTTCAGCGCGTTGCCAATGGTGGTGAGCTGGTAGTCGTGCACCATCACCCGGCCGCTCCAGTCGCTCTGCGTAAGGTCCCAGAACTCTTTCCACGTCGCCGGGTTCGAGGTGATGTTCTTGGTGTTGATGACGTAGCCGGTGGTGCCCCAGTCCTTGGGAACGGCATAAACGGTGCCGTCGACCGTGCCCTCTGCCGTAAACCGTGCGTCCTGCGTTGTGGGGTCATAGTTGGGTAGCCGCGCCAGATCGAGCGCTTCGATGAGATCGAGACCCTTGTAGGTCGAGATCGTGTAGTTCGTGGGGACCAGCACATCCCATCCGGTCGAGCCCGCCTGCAGCTTGGCCAGCATTTCCTCGTTCGAACCGAACACGTTCATGTTGATGGTGACGCCGGTCTGCTTGGTGAAATTGTCCAGATTCTCCTGACTGTGATAGTTGGGCCAGGTGGTGAGATTGACGGTTCCGGACAGCGCCGCATGGGCCTTGCGCGGGCGCAAGCCCGGCACCGCCGCGCCAAGCACTGCCATAGCCATGCCCAGCCCCGTGACGCCCAGGAAATGGCGGCGTGAAACCGAGCCCAACTGATAACGCCGGAGTTCCGTAAGGAACTCCTGTGGCGAGATGATCGTGTTGTCCTTCATGACATTTCTCCCTGTGTCTTGTCTGCGCTGTCAGTCTCCGGCCAGAACGAGGGCAGATTCAGGTTGCCAGCCGACGGCGACATGCTCGCCAATTGCAAAGGCATCAACCCGTTCGGCCTGCCGCGGGCTCAGCACGGTGAATGCCCCAAGCTTGTCGTTCTCGACGACATACTCCGTATGCTCGCCGAGGAAAATCCGGTTGAGTACGCGGGCCTCGAGCCGCACTGCCGGTTCCGGTGGCAGCTCGGCCGCGGCCCCCGCCAGCAGCATGCGTTCCGGTCGGATGCTGATCACGACGTCCGCGCCCTCGGCCGTCGGGCGCAGGCTGCGTCCCTCCGTCTCGCCCAGCGCATAACTGACCCTGGTCATCGCCCGCCTCGTCTTGCCGGCCTTTGCCGCAAAGAAGTTTGATTTGCCAACAAAATCAGCAACATAGCGATTAGCCGGCTCGTCGTAGAGCTGCCGCGGCGAACCGATCTGCACGATCCGCCCCTCGCGCATGATGCAGACCCGGTCCGACATGGACAGCGCTTCCTCCTGGTCATGAGTGACGAGCAGGAAGGTGATCCCGACATTGCGCTGCAGGTTCTGCAATTCGATCTGCATTTCGCGGCGCAGCTTTCGGTCGAGGGCGGCCAGCGGTTCGTCGAGCAGCAGCACCGCCGGACGGTTGATCAGTGCCCGGGCCAGCGCCACACGCTGCTGTTGGCCCCCGGAAAGCTCCCACACCCGGCGGTTCTCGTAGCCGGGCAGGCGGACCATGGCGAGCGCCTCCCGTACGGCCTTGTCGATGTCACCGCGCGCCGGCCGCGGGCTGCGCTGCCGCAGACCGTAGGAGACATTGTCCGCCACTGAAAGGTGCGGAAACAGCGCATAATGCTGAAATACCATGTTCACCGGGCGGCGATAGGCGGGAACGCCGGTGACGATCTTTCCCTGCAGGAGAACTTCGCCGGCGGTCGGCTGCTCGAAGCCCGCCATCATCCTGAGGCTCGTCGTCTTCCCGCATCCGGACGGGCCCAGGATCGACAGAAATTCACCCTCTTGGACCTGCAAGTCATTGTCGGCGACGGCCAGCACGTCTCCGAAACGCTTGCTGACCTTGCGAAACTCGATAACCGGTGTGCCTGTCATGATGCGCGCGCACGTTCCGTTGAATCGGGTTGCTTGTCAATCGCTGTGCAGGTGCGGCGCGGGCCGGCCTGCAGGCGCCGCAATTGGACTTGCGCCCGGCAACTGTCCGGCGTTTTCTGGACGGGATTTCAAAGGTGCACCAGATGATCAACGTGCAGGAATTGTCGCAGCAGGTATCCGCTCACGGCCGCCGGGGTGGAGGCCGCGAAGGTCGCCGTGCCATGCGTGCCCGCCCGACTCTATCGTTGCCCGGTCTCGTCCGCAACATTCCCGTCTACGACATCGTTCCCGCCGAAGCGGTCGAACTCATCCACGACGAATCCATGAAGATTCTCGAGGATATCGGCATCGAGTTTCGCGATGACGAGGCTGCTTCCATGTGGAAATCGGCGGGCGCAGATGTGCGCGGCTATCGCGTTCGCATAGATCGCGCCTTGCTGATGGAACTGGTAGCGAAAATCCCGTCCGAGTTCACCCTGAACGCCCGCAACCCGGAGCGCACCGTCAGGGTCGGCGGCCGCAACCAGATCTTCGTCCCCATGTACGGCGCACCCTATGTGCGCGATCTCGACAACAACCGGCGTTACGGTTCCCTTGCCGATCTCAATAATTTTCACAGGCTCGCCTACATGCTGCCTTCTCTCCATTCCTCGAGTTCGATCTGTTGCGAGCCGATGGAGATCCCGGTGCCGAAGCGCCATTTGCACATAATCCATTCGGCGCTCAGATACTCCGATAAGCCCTTTATGGGCATCGTAACCTCGAAGGAGCGTGCCGAGGATGTCATAGCCATGGCAGGCATCGTCTTCGGCGAGGACTATGTGAAGGACAACACCGTCCTCGTCTCGATCACCAACTGCAACTCGCCGCTGGTTTGGGATGCCACCATGCTCGATGCCATGAAGGTCTATGCCAGGCACAATCAGCCCGTGATCCTGGCGCCCTTTGCGCTGTGTGGGGCCTCTACCTCGGCCTCGTCGGTCGGCGCCGTGGCCCAGGTCAATGCCGAGGCTCTGGCGGGCTGCGCCTTCACCCAGCTGGTGCGGCCGGGAAGCCCGCAGATATACGGGCAGTTCATGGTGACTGTCGACATGAAGACCGGTGCGCCAATGGGAGGCACTCCGGAAGCGGCGCAGATGATGTTTCTCATGGGTCAGCTGGCGCGCAAATACAATCTGCCCTGGCGCACTTCCGGCTTTCATGTCGGCTCGAAGTTGAACGACGCCCAGGCGGGCTACGAAGCGAACATGCTGATGCATGCCGCGATTCTGTCCGGCGCCAACTACATCTGGCACGTGGCAGGCTGGCTTGAGGCCGGGCTGGTGTGTGGCTACTCGAAGTTCGTCACCGATGCCGAACAGCTGATGGGCTGGTACAAATATGCACAAGGCCCATCCTTTGACGATTTCAGGGAAGCCATGGCAGCCGTCCGCGAAGTGGGGCCGGCCGGTCACTTCCTTGGCACCCAGCACACTCTGGAACATTTTGAGAGCGCCTTCTTCATGCCGACGCTGATGGACTTTAACTCTTTCGAGCAATGGTCGGCAGAGGGGTCGAAAGACCACGATACGCGCGGCCGCGAAAGGGCGCGCGCATTGCTGGAGTCCTATGAAGAACCGAAGCTGGATGCGGCCGTGGCCGAAGCCCTGGTGGAGTTCATACACAAGCGCGAAGCCGAACTGCCGAACACGGTGAGCTGATCCGCGCGCAGGACAAGCATTTTTGGCCGAGGCGTTCTACAACGATCGCCGGCTTGCCGCGGTCTACGACGCGTTCAATCCACCGGCCCATTATCATCGTTTCTACCTGGACCTCGCTGGGCGGGAACCACGGGACGTGCTCGATATGGGCTGTGGCACCGGATGGCTCGCTGTTGCCCTGGCGGACAGGGGACACCGCGTCGTCGGCGTCGACCCGGCCTCGGGGATGCTCTCGGTCGCGCAGTCGCGGCCACGCGGCAATGCCGTGCGATGGGTGCTGGGCAGTGCCGCAACGTTTCACGATGCGCGCCGCTTCGATCTCATCTTCATGACGGGGCATGCCTTCCAGACCCTGCAAACCGACGACGAGATTGTTGCGAGCCTGTCGAATCTGCGGGATCACCTGGCAGAGGGCGGCCGCTTGGCGTTTGAGACCCGCAATCCGGATGCCCGCGAATGGCAAGGCTGGACGCCCGCACAGACTCTGGAAATGCGGCATGTTCCGGGCTTGGGCAGAGTGGAACTCTTCAATTCCATCGACCGGGCCGAGTTGCCCTATGTGGTGTACCGCACCCATTTCCGTTTCCCGGATGGCGAAGTCCGGTCCGAACCGGCGGCGCTCCGTTTTGTTACGGTGCCGGAACTCGCACACATGCTCGCTGCAGCAGGCTTTGCGAGCACAGAATTTTTCGGCGATTGGGATCGCGCGCCACTGTCGGAGGCCGCGCCGGAAATCATCGTGCTCGCTTCCTGAAGTTTCGGCGCCATCCTGCCGGTGCGGGCGATTTGACACGTAACTTGGGATAAAATAACATCTATTTATC
>CAZIXE010000109.1:0-7462 GCA_964543235.1 uncultured Rhizobiaceae bacterium | reverse complement strand
GAACTCGCCCACCTTGGGCAGATCCGGAACCTGATGAAGCAGGGTACCGGAAGACAAGCGGAAAGATACAAGGGGAGGGAGTAACTTCCGCTGCCGCAGTGACTCGCGACGGAAAAATGATGCATTCTGCCATGCTGCCCGGCAAGGGTTTCCGGGATATGGGAGGCATGCGCGCGGCGCATGTAGCGGCGGCCGGTCCCCGCCCATTTCTGCGACTTTGCGGAGCACATGTGCCGGCCATGCCAGCCTAGTTCCGGGGCCGGCGAGTGGTGGCGGGTGCCGACGGCGCAGCGGCGGGAGCGGTTTCGGCGGCCTGAAGCGCCGCCTGGCCGGCCAACCTGGCCCGTTCGGCCTTGACCTCGGCCATCGCCTCGCGGATGGCCGGAAGCGCTTCGGTCGACCAGTCCGGCAAGGGTTTGCCGCGCAGGGCCCTGGCCTCCTCGGGATGATCACGCTCCCACTCCCGGTACAGCCGCTCGATCTTGCGCGCCAAATGCAGGCGCCACTCGTTGATCTCGTAAACATACTTGCGGCATTGCCAGACGGGATCCGGCGCCCGGCAGGTGCCGGCGCGGCGGCAGGCAAGGTTGGGGCATCGCTCGAGCGGCGTCTCGCGGACGCGCTGCATCAAGGGGTGGCGCTGGAAGGGCATGTGGACCTCCGTTCTGGGGGCGGCCGGGAAAAAGCGGGAGGGGAATGCCGGAGCCCGGGCTCATGCAGTCCTGAATATTCAACGGGCACGAGGCCCGGACGTCCTGGCGCGGCGATTTTGGCCACCGGTTTGCACTTTGGCGGTGCGTGCGGAAGGCGGGAATGGCCCGCGGGCAATCCGGACGCCCTGTCCATTCGCGGTGAAGCGCTCGGGTCGTAGTGCCGAAGGGTCGCCCCGGAAGCTGCCGGGACGGCTGGCGCGTTTTTCCAGCCGGCGCGGCCGCCGCTGACTGTTCCGCGATTGCGAGACGCTGTCGACATCGTCCCCTCCCTGTGGAACCGTCTGAGGATATAGATAGCAGCGCCCCTCGAACATGTCAAGAACGAAAAGGAGTATAATCCACAAAACCCTTCCGCCAGCATCCAATGCCCCGGTTTCTCCCCCGCGCCGACCTGGGCAAGGGACCAGGCGGCGGCGCCACCCGGTGCGGCAATCTCCGTGCATAAGCTGGATTCCGCGGTTGCCTGTGGGGCGGGAGGCGGTAGTCTGCCGGGGACGGTAACCAGGCGGGAGAGGACATGGCCAAACGGGCAGCCAAGCGCGCAGGCAAGGGCAAGACTCCCAAGCTCACAGCCGGGCAGATCAACAGTCTCGATGCGCTGTTAAAGGCCGTTGCCGGGCAATTTGGACACGACAGCGGCGCGCCGGACGATCTCGATGTGGCCCAGGACATCATGTGGACGGCCTGGGATACGGCCGGCCGCAAGAAGCGCATCGCGCTCGCCAGGCGGGCGCTGGCGATCTCGCCCTTGTGTGCGGACGCGCATGTGATGCTGGCGCAGGAAGAGGCAGAGACCCTGGCGCAGCGCATCGCGGCCTATCGGGCCGGCGTGGCGGCCGGCGAGAAGGCGCTCGGCCGGCAGACATTCGAGGAAGATGCCGGGATGTTCTGGGGCATTCTCGAGACGCGGCCCTATATGCGGGCGCGGCACGGGCTGGCGGGCGCGCTGTGGGAGGCGGGGGAGCGCGACGAAGCCATCGGCCATTTCCAGGACATGCTGCGGCTCAACCCGAACGACAACCAGGGCATCCGTTACGAGCTGCTCGACCATCTGCTGGAACTCGGCCGAGACCGCGAGGCGGCCGAACTCATCCAGGCCTATGCGGAAGACGGTTCGGCCATGTGGGCCTATGGGCGGGCCCTGCAGGCCTTCCGGACGGAGGGCGACAGCGCGGCGGCGCGCGCGGCCCTGCAAGAGGCCCTTACAACGAACCGCCATGTTCCTCCCTATCTGAGCGGCGGCAAGGCACTGCCGCAGCGGCTGCCCGATTTCTACGGCATGGGGGACGAGAATGAAGCCATCGTCTATGCCCTGTCCGGCAAGGCCGCCTGGAGCGCGACACCGGGGGCTGCCGCCTGGCTCATGGCGCAGGCGCCAGAGCCCACGGGCCGCAGGGCGCGGCAGAACCCGCGCCGCGGGTGAACCGTCAGGCAGTGCTGGCGGCGATCTGTTCGGCCTTCTTCACCAGCACCTCCGCCTGGCGGATCGAGGCGTAGTCGATGAGGCGGCCGTCCAGCGACACCGCCCCCTTGCCGGCTTTGGCCGCCTCCTCCATCGCCACGAGGATGCGTCTGGCGCGGCTGACATCAGCCTCGGAGGGGCTCATCACCTCATTGGCCAAGCCGATCTGCGAGGGATGAATGGCCCATTTGCCTTCGCAGCCCAGAACGGCGGCGCGGTAGGCGGCCGCCCTGAAGGCATCGGGGTCGGAGAAATTGCCGAAGGGGCCATCGACGGGGCGCAGGCCATTGGCCCTGGCGGCGACGACCATGCGGGCCAGCGCATAATGCCACATATCGCCCCAATGGGTCTGGCGGCTGCCATCGGCCAATGGCTCGGTCAGAACGGCGTAATCCTGGTTGGCGCCGCCGATCGAGGTGGTGCGGGCGCGGGTCGAGGCGGCATAATCGGCGACGCCGAAATGCAGCGACTCGTTGCGCTTCGAGGCGGCGGCGATGGCATGGACGTTCTGCATGCCAAGCGCCGTTTCGATGATCATCTCGAAGCCCACGCGTTTCGCGCGGCCCCTGGCGGTTTCGATCTGTGTACAGAGCATGTCGACGGCATAGACATCGGCGGCGGTGCCGACCTTGGGGATCATGATCAGATCGAGGCGGTCGGAGGCCTGCTCGAGGACATCGACGACGTCGCGGTACATGTAGTGGGTGTCGAGGCCGTTGATGCGGACCGAGAGCGACTTGTTGCCCCAGTCGATGTCGCCGATGGCCTGGATGACATTCTTGCGGGCCTGCACCTTGTCGTCGGGGGCGACCGCGTCCTCAAGGTCGAGAAAGACCACGTCGGCCGCTGATTTCGCTGCCTTTTCAAAGAGCTGTGGCTGACTGCCGGGAACTGCCAGCTCACTGCGGTTGAGGCGGGCAGGGGCCTGTTCGACGCTGAAGAAACTCATGGTGGCGATCCCTCCGATCCGATGCCAGAAGCGCCGGAGTCACCATTGCACGGGCCCCGATGTCAAGTCCCGTGCGACAATTGGAGCCCGGCGCATTGCTCCGTAGGCGGATCAATCGGCCGGAGGCGGCGGCTGCAGCGTGCTCTCGGAATAGTAGAAGGCGATCGCCTGGGCGCGGTTGCGGATGCCCAGCTTTTCGTAGAGGTTGCGCAGGTGAAACTTGACGGTGTTGATCGAGATGCCGAGTTCGGCGGCAAGCTCGGTGTTGGTGCGGCCGCGGGCGAGGGCGGCGAGCAGGACCTTCTCGCGCCCGGTCAGGTCCTCGGCCGGCCCGCGCTTCAGCTGGCGCACGTCGAGGAAGGGGAAGACCATCTTGCCCCGGGCGACGCTGGCGGCGATATCGAGCAGCTGTTCGGGGCCGGTCTCGCGGGTGCAGAAACCGGCGGCGCCGGCCGCCATGGCGCGGCGGGGGATGGCGGGATCGGTCGAGGAGGCATAGACGACGATCCGGGGGGCATTGGGATTTTCGCGGAGGATGGCGATCAGCCGCTCGGCGCCGAGCACCGGGAGCGACCAGTCGATGACACCGACCGGCACGGGGGCACGCAGGGCGGCCTCGAGGAAGCCTTCGGCCGTCTTGGCCGTGGCGACCAGGCTGAAGCGGCTGTCGCGCTCGAAGATTTCGGCCAGGGCCTGAAGCATGAGCGGGTTGGGATCGCCAAGGATGATCTCAATCGGGGCCGGCATGGGCAATTGCTATACTATCGGGTAGGTGCCTGGCAAGGTGCTACGGCGTAACCCATTATTTCGGGTCGTAAAAAACTACCCTAATGGATGCCAATGGGCTGGTTCTTCGGGTGTTGTGCCCCTTGGCCCACCCCGCAATAGTCGACGCGCCGGCGCCACTGCAAAAGGGAGGATGTTCGCATGCCTGGGCTCAAAGGACTGTTCATTCCGGGACCGACAAATGTGCCGCAGGCGGTGCGCCTTGCCATGGACATTGCCATGGAGGACCAGCGGGCTCCCGATCTCCCGGGCTTCACGCTGCCCCTGTTCGAGGACGTGAAGAAGGTGTTCAAGAGCCGCGACGGCCAGGTGTTCCTGTGGCCGGCCTCAGGCACCGGCGGCTGGGAAGCGGCCATGACCAACACGCTCTCCCCCGGCGACAAGGTGCTGATCGCGCGGTTCGGGCAGTTCTCGCTGCTGTGGGCCGATCTCTGCCAGCGGCACGGGCTCGAGGTCGACATCGTCGATGCCGACTGGGGCGAGGGGGTGCCGGTCGACATTTTCGCCGAGAAGCTCAAGGCCGACAAGGAGCACACGATCAAGGCAGTGCTGGTTACGCATAATGAAACGGCCACCGGAGTCACCAGCGACGTCGCCGCGGTGCGGCGCGCCATGGATGAGGCCCGGCATCCGGCGCTGCTGTTCGTCGATGCGGTGAGTTCGCTCGCCTCGATCGATTTCCGCATGGATGAATGGGGCGTCGATATCTGCGTGTCGGGCTCGCAGAAGGGCTTCATGATGCCGGCGGGGCTCGCCATCGTCTGCGTGTCGCAGAAGGCGCTGGCGGCGCGCCAGGCGGCGGGGCTCAGGCGCTGCTACTTCGATTTCGACGACATGATCAGGACCAACAAGGACGGCTATTTTCCCTACACTCCCCCGATGCACATGCTTCGGGCGCTCAGGGCCGCCGTCGACCTCCTCCTCGACGAGGGCCTTGAGCAGGTTTTCGCGCGCCACCACCGGCTGGCCGAGGGCGTGCGCCGGGCGGTTTCGGCATGGGGCCTCAGGCTCTGCGCCAAGGCGCCGAAATGGCATTCGGATACGGTGAGCGCCATCGTCATCCCGGAAGGGTTCGATTCGGCGGCGCTGGTGAAACACGCCTACCAGCGCTACGGCCTGTCGCTCGGCGTCGGCCTCAACAAGGTGGCGGGGCGGGTGTTCCGCATCGGCCATCTCGGCGATCTCAACGAGCTCATGTGCCTGATGGCGATCGCCGGCGCGGAGATGGCGATGCGCGATCTCGGCATCCCGGTCACGGCGGGCAGCGGGGTTGCCGCGGCGGAGGAGTATTATCGCGCCCATGAGGTGCGCCAGATCAGGCAGGCGGCCTGAGGGAGGACGAGGAATGGACATTCACGAGTATCAGGCCAAGGAAATCCTGGCGCGGTTCGGCGTACCGGTGCCGCGCGGCGGGCTGGCCTACAGCCCCGAACAGGCCGCCTACCGGGCACGCGAGATCGGCGGCAAGATGTGGGTGGTCAAGGCGCAGGTGCATACCGGCGGGCGCGGCAAGGCGGGCGGCGTCAAGATCTGCCGCTCCGAGGACGATGTGCTCGATGCCGCCAACGATCTCCTCGGCAAGAAGCTGGTGACGCACCAGTCGGGCCCGGCGGGCAAGATCGTCTACCGGCTCTATGTCGAAGGGGCGGTGGCGATCGCCCGCGAGCTCTATCTCGGCTTCGTGCTCGACCGGAAATCGGAGCGCGTGATGGTCGTCGCCTCGGCGGCGGGCGGCATGGAGATCGAGGACATCGCCGCGGAAAAGCCCGACACCATCATCCGGGTGAGCGTCGAGCCGGCGGTCGGCATGCAGGCGTTCCAGGCGCGCGAGATCGCCTTCGGGCTGGGCCTCGCGCCCGGCCAGGTGCAGCAGGCGGTCAGCACGATCCTCGGCTGCTACCGCGCCTTCGAGGAGCTCGACGCCACGATGGTCGAGATCAATCCGCTGATCGTCACCGAGGACGGCTCGATCGTGGCGCTCGATGCCAAGATGACCTTCGACGACAATGCGCTGTTCCGCCATGCCAGCATCTCGGAGCTGCGCGACAAATCGCAGGAGGACCCGCGCGAGACGCGGGCCGCCGACCGCGGGCTTTCCTATGTGGGGCTCGACGGCAATATCGGCTGCATCGTCAACGGCGCGGGGCTCGCCATGGCGACCATGGACATGATCAAGCTGGCCGGCGGCGAGCCCGCCAATTTCCTCGACATCGGCGGCGGCGCCACGCCGGAGCGGGTCGCCAAGGCGTTCCGGCTGGTGACGTCGGATGAGAATGTCGAGGCGATCCTCGTCAATATCTTCGCCGGCATCAACCGCTGCGACTGGGTGGCGGAAGGGATCGTGCAGGCGCTGGAAAAGCATCCGGTCACTGTGCCGGTGGTGGTGAGGCTGGCCGGCACCCATGTCGAAGAGGGCCGCAAGATCCTGGCCAAGAGCGGCTTGCCGGTGATCCGCGCCAACACGCTGGCCGAAGCCGCGCAGCGCGCGGTCGCCGCCTGGAAGAACGACAAGTCCGCCAACATCAAGGCCGTGGTGAACGCATGAGCATCCTTCTCGACCGCCTGACGCCGGTCATCGTCCAGGGCATCACCGGCAAGATCGGCTCGTTCCATACCAGAGAGATGATCGACTACGGCACCCATGTGGCGGGGGGCGTGACCCCCGGCAAGGGTGGCACATCCGAACATGGCGTTCCGGTGTTCGACACGATGAAGGAGGCCGTCGCGAAGACGGGTGCGACCGCCTCGATCGTGTTCGTGCCGCCGCCATTCGCGGCCGATTCGATCATGGAAGCGGCCGATGCCGGGATCAAGACCTGTGTCGCCATCACCGACGGCATCCCGGCCCAGGACATGATCCGGGTCAAGCGCTACATGCGCCGCTACAAGGCGGAAAACCGCATGCGGCTCATTGGCCCGAACTGCGCCGGCGTCATCTCGCCCGGCAAGGCGCTGCTCGGCATCATGCCGGGGCATATCTACCTTCCCGGCCATGTCGGCATCGTCGGGCGCTCGGGGACACTCGGCTATGAGGCGGCGGCGCAGATGAAGGAGCTCGGCATCGGGGTTTCGACCAGTGTGGGCATCGGCGGCGATCCCATCAACGGCTCGTCGTTCAGGGACATTCTCGAACTGTTCGAGGCCGATCCCGAGACCCATGCGGTGGTCATGATCGGCGAGATCGGCGGCCCCCAGGAGGCGGAGGCGGCCGAGTTCATCCGCGACCACATGAAAAAGCCGGTCGCCGCCTATGTGGCCGGCCTGTCGGCGCCCAAAGGGCGGCGCATGGGCCATGCCGGGGCCATCATCTCGGCCTTCGGCGAAAGCGCCTCGGAGAAGGTCGAAATCCTGCGCGATGTCGGCGTCACCATCGCGCCGACGCCGGCGGAGATCGGTGCTGCCGCCCAGCAGATGCTGAAGGCAGCGTAGGCCGCCCGCGCCGGCCGCTCTAGCCCACGCCCGTATCCGGCCATTGGCCCAAGAGGGCCCGCATCCGGCCTTCGGCCCAAAGGGGCCCTCACCCGCCCTTCGGGCACCCTTGTATCTGGACAA
>CAZIXE010000108.1:0-7925 GCA_964543235.1 uncultured Rhizobiaceae bacterium | reverse complement strand
AATGGCTCCCCGAGCTGGACTCGAACCAGCGACCATTCGATTAACAGTCGAATGCTCTACCAACTGAGCTATCGGGGAATGTCGCGGGGGCGTATAGCAGAGGCCCGGGGCAGGGAAAAGTCCTTTCGTGGGTCAAAACCCGGCGGGGCTTCATATTGTGACCATTTTCCCCATATCTAGGTGCCCAAGGAGCGGAGTTGCGATGACCAAAGCCCATTTCGCCGGCTACAAGCTGCGCCTGCCCGGGCACCCGCTGTTGCGGATCGGCCTTGGTATCCTCCTGATTGCCGGCGGCTTCCTGGGATTCCTGCCGATCCTCGGCTTCTGGATGATCCCGCTCGGCCTCGTCATCCTGTCGGTCGACCTGCCGCCGGTCCGGCGGTTCCGCCGCTGGTTTACGGTGCGGGCCGGCTACTGGCTGCATCGCCGCTGGCCGGCGCTGGCGCGGCGGCTGGGTTACGGCAAGGCCCGGGACGGCAAGCACGATTGAGGCCGGCACCGCGGTCCGCTCATGTTGCGCAACTTCCCAGGGAATTGGAGGCCTCGCCCGGAATCGAACCGAGGTACACGGATTTGCAGTCCGCTGCGTAACCACTCCGCCACGAGGCCCTGGCCGCGCCTTATAGTGAAGCGGCGCGGCCGCGACAATCCCCAAGGGCTGCTTTGCTCAATGGACAGTTGCGCCAAGTTTGGCTATCAGCCCGGCAGAGAGCAACGCTGGGGCCGCCCATGTCCGATTTCGCCACCGCCCGCCTGAACATGGTCGAAAGCCAGGTGCGGCCGAACGGCATCACCGATCACCGCATCATCGCCGCCATGCTGGAATTGCCACGCGAGGATTTCGTGCCGGCGGCGCGGCGGGCGGTAGCGTATATGGACGAGGACATTCTGTTGACGACGCCGGAAGGCGGTGGACCGCGGCGCTATCTCATGGAGCCGATGACCTTCGCGCGGCTGGTGCAGCGGGCGGAGATCAAGGCAACTGACCGGATCCTGCATATCGGCGCGACCACCGGCTATGGCAGCGCCGTTCTGGCGGCGCTGGGCGGGTCGGTGGTGGCGCTGGAAGAACATGGCGAACTGGCCGAGCAGGCGCGCCAGAATCTTTCGCGATTCGCCAATGTCCGGGTGGTCAAGGGTCCGCTGGTCCAGGGCCACGCCGCCGAATCTCCCTATGACGTGATCCTGGTGGAGGGGCTGATCGAGGCGGTGCCGGAGGCGCTCACCGGCCAGCTTGCCGATGGCGGCCGGCTGGTGGCCGTTATCGGGCGCGGGGCGGTTGCCAAGGTCGTGACGATTAGCAAGGCGGGACAGGCATTTAGCGAGAATCGTGGTTTTGATGCAACAGTGGGTGAACTTCCCGGCTTTGCGGCGCGAAAACCGGAGTTCGTGTTTTGATCGTCATGGCCGCGCGGCTATAGTAACGGCGACTGCTTGCCTTTACCTCAAATTTCATCGACCATTAGGTATCGGGTTAAGCATAACTTGCCTCAACGGCGATGGTTGTGGCTAGATAAGACGGGATAAGAGGGGGAGCTTCGGCCGCGGCCGGGGTTCGAACGGAGAACAAGAGTATGAGGGGCTGGGGTCCGGTGCGCATTAGACGGCTCTTGTCGGCAGCGTTGATTTCGGGGGCGGTCGTTGCGGGTTCGGCGCAGGCCGTTCTCGCCGAATCGATCTATGAAGCCCTCGCCAATGCCTATTCAGGCAATCCGACGCTGAAGGCGGAACGGGCGCGGCAGCGGGCCACCGACGAGCAGGTGCCGCAGGCGCTGTCGGGCTGGCGGCCCTCGGTCGTTGCCAATGGCCAGCTCTCGGTGCAGGTCGATGACGTCGACAACAACGGCATCTTCGGCAACGACGATCCCGACACCACGGTGCCGGGACGCATGAGCATCGGCCTGCAGCAGCCGTTGTTTCGCGGGTTCAAGACCGTAGAAGGCGTCAAGCAGGCCGAATCAACCGTGAAGGCGGGGCGGCAGAACCTGCTTGCCGTCGAACAGCAGGTGCTGTTCGGCACCGCCCAGGCCTACATGAACGTGCTGCGCGACCGGCAGATCGTCGCCTATCGCAGCCGCAATGTTGCGGCGCTGCGCGAGCAGCTGCGCGGTGCCGACGAGCGCTTCAAGGTCGGTGAAGTCACCAAGACCGACGTGGCGCAGGCCAATGCGCGTCTCAATCTGGCACAGGCGGATCTCGCACAGGCACGCGCGTCGCTGGCGGCCAGCACCGCCAACTACCAGCGTCTGGTCGGCCACAAGCCCGGCAAGCTCACCTATCCGAAGCTGCCGAAACTGCCCAAGACGCTGGACGTGGCGCTGGACGTTGCCAAGAAGACCAACCCCAATATCCTCGCCGCCTCGTTCATCGCCGATGCCTCGCGCCATGCGGTGGAGGTCGCCAAGGGCGATCTCCTGCCGACCGTCTCGCTCGAGGCGGAAGCCGTCGCCCAGGCCATCGACCTCAGCCGCGATTCAGGCTTCGGCAGCGGCGGCGAATACCAGCAACAGGCATCGCTGACCGGCGTCGTGCGCATCCCGCTCTATGAAGCGGGGCGGGTCCATTCGGCGGTGCGGCAGGCCAAGCAGACAGCCAGCCAGCGGCAGATCCAGATTCTCGAACAGGGGCGGGCGGTGCGCGAAGCCGTTACCGCCTCGTGGAACTTCGTGGTCGAATCGCGCGCGCAGATCGAAGCGGCGCGGGCGCAGGTGTCGGCGGCGAGCCTGGCACTCGATGGCGTCAAGCAGGAAGCGCTGGTCGGCTCGCGCACCACGCTCGACGTGCTCGATGCCGAGCGCGAAGTGACGGAAGCCCAGATCGGGCTGGTGCAGGCCGAGCGCGACCTGATCGTTGCCGGCTACCAGCTGCTGGGCTCGATGGGCAGGCTCACGGCGCGCAATCTGGCGCTCAAGGTCGATTACTACGATCCGGAAGCGAACTACCAGCGGGTGCGCGACAAGTGGTGGGGGACCGGCGCCGAGACCGTCGACTAGCTTCCGCGATTCCGGCAAAACGTATACACTCCATTCCCGAGGCTGATTTGCGAGCGCGGCGCATGATGGCTTACCGGCAAGGGCTGCCGGGGCCGGCTGCGCGGATGTGAGGCACATGGGTGCGGCGGACAAGGCAATCGATGAGGATGTCGAGGCAGCGCTTTCGGCGATCCGGAAAGTCATCTCCAGGGAAACGGCCGGCAATGCCACCGCGGAGGGCGAGGCCGTGAGCGGCGGCGATCCACGCGAGATCCGCCGGCCGGAGCTCAGGCTGGCCCGGAGTACCGGCCGCAGCTCGACGTCGCCGGAGGAGATCGTGGCGCTGCGCAACCGCATCTCCGGCCATCTCGACCGCCTCTCGGCGGACCGGGTCCAGGCCGCAGACCCGCGGCCGCCCGGCGGCAATGGCGGCTTCGCCAGCATACTGGGCGGGGAAACCAGGCTGCAGGAGCCGCCTTACCCCGAACCCGACCCCGGCAATGGCTATGACGATGCCGGGTTCGGCCCCCATGGCCCCGAAGAGGATCCGCGCTTTGCGGCGCTGCGCGGCGGCTATCACCCGCCCGGTCCCGAAGCGGCCTGGCCGGAAGAGCCCAGACCCTATGCGCCGGGCCGCATGCCGGTGCAGCGGCGCCGGCCACTGGCGGAAGATCCCGGCATGCTGTCGGGCGAGGCGGCGGCCGCCACCCAGGCGGCCTTCAACCAGCTTGCCGAGACGCTGATGGCAAGGGCCATGGGCGAGCGCTCGGTCGAGGAGGTGACGCGCGAGCTGCTGCGGACCATGCTCAAGCAGTGGCTCGATGAAAACCTGCCGCCGCTGGTCGAGCGGCTGGTGCGCGAGGAGATCGAGCGGGTGGCCCGCAGGGGACCGCAGCGTTAAGGTTAAGCCATTGTTACTCTTGAACTTTGAAAACTCCAGCGCATTTTAGGCTGGGGTCAGAGTTTGGGAATGGAGTGATGGACGAGAAGCGGTCAGAGGTGCGGCACAGGCGGTTGAAGAGCGGCCGCATCGTGTTCAACGGCCAGAAATCGGTGATGACCTGCCAGCTCCGTGACGTCAGCGCGCATGGGGCGCGGCTGCGGTTCGGCGAACCCTTCCGGGCGCCGGAAGAATTCGTGCTGACCGTTCCCGGCGAGATCGAGGCGCGGCCCGCACGGCGCGTGTGGATGACCGGCAACGAAATCGGCGTGCGCTTCGTCGGCTGAAGTATTGCAGAGTTGAATCCCACCGCCCGGTGGTGTTTAAGGCGCTGACCTTTCCACGCAGCGTCTCATCCCTTCATGCTCGACAAGACTTTCTCGCCTGCTGACTTCGAAACCCGTCTCTATGACGCCTGGGAGACGCAGGGCTTTTTCAGATGCGGCCGCAAGCCCAAGGCCAGGCCCTTCACCATCGTGATCCCGCCGCCCAATGTCACGGGCTCGCTGCACATGGGACATGCGCTCAACAACACGATCCAGGACATCCTGGTGCGCTTCGAACGGATGCGCGGGCGCGACGTGCTGTGGCAGCCCGGCACCGACCATGCCGGCATCGCGACCCAGATGGTGGTGGAGCGGCTGCTCATGCAGGAGAACAAGACCGACCGCCGGGCCATGGGCCGCGAGGGCTTTGTGCGGCGCGTGTGGCAGTGGAAGGAAGAGTCGGGCGGCATGATCTCGCGGCAGCTGCGGCGGCTCGGCGCCTCCTGCGACTGGTCGCGCGAGCGCTTCACCATGGACGAGGGCCTGTCGCGGGCGGTCATCAAGGTGTTCGTGCAGCTCTACCGGGAAGGGCTCATCTACAAGGACAAGCGGCTGGTCAACTGGGATCCCAAGCTCTTGACCGCCATTTCCGACCTGGAAGTGGTGCAGAAGGAGGTCAAGGGCCATCTCTGGCATATCCGCTACCCGATCGAGGGCACGGACGACTACATCGTGGTGGCGACGACGCGGCCCGAAACCATGCTGGGCGACTCGGGTGTTGCCGTCCATCCCGGGAATCCGAAACTCAAGCACCTGATCGGCCGGATGGCCCGCCTGCCGCTGGTCGGCCGCCTCATACCCATCGTGGGCGATGAGTATGCAGACCCGGAGAAGGGCACCGGTGCGGTCAAGATCACGCCGGCCCACGACTTCAACGACTTCGAGGTCGGCAAGCGGCATAATCTCCGTCAGATCAATATCCTGGACCAGTTCGGCAAGATTCTGATTCAAGCCAATGCGGAGTTCCTGGCGGATGCCGAGGTGCCGGCCGCGACACTGGCCCTGCATGGCCTCGACCGCTTCGAGGCGCGCAAGCGCATCGTGGCGCTGCTGGAGGAGCAGGGCTATCTCGACCGGATCGAGCCGCACACCCACCAGGTGCCGCATGGCGACCGGTCCGACGTGGTGATCGAACCGTGGCTCACCGAGCAGTGGTATGTCGATGCCGCAACGCTGGCGAAGCCCGCCATCGCCGCGGTGGAGAAGGGCGAGACGTCGTTCATGCCCAAGAACTGGGAGAAGACCTATTTCGAGTGGATGCGCAACATCCAGCCCTGGTGCATATCGCGCCAGCTGTGGTGGGGCCATCAGATCCCGGCCTGGTACGGGCCGGATGGCGCCATCTTCGTCGAGGAGACGGAAGAGGCGGCGCGCGCCGCGGCCCGCGCGAGGTTTGGCAAGGACATCGAACTGACGCGCGACGAGGACGTGCTCGACACGTGGTTCTCCTCGGCGCTGTGGCCGTTCTCGACGCTGGGCTGGCCGGAGGAGACGGCGGAGCTCAAGCGCCATTACAAGACCGATGTGCTGGTCACCGGCTTCGACATCATCTTCTTCTGGGTGGCGCGCATGATGATGATGGGGCTGCACTTCATGAAGGAGGTGCCGTTCCACACCGTCTACATCCATGCGCTGGTCCGCGACGAGAAGGGCCAGAAAATGTCGAAGTCGAAGGGCAATGTCATGGATCCCCTCGAACTCATCGAGAGCTATGGCGCCGATGCGCTGCGCTTCACGCTGGCCGCCATGGCAGCGCAGGGCCGCGACATCAAGCTCTCGGCGGCGCGGGTCGAGGGCTACCGCAACTTTGCAACCAAGCTGTGGAACGCCACGCGCTTTGCGGAAATGAACGGCGTCCGGCGCGACCCGAACTTCGATCCGCTGGCCGCCCGGCTCACCGTCAACCGCTGGGTGGCGGGCGAGACGGCGCGCACGGGCAATGCCGTGACACGGGCGATCGAGGAGTACAAGTTCAACGAAGCGGCGGGCGCCCTCTACCAGTTCGTGTGGAATGTCTATTGCGACTGGTATCTCGAACTGATCAAGCCGATCCTCGGCGGCGCCGACGAGGCGGCCCGGACGGAAACGCGGGCCATGGCGGGCTGGGTGCTCGACCAGATCCTGCTGCTGCTGCATCCGTTCATGCCCTTCGTCACCGAAGAACTGTGGCAGAAGACGGCCACGCGCGACAGCTGGCTCATCGTTTCGCACTGGCCGGCCTACAAGGGACTGGGCGATGCGGCCGCCGATGCCGAGATGGAATGGGTGGTGCGCTTCGTCTCGGAGGTGCGCTCGGTCCGCGCCGAGATGAATGTGCCGGCGGGCGCCAAGATCGCCTGTGTGCTGGTGGGCGCAGGGGGCGAGACGCGGCGGCGGGCGGCATCCTGGGAGAACGAGATCAAGCGGCTGGCGCGGCTCGAGTCGATCGGTTTCGAGGACGAGGTGCCGCAAGCCGCCGCGCAGATCGTGCTCGATGAGGCGGTGATCGCGCTGCCACTCGCCGGCGTCATCGATTTCGCCGCCGAGCGGGCGCGGCTCGGCAAGGAGCTCGAAAAGATCGGCAAGGACATGGGGACCATCGATGCCCGCCTCGCCAATCCCAGCTTCGTCGCCAAGGCGCCGCCGGAGGTGCTGGAGGAATCGCGCGAACGCAAGGCCGAACTGCAGGCGCGCAAGGCGAAGGTCGCGGAGGCGCTGGGACGGCTCAAGTGAGCGGCCATGGCGCAGCGGCGCCCAGACCGGCGGGCGATCCGACGCTGAACGCGCGTGAAACCTGAGACAGGTGCGGAAGCCCGGAGCCTGCACAGACGTCAGGACGTATCGGGCTTCAGCGCGTCGCGGGCGAGGCCGTGGCATTCGATGAGCAGGTAGTCGACATCGTGAACGGGCCGGCTGCGGTGACCGGGAGGACGGCCCGGCCGGAGCGGCGAAGTGAAGGTGGCGTCGGGCCGCCGCTGCCGCCGGGCGCGCCAGCGGGCGAGGCGCCGCGCCTGGTGCGGCAGATGCTCAAGGGCGTCCTTCAGGGCTTCGAGTCTGCGGCCGAGGCCAGCGGCGTTGACAAGGCCATCGGTTGCGGCAGCGGGATGCGGCGCGGGCCCGGTGTTTGCCAGAAACAGCGGCGCCACCGGAGCGACATCGAAGAAGTGAATGCGCGGCTCAGCGGCGGAACCGGCGCTGCGGCGGCGGGCGGGGAGGAACCGTTTGCGGCAATCGAACAGCTGGAATGCCATGCGCCCGCCGGCTTTGCCGGAAGGGGCAAGCCCGGCCGGCATGGGGCGCTTAGGCCTGAGCTTCACCTCGAGACCGCGCGCCGCGATGACAATGAGCCGCCGCATGGCCGACTCCGCGGGCCGCAGCACACGCAGCACGGAATTGTGGAGCGCCCGCGGAATCCATGCCGGGCCGGAACCGGCCTGCAGGCCCAGCATGGCGTACAGGCCCAGCACAATGGCCCGGAGAGCGGCGCTGTTGCGTTCAATGGCTTTGGCCCAGTCCATGGCGGTTCCTCGCGCGTAGAACAAACAAGGAACTTACAGGATATGAATTTAGTGTCAAGGAGGATTTTGCTCGCAGGTCCAGGGGGCCCTTGCATGTTCGAAGTGGCCGACTCATCCGGCGCTGCGCGCCCAAAAGGGCCCTCACCCGCCCTTCGGGCACCCTTGTATCTGGACAACGTGTTGGAATCCG
>CAZIXE010000107.1:0-8039 GCA_964543235.1 uncultured Rhizobiaceae bacterium | reverse complement strand
GGGGGGAGGGACGGATCAAGGTGCATCCTCCCCCATTTCGGGAGAGGCGGCCCGACGGGAGAAAGACGACGGCTTAGCCGCGGCCCCACTTCACTGCATAGGCGCCACTTCCGAGCAGCGCCTGCGCGACCAGAGCGACTGCCCAGAGAGCCGGGAATTCCCAGCCACCGCCCTGGTTCGAAAAGAAGAAGCCGGCGGCACCATGCGGCGCATAAATCGAGCCGAGGAGTATGGGCACGAGTGCCAGCGATACCCAACGCGTCCATGCTCCGACGATCAGCGCAATGCCGCCCGCCAGCTCGGCGAAGATGACGACATAGGCGAGCGCGCCCGGAAAGCCGATGCTCTCGAAAAACTGTGCCGTTCCGGCCGGTGTGAAGACTGCAATCTTCAGCCAGGCATGGGCGAGGAAGAACGCACCCATGGTGACGCGGAGAATGAGGGCGGCGAGGTCGGCCTGGGTAGCGGTAGCGCTGCTGATGGGCGACGGGTGAGCGGAAACATACGACATGATGCAGTTCCTTTCGGCTTGATGTTGAGCGTGAAGCGCGTGATCAGGCGGCCTTGAGCCACGACGGCGCGATGTTGGTGCCGAGGCCCTTCCCGTAACCGAGAACGAT
Organism: uncultured Rhizobiaceae bacterium; assembly: GCA_964543235.1. Taxonomy (GTDB): domain Bacteria; phylum Pseudomonadota; class Alphaproteobacteria; order Rhizobiales; family Aestuariivirgaceae; genus JANMMJ01. Next base: position 7,419 of record CAZIXE010000107.1, on the reverse strand, counting down.
ATTGAGGCCGGCAACCGGCTCGAGGTAGCGTGCCAGCTTCAATGCGCCGGTCTGCTGCACTTCGAAGCCCGCCTTCCTGGCGATTGTTTCGACGGTCTTGTTAGCGGCCTCGTCGTTGCCTGCGATGAACACCGTCGCCGCGGTTGCACCCACCCTGCCGCCCGCCTGGAACAGCGATGCAAAGATGGTGTTGAAGGCTTTGACAACCTTGGCCTTGGGTGCGAGCTTCTGGATCTCTTCCGCGGCGCTAGTCTCATGGCCAATGGTCAGGCCCATGTAGTCAGCGGTCAGCGGATTGGAGATGTCGACCACCACCTTGCCGGCCAGTCCGCCCGCAGCGGTAATGGTCTCCGCAGCCGCACCGAAGGGAACGGCGAGGACCACAATGTCCGACCTGGCGGCCGCGTCCCTGATTGTCGCGCCACTAACATTTGCGCCAAGTGACCTGGCGATTTCCTTGGCCTTGGCTGCGTCACGCGAGCCGAGGGTGACGGTATAACCCGCCTTTGAAAGAACGGAAGCGAGGCCCTGCGCCATGTTTCCGGTACCGAGAATGCTGATGTCCATATGGGTGTCTCCTGTTGCAGCGCCCTTCCAGCGCTGATGCACTCCATATGAACGATGAGAACCTGGATGATAATCCGGGCACGAAGCAGAATATTGTTTCTGAAATGGAAGGAATTACCAGCCGCAATCCCAGTCGGGCTTGCCTTTGAAGCGCTCCGCCAGGAAATCCACCAAGACCCGAACCTTGATCGCCAGGTGCCGGCCTGGCGGATAGATGACATGAAGTCCCAGCGGCTGATCTTCGTAATCCCCGAGCAGGGGGACGAGACGACCGTCGCGGAAAAACGGCCCCGCCATGAAGCTTGGTACCCGGGCGATCCCCAATCCTTTCTCTGCCGCGGCAAGACAGGCATCGGCGCTCGAGAATTGCAACCGGCCTTTGACGGAAACGGTGATCGGCGAACCATCAGCCGGATCACGGAACCGCCAGGTAAACGGATCGCGGAAATTGGTATCGAGAATGCAGACACGCGCCGAGAGTTCATCGGGACGAGTGATAGAGCCTTGCAATGCGAGATAGCCGGGTGAGGCCGCAACGACCACGCGCGCCTCGCAGAGTTTGCGGGCGATCAGCGTCGAGTCGGTGGGATTGCCGATCCGAACTCCGGCGTCGAAACCTTCGTCCACCAGGTTTACGACCCGGTCTGAGAAACTGACATCGAGCTCGATCGCGGGATAGATTTGCGCGAAGTCGAGCAACGCCGGCGCGAGCTGCACCGTGCCGAATGACACGGGCGCGGTCAGCCGCAGGCGGCCTGAGGCAGCGCTTGAATCTGATCTGACCGATTCATCGAGCGCGTCAAGTTCCTCAAGAAGATAGCGGATGCGCTCGAAATACGCTCGTCCGACTTCAGTCGGCGAAAGGGCCCGCGTTGTACGGTTGAGCAGTCTTGCGCCCAGATCGTCTTCCAGCCGCGACACCATCTTGGAAGCCTGGCCGGAGCTGGTGTTGAGGCGCCGTGCGGCCCTGGCGAAACTACCGGTCTCCATGACCGCGACAAACATGCGGTCGCACTCCAGCCGATCCATGCTCAAGTCGCGTCAGTTCTGTGGGCCATGCCAACTGGATAGCATGGGACGATGCTGTTGGGCAGCTGCGCCGCACCGGGAAGCCGCGCACCATCCCGCCTCGTGGAAGACGCGGCGAGTCTTGAGAGCACCGGCCAATGCTGCACTGCTTTGTGCAGGTCTGGTTGCCCTTGAGTAGGAATTGCTTGTCCAAGAGACCAACCGGACCCCACGGGCTTTGTCTGACGTGGAGAGCCAGGAGGTATCCGGCTTGGTCAAGAACAGACAGCTCTCCGCAGAAAGCACATCACCGCAGCGCCCTGAGCGCATTGGCGATCACGGCGACATCGATCACCTCCTGCAGCAGCGCCCCCTGGACCGGCGGCAGGTACCCCCAGGCCGCCACGGCCATTGCCGCGATGGAAAGTCCCAGTCCCGCATAGACACTCTGCAGGGCGATCGCCCGCGACCGCTGCGCCACCTCGACCGCTTCGGCAATGCGCTCCAGATCGTCAACCAGCAGCACCGCATCCGCCGCCTCCGCCGAAGCGGCCGCTCCCCTCGCCCCCATGGCCATGCCGATATCCGCCGCCGCCAGCGCCGGCGCGTCATTGACGCCATCGCCTGCCATCAGCACCACCCCGCGCCGGCGCTCCCGCTGCACGATGGCGATCTTGTCCTTCGGCTCCAATTCCCCGCGATGGGCGTCCGCCCCCACCGCCTCACCGATCTGCTCCACCACGTCCGCGTGGTCGCCCGAGGCGAGTACCACCCGTCCGATGCCGGCTGCCCTGAGCCGCGCCAGCGCCGTGCCGGCATCTTCGCGCACCGTATCGGCCAGGATCAGAAAACCTGCCAGCTTGCGGCCGATGGCCACCGCGGCCACCAGTTCGCCGGCCCTTATCGCCGGGCGCGCCAGACGTTTCCGCTTGAGGATGTGCCGCACATAGTCAGGCCCGCCGACCACCACGTGACGGCCCTCCACATGACCCTCGAGGCCGCGGCCGCCGTCTTCGCGCACCCGCTCGGGCCTGGCGAGCGCCAGCCCTTTCGCCTGTGCCGCCGCGACGATCGACTGGGCGATCACATGGTTCGAGGCCTGCTCCAGCGATGCCGCGTAGCGCAGCAGCACATCCTCTTTCCAGGCTGGCCGCGTCTCGCTGCGCACCAGCTTCGCCTGGCCGAGGGTGAGCGTCCCGGTCTTGTCGATGACCAGCACGCTGACCCGGGCCAGCGTTTCCAGCACCGGCCCGCCCTTGAGCAGCACACCGCGCCTTGCCGCCCTGCTGATGCCCGAGACGATCGCCACCGGCACGGCGAGGATCAACGGACAGGGCGTCGCCACCACGAGCACGGCGAGCGCCCGCAGCCTGTCGCCGCTCGCCAGCCATGCCGCCCCGGCCAGCAGCACGGTGAGCAGCAGGAACCACATTGCAAACCGGTCGGCGAGCCGCACCATCGGGGCCTTCGCTTCCTGCGCCGCCCGAACCAGCTTGACGATGCCGGAATAGGTGCTCTCCGCTGCCGAGCGCGTGGCCACCATGTCGAACGCCATGTCGAGACTGGTTGAACCGCTCAGCACCGGCTCGCCTTCATGCCGCCGCACCGGTACCGACTCGCCCGTGATCACCGCCTGGTCGAGCAGGGCATTGCCGTCCGCCACCGTGCCATCGGCTGGCACCACATCGCCCTGCCGCACCAGAATGCGGTCACCTGCCCTGATCGCATCGATCGGGACCTCCACGAGCCTGCCGTCGAGATAGCGCAGTGCCCGGGTCGGCGCCCGTCCGAGCAGGGCCTTCATCTCCGAGCGGGCGCGCGCCTGCGCGAAATCCTCGAGCAACTGCCCGCCCGCATACATCAGCGCCACCACCACGCCGGCCAGCGTTTCGCCGAAAGCCAGCGCCGCACTCATCGACAGGGCGGCGACGATATCGAGCCCCACCTCGCCCCTGCTGAGCGTTGCAAGAATCTGCAGCACAAGCGCGGCCAGCACCACGGCGGTCGCCGCGCCCCATATGCTGCCCTGCTGTGTCTCCAGGCCGAGCCACGGCGCCAGGAACCCGGTCAGAAGACCCGCCACCGCGACCGCCACCAGCGCGAGCTTGATTCGGCTCATCGCAACATTTCGCGCCAAACGGCCGGACTCCCACAACCTTCCGGTGGATGCCCGTTCCCGGCATTACTTCTGGTGACAGTTTTTCCTGCCTTTGTATCCAAACGCACTAGCGCATTAAGAGCGCCTTTACCCTTCCCTGACAAAATTTTTCCCGAGAAGCCGATGGCCGGGCCCTTAATCGGGTGGGTCCAGTGCCGGGCATCGGCAATCAGCAACACCCATTGTGTGGAAGATAGCCCCCGCATGCCTTCACGCGTACTCATAGTCGAAGACGATCCGGCGCAACGTCGTATCCTCGAAGAAATGGTCAAGCGTTTCGGCCTCGACCCGATCAGTGCCGAAGCCGGCGACCGTGGCCTCGAAATCCTCAAAGGTCAGTCCAGCGGCCAGATCGAACTCGTCATTCTCGATCTCATCATGCCCGGCATGGATGGCATGGAATTTCTGGAGCGCATGAGCGCCATTAGGGGCGACCTGCCGGTTATCGTGCAGACCGCCCAGGGCTCCATCGAAACCGTGATCAAGGCGATGCGCGCCGGCGCCGACGATTTCGTCGTCAAGCCGATCTCCCCCGAGCGGCTCAGGGTATCGATCCAGAATCTGCTCAAGGTCAATGCCCTGACCGAGGAGGTGAAGCGGCTCAACAAGAAGGTCGGTGGCGCTCTGACCTTCGACGATCTCATCGCTGCCGCACCGGCCATGAACAACGTCATCCGTCTTGGCCGCCGCGCCGCGCAATCCAACATCCCGATTCTCATCGAAGGTGAATCCGGTGTCGGCAAGGAGATGATTGCCCGCGCCATCCAGGGCGAAAGCGACCGCGCCGGCCGCCCCTTCGTCACGGTGAACTGCGGCGCCATTCCGGAAAACCTGGTGGAGTCGATACTCTTCGGCCATGAAAAGGGATCCTTCACCGGTGCAACAGGCAAGCACATCGGCAAGTTCCAGGAGGCCGATGGCGGCACCCTGTTCCTCGACGAGGTCGCCGAGCTGCCGCTCGACATGCAGGTGAAGCTGTTGCGGGCCATCCAGGAGGGCGAGGTCGATCCCATCGGCTCGCGCAAGCCCGTCAAGGTCAACATCCGCCTGATCTCCGCCACCAACCGCAACATGATCGAGATGGTGAAGGCGGGCCAATTCCGCGAGGATCTCTACTATCGCCTCAACGTGTTCCCGATCATGGTGCCGCCATTGCGCGAGCGCAAGGAGGATATCCCCGGCCTCGTCGAGCACTTCATCACCCGCTTTGCCGCGGAGGAAGGCCGCAAGGTGCGTGGCATCGATCCCCAGGCGCTCGAAATGCTGCAGGCCTATTCCTGGCCGGGCAATGTCCGCCAGCTCGAGAACACCGTGTTCCGGGCCATCGTCCTGTGCGAGGGCGATGTCCTCGAGATCCAGGACTTTCCGCAGATCGCCTCGCTGGTGGAAGGCTTCGAGGTCAGGATCCCGCCGGCCCCCGCCGCCCCGGCCAAGGCTGCAGCCGCCCCGGCCAAGGGCGCCGGCACGGTTTCCGACGGCATGGCCCTGGGCATCCCGGTGGTGACCGACGGCGGCCATATCCGCAAGCTCGACGAAGTCGAGGCCGACATGATTCGCCTCGCACTGCACCGTTATCGCGGCCAGATGTCGGAAGTGGCCCGCAAGCTTGGCATTGGCCGCTCGACGCTCTACCGCAAGATGCGCGATCTGGGGCTCGAGGAAGCCAACAGCGCCCAGCAGTAACCGTTAAATCTGCTCCGGGCCGTTGCATCTCCCGGAACGGGCCGCTAGCTTGGCCATCGACCCGGAGTTGAATGATGTCACCCACCTGGCTGAAAGCCGCCGCACTCCTCCTCGGTGTGGCGGTCCCCCTCTCGGCTTACGCGGAATCTGAAGCCCCTGGCCACAAGCAGCGCTGGCGGCCGAAGAACAGCATCGTCAACATTTTCAGTGGCGGTAACGGGTCCAGGCCCCTGTTCCGGGAAATCGAGGTCCGCGACTTCAATCCCGATCCCTCGGTCAGCGGCGAGGCCGATCCGGCCCCTTCCGCGCGCCTGATTCGCATTCCCACGACCACCGGTAACCTTGTGTATGTGCCGGAAAAGCTGGAGCCGCTTGTCGACCGCAAGCTGAAGGCGGAGCGTCCTGCCGATACGCTGGCGGCAGCCATCTTCGACGAACTGCAAGCCGAGTCGCCGGTGGCCAGCGTCCTGCCGGCCGAGCGCAAGGCCATCCTTGCCCATTATACCGCCAGCGATTTCAGGCCGCTCTGGACGACGCCTGCCGGCCTGACCGGCCGCGCCAGGGACGTGCTGGAACGGCTGCGCGACAGTGCCGCCCACGGCCTCGACCCTGCCGACTACGAGCTGCATGTCCTGGGCGGCTTTGAACTCCCCGCCGGCGGCTTCGCCGGTGACTTGGAACACCTCGCCCGCCTCGACATCGAGCTGACCGCCCGCGCCATGGCCTATGCCCGCCATGCCAGTGGCGGCAGGCTCGTGCCCAACCGGCTGAGCACCTACAACGACATTGAGGCTCCCCGCGTCGATCCGGCACGCGCCATGAAGATGCTGGCCACCTCGCCCTTTGCCGCACAATGGCTCGAGCAGCTTCACCCCGCGCATCCGGCTTACCAGCGCTTCAAGCGGGAACTCGCCGAACTGCGAAGCCGATATGATGGTGATGCCGAAATGCCCCTGCCGGTCGGCAAGCGCATCAGGCCTGGCCAGAGCGACGAGCGCCTTTCCGCCGTCCGCCGCCGCCTGGTCCGCCTCGGACTCCTGGAAGACGCCGTGCCCGATCTGACCGGCCTGCCGCCCGCTGTTCAGGCCGGCGCCCGCGCCGCCCTTGCGGCGCGCCGGAACGTGCTGGATTCCGAACTGTCGGATGCCCTGAAAGCCCTGCAGAAGAAGCACAATCTCAAGCCGACGGGCTGGCCGGATCAGCTGACCGTGCGCCTTCTCAACGACCAGGGTCCGGGCCGCAGCATCGCCCGCCTCATCGCCAACATGGAGCGCTTGCGCTGGCTGCCCCGCGACCTTGGCGCCCGCCACCTCTTCGTCAATCAGGCCGCCTTCCGCCTCGCCATGGTCGACAATGGCCATGAGATCTGGCGGACCAATGTGGTGGTCGGCAAGACCGACACCCAGACTGCTGCCTTCCACGACGAAATGGAAACGGTGGTCTTCAATCCGAGCTGGGGCGTGCCGCCTTCGATTCTCACCAATGAAATGCTGCCGATCCTGTGGCGCGACCCGAGCTATCTCGACCGCAAGGGCTTCACCGTGGTTGATCGCTCCGGCAAGAAGGTACTGTCAAACAGCGTGAACTGGGCGGCCTATGGCGCCAACGCGCCCTTCTCGATCATGCAGCCGCCGGGTGAGGACAACGCTCTCGGTGAGGTCAAGTTCCTCTTTCCCAACAAGCACCACATCTACATGCACGACACGCCGTCGCGGCAGCTCTTCTCGCGGCCGGTGCGCACTTTCAGCCATGGTTGCGTCCGCGTTGAGAATCCGCGTCGCCTCGCCGAGTTGCTGCTGGGCTATACCTCCGACGAGGTTGCCAGGAAGATCGGCTCGGGGCGCAGCCAATCGGTGCGCATCAAGGACAAGATCCCCGTTCACCTCACTTATTTCACAGCATGGCCGGACGAGTCGGGCCGGATCGAGTATTTCCCGGATAGTTATGGCCGCGATTCTGCCATCGACAGCGCCTTGACCAAGAAACAGGTCGCCCTGCGCTAG
>CAZIXE010000106.1:0-8534 GCA_964543235.1 uncultured Rhizobiaceae bacterium | reverse complement strand
GTCACGGTCTTGCCGATCACCACCACTTCAGCCGTCGCCCCGCGGGCATTCATGCGCGACAGCGGCGCCAGGGTCACTTCCCACTTCTTTCCCTCATGCATGAGCATCAGCATGCCATGGGGATTGGCAAGTGATGCGTCCTCGATGGTCGCCACGATCGTCATGGGTCTTGCGGCGTCATATGAGCCCCAGCCATGGTGCGCGAGGGCGGGGGAAACGAGAAACGCGAATCCAACGAGACCGGCAATGGTCCTCTGCATGGCGATCCTCCTCTGACTGTCGTAATGCCAATACATCCCGCGCCGTTGCCGGATGCCTAGCAGCGTGAGTGCAATAACGCGGCATTGCGGCTGCAATGCAGCAGCCGCCGCCGTTGGGCCGTCCCTACTGCTTCACGAGGCGGGGGCGGTTGCCGGCGGATTCGATGCCCGGCGGTTCATCAAGCTCCATGCTCTCGATGCGCAGTCCCCGCCGGGTGATCTTGTCGGCCGAGACATTGAGTTTTTCCAGATCGGCATTGGCGAGGCCAAAGTGTTTCTGGAGATCGCCGACGCGATCTTTGAGACGGACCACGTCCTCCAGCAGCCGTGACACCTCGTTCCTGATCACATGGGCCTGCTCGCGCATGGCGGCATCCTTGAAGATCGCCTGCAATGTCTGGATCAGCAGCATCAAAATGTTGGGCGAAGCAATGATCACGCGGAGGCGATGGGCCTTCTGGATGACGTCTTCGAAACGCTCATAGAGTTCGGCATAAACCGCCTCCGAAGGCACGAACATGATGGCACTCTCATGGGTTTCGCCGGCGATGAGATACTTCTCGGCAATATCCCTTACGTGGCGCAGCACATCGGTGCGAAGGCGCGCTTCGGCGGCGCGGATGGCGCCCTCCTCCTTTGCCTCCTTCAGGGCATTGAAGGCCTCCAGCGGGAACTTGGCGTCCAGTACAAGCTTCAGTTCGGAATCCGGCAGGGATACCAGGCAGTCGGGGCGGGTGCCATTGGAGAGCGTCGCCTGGAAAGAATAGGCCGTCGCGTGAAGTCCATCCCGAATGATGGCTTCCATGCGGGCCTGGCCATAGGCGCCGCGGGCCTGCTTGTTGGCGAGGATGTCCTTCAGCGAAATCATCTCGCTCGACAATGCCGCGAGGTTCTGCTGGGCGGAATCAATGACGGCGAGCCGTTCGTAGAGGACTTTGAGCGACTGGGCCGTGCGCTCGGCCTGATCGGTAAGTCCGACGCCTACGCGCTGGCTCACCTGTTCCAGCCGCGCATCGATGGCGCGGGCGAGATGGGCCTGCGCCCCCTGGCTCTGGTCGGCAAAGCTCTTGAGATGGCCGGCCATCTCGGCCAGGCGCAGTTCCAGTTCCGTTGCGCGCCGCATCGCGGCGATGGCTTCGTCGCGACGGCCACGCTGGGCCCTGAAGGCAAGGACAGCCGTACCCAGCAGCAACAGGAGGATGAGTGCAGCAAAGGCTGCGGCAACCTCCAGCAGCGAGAAATCGCTATCGCCAATGCGAATGAGTGTCTGGTCGAGATTCATTGCTCTACATAATCCGATTCGCGCCGTTCAGACAAAACATGAACGCATTGCCGAACGGAACAGCAAGGCCCATATCGGAAACAAGGAGGCCCAACCATGCGATTGCTCATGTTCATCCTGGCCGGTGCATGGCTGGCGGCGATACCCAGCCTGGCAGAAGAGACGGCGGCAGCACGGTTCCAGATCGAAAGGGCTGGCGACGGGTTCATCCGCCTCAACCGCAGTTCGGGGGAAGTATCATTTTGCGCTGCTGAGGATGGTGTCTGGATGTGCAGAACCATCACCGATGGCAGCCCTGATGCCGGCGCCAACGGGGACTTCGCCGGACGGCTCGCCAGTATCGAGCAGAGACTGAAGGCGCTCGAAGAGCGGCCCGTCACCACATTTCCGAGTGACCAGGATCTCGATCGCGCCATCGATGTGTTTGGCAGGTTTCTGGACAGATTCAAGGCGTTTGCCCGCGACCTCAACGAGGCCGACAAAACCGGCTCGCAATAAGCGGAAACGAAGCAAAGAGCGCGGCCCGTCCGCTCTCTGCTGAAAGCGGACGGGCCCTTGGCCGACGCAAGCTCGGGACGGCGACAGGAGCCGCGCTGGCCAACTCGCTCACAACAGGGGCTGATTTCTGGAACACCGATCTGCTTTTCGGCTTCCCCTCACTATGTCCGACGTATTCGCCGTGACCGATCCCCCGCTGGATCGAATGACAGACTGAACCCGATTCGTGGCCCATTCAGGATGAATTGTGGGCGAATCGTGGGCGGGTTGTGGACCCGCCGGTCCTTTCCATCAGCGCGCGGATAGTAGCGGCTGGCGAAGAAAACTCAACCAGAAAACAGGTTAGGCGCGAAACCACCCTTCTGCGGGGAAGGGCCAATTGTGACGAATTCGTGGTCAAGGCCGCTGTGCGGTGCAGCAATTTGCACTGCAGCAGGCCTCTTCATGCAAGAAAGCCGGACGTCGCTCTCACGAGCGCATCGGCGATGCCAGGTTCGGTTGCAGTGTGGCCGGCGTCGGGGACAATCTCGAAGCGCGCCTCGGGCCAAGCCTTGCTCAACAGGAGAGCGCTGCGGACGGGTGTCACAACGTCATAGCGGCCCTGGACAATGACGCCCGGGAGGTGGCGGAGCCGGGCCGCGCCGGCAAGCAGTTCGCCTTCCGCCAAGAAGCAGCCGTTCATGAAGTAATGGCATTCAATACCGGCAAAGGCGGCAGCGAAGCGTTCCTCGCCGAATTTCTCGATACGTGCCGGGTCCGGCAAGAGCGATATGGTGGTGCCCTCCCACTGACTCCAAGCCTTTGCCGAGGCGCGCGCGGCCACCGGATCCGCACCGGTCAACCGGCGATGGTGGGCGGCCAAGAGATCATGACGCTCTTCTTCCGGGATCGGTGCAACGAAGCTCTCCCAGGCGTCCGGGAAAAGCCAGTTGGCGCCTTCCTGGTAGAACCATGCGATTTCCCGCCTGGTGCCGAGGAATACGCCGCGAACGATCAGTTCGGTAACCCGCTCGACATGGGTTTCGGCATAGGCCAATGCCAGGGTCGATCCCCAGGAGCCGCCGACGACCTGCCAGCGCTCAATACCGAGATGGCGGCGCAAGGCTTCGATGTCGGCAACGAGATGGCCGGTGCTGTTCTCCACCAGCGAACCATGCGGCGTCGACTGACCACAACCACGCTGATCAAAGGTAATAATGCGGTAACGCCCCGGATCGTGAAGGCGCTTGAGGAACGGCGATATGCCGCCGCCGGGGCCGCCGTGAAGTACCACGGCGGGCTTGCCGGCAGGGTTGCCGCACTCCTCCCAGTAGAGCTCATGTATTTTGGAGACCCGCAATCGGCCGCATCGAACGGGCTGACTCTCGGGGAACAGGCCAAGGAACATCCGCAAAATCACTCCGAAACGCGGGACTTGCGCTTTCCTAGCATGGCGCTAACGTCTGGGACACACGAACCAGTGCGGTTGCAGCAGCCAGTCGGGGACGCGGGAACATGCCACATGGCTAGTCAGCGCATCGTGATCGTTGACGATCATCCCTTGTTCAGGGATGCGCTCAAGCAGTCGCTGGCGTCGGCCATACCAGGAGTCAGGGTGGAGGAGGCCGGCAATCTTGACGCGGCCGTGAAGCTTCTGGAGTCGAACAATGACATCGACCTCGTACTGCTCGATCTCAAGATGCCGGGCGTGCAGGGCCTGTCAGGTCTCGCCTATTTGCGGGCGCAGTTCCCGGCGGTTGCCGTGGCGGTGGTTTCAGGAAGCGAGGAACCGCACCTGATCAGGCGCGCCATGGGGCTTGGCGCCTCGGGCTACATCCCGAAATCGACGGCCACCGGAGATATCAAGGTGGCGATCGCGGCCATTCTTGCGGGCGATATCTGGACGCCGCCCGATCTGGTCCTGGATGGTGGCAAATCCGAAGGCGACGTCATGGCGAAGCGGCTCGCCACACTCACCCCGCAACAGCTCCGGGTACTCATGATGCTGCGCGAGGGGCTGCTCAACAAGCAGATCGCATATGAGCTTGACGTCTCGGAAGCGACGGTCAAAGCGCATGTCTCGGCGATCCTGCAGAAACTCGACGTCGACAGCAGGACGCAGGCAGTCATCGCCGTTACCCGCATCGACGAAGAGAACCAGGCGCAGGGCGGCAGCCCCGTCTGATTACTCAGCCGCTTCGGCGCGGACCGAGGCGTGGCTGATCGCGGCCCGCAGTGCCGCCGGTTTCACCGGTTTTCTGATGTACTGCACATCTCGCGCCAGAGCGAGATCCTGGACTTGCTTGGATCGTTCGGCGGTAATCAGCACAGCCGGTATCGGCCGGCGGGCGCGGCTGCGCAACCGGTCGATCAAAGCCAGGCCATCTTCGCGATGAAGATGGTAGTCGGCGAGAATGATGTCGACCTTGCCGTCCACCGCATCGAAGGCGCTGAGCGCCTCGGCCACCGACCGCGCCGTCACAACGCTGCAGCCCCAGCCGGTCAGCAACGCGCTCATTCCGGCAATGATGCTTGCCTCGTTGTCGACCACCATCACATTCATCACGGCGCCGAGGCCCCGGCGGGCGACGGTCTTGCGGGACTGCGGCAGCTGTGCCTGCTGGGCTGCGGCAAGCGGCACGGTGATGGCAAACATGGTGCCCCGCCCCACGTCTGAGCGCAATGTGATCGGGTGCTCAAGCATTCTGGCGATGCGCTCGACGATCGACAGCCCCAGACCCAGACCCGACTCACCGTGCCCACCATTGATCCGCTCGAACTCACGGAAGACGGCCTGCTGCTTGTCCTTCGGGATGCCATGCCCGGTATCGTGAACCTCGATGCGGAGCGCCCCGCCGGTCCGCCGGCAGCCCATCAACACCCGCCCGGTCGGCGTGTACTTTATGGCGTTCGACAGAAGGTTCTGGAGGATCCGGCGCAGCAACTTGCGGTCAGATTTCACGACGCAGGAGGTCGGCACCGTATGCAAGATGAGACCGCGCTCGCGGGCGACGGGGCCGAATTCCAGGGCGAGGGCCTGGAGCAGTTCGCCGGCGGGAAACACAGAGATTTCAGGCTTCATGGCGCCAGCATCAATTCGCGAGATATCGAGCAGCGCCGAAATGATTTCTTCGACCGATTCCAGCGACAGGTCGACACTGCGCACGAGCTCGCGATCCTTGGACCTGGCATGCCGATCCAACAGGCTTGCGGTGAACAGACGCGCAGCATTGAGCGGCTGGAGGATATCGTGACTTGCCGCCGCAATGAATCTGGTCTTCTCCTGATTCGCGTTCTCGGAGCGGGCGCGGGCCCGTTCGAGCTCAGCATTGAGTTCGGTCAGCTTGGCCGTCCGTTCAGCGACACGCCGCTCCAGGGTTTCATTGGCGCGCTGCAGGGCCTCGGCAGCGAGGAAGCTCTCGGAGATGTCGTCAAATGTCACAACTGTGCCACCATCGGGCATTTCACCGGAGCGGATCTCGAGAACAGTCTCGTCGTCGGCAAGCCGCTCGCGGAAGGTCTCCCGCGTTACGGCAATCTTGCGTACGCGGTCGGCGAGCGCGGCCATGCCGGAAGATTGATCCAGCGAAGAGCGGTTCAGCATTGCTTCGACGATCGCGGAAAGGGGCGCTCCGATGCGGCAATTTGCTTCGCTGAGCTTCAGCAATGCCGAGAATTGCGAGTTCCAGCAGATGAGATTGCGGTCGACGTCAAAGACGGCAATGCCCTGTTTCACATTGTCGATCGCGGACTGCAGCAGGTCGCGGTTGTATTGAATCGCGGCATTGGCATCATCGAGAAGTTTCATGCCGCCGCGGGCATTCTTGGCATGGCCCTCCAGCAGAAGTTTGATCACCAACCTTGAGGACGCGGTGCCGACGGCACTGGCCAGGAGATGCTCGGCAAAGCGCAGCAGCGGTAGATCGACTTCGGCGGAGGCATCGCCCCTGAAGCCGCGCTCGCGGGCAAACTGCTCAAAGGCCTGGCTGGTCCGGTCGGATCCGAGATAGCGGGCCACGGTTTCCTGCAATTCGTGCACCGTCAGGGTGGTGCGCCAAAGCCTGAACGACCCGGCTGTCACCGGCATGTCGGGTCCCACAAAGCTGCGCGCCTGCATTTTCTCGACCGGCGAAGGCTGGCTCATCAGCGATACGAATACGAAAGCGGCGATGTTGGTTGCCAGGCTCCAGAAGACGCCGTGAGTAAGGGGATCGAATTCAAGATAGAAAAGCACACGCGGCCGCAGGAGCCCGGCGCCCCATGGACCGTCCGAAACGAAACTCGACGCAATCCAGCCGCCGTCGGCGAGCGAGGGCAGAAGCAGCGTGTATGCCCAGAGCGCAAAGCCGGCAATGAGACCCGCCCGGGCGCCATTGGCAGTCCCGCGCCGCCACAGCATGGCACCGAAGAAGGCCGGGGCAAACTGGGCGACGGCAGCGAACGAAATGAGGCCGATCTGCGCCAGCGCGGCGGAGGCGCCAATCATCACATAGTAGCTGTAGGCAAGAACCAGGATTACCACGATAGCGACGCGGCGGATCATCACCAGCAGACGGCCCATGTCGTCCCCGGCGCTGCTGGCGGACCGGCGGCGCAGCAGCAGAGGCATGACAAGGTTGTTGCAGACCATGATGGCCAGGGCCACGGTTTCGACTATGACCATGGCGGTTGCTGCCGACAGACCGCCGAGGAAGGCGATCAGGGCCATGAACTTGTGTCCGGCGAGGACCGGCAGGGCCAGAACGAAAGTATCGCCATCGGTCCCCGGCGGCATATGCAGCAATCCGATGACGGCGATGGGCACCACAAAGACATTGATGGCTACGAGATAGGCCGGGAAGAGCCATGCCGCGCGGCGGATATCGCCGCGGTTGGTGTTTTCGACGAAGGCCATGTGGAACTGGCGGGGCAGGAGGATGATGGCGCAGACCGACAGCAGCGTCATAGTGATCCAGCGGCCGCCGTCGAAATTACGGGTGAAGAGTTCGACGATCTCCGGACGCTGCGCCGCGGCTCCTGCAAGGTACTGCGGCCCGCCGGTGAAATGGTAGACGACGAACACGCCGACAGCCAGAAAGGCCAGCAACTTGATCACGGATTCAATGGAAATGGCGAGCACCAGGCCATCCTGATGTTCAGTGGTATCGATGTGGCGGGTGCCGAACAGGATGGCGAAAACCGCCATGGCGCCCGCGACAGCGAGAGCGACCAGGTCGCCGCCCGTGGCGGGCGCGCCGGCAAGGCCCGGTTCGGTCGTCACCGTCTGGAGAGACAGGGACACCGCCTTCAGCTGCAGCGAAATGTAAGGGACAATGCCTATGACTGCGATGATGGCAACGAGGGCACCCAGGGACTCGTTCTTGCCGTAACGCGCGGCGATGAAATCGGCGATCGAGGTAATGTTCTGCCGTTTTGCAAGTTCGGCTATGTACTGCAGCAACCGCCATCCCAGGGTGAAGACCAGGATGGGTCCGAGATAGATCGGAAGGAAATCAAATCCGCTTTTCGCAGCCAGCCCGACGCTCCCGAAATAGGTCCAGGACGTGCAGTAGACGCCCAGGGAGAGGGCATAGATCAAGGGCCGGGGCATGCCGGGTGGCCGGCGGTAGGCTATACGGTCGCCCCAGGTCGCGACAGCAAACAAGGCCCCGACATAGGTAAGGCCCGCGACGATTATGGCCGTACTGGTCAGCATTGCCGGGCAGTCTAGCAGCGGCGGCTGCCCAATTTACAGACCTACTCTCGTCTATCGCAGATAGTAGGTTTGCCAAAAGACACCAAATGGCTAAGGTGGGCATGCCGCACGCCCGGACAACACGGCGGACGGCGCTTATGAAAGCAATCTCAACAGTGGACCGGGGAAACCATGTGGGAAGAATTCAAGAACTTTGCATTCAAGGGTAATGCTTTCGATCTCGCGGTGGGCGTGATCATGGGCGGCGCGTTCGGCAAGATCGTCGACTCGATCGTCAATCACCTGATCATGCCGATCGTCGGTGCCCTCACCGGAGGCGCAAACTTCGACAACTACTTTCTGCCGCTGGCGCAGGGCATCACGGCGACCAATCTGGTCGATGCACAGAAGCAGGGGGCAACCTTCGCTTACGGCGCATTCATTACCGTTCTGATCAATTTCCTGATCCTCGCCTGGATCCTGTTTGTCATGGTCAAAATGGCGACGAAGATGCGCAAGGCCGAGCCGCCGCCACCACCGCCGGTACCATCGGCCACGGAGACATTGCTGGGTGAAATCCGCGATCTCCTGAAGAAGAAGTAGCGCTGGCAGCATCGCCGACATGAAGCCCGGGTGCCGGACACCCGGGCTTTCGCTTTGGGGACTGGCCGGGTGGCAGGGATTCAAAAACCCTCCTCGTCGTGATCGCCCGCATGGTCCTGGTGGCGGAGGCGCCTGCGCATGAGTTTGCTCCACGGTCCCGCCAGACTGGCCGGAAGCCTGGAGCGATTCAGCGACTGGCTGAAAATGCGGCGGCCGGTTCAGCTGCTGCCCGGAGCGG
>CAZIXE010000105.1:0-8640 GCA_964543235.1 uncultured Rhizobiaceae bacterium | reverse complement strand
AGAGGCGCCTTTTTCTCCTGGGTTCAATGGCCTGCCTGCTTGCCGCCTGCTCGACCGGCGCCGATATGGGCAGCCTTCTGGCTGACAGGCCAAGGGACGGGTCTGACCCAACCCCGCCTGACCCGCGAAGGCCGGAAGGCCGCAAGGTGGCGCTATTGTTGCCGCTCTCGGGAAGGGGCACCGGCGACGTTGCCGCAGCCATGAAGCAGGCGGCAGAACTGGCGCTGGCCGATGCCGGCGGGCCAGGCATCGCACTCCTGACCCGGGACACCGGCGGCACGCCTGAGGGCGCGCGCCGGGCTGCCACGGAGGCCATGGCTGAAGGGGTCGAACTGATCCTCGGCCCCCTGCTGGCCGGCGAGGTGGAGGCGGTTTCGCCGCTAGCCGCAGCCAGGAACATCAATGTTATCGCCTTTTCTTCCCTGGGCTCCACGGCCCGGCCCGGCACCTTTCTCATGAGTTTCCTGCCCGAACAGGAGGTTGCGGCCGTATTCCGTTATGCTTCAGGCAGGGGCTACCGCAACATCGCGGCACTCTATCCCAGGTCGCAGTATGGCAGCGCCATCGCCGAAGCTGCCCTGAAATACGCGGCAAGCTATGGCGCCTCCGTGTCGCCGGCCGGCCGCTACCTGCGCGAGACCCCCGAAGCCAGCACCGATCTCGGACGGATCGCCGAAGCCTTGTCGGAAGGCTCCGGCGGGCAGGCCCTGTTCCTCCCCGAAGGAGGCGAGTCTCTGAACCGTCTGGCGACTGCCCTGCAGAGGCTCGGTGTAGACGGGGCATCTGTGAAACTGCTCGGCACGGGCCTGTGGGACGACACGGTTGCGCCAACCGTTCCGCTCGTCCGCGGCGGCTGGTATGCCGGGGTCTCCCCCGATTTGGTATCTGGCTTCGAACGCCAATATGTTGCCGCCTATGGCACCAAGCCGCCGCGCATTGCCAGCCTTGCCTATGACGCAGCGACACTGGCGACAACCCTCGCGAGGAATGGCGGGTTCACCCGTGGCGCCATCTCGAGCCCCACCGGTTTCCAGGGCCGCAATGGTCTGTTTCGTTTCAACGAGAATGGCCTGATTGAACGTGGCCTTGCCATCCTCGAGATGACCGACCGGGGTCCCCGCGTCACAGCACCGGCACCGACCCGTTTCGGCGCTGCGTCCTAGCAATTCAGGCCGCCAGCTCGGCGACGATGGCATTGAGCAGGGGCCGCCCCTTGGCGGTTGCCTGCAGCTTCAGGCCGTTGCGCCGGATGAGGCCAAGCTTGACAAGGGCTTCGGCCCTGGCCTCCGCAAGCGGAGCGCCTGCCAGAGCCTGATAGACCGCAACATCGATTCCCTCGCCGATCCGGAGCCCCATCAGCAGGTACTCCAGCGCCTGGTCGGCGGGAGCAATTGCCGCGTCCTCCACCATGCCATGTCCCTGCCTTGCGACCAGCGCACGCCAGGTCTCGGGGTGCTTCTCGGCGGCCAGGGCATGGCGGCCGGTCGCGCCGAGTATGCGGCTGTGGGCGCCTGGGCCAGCCCCGGCAAACTCGCCATAGCGCCAGTAAGTGAGATTGTGCCGGGATTCGTGCCCGGGCGCTGCATGGTTGGATATCTCGTAAGCTGGCAGCCCGGCCCTGTCGGTCAGCTCCTGGGTGATGAAATAGAGGTCGTTCGCCGTTTCCTCGTCGAGGACCCGAAAACGGCCCTTGGCATGCAGCGCGCCGAAGCTGGTGCCTGGCTCTATGGTGAGCTGATACAGCGACATATGGCCCTGCTGCTCGTCAAGTGCTCGCGACAGCTCCGTGCGCCAGGCCGCCGCCGTCTGCTCTGGTCTCGCATAGATCATGTCGAAGGAAACTCTTGGGAAAATGCGGGCCGCAAGGCGGAAGGCACGGGTCGCTTCGGCGGCGCTATGCTGGCGACCAAGCATTCGCAGCGCGGCGTCGTCGAGGGCTTGCACCCCGACGGACAGGCGGTTGATGCCGGCCGCGCGGTAGCCGGCAAAGTTCTCCGACTCGGCACTGGTTGGATTGGCTTCGAGCGTGATCTCGCAGTCGGGGACGACAGTCCATCCCTCCGCAATCGCCTCGAGTACCTGTGCGACCGCTGCAGGCGGCATCAGCGACGGCGTCCCGCCCCCGAAAAAGATGCTGGTCACCGTCTTCCCCGGCGCCCGCTGCGCGAGCCAGTTGATCTCCCTGGCCAGCGCCCGGGCAAATGCCATGGCATCGACGCCATCGTGCCGTACATGCGAGTTGAAATCGCAATAGGGACATTTGGCCTTGCAGAACGGCCAGTGGACGTAGACGCCGAAACCTTGCTCAGAAGAGATCATCGAACAATTCTTGCAGGGCCTGCGCCCGGTGCGAGATGCGGTTCTTATGGGCCGGGTCGAGCTCGGCGAAGGTTTGAGTTTCGCCGTCGGGCACGAACATCGGATCGTAGCCGTGGCCATGCGCACCGCGCGGCGGCCAGACCAGACGACCGGAGGCTTGCCCCACATAGAACCGTTCTTCCCCGTCCGGCCACATGACGCAGAGCGTGCAGTTGAATGTGGCGCGCCGTGCCGCGGGCGTCGTTGCCCCCTTGGCCTGGAGCTTCTCCTCGATCAGGCGCATCGCCATCGCCCAGTCCCGCTGGGGACCAGCCCAGTCGGCCGTGTGAACGCCGGGCTCGCCGTCGAGAGCCTCCACACAAAGTCCGGAATCGTCGGCGAGCGCCACAAGCCCGCTTGCCGTCATCGCCGCCTTTGCCTTGATGCGGGCGTTGCCGGTGAATGTGGACTCGTGCTCTTCGGGTTCCGCCAGGCCGAGTTCCCCGGCAGAGACGGCCGTCACGCCATGCGGATTGAACAGGGCGGCGAACTCCTCGAGCTTACCCCTGTTGTGTGTGGCCACAACGATCCGCTCGCCCCTGAGCGACCGCTTCGGACGGGGCAGTCCCCAGATTCGGGGCTCGGCGAACTCTACCGAATTGCCGGCCGGATCGCGGACGTAAAGCGAGCGGCCGCCGCTTTTCCACTCGAAATCGGCATCAATGGCGACACCAAGGCGCTGGAACTGTGCCCGCCATGCCGCAATCTCGTGTGCTTCCGCTCGGAAACACACATGCCCGGGCCCATGCGCGCCATGCGCGGGCGGAACCCCGGGTTCGGCCGGACGGGGGATCTCGGTCTGCCGCGGATTAAACACCAACAGGACCTGGTCCCCGCAATAGAAGAAAAGGTCCCGCTCCCCGTGACGAGCGAAACACTCGAGCCCCAGAATGCCCTCATAGAAGGCCCGCGCCGCGTCCAGATCTTCGGCATAGATGACCGTTTCGAGGACTCCCCTGGGCCTCATGCGATCGCCGCCTTCTGCAAGGTCACAAGTTCAGTGATGCCCTTGCGCGCCAGTGCCAGCAATTCGAGCAGGCTTTCCTGCGAAAACGGCTCCCCTTCGGCGGTCCCCTGGATTTCGACGATCCCGCCCGAACCTGTCATTACGAAGTTGGCGTCGGTACCGGCACTCGAATCCTCGGCGTAGTCGAGGTCGAGGATGGCCATTCCCTCAAGGAGGCCGCAGGAAATCGCTGCAACGTGGTCCTTGAGCGGATATGCCGTGAACATCGACCGCGCCGACATCCAGGCGAGGCAGTCGTGGAGCGCGATCCAGCTTCCCGTGATCGCGGCCGTACGTGTGCCGCCGTCGGCCTGAATGACATCGCAGTCGAGGATGATCTGTCGCTCGCCCAAGGCCTTGAGATCGACTACCGCCCGCAGGCTGCGGCCAACCAGACGCTGGATTTCCTGGGTCCGGCCTGATTGCCGCCCCTGCGCGGCCTCTCGCCGCACGCGCTCACCGGTCGAGCGTGGCAGCATGCCGTATTCGGCGGTGATCCAGCCCTTCCCCAGCCCCTTCATCCAGGCCGGCACCTTGTCCTCAAGTGTCGCCGTGCACAGCACATGGGTGTCTCCGAACCGGACCATGCAGGAACCTTCGGCGTGCTTGGTGAACTGGCGCTCGAAGCGCACCTCACGCAATTGATCAGCCCTTCGCCCCGACGGACGCATTTCGTATCGCCTTTCCTTGGAATGAACCGGCTTTTAGCCCCTCGATTGACCGGCGCCAACTTGATTTCTAGATTATTGGCATGACGGTTATTCCGCCCCGGCAACTTGTCGATGAACGTGGCTCCGGCCTGGCAGGTTTGGATCAGCGTTCGCGTGAAATCTTCCGGCGCCTGGTCGACACATATCTCGAAACCGGCGAACCGGTAGGCTCACGCACCATTTCTCGCATTCTGCCCTCCAGCCTGTCGCCCGCCTCGGTCCGAAATGTCATGATGGACCTTGAGGACTCGGGACTGATCTATTCCCCGCACACCAGTGCGGGCAGGGTTCCTACCGAAGCAGGTCTGCGCTTCTTCGTAGATGCCTTGCTGGAGGTGGGGTCGATTTCACCGGATGAGCGCGCCCGGATCGATGCCCAGATTGCCGGCTCAAACCGGGCACGCCGCGTGGAGGATGTGCTCGGTGAAGCGACAACGCTTCTTTCTGGCCTCTCTCACTACGCCGGCGTGGTGATGGCGCCAAAGATCAACGCACCACTGAAGCATATTGAGTTTGTGAGTCTCGCGCCGGGCCGCGCCTTGGTGATCCTGGTGGCCGAAGATGGATCGGTCGAGAATCGCATCATAGACGTACCGCCCGGCATGCCGCCCGCGGCCATGCTGAGGGCCGGCAACTACTTGTCCGCACGCTTCCAAGGCAAGACCATTTCGGAAGTGAAACGCTTCGTAACCGAAGAAATGGATCGCCTGAAGACCGAGCTTGATGAACTCTCCGCCAAGGTCGTCGAAGCCGGGATAGCCGTCTGGGCTGGAGATATCGACCCGGAGTCCAAGACGCTGATTGTGAAGGGCCAGGCCAATCTCCTGGAACAGTCGACCGCTATCGACGATCTCGAGCGGATCAGGAGGCTTTTCAACGACATAGAAAACAAGAAGGAGTTGATCCAGCTTCTGGGCCTTGCCGAAGGTGGCGAGGGCGTGCGCATCTTTATTGGTTCCGAGAACAAGCTGTTTTCGCTTTCTGGCTCGTCACTGGTGGTGGCTCCCTACCGCAACAGCGATGAGAAGATCGTCGGTATTCTCGGCATTATCGGACCGACGCGCATGAACTATGCACGCATTATTCCAATGGTTGACTATACCGCCAAGGTATTGGGTCGTCTCCTGACTTGATTTTTGCGCCGTCTGGCCCGATATGCCGGTCGAATTCCCACTAAATTGGACTAGACAGACGTTGTCATGACCGACGAGACGAAGACGCCTGAGACGGTGAACCCGCCCGAACTCCCTGACCCGGCAGCGCCGCTGGAAGCCGCCCCCGACATCGATTCCGGCTTCGACTTCGCACCCGAGACCATCACCCCTGACCCCCGGGATTCGGAAATTGCGGGGCTGCGGGAAGAGATGTCGGGGCTGAAGGACAAGCTCCTTCGCCTTGCAGCCGAAATGGACAATCTGCGCAAGCGCACCGACCGCGAAAAGGCCGAAGCCACCCTGTACGCCGCCACGAATTTTGCCCGCGACCTGTTGAGTGTCGCCGACAACCTCGGCCGCGCTATTGCCGCGGTGCCGCCGGAAAGCCGCGAGACCGCGGATGAAACCAGCCGCAATCTCCTGGCCGGCGTCGAGGTGACCGAACGCGAGTTGCTGAATGTTTTCCAGCGCCACGGCATTCGCCGCATTGAGGCGCTCGGTCAGAAATTCGATCCCAACATGCACCAGGCGATGTTCGAAGTGCCGACCAGCGCTGAGCCACCGGGGACTGTCGTTCAGGAACTCCAGGCCGGTTACGCCATTGGTGAGCGTTGCTTGCGGCCGGCCTTGGTCGGCGTGGCCAAGGCCGAAGGGTGATCGAGCTTGCCCCGGGCCTTGTGTTCTGGCCTGGTTACGTTGATCGCGGCCAGCAGGAAGAGCTGCTGCGGCTTGTCGTATCGGCAGCATCCGAAGCCCCATACTTCACGCCCCTGATGCCCCGGACTGGCCGGCCTTTCTCGGTGCGCATGACCAATTTCGGGTCTCTCGGCTGGGTCTCGGATCGCAGCGGCTATCGCTATCAGACCCTGCATCCGGAGACGGGCAGGCCTTGGCCCCCATTGCCCCAGACGCTTCTCTCGCTCTGGCAGGCAGTTTCTGCTTATCCGCATCCGCCGGAAGCCTGCCTTGTCAATTTCTATCGTGGGGGAGCGAAAATGGGCCTGCACCAGGATGCCGACGAGCAGGACTTTGCCGCGCCGGTCGTTTCGCTGTCGCTTGGCGACACTGCGGTTTTCAGATTCGGCGGTACCAAGCGGGGCGGGCCAACAAGGACTTTGAAACTGTCTTCCGGCGACATCCTCGTCATGGGGGGCTCCGCACGGCTCATCCATCACGGTATCGACCGCATCCTGGCTAACACATGCACTCTTTTGAGCGATGGCGGTAGGATAAATCTAACCTTACGTAGAGTGCGCCGGCCTCCTGCGCCTGCCTGCTCTTGAATCGTTAATACCCTGGGCACATATTTTGGGCATGATGATACGGTGCCTGTGAGGGCCGGGTCATCAAGGCTGCTTGAAAAAGGGCTTGTAGGTATGACGCGTGTTTCCTTGTTCTCTTCGCCTCTGCTCCTCGGCTTCGACGGTTTGGAGCGGATGCTTGATCGTGCAACGAAGACCAATGGCGACGGCTATCCTCCCTATAACATTGAGCGCTTGCCGGGCGGCGAAGGCCAGTCGGAGCGGCTCCGCATCACGCTCGCCGTGGCGGGCTTTTCCCGCGACGACCTTGAGGTGACGATCGAGGACAATCAGCTCATTTGCCGTGGCCGCCAGAAAGACGATGAGTCTCGTGCCTACCTGCATCGCGGCATTGCCGCGCGCCAGTTTCAACGGGCCTTTGTATTGGCTGACGGCATCAGGATCCTTGGCGCTGATCTTGAGGACGGACTGCTGAAGATTGAGCTCGAGCGGCCGGAACCGGATCGCGTCGTCCGCCGCATCGAGATTCGTGGAGGTTGAACCATGAACACGGAAAACACCAAGAAGACCATGGACGTCACACCTGAGGATCTGGCCCTGTTGGGGGCCGGATACTTCGGCTATATCCGCGAGATCGGCTCAACCGAGGCGGCAAAGCTCTTGGGCGGCAATGTTGCGGTTCCTGAGAATGCCAGACTGTTCTGCCTCTATGCCGCAAACGGCACGCCCATCTCCATTTCGGGCAACCGCGAAGGTGCAGTTGCCAGCGCCATGGAACATGAGATGCTCACCATGAGCGTTCACTGAATAAAGAGGATTCAAGCCGCGCTTGCTTCGGTTCCCGAGGGCTCGGTGAGGATGGCGTATAACCCCTCCGCCGTCTCTGTGCCCCTGAGTTTCGAGATGATCGCCGGGTCGCGCAGGAGCCGCGAGATCCTCGCCAGGGCCTTGAGGTGATCGGCCCCGGCATGTTCCGGTGCAAGCAGCAGGAACACGAGGTCAACTGGCTGTTCGTCCACGGCATCAAAGGGGATGGAATGCGCAAGTCGTGCAAACACGCCGTAGACGCGTGTAATCGACGGTAATTTGCCGTGCGGTATGGCAATGCCCTGGCCGAGACCCGTGGAGCCCAGCTTCTCGCGACGCGACAGGGTTTCGTAGATGATGCGATGGTCGACAGCGGTGATCTGGGCCGCCGCCTGTGACAGCTCCTGCAGCAGCTGTTTCTTGTTTTGGACTTTGAGCGCTGGATAGACCGAGCGCTCTTCAATGATGTCGGACAGGCTCATGAGTGCCCTTTCCTGAGCCCGGCGGGCAGTATTCAGGACTGCTTGGCCGGCGAAGGATTGATCCAACCGATATTGCCATCCTGCCTGCGGTAGACGACGTTGAGAACCCCGTCTCGCGTGTTGCGGAATAGCACGAAAGGCATTGTCGAGATATCGAGCTGCATAACGGCCTCTCCGACCGACAGTTCGGCAACTGAATGCGGCGTTTCCGCAATGATGGCCGGGCTGAGATCAGCGGGTTCCTGTTGTTCCTCTTCACCGGCCGGAGCAATCGTATAGTAGGCTGCAGGTTCGCGTCTCACTGGCTCTTTGCGAGCCGAATGGTGCTTTCTGATCCGGGATTTGTAGCGGCGCAATTGCTTCTCGAGGTGGCTGGCGGCCCCTTCGAAACTGGCAAAGGCTTCCCCGGCGGCCCCATGGGCCTGCAGCACCAGGCCGGTAGCGAGGTGCAGGCTGCAGTCGGTCACAAAACTGGTCCGCTGCTTCTCAACCGTCACATGAGCGCTCACTGCCCCGTCGAAATAGCGCTCGGCAATGGTTTCGAGCCGCTCGCCCGCATGACTGCGCAGTGCGTCGCCGATATCGAGGTTCTTTCCGGTGATTTGTATGTGCATGGGTTCAATGAAGCTCCCTCGCCCAGATCAATGATGTGGCGGGTTTCAGGTTAACGTCAATGGCTCAAGTTGCTTTTTCTGCCCATGCTGGATGGCGTCATAACCATGAACAGACCGGACCGCGGCCGCATCCAAGCCTTCCGCAATAGCGGGCAACGTCTAGTCGCGGTGCCAGTCGATGTCAAATCTGAAACGGCAGGCCGGCAGGTCATCATCAGCCATATGCCTTCTTTTCCCGGCGTCGTTG
>CAZIXE010000104.1:0-8678 GCA_964543235.1 uncultured Rhizobiaceae bacterium | reverse complement strand
GAGCGGCGGTCTCCAAAACCGCAGGTCGTGGGTTCGAGCCCTACTGCCCCTGCCAGTTTCTAAGAGGACAATGGCAAAGACCAATCCATTCGAATTCGTTCAGGAAGTCCGCGAGGAGGCCAACAAGGTCACCTGGCCGACCCGCAAGGAGACCTCGATCACCGTCATCATGGTGCTGATCATGGTGGCCCTTGCCTCGGTGTTCTTCCTGATCGTCGATGCCATCCTCAAGTGGGGCGTGGACAAGGCCTTGTTTGGTCTCTAACCGGCAGGACAGCATGACGAAGCGTTGGTACATCGTTCACGCCTACTCGAATTTCGAGAACAAGGTGGCCGAGTCGATCAAGGAACAGGCTGCCCAGAAAGGCCTGCAGGACCTGTTCGAGCAGGTCATGGTGCCGACCGAGGAAGTGATCGAGATTCGCCGTGGCCGGAAGATCAAGAGCCAGCGGCGCTTTTTCCCCGGCTATGTGCTGGTGAAGATGGAGATGACGGATCAGGCCTATCACCTGATCAAGAATACGCCGAAGGTCACCGGTTTCCTCGGGTCCGACAACAAGCCCGTGCCGATTACCGATGCCGAGGCGGCCCGCATCCTCAACCAGGTTGCCGAAGGCGTGGAGCGGCCGAAGTCGACGCTGCATTTCGAGGTCGGCGAACAGGTGCGCGTCGCCGACGGGCCGTTCGCGTCATTCTCCGGTCTGGTGGAGGAGGTCGACGAGGCGCGGTCACGCCTCAAGGTGGCAGTGTCAATCTTCGGCCGGCCGACGCCGGTCGAACTGGAATACGCGCAGGTCGAGAAGGTCCGCTGACCTCGCGGCCGGCGCGTTGCATGGTGGGAGGCTCACGGTGGGCCGGACCACTAACCTCGGCAATGAGGGATGAAGGAAAAACATGGCTAAGAAGATCGTTGGTTACATAAAACTGCAGGTTCCGGCAGGCCAGGCCAACCCGTCGCCACCCATCGGGCCGGCGCTGGGGCAGCGGGGCCTCAACATCATGGAATTCTGCAAGGCTTTCAACGCCAAGACGCAGGGCATGGAGCAGGGCTCGCCGGTGCCGGTGGTGATCACTGCCTACCAGGACAAGTCGTTCACTTTCGAGATGAAGTCGCCGCCGGCGTCCTACTTCCTCAAGAAGGCCGCCAAGATCAATGCCGGATCCAAGGAGCCGGGCAAGAGCCTGGTGGGCAAGGTCACGATGGCGCAATGCCGCGAAATTGCCGCACAAAAGATCTCCGGCATGAACGCCCGGGACATTGACGCGGCCGCCCGCGAGATCGCCGGTTCGGCACGGTCGATGGGCCTCGAGGTGGTGGAGTAAGACGATGGCAAAACCAGCAAAGCGGCTCGTGAAGAATGCCGAGGGCATTGACCGCAGCAAGGCCTACAGCATCGCGGAGGCGGTCAAGCTCATCAAGGCGCGCGCCAATGCCAAATTCGACGAGACCATCGAGATCGCCATGAATCTGGGGGTCGACCCGCGTCACGCCGACCAGATGGTGCGCGGTGTGTGCAATCTGCCCAATGGCTCCGGCCGCAAGGTTCGGGTCGGCGTTTTCGCCAAGGGTCCGAAAGCAGAGGAAGCCAGGAAGGCGGGCGCCGACGTGGTCGGTGCCGAGGATCTTTTCGAGGTCGTGAACAAGGGCCAGATCGACTTTGACCGCTGCATAGCCACCCCCGACATGATGGGCCTGGTGGGCCGCCTGGGCAAGGTTCTGGGTCCCCGCGGCATGATGCCGAATCCCAAGGTCGGGACGGTCACCATGGACGTTGCGGCGGCCGTCAAGGCCGCCAAGGGCGGGGCGGTCGAGTTCCGGGTCGAAAAGGCCGGGATCGTCCAGGCCGGGGTCGGCAAGGCGAGTTTCACCGAGGAGCAGATCACCGGCAATATCAAGGCCTTCGTTGATGCCGTGATCAAGGCCAAGCCCCAGGGGGCGAAGGGAACCTTCGTCAAGAAAGTGTCCATTTCTTCGACTATGGGGCCCGGCCTCAAGGTCGATCTGAGCAGTGTTGCCAGCGCAACCTGATTGGAAACAACCAGTTTCGCATGACGAATCTTTCGGTTTTTCATGCGGATAACCGGGGTCGCTGAGACTCCGGTTAACCTGTCCGAGATTGCAGGCGCAGAACTCCAATTCTGCTTAAACCACCAGGCCTGCATGAGATGGGATCAAATGTTCCGGTTCCCGCAAGGGTCCCGGCGCGGTTTGAACCTTCTAACTTCCGGCTGTTGCCGGGAGCGACAGGCAAGTGAGCGCCGCTGGGCCTCGCCTGCTTGCAGCAAGTAGGTCGAGTCTTGGCGGTTGATCCACCCGCGCTCCTCCTGGCGGAGGGCGCACAGAAGGAGAGAGCAAGTGGATAGAGCTGAAAAGAGAGAGCTCGTCACGGCACTCCACCAGGTGTTCTCAACCACCGGTGTTGTCGTCGTGGCCCACAACAAGGGGCTCACCGTCAACCAGGTCAACGACCTGCGCGCGAAGATGTCCCAGGCGGGGGCGACCGTGAAGGTTGCCAAGAACCGTCTTGCAAAGCTTGCTCTGGAAGGCACTGACGCATCCGGAATGAAGGACCTGTTCAAGGGTCCGACCATGCTGGCCTTTGCCAGCGATCCGGTAACGGCGCCCAAGATTGCTGCCGAATTCGCCAAGGCCAACGACAAGTTCGTGATCCTGGGCGGCGCACTCGGCAAGACCGTCATGGACGCCGCCGCCGTCAAGGCGCTCGCGGAACTGCCCTCGCTGGACCAGCTGAGGGCAAGGATCATCGGCATGATCCAGACGCCGGCCACCCGCATCGCGGGCGTGCTGCAGGCGCCTGGCGGCCAGATCGCCCGCGTGATCAACGCCTATGCCACCAAAGACCAGGCCGCATGACGGCTCCCCGAAACGTGCATTGGTTCAAACCGAACAAGAGAGAGAAGTAAGATGGCTGATTTGAGCAAACTGGTTGACGATCTTTCGAGCCTCACGGTTCTCGAGGCCGCCGAACTGTCGAAAATGCTGGAAGAGAAGTGGGGCGTTTCCGCCGCTGCGCCGGTGGCCGTGGCGGCCGTGGCCGGCGCCGGCGGTGCGGCCGCAGCTCCGGTGGAAGAGAAGACCGAGTTCACGGTGGTTCTCGCCGCGGCCGGCGACAAGAAGATCGAAGTCATCAAGGAAGTCCGCGCCATTACCGGCCTCGGCCTGAAGGAAGCCAAGGACCTGGTCGAAGGCGCGCCCAAGCCTGTCAAGGAGGGCGTGAACAAGGCGGATGCAGAGGCGATGAAGAAGAAGCTCGAGGCGGCGGGCGCCAAGGTCGAGCTCAAGTAATGCGGTTCGGTCATCCGGGGTCCGCGACGGACCCCGGAGACTTAATCAGTTGGTCGCGTGACAACGGTTTTCCTGAGGCCTTTGCCCGAGGCCTCGGGCAAGCCGTTGAACTGGCTTGTAGGAACACTATTCAAAGGAACGAAGATGGCTGAGGCTCAGACGGTCGCAAGTCGCAAACGGATCAGGAAGTTCTTCGGCAAGATCGCGGAAGTCGCGGAAATGCCAAACCTCATCGAGGTTCAGAAGGAATCCTACGATCAGTTCCTGCAGGTCACGGAACCGCCCGGCGGCCGGGTCAACGACGGACTGCAGGCGGTCTTCAAGTCGGTGTTTCCCATCAGCGACTTTTCCGGCCAGGCGATGCTCGAATTCGTGCGCTACGAATTCGAGGCTCCGAAGTTCGATGTCGACGAATGCCAGCAGCGCGGCATGACCTATGCGGCGCCGCTCAAGGTGACGCTGCGCCTGATCGTCTTCGAGATCGACCCGGACACGCAGGCCAAGTCGGTCAAGGACATCAAGGAACAGGATGTCTATATGGGCGACATCCCGTTCATGACGGCCAACGGCACGTTCATCGTCAACGGGACCGAGCGCGTCATCGTCTCGCAAATGCACCGCTCGCCCGGCGTGTTCTTCGATCACGACAAGGGCAAGACGCATTCCTCGGGCAAGCTGCTGTTTGCGGCACGGATCATCCCCTATCGCGGCTCGTGGCTGGACTTCGAGTTCGACGCCAAGGACATCATCAATGTCCGCATCGACCGCCGCCGCAAGCTGCCGGTGACGACGCTGCTCTATGCCTTGGGCTACGACAGCGAACAGATCCTGCACTATTTCTACGGCACGGTTCCCTATACCCAGACCAAGGACGGCTGGCGCACGCCCTTCAGCCCCGATCGCTATCGCGGCATGAAGCCTGCCGTCGATCTGATCGATGCCAAGTCAAAGCAGGTCGTGGTCGAGGCCGGCAAGAAGATCACCCCGCGGCTTGCCAGGAAGATTGCCGAAGACGGCGTCAAGGACCTGCTGGTTCGCGACGAGGACCTCTACGGGCTCTACCTCGCCGACGAGTTGGTCAACGAGAAGACCGGCGAGATCTTCGCGG
This sequence comes from uncultured Rhizobiaceae bacterium, assembly GCA_964543235.1. Classification (GTDB taxonomy): domain Bacteria; phylum Pseudomonadota; class Alphaproteobacteria; order Rhizobiales; family Aestuariivirgaceae; genus JANMMJ01. The sequence goes on along the minus strand of CAZIXE010000104.1, from coordinate 4,263 downwards.
AAGCCGGGGACGAGATCGACGAGAAGCTGCTCAAGTCGCTGACGGCGGCCGGCTATGCCGAACTCAACATCCTCGACATCGACCATATCAACATCGGCGCCTATATCCGCAATACCCTGAAGGCGGACAAGGCGGAGACCTATGAACAGGCGCTGTTCGAGATCTACCGCGTCATGCGTCCGGGCGAGCCGCCGACCAAGGAGACGGCCGAGGCCCTGTTCTCCGGCCTGTTCTTCGATCCCGAGCGCTACGATCTGTCGGCCGTCGGCCGGGTCAAGATGAACATGCGGCTCGAACTCGACGTTCCCGACACCATGCGGGTCTTGCGCAAGGAGGATATCCTCGCCGTCATCAAGACCCTGCACGAGCTGCGCGACGGCAAGGGCGAGGTCGATGACATCGACCACCTCGGCAACCGCCGCGTCCGCTCGGTCGGCGAACTCATGGAGAACCAGTACCGGCTCGGGCTGGTGCGCATGGAGCGCGCCATCAAGGAACGCATGTCATCGGTAGATATCGACACGGTGATGCCGCATGATCTGATCAATGCCAAGCCGGCGGCGGCGGCGGTACGCGAATTCTTTGGGTCCTCGCAATTGTCGCAGTTCATGGACCAGACCAATCCGCTCTCGGAAATCACCCACAAGCGGCGGCTGTCGGCCCTTGGCCCGGGCGGCCTGACCCGCGAGCGGGCCGGCTTCGAGGTGCGCGACGTGCACCCCACCCACTATGGCCGCATCTGCCCGATCGAGACGCCGGAGGGCCCGAACATCGGTCTCATCAACTCGCTCGCCACCTATGCGCGCGTGAACAAGTACGGCTTCATCGAAACCCCCTACCGCAAGGTGGTCAACGGCAAGGTCACCAACGAGGTCGTCTATCTGTCGGCCATCGAGGAGGCCAAGCATCACATCGCCCAGGCGAATGTGCCACTCACCAAGGACGGCGGTTTCGCCGAGGAACTGGTGACGGCGCGGCACGCCGGCGATGTGCTTACCGTGGCGCGGGACAAGATCGACTTTGTGGACGTTTCGCCGAAGCAGCTGGTATCGGTGGCGGCCGCACTCATTCCCTTCCTCGAGAATGACGACGCCAACCGGGCGCTCATGGGTTCGAACATGCAGCGCCAGGCGGTGCCGCTGGTTCGCACCAATGCGCCGCTGGTCGGCACCGGCATGGAGTCGGTCGTTGCCAAGGACTCGGGAGCGGCGATCACGGCCCGCCGTACCGGCGTGGTCGACCAGGTCGACGCCAAGCGGATCGTGATCCGCGCCACCGAGGAAACCGATCCCTCGAAGTCGGGCGTTGACATCTACACGCTGCTCAAGTTCCAGCGCTCGAACCAGAACACCTGCATCAACCAGCGGCCGCTGGTGCGGGTCGGCGACCAGGTGAAGGCCGGCGAAATCATCGCCGACGGACCGTCGACCGACCTCGGCGACCTGGCGCTCGGCCAGAACGTGCTCGTGGCCTTTATGCCGTGGAACGGCTACAATTTCGAGGACTCGATCCTGCTCTCCGAGCGCATCGTGCGCGATGACGTGTTCACCTCGATCCATATCGAGGAGTTCGATGTCATGGCCCGTGACACCAAGCTCGGACCGGAAGAGATCACCCGCGACATTCCAAATGTCGGCGAGGAGGCGCTGCGCAACCTCGACGAGGCCGGCATCGTGTATATCGGTGCCGAGGTCAAGCCCGGCGACATCCTCGTCGGCAAGATCACGCCGAAGGGCGAAAGCCCGATGACGCCGGAAGAAAAGCTGCTTCGGGCGATCTTCGGCGAGAAGGCCTCGGATGTGCGCGATACGTCGCTGCGGCTGCCGCCCGGCGTTTCGGGCACGGTGGTCGAGGTCCGGGTGTTCAACCGTCACGGCGTCGACAAGGACGAACGCGCGCTCGCCATCGAGCGCGAGGAGATCGAGCGCCTGGCCAAGGACCGCGACGACGAGCTGGCGATCCTCGACCGCAACTCCTACGGCCGCCTGCAGGCCTATCTCGAAGGCAAGACGGCTTCGGGCGGACCCAAGGGCCACAAGATCGAAGGCAAGATCACGGCCAAGGTCCTGGAGGACATGCCGCGTTCGCAGTGGTGGAACATCGCGCTGCAGAATGAAAAGGCGATGGCGGAGCTTGAAGCCATGCGCCAGCAGTATGAGGACTCGAAGAAGCGGCTCGAGAACCGCTTCCTCGACAAGGTCGAGAAGCTGCAGCGCGGCGACGAACTGCCGCCCGGCGTCATGAAGATGGTCAAGGTGTTCGTTGCGGTGAAGCGCAAGATCCAGCCGGGCGACAAGATGGCCGGCAGGCATGGCAACAAGGGCGTGGTGTCCAAGATCGTGCCGATCGAAGACATGCCGTTCCTGGAAGATGGTACGCATGTCGATATCGTGCTCAACCCGCTGGGCGTGCCCAGCCGCATGAATGTCGGGCAGATCCTCGAGACCCATCTCGGCTGGGCCTGTGCCGGCCTCGGCCGGAAGATCGGCGAGATGATCGACGCCTATCACGAGTCCGGCAAGACCCGCCAGCTGCGCGAAGGCATCGAGAAGATCTACGGCAAGGGCAACGAGTTCGAGGGCATGGACGACGAGCATCTGATCGAGTTCGCCTCGCAGCTGCGGAACGGCGTGCCGATCGCGACTCCGGTCTTCGATGGTGCTCATGAAGAGGACATCGCCAGGCTGCTGGCCGAGGCGGGGCTTTCCTCGTCGGGACAGGTCACCCTCTATGACGGCAAGACCGGCGAGAAGTTCGACCGCAATGTCACCGTCGGCTACATCTACATGCTGAAGCTGCATCATCTCGTCGACGACAAGATCCACGCACGCTCGATCGGGCCGTACTCGCTCGTCACCCAGCAGCCGCTGGGCGGCAAGGCGCAGTTCGGCGGCCAGCGCTTCGGCGAAATGGAGGTCTGGGCGCTCGAGGCCTATGGCGCGGCCTATACGCTGCAGGAGATCCTCACGGTCAAGTCGGATGACGTTGCCGGCCGCACCAAGGTCTATGAGGCCATCGTGCGCGGCGACGACACGTTCGAAGCCGGTATCCCGGAGAGCTTCAATGTGCTGGTGAAGGAGATGCGCTCGCTCGGCCTCAATGTCGAGCTGCAGAACTCGCAGCATTAGGCGGCGGAGACAGGGTCCGCCCTGTCTCCGGTTCGAAGTCGGAATTCAAACCCGGGCGGGGCGGTTACCCCGCAACAAGGAGCAAGTGACCGATGAACCAAGAGGTCATGAACGTCTTCAACCCGGCAACGCCGGCACAGACCTTTGATCAGATCCGCATCTCCATCGCCTCGCCGGAGAAGATCCTGTCATGGTCGTTCGGCGAGATCAAGAAGCCGGAGACGATCAACTACCGGACCTTCAAGCCGGAACGCGACGGCCTGTTCTGCGCCCGCATCTTCGGGCCCATCAAGGACTATGAGTGCTTGTGCGGCAAGTACAAGCGCATGAAGTACAAGGGCATCATCTGCGAAAAGTGCGGGGTGGAGGTCACCCTCGCCAAGGTACGCCGCGAGCGCATGGGCCATATCGAGCTGGCGGCTCCGGTCGCCCATATCTGGTTCCTGAAGTCACTGCCGTCGCGCATCGGGCTGCTGCTCGACATGAAGCTCAAGGATATCGAGCGCGTGCTCTATTTCGAGCAGTACATCGTGCTTGAGCCGGGCCTGACGCCGCTCAAGCCCTACCAGCTGCTGACGGAGAGCGAGTACATCAAGGCCCAGGAGGACTACGGCGAAGACTCGTTTACCGCCTCGATCGGCGCCGAAGCGGTGCGCGAGATGCTGAGCGCCATCAATCTCGAAAAGCTCCGGGATGAGCTGCGCGAGGAACTGCGCACCGCCACGGGCGAACTGAAGCCCAAGGCGATCGCCAAGCGGCTCAAGATCGTCGAGTCCTTCATCGAGTCGGGCAACCGGCCCGAGTGGATGGTGCTGACCGTGGTGCCGGTCATCCCGCCGGAGCTGCGGCCGCTGGTGCCGCTGGATGGCGGCCGCTTCGCGACCTCCGACCTCAATGATCTCTATCGCCGCGTCATCAACCGCAACAACCGCCTGAAGCGGCTGATCGAGCTGAAGGCGCCCGACATCATCGTGCGCAACGAGAAGCGCATGCTGCAGGAGGCCGTCGACGCCCTGTTCGACAATGGCCGCCGCGGCCGGGTCATCACCGGCGCCAACAAGCGCCCGCTGAAGTCGCTGGCCGACATGCTCAAGGGCAAGCAGGGCCGGTTCCGCCAGAACCTGCTCGGCAAGCG
>CAZIXE010000103.1:0-8708 GCA_964543235.1 uncultured Rhizobiaceae bacterium | reverse complement strand
CTGCCGGTGCGGGCGATTTGACACGTAACTTGGGATAAAATAACATCTATTTATCGGGCCGACACGTTGACCGGGGCCGGCTTGGAAGAATTACAGCGACGAGCTGTTTGACTGCCATGTTCCCAAGGAGGCGGCAGATGGAATCCCCGGTTCCATGCGAAGAACACGCCGGCAGAGTAGCAGCGTCGTGAGCTTCGCTGCCTTTGGAGATTCGGCGAACCTCACGGCAAGCTGACTTATTGCTGACTAATCGACATACTTAGACGGCCAAACGGAGCAACGCCACAGGCGTTGCGCGCGGCCAAAGCCGACAGGGAGAACGAACATGAAATCGCTTGTGATTGCCGTGACTGCCGGTGCGGTTCTTTCCGCATTGTCCGCCGCGCCGGCCTGGGCCGACGATGCCGCACTGATCAAGAGTGCCGAAGCGGCGGCGCCGGCTGCCGTGGCTTCCGGAGCCACGATCTATGCCCCGCAGGCGGATGGCACGATGAAAACACTGCGCGAAGGCACGAACGGTTTCTGGTGTATGCCGGACGATCCGTCGACGCCGGGGGCGGACCCGATGTGCGGCGATGCGAACTCCATGGAATGGGCGATGGCCTGGATGGGCAAGACTGAACCGCCTAAAGGCAAGATCGGTTTCATGTACATGTTGATGGGGGGGCCCGCCGCCAGCAACACCGACCCGTTTGCAACCAAACCGGCCGAAGGCAAGGACTGGATCATGGACAGGCCGCATGTCATGATTGTCAATTTCGGCGACTCTCTGTCCGGGTATCCTACGGGCGAAGAAACGCCGGACACGTCCCGGCCCTATGTAATGTGGGGCGGCACGCCCTATGCACACTTGATGATTCCGGTGCAGTAATCCTGGCTCCGGTGGCGGGAGCGTGTTGGCCTCGTCGCCATGTTGTCCGAATGTATCACCTCGGTCATCGCCACGCTGCTGGTGGTGGCCGTGGCTTTGTTCGTGAGCGCGTTGACTCTGGGCATGACCCACGGCGTGGCGGCGGGACCCGGCGCCATTGCCGCCATGATCCTGCTGTAAGGCTGCGCCGATGGCAGGATTGAGTCACTGATCGCCATCAACGTCGCGTCGGCCTTGGTGATGGCGGAGCGGATATCGCAGCGGATGGGACTCGCCTGGCAGGCAGCGCTGGCGCGACTGCTCGGAATCATCCCGGCTGCACGCGCGACGCGGTTTGTCATTGCCCGATCCCGATCCAATGCGCGGCGATGCTAGTCTCACGGAATGGGCCATGGCCTGGATCGGCAAGAAGGACTCGCCAAAAAGGGAAGGTCGGCCTCCTGGACATGATGGCCGGCTGCCCTGTGGTTTCCAAGCCGGAAACCCCGAAGTCCCACGTCATGTGGGCCGTGACGCCCTATACGCATCTGATGGTGCCAGTTTGATGGATGTGATACATCGGCCGTGCAGCAATGTCGCTCCCCGTGCTATAGGGCACCCAATGAGGCTCGCCCTTGCCATCTTGGTCGCCCTCACGCAGGTCATCCCCGTTGCGAATGCCCATGGCTACCGTGTTGGCAGCCTTGAGATCGTCCATCCGGCCATCATGGTGCCGGGTCCTCAGTCGGACTGCAGCTGCGCCCATGTGAAGTTCATCAACCACGGTACGCGAAGCGAATATTTCCTGGGCGCGACCATTTCAGCCTCCAGCCGGACTCATCTCCTCCACATATCGCAGCATGGCGATGGCTTTGCCATGCCGCAGCGGGTGGAAATACCGCCTGGACAGACGCTCGACCTGCACCGGCATGAGTGGTGTCTCTTCATGAGCGGCATTACGCAGGAGCTGCAGGCGGATATGGGCGCGGTTTCGGGGCGGCTTCGCTTCGAAGGCCTGGGGGAAATTGCAGTCGAGTTCATGATTGACGCCACTGGCCATTAGCCGGCACGCAGGATAGACGCTTCAATGCGGCTGGGAATAATGCCCGTTCTCGCTGGGTAGCCGGGAGTTGGCCGCCATGGCGGGCCCGCCAATGTGGCGTCGGCGGCTCTGTTCCGCACTGCACCGCGCATTGCTGACGCTGCGGCGGCGTGCTAGTCTGTGATCATGCCGGAGCCCGTTGCCCCGGCCGGAGGCAGCCATGTTGCGCATCGCCGTGCTCCTGCTTGTGGCTGGACTGGCCGTTCCCGAAGCGGCGGCCGCCGGCGCCCGTGATGTCGCCCTGCCTTCCCCCGTTGCTCAGCATACGGAACAATGGGCTGACGAATGCCGCGCGCAAGGTCTGGGCGAACTCATCGTCACCGAGCACTATCCCGCGCAGAGCCGCTATCCGGAGGACGTCAACGCCGACGGCCGGCCCGACTATTTCGTCTACAAATGCATGTTCGGCTGCAGCGCCAGGGCCACCGCCTTCCTCGGGCTGGGCACGCCCTGCGCCTGGGGCAACCTGCTGCTGTCGGAGGAGAACGGTTACCGCGCCTTGTTCCTGCCCGGCATGGTGAGCGCGGTTACGACCGGCGCCCGTCCCCGCATCGCCATCAGCCGGCCGAAGGAGCTGCGCGTCGTCGGCAATTTCTGCCAGTCGCCTTTCCCCGACTACAATCCCCACCATGTCTATGAATTGCGCGACGGGCGCTTCCAGCTCTTCGGCCTCTGTCCCGAAACCGGCTGCCGCAGCCTGCTTGCCGCCGGCGCGCCGCCACCGGCCGTCAGGTAGCGCGGCACCTGCTTGCGAAGTACCGGTGATGTGGTGGGCGATGCCCGCAGCGCTGCCGCGCGGCCCGTGGCCTAATCCTCGTGGCGGCGCGTGGCGTCGCGGTCGCGCGCGTAATGCCGCTTGAGCGGAAACGGCGGCAGCCAGGACTCGCGGCGGATCGTCCACAGCTCGTAAGTCGGCATCAGCTGGTCGGGGGCATCCAGCGATCCCAGATTGACCTCGGTCTCGTCGCCGCTGCGGCCGAACACGGGCGAGCCGCAGCGCGGACAGAAATGCCGCCCGGCATAGTCGCGGGTTTCGCCGCTGACCGTCACCGCGTCCCGGGGGAAAACCGCGGAGGCATGAAACAGTGCGCCGTGATGCTTGCGGCAGTCGAGGCAGTGGCAGAGGCCGACCCGGTAGGGGCGCCCCGACGCCTCTATGCGCACATTGCCGCACAGGCAGCTACCGGTGAATCGCTCCATGCTGTGCCTCCTTTGCCGCCCGGCGGCAGGGTTAGCGCGAGCCGCCCGGTTCGTGCAACGGCCCGCCCCGCCAGGTCGAGGTATGATAGGCTTCTCATCAATGCTATGCTTGCCAAATCCGCTGGCCCGTGCCGGCGCCGCGGCAGCTCCGCACGGCGCCTTCCCATCGCCGGGCGGCACGGCCGGAACGCAGGAAACCGGACAATGAGAGCAGCGTCGGGACTTGTGGCAACGGGACTGGTCTTGCTCGCAGCGGCGGGGCCATCAATTGCCGACCCCTACGCGGACGCACTCGCCGCTTACGACCGCGGCGAGGTTCTGACCGCGCTTCAGGTCTGGAAGCCGCTGGCTGAACATGGCCGGGCCGAAGCACAGTATCGTCTGTGCCTGATCTATGCCGGCGACCGCGGCGTCGCCAGAGACGATGCGGCGGCCTTGAAGTGGTGCCGTCTGGCTGCCGGGAAGGGCATTGCCGCCGCCCAGGTGGAACTGGGCCGCATGCATGAACAGGGCCGCGGCATTGGCCGGAGCCTTTCGCGGGCCATGAAATGGTATCGCAAGGCCGCCCAGCAGGGCGACGCCGGCGCACAAGTCACGCTCGGGCTGATCTACTTTGCCGGGCGCGGCGTGCCGCAGAACGACTGGCAGGCGCTGAAATGGTATGGGCTCGCCGCCGAGCAGGAGATCGCTACCGCCCAGACGCATCTCGGCCTGATCTATTTGAGGGGCGGTGCCGTGCCGCGCGATACGGTGCAGGCCTATAGCTGGTTCACGCTGGCGGCGGCCTCCGGCGATCCCGAGGCAGCGCACAATCGCGAGGCGCTCGCCGCAGCTATGACGGCGGCGGAAGTCAGGAAGGCCGAGAAGCGCGCGGCCCTCTGGTCTCTGGGAAAGGCTCAGCAGAAGGCGGCGAAATGCCGGGCGGCAGCAGCACCCGAATGCAGTGCGCCCTGAACGCCTGCAGCCAGCCGCAGCTTGCGGGATGCGCGTGACACCCCTAAGGATCTGGCGGTCGGCGGGGGGTCATGGACAGTTTCGATGCGTTGCTGCTACTGGCGGGCGGCGTCCTGGCCGGCATGATCAATGTCATGGCCGGCGGGGCCGGTTTCATGACCTTTCCGTTGCTCATTGCCGCAGGGCTTTCCGAGATGGAGGCCAACGCCGCCAATTTCGTGGCCCTCCTGCCCGCCAATCTGGTCGGCAGCCTCGTCTACCGCCGCGAGATCGCAGCGGTGCGCCGCCACCTGCCGCACCGGCTGTTGCTCGCGGCCATGGGCGGCACATCGGGCTCGCTCATCTTCGTCTGGGCCGGCGAAGCCTCCTTCCACGCTGCCATCCCCTGGCTCCTGCTCTTTGCCACACTCTCCTTCGCCGCCGGGCCGCTGATCCGGCGCTGGCTCGACCGCCACCGGAGTTTCGATGGCGGCAGGTGGCTGTGGCTCTCTTTCCTTCTCGAATTCATCGTCTATCTCTATGGCGGCTATTTCGGGCTCGGCATGGGCATCATCCTGCTCGCCATCTACGCCATCTTCAGTTCGATGAGCATCCATGAAGCCAATGCCGTGCGCAATGTATCGATCGCCCTCATGACGGTGATCGGCATTGCGATCTTCTGGGGCTCGGGCCTGGTGCGCTGGGGTCCGGCACTTGTCATGATGGCGGGGGCTGCCCTCGGCGGCTATGGCATGGCCCGCTTTGCCCGCACCCTGCCGCCGCATCTGGTGCGTGGCGGCATCCTCGCCTGGGCCGTGATCCTCACGGCTTACGCCTTCTGGCGCTACGCATAGCGGGAAGGCCCCGGCGCCGTGCCGGACGCCAGGGCCCCGCCTCGGTGGTCTTGAAATCGCTTCCAACGCCGCCGCAGAGTCAGCACTTTAATAACAGGTGCCCTGCACACTTGCCGGCGGTCCTGAGCGTCGTAAAGTGGAGGCCACAGTCAGGGAGTGCACCATGCTCGATCACATCGGCTTTTCAGTTTCTGACATGGCCCGCGCCAGGGTTTTCTATGCTGCGGCCCTGGCGCCGCTTGGCATCACCGTCCAGATGGAAGTGACCCCGGAGATGACCGGCGACGGCACCGCGCATATAGGCTTCGGCGCGGCCGGCAAGCCCTTCTTCTGGATCGGTTCCGGCGGACGGCACATGCCCGGCATCCATGTCGCCTTCGCCGCGAAGGACCGCGCCACGGTCGACGCGTTCTACCAGGCGGCCCTTGCCGCCGGCGGCACCGACAACGGCCCGCCCGGCCTCCGGCCGCATTACCACCCCGACTATTACGGCGCCTTCGTCAGGGACCCCGACGGCCACAACATCGAAGCCGTCTGCCACAAGCCGGCGTAATCTATCTGATTACGCCACCGTCATATGATCACGAAGTCTGCGTTGGTGAGCAGCAGTCCTTCGGCCACCTTGGCGAAGCGCACTTGCTGAATACTGCCGTTGCCATCGGCATCGTAGTAAAGAACACCATTTGCCGGATTGTAGATGATGTAATCGTTGGCGTCCGCGGCGGCCGCGCCGTTTCGAACCTCGCCGGCCCCAAGCGCAGCCCCCACCGCCGTGAAGATCTTGTCCTCAAGCAGGATCAGGTCGGCGCCGCCGAAGTCGGTGATGGTGTCGAAGTTGGTTGCCGGGTTGAGCGTGCTGTTGAAGACAAACTTGTCGCCGCCCGCGCCGCCGGTCAGGCGGTCATTGCCGAGAATGCCGCGCAGGACATCCGCTCCGCCGCCCCCGGAGATGACATCGTTCTCGCCGCCGCCGTTGAGCTTGTCGTCGCCGTTCCCGCCGGTGATCGTATCGCGCCCGGCCCCACCCGAAATCGTGTCCGCGGCATCGAAGCCGTTACAGATGTCGTCGCCGCCGCTGGCAAATATCTGATCGGAGAAGTTGCTGCCGTTGAGCGTGTCATCGCCTACGTTGCTCTTGATCACCAGTGTGGCGCCATTGGTGTCGATGCGGGCCGGTTGACCCATGAGCAATTCAGGTGTGCAGAAGCTGGTGGCCATATCGATGCCACCGATCATACCGGTGTTGCTCCCCAACGCGATATCGAGGTGGGCCAGCTGTGTGAAGTTAACACCATCCGTGGAGCTGGACAGCTTCGCCGACGTTATTGTGCCGAAGACTCCCGCGTCGCCAGGGGCAAAACCGAACGAATTGGCCTTGCCTGTGAAATTGTGGCTATAGGTGGAGCTGTCATCGACTATGCCGTTCTTGATCAGCTTGAAAGTCGAGTAAGCAGTCCCCGCCGTGTTGTTGTAGCCTCTTGAGGTGTATCGCACGGCAAGGTTTGCAGCAAAGAACAGCGATGTGTCGAAATTGGCGTTCGTATCGACGGTGAGCGTAAAAATGGCCATGTTCCGCAATCCTCCCGTAAGCGTCCAGACCTGGTCTCCATCGCGTCATGCGCTGGAGATCAGACCCGATAGCGATACCACAAGCCCTGGCTTCGTTGAATGGCAGGCGGCCTCGGTTCATCATCTGTACTTGATCCCGCGCAAGGGCAGCTGACGCGCCTGTGTCTATCTATGGAACAGCGGTCAGCCGTCTGGAGGTTCCCATGATCAACGCCCGTTATCGCAAGCTAACTGGTCTGCATAAGGGCCACACCTATGTGGTCCTCGCGCCGGCCAGCGAGATCGACAATCCCCTGCGCTGGGAACTCAAGGCCGAGGCCGATGAGGACGACCGGCCCATCGTCTCCGAGACGGAACTGAACGATCCCGCCCTCTGGCAGCCGCTCGACTGACCGGCCCAAATCGCGCCATCATCGTCGCGCAAGCACTGGTGCACGGAGGGGGACTGATCATGGCGGGGTTTTCCAACATCATCGCGGCCGGCCTGATTGCGCTCGGCGTCGCTTCGGCGGGGTTCCTGGCCGGCGAGGGGCTGGTGAAGTCGCGGCTCGGCTTCCGCACCGTTACGGTCAAGGGCCTCGCCGAGCGCGAGGTCAAGGCCGATCTCGGCTTCTGGCCGGTGCGCTTCGTGGCCACCGGCCCGACACTTGAAGAGGCCCGCGGGTCGCTGGAGAGCGCCCAGGCTGCCGTCGAGCAGTTTCTCCAGGCCAAGGGCTTTGCCGCTGCGGACTATTACGTGCAGAACATCCAGGTCGAGGACCGCATGGCGGGCTACAACCCGCAAGGCACGATCGAGGCGACCCGCTTCGTCCTGACCCAGGACCTGCTGGTGAAGTCAACCGATGTCGACAAGCTGGCCGAAGCCGCCCGATCCGTCGGTGACCTGCTCAGGGCCGGCGTCGTGTTCAGCGCCGACAGCTATAATGCCGGTCCTTCCTATGTCTTCACCGGCGTCAATGACCTGAAAGGCGAGATGCTGACCGAGGCGACGCGGCGCGCCCGCGAGGCCGCCGAGAAATTCGCCGCCGAATCGGGAGCCAGCGTCGGCGACATCCAGAATGCCAACCAGGGCATCATCGAGATCAAGCCCGCTGTCGAGATTCCCAACGACCGTCCCGAGAAGCAGATCGACAAGATCGTGCGCGTGGTGACGACCATTACCTATTTCATCAGGTAGCGGGCATTGCTAGAGCAAATCCCGCGAAAGTGCGCAGCGGTTTCGCGGCAAGGATTTGCTCAAGATATTGACTTGGCGCGATTCCTTTTCGGCAAGCCGATTCCGGCTTGCCGGGAATCGCGCTAGGTGTGGGCCATGAAACCGGCCCCGCGCCTTTACACCGACTCATCGCTTGAGGCCGCACGCGAATTCGCGCTCACCCGCGACCAGGGCCATTACCTCGTCAATGTCCTGCGCCTCAAGCCCGGCGATCCGGTGGCGCTCTTCAATGCCAGGGATGGCGAATGGCGGGCCTTCCTGCGCGATGCCACGAAGAAGCAGGTGACGGTGCGCATCGAGCACAAGGTGAGTGCGGCGCGGCCGCCGCCCGACATCGACTTCCTCTTTGCGCCGCTGAAACATGCTCGCCTCGACTACCTGGTGCAGAAGGCGACCGAACTGGGCGCGCGGCGGCTCCGGCCCGTCATCACCGCCCGCACGATTGCGAGCCATGTCAATCTGGACCGCATGCGCGCCAATGCCGTCGAGGCGGCCGAGCAGTGCAACCTCGTCTTCGTGCCGGATGTGCTGGCGCCCGAGAAGCTGGAGGACGTCCTGACACATTGGGAGGAGGGCAGGGCGCTCGTCTACGCTGACGAGACGGCGGCTTTGGCAAATCCGCTGGCAGCCCTGCACGGCCTGTCGCTTCCCGCCGCCGTGCTCATCGGTCCGGAGGGCGGTTTTACGGAAGGCGAGCGCCAGCGCCTGCGCAGCCTGGCTTTCGTCACGGCCATTTCGCTGGGTCCGCGCATCATGCGTGCCGACACCGCCGCCACCGCGGTCCTGACGCTGGTTCAGGCGGCGCTGGGCGACTGGCGATAACGCACCCTCCCGGGACGGCGGCGCGATTCCAGCGCGCCTTTCCCTTGGCTGTGCAAGGGCAAGGCCTGGCTGCAATGACGCCGGCATTGGCGTCCGCGGCGAAAGAAATGATGTGTGCACCCGCTGGCCCGCAGTTGGAAGAAGGGAGGCAGGAGATCAATG
>CAZIXE010000102.1:0-9105 GCA_964543235.1 uncultured Rhizobiaceae bacterium | reverse complement strand
GAATACGCAAATGCAACTTGACTCCTCAGATAGTCGCTCTCCCATCCCCGGGTCAGGCCCGGGGACGGGAGAGGGGAGAAGAACACGGCTTGCGCTCTGCCATGCTGCGCACGGGAGAGGGCAGACATCTGGCAAAGATTTCATGTCTCCCTTCTCCCGCCGGAGGTGGGAGAAGGTGGCGCGCAGCGCCGGATGAGGGCACTTGAGGGCCAAGCGCCGGACGCGTGCGTTCACCCAGTCCCGTTCAAGGCCGCGATGATAGCACCTCTCACCGCTTCGAGGTGCCGGTCGATGTCGTGGACTGCACCCCTTGAGTGAGACACCATAATTTCGGTTACAGGCCTGCGGCCGGCGCAGGGTTGTTGAGCGCGGCGCAAATCTGTTAGGGTCCGGCGCAACGCTCATGGCCCGGGCAAGCAGGCGCCCATGAAGATTCCCGACATCCGCTATGCGCGCAGCGGCGAGGTCCGCATCGCCTACCAGGTGATGGGGCAGGGCGCCTTCGATCTCGTCTTCGTGCCCGGCTTCATCTCCAATCTGGAAGTGCACTGGGAGGACCCGGGCTTCGTGCACCTCTTGAAGCGGCTCTCTGCCTTCTCAAGGCTCATCCTGTTCGACAAGCGCGGCACCGGCCTCAGCGACCGGGTGGCGAGCGATGCGCTGCCCGACCTCGCGACGCGCATGGACGACGTGCGCGCGGTGATGGACGCCTCGGGCAGCGGGCGGGCGGTGCTGCTGGGGGCTTCCGAGGGCGCGCCGATGTCGATCCTGTTCGCCGCCACCTACCCGCAGCGGGTGCGCTCGCTGGTGCTCTATGGCAGCTATGCGCATTTCCACAGCGCGGTGATGGGCGAGGACGAGTTGCAGCGTTTCATTGCAAATGCCGAGAAGGACTGGGGCACCGGCGCCTCGCTCGGCAATTTCGCGCCCTCGCGGGTGGGCGACCCGCATTTCAGGACCTGGTGGGCGCGGTTCGAGCGGCTTTCGGTCAGCCCCTCGGCGGCCGTGGCGCTGGCGCGCATGAATGCCGGGATCGATGTGCGCGACGTCCTGGCGCGGGTGACGGTTCCAACGCTCGTCATCCACCGCCGCGATGATGCACGGGTCGCCGTCGAGGCCGGCCGGGCGGTGGCCCGGGCGATCGCCGGCGCACACTATGTCGAGCTCGCAGGCCGCGACCATCCGATCTGGACGGGCGATGTCGACAGCGTCGCCGACGTGATCGAGACCACGCTGGCGGGCCGGCTGTCGCGGCGGGCACGCCAGCACGTGCTGGCGGCGCTGGCGGTGGTGCGGCTGCCGGGCGGCGAACGCGCCGCGGGCCTGCCGGCGAGCCACAGCGAGCGGCAGAAGTTCGAACGCTTCCACCGGCAGGCCCAAGAGCTCATCCAGCGCTCGGGCGGCGAAATTGCCGCCGCCGGGATGGAGCAGATCGCGGCGCGGTTCGCAGCGGTGCGGCATGCCGCCGAGTATGCGCTGGCCCTGCGCGAGGTCTCACAGGACCTGCGGCTCAAAACCTGCACCGGCCTGCATGCCGGGGAAATCGAAATCGAGGGCGATAAGGCGCGCGGGGCGGCGCTGGTGCAGGCGGTGCGGCTGGCGGAGGCGGCGCGGCCGGACGAAATCCTGGCGTCAAGCGTGTTCGTCGAGGCCGGCGAGAACCGCGGCCTGCATTTCGATGCGTATCGCGAACTCCCGGCCAGCGAGGCCGGGCGGGCGCTGCGCGCGGCCCGGATGATGCCGGAGCAGCATCTCGAACCGGCGCAGACGCTCAAGGCGCAGACCAGTCTCGCCGTGCTGAGCGAGCGCGAAAGGGAGGTTCTCGAGCTTCTGGCCGAGGGCCTCAGCAACGGGCGTATCGCCGCGCGTCTGGGGCTCAGCGAGCACACGGTCAAACGCCATGTCGCCAATATCCTGATCAAGCTCGACCTGCCGACCCGGGCGGCGGCGGCGGCCCTGGTGGCCAGGGCGCAGGCGGTGTGAGGGCCCTGGGCCAATCGGGCCATGCCGCGCTGGTCCGTTCGGGCGAAGCGGCAGCGGGGCAGCCGGGGTAGGTCTTCCGGCATGGTCAGGGACCGCTGACGAACCCACCGCTGACCGATCAATGGAGGAAATCATGACCCGTCTTACCAAGCATCTTGCCATGGTGTCCGCCGCGCTGGCCGTGCCGGTGCTGGCAGCCGCATCAGTCCCGGTCAAGGCCGGCGACAGCAGCGCGCAACAGACCTACAACGACATCCAGGCCACGCTCGGCTCGGTGCCGGGCTTCTTCAAGCTGTTCCCGGAATCGGGGATCGCCGGCGCCTGGGCCGAGTTCAAGTCGGTGCAGCTCAATCCCAACACCGAGCTCAACGGCAAGACCAAGGAACTGATCGGCCTGGCGATCGCCGCGCAGATTCCCTGCCAGTACTGCGTCTATTTCCACACCGCGGCGGCCAAGGCGAACGGCGCCACGGACGGCGAGATCCGCGAAGCCGTGGCGATGTCGGCGATCGTCAGGCACTGGAGCACGGTGCTCAACGGCATGCAGGTCGACATGGACGGCTTCAAGGCGGAGGTCAACCAGGTGCTGGGGCTGGCGGGCGAGGCGACCGGCACGACGGACACGTCGCAGTAATTTCCAGGCGGGCTCCGCCGCACATGGAACTGCGGCGGAGCCTGTGACACAGTGTTCCGCGACAGGAGGACCGCATGGACGCCAAGACCAATCAGGTGAGTGGTGCCGCCATCAAGCAGGCGATCGAAGGGCGCAATGGCCGCATGCTCGCCGGCTTCTACAATGACGATGCCGTCGTCACCATCATCGACCGCAACAATCCGCCGAGCCAACCGCGCGAGATCATCGGCAAGCCGGCCATCGTCACGTTCTGGGAGGATATCTGCAGCCGGGCGATGACGCACCGGGTCGACACCAGCATCGAGAACGGCGCGCAGCTGGCGTTCACCCAGGCCTGCACCTATCCCGACGGGGCCAAGGTGTTCTGCATCGCCGTGTGCGATCTGAAGGACGGCAAGATCTCGCGGCAGAAGGTGGTGCAGGCGTGGGACGAGTGAGGGCAGCGGCAGCCCGGCTCAGAACTCCCATTCCTTGGCCTTGGACACCAGGAAGTCGCGGAACACCGTGACCCGCTTGGTGTCCTTCAGTTCCTCGGGATAGACGAAGTAGGTGTCGAAGGAGGGCATGTCGGTGCCCAGGTCCACCTGCACCAGGCCGGCATCCCGGTTGATGATGTAATCGGGGATCGAGGCAATGCCGATGCCGGTCTCCACGGCGCGGCGGAGGGCGTAGGCATTGTTGATGCGCAGCGCGGCGCGGCGGGGCTGGTCGTCGGGCCGGCCGACCGTCTCCAGCCAGTTGATGGTGGTGAGGTATTGCGGCGCCTGACCGAAGGTCAGGATGATGTGGTTGTCAAGATCGTCCACCGATTTCGGCATGCCGCGGCGGCGGACATAATCGGCGGAGGCATAGACGTGGTGGCGCACGGTGAACAGCTTGCGCTGGATCAGGTCGGGCTGGGTCGGGCGGCGCAGCCTGATCGCCACATCCGCCTCGCGCATGGAGAGATCGAGCTCCGAATCGTCGAGCAGCAGGATGACGTCGATATCGGGGTAGAGTTCCATGAACTCGGAGATGCGCGGCGTCAGCCACAGCGATCCGAGGCCGACGGTGGTGGTGATGCGCAGTTCGCCGGTCGGCTTGTCCTTCGAGTCCATGAGCCGCGTCTGGGCGGCGGCGAGCTTGGTGAAGACCTCGTGGGCGGTCCGGAACAGCATCTCGCCCTGCTCGGTGAGGATCAGGCCGCGGGCGTGGCGATGGAAAAGGGGGACACGCAGGTCTTCCTCGAGCGAGGAGATCTGGCGGCTCACGGCCGATTGCGACAGGCCGAGCTCATGGCCGGCATGGGTAAAGCTCCCAGCATCCGCGACGGCGTGAAATATCCTCAGCTTGTCCCAGTCCATGGAGTGCCCGCTAGGCTGCGGCCTCCTGGAGTTCCTCCTGCCCGGCGAGGAAGCGGTTGGCGTCGAGGGCGGCCATGCAGCCCATGCCGGCGGCCGTAACGGCCTGGCGGTAGACGTCGTCGATCACGTCGCCCGCGGCAAAGACGCCGGGAATGCCGGTGCCGACCGGGGTGCCCTCGGTGACAATGTAGCCGCCGGGCGTGAGGGGGAGCTGGCCGGCAAAGAGTTCGGTGGCGGGCTTGTGGCCGATGGCGATGAAGATGCCGTCGCAGGCCACGTCCTGGACCTGGCCGGTCCGGAGGTTGCGCAGCCTGGCACCGGTGACACCGAGCGGGTCCGTGGTGCCCAGCACCTCGTCAAGCACGGTATCCCAGATGACCCTGATCCTGGGATTGGCGAACAGCCGGTTCTGCAGGATGCGTTCGGCGCGGAACTCGCCGCGGCGGTGCACGACGGTGACTTCGCTGGCGAAACTGGTCAGGAACAGGGCTTCCTCAACGGCAGTGTTGCCGCCGCCAATCACCAGGACCTTGCGGTCGCGGTAGAAGAAGCCGTCACAGGTGGCGCAGGCCGAAACGCCGAAACCCTTGTAGGTCTCTTCGGAAGGAAGGCCCAGCCATTTGGCCTGGGCGCCGGTGCAGATGATCAGGCTGTCGCAGGTATAGACCTGGCCGGAGTCGCCGGTGAGGCGGAAGGGCCGCCGGTCAAGCTGGACGGCGACGATGTGGTCGGAAACGATCTCGGTCCCGACATGGGCGGCCTGTGCCTGCATCTGCTCCATGAGCCAGGGGCCCTGGATGGTCTCGGCGAAACCCGGGTAATTTTCGACGTCAGTGGTGATGGTCAGCTGGCCGCCCGGCTGAATGCCCTGGATGAGCAAGGGCTTGAGCATGGCGCGGGCCGCGTAAATGGCGGCCGTATAGCCAGCGGGACCCGATCCGAGGACCAGGACCCGGGTGTGGCGGACAGTCATGGGAACTCCGATTAGCTATGTGAAAACAACATAGCTCATTTGGCGCTCGGGGCAAGCCAAAGACACAAGATTGTGAGATTCAGGCGGACTTGCGCAGGCCATCGACGGGCAGCGGACGGCTGACGGCCGGGCGTGGCAGGCGCTGCAGGGCGAGGTCGGTCATCAGGTCAGCGTAGCTGCGGGGCCTGCCAAAGGCATAGCCCTGCAAGAGCCGGCAGCCTTCCGAGGCGAGGGTTTCGGCCTGAACCTCGGTTTCCACGCCTTCGGCGACCACATCGGTGCCGAGATCGCGGCCGATCGACAGGACGGCGCGGATCACCGCCAGATTGGCCGGCTGCTCGGCGATGCCGGCCACGAAGGAGCGGTCGATCTTGACGGTATTGAAGGCGAAGCGCTGCAGGTAGCTCAGCGAGGAGTAGCCGGTGCCGAAGTCGTCGAGGGCGATCTGGACGCCGAGCTGGCGCAACCGGTTGAGGACCTGCTCGGCGGTGGTAAAGCTCGCCATGATCGCCGTTTCGGTCACTTCGAGCTCGAGCCGCGCCGGCGGGAGCCCGGAGTCCCTGAGGGCGCGCTCGACCTGGGCAATGAGTTGCAGGGAGCGCAGCTGCACGGCCGAGACATTGACGGAAACGCGGATGCCGTCCGGAAAGGCCCGGGCCTGGTGGCAGGCGGTGGCGATTGCCCATTCGCCCAGCTGCGGCATCAGGCCCGCTTCCTCGGCGATCGGAATGAACTCGGCGGGCGAAACGAAACCGCGCTCGGGGTGATGCCAGCGCATGAGCGCCTCGTAGCGGTCGACGGTGCGATGGCCGGCCTCGACGATGGGCTGGTAGAAGAGGCTCAGTTCTTCGTTGGCGAGGGCGTGGCGCAGGTCGCGCTCGATCGACTTGCGGCGCCTGAAGGTCTCCTTCAGGCCGACATCGAAAATGCGGTAGCCGTTCCGGCCATTGGTTTTCACATGATAGAGGGCAAGATCGGCGCTGTTGAGGAGATCGTCGGAATTCGTGGCATGCAGAGGACACAACGCCACGCCGACGCTTACGCCGACTTCGAGGTTGAACTGGTCGGAGACCATGGGCTCGGCCAGGGCCGCAACGATCTGGGCGGCCATTTCGCCGGCGAGGCCGGGATTGCCACGCATGTCCTTGAGCATGGCAAACTCGTCGCCGCCGAGCCTGGCGACGACGCAGCCGTCACCGCCGATCACCTGCAGGCGGCGGCTCACCGTCTGCAGCACGAAGTCGCCGGCGGCGTGGCCCAAGGTGTCGTTCACTTCCTTAAAGCGGTCGAGATCGACACTGAACAGGGCGAAGGGCTCGTTCTGGCATGCGGTCCATTGCTCGAGCGTCTTGAGGAACTGGAAACGGTTGGCGGCGCCGGTCATCGAATCGCAGGTGGCGAGGCGTTCGATCTCGGCATTGGCCCGGATGCGCTCGGTGGCATCCTGGATGGTGCCCTCGATGTACATGGGATTGCCATTGGCATCGTAGACATACCAGGCATTCTCGGTGATCCAGCATTTCTCGCCGGTGCGATGGCGGTAGACCTCGGAAACCAGGTCCTTGACGCGGCCTTCGGTCTTGAGGATGCGATGGAAGTCGTCGGCACGGCGCGGATTGACATACCAGTTGCGGGGCCGGGCATAGACGGCGGCGATATGTTCCTGTTCGTCGGCATAGCCGTTGAAACGCGCCAGGGCGGGATTGGCGCGGATCGGCTTGCCGTCGAGCGAGTCGCGGTAAATGCCGTAGACGGAATTTTCGAAGAGGCTGCGGTATTCCGCTTCGGCGAGCGCGAGACGGCGCACGTCGGCAAGCTCGCGGGTGCGGTCGCTGGCAAAGATGACGGCGCTAGCATCGGACATGCGGCGCGCCTGCAGCCTGATCTGGCGATCGCCCGGCCCCTGGACGAGGGTGGTCGCAGGCGAAGCGGAGCTGCGCGCAAGTGCCTCCAACAATTGGCCGAAGGCCCGGACAAGGCCGGGCTCCAGGGACTGGCCCGTCTCTGCAAGACCCAGAAGCCGGCGGGCCCTGGCATTGCTGTAGCTTACTGTACCGGCAGGGTTGAGGACGATGACGCCGTCGCTGGTCGTGGCGAGTACCGCCTCGAGGAGCTCGTTGCAGGAAATCGCATCACCCGCCGGTATCGCCGCAAGCGGAGCGCTCATGCCATCCCCCGTTCACGAGACGCGGGCCAGCCCCAGGCTGAAGCTTGTTCTTTTGGCAGGCCCGGCATGGCCCCTCATTACCCTCGCGGCTGAAAGCTGGCCTAGATAACCCATGAATTGCATTTGTTCGGTTGGCGAAACTGCTAAAGTTTTAGCAATTGGAACGAGGGCAACAGCGCCATGCAGACTTCCGTCACACTCGACGGCATCGACTGGAAAATCCTGAAGGAACTGCAGGGGAACGGCCGCATCACCAATGTGGAGCTGGCGAGCCGCGTGGGGCTGTCGCCGCCACCGTGCCTCAGGCGGGTCAGGGTCCTGGAGAGGGCCGGCCTGATCGCCGGTTACCGGGCGCTGCTCAACGCCGCCGAGCTTGGCTATACGGTCGAGATGTTCGCCATGGTGGGCCTCAAGAGCCAGGCCGAAGCGGCACTCAAGGCCTTCGAAACGCAGGTGCGGCAATGGCCGCTGGTGCGGGAGGCCTATGCCCTTTCCGGCGAAGTGGATTTCCTGCTCAAATGTATTGCGCGCGATCTGCACACCGTGCAGGAGTTCGTCATCAACGAACTCGCAGCCGCAGCAAACGTCGATCATGTCAAGACGACGCTGATTCTGCGGGTTGCCAAATACGAGCCGGGCTTGCCGATCTGATGATATCCCCGCGCGAGTGGCTGCAGGTGTCAGGCGCCGCCCTGACCGCGGTGATCGTCGGTTTTGCGTCGACGATCCTCCTCATCATGGAAGCGGCGCGAACCGTGGGGGCGACGGCGGCAGAACAGGCATCCTGGGCGATGGCCCTGTGCATGGGCATGGCGGTGACGACGGTGGTGCTATCGTGGTGGCAGCGAATCCCGATCATCACGGCCTGGTCGACGCCCGGGGCGGTGCTGATCGCCACCAGTGCGGGCGGGGTTTCCTACGCGAATGCGCTGGGCGCTTTCGTCGTAGCCGGGGCGCTGATGTGCCTGACGGCACTGATTGCACCGCTGGCACGGCTGATCGAGAAGATTCCGGTTTCGATCGCCTCGGCGATGCTGGCCGGCGTGCTGCTGATCTATTGCCTGCGGGTGCCGGGTGCCGCGGTCGCCATGCCGGCGATCGTGCTGGGGCTCGTCGCGGTCTTCTTCGCGCTGCGGCTGCTGCTGCCGCTGTTCGCGGTGCCCGTGGTGGTGGTTGCCGGGATCGCCTCGGCCGTTGCCTCCGGCACATTCGGCCCCGATTGCTGCGGCTTCGGCCTGACGCAGCCGGTATGGACGACCCCGGTCTATGACGCTGCCACCATCCTGAGCCTCGGCGTGCCGCTGTTCCTGGTCACCATGGCGTCGCAGAACCTGCCGGGCTTTGCGGTGCTCAAGGCCGCCGGCTATCAGCCGCCGGTCAAGGCCAGCCTGTGGATCACCGGTATCGGCTCCGTGATGATGGCACCATTCGGAAGCCATGCCATCAATCTGGCGGCGATTACGGCATCGATCGTCACCGGGCCGGAGTGTCATGCCGATCCGGCGCGGCGCTGGCTCATGGCGTGGCCTTATGCCGTGTTCTACGTGCTCATCGGTTTTACCGCGGCGGGTTTCGTCGAAATCCTCGGCGCATTGCCGGTGCCGCTCATCACGACGATCGCCGGGCTGGCGCTGTTCGGACCGCTGATGGGCAGCAGCATTGCGCTGCTGAAAGAGCCGCGCGAGGTCGAAGGCGCGCTGCTGACCTTCATCGTCACCGCTTCGGGCATCGCGATCGCCGGCGTGGGCTCCGCCTTCTGGGGGCTGGTGGCCGGGCTGCTGCTGCATGGCGCGCGGCGGGGGCTGAGCCGGGCAGGGTGACGGCCCGACAGCGGGGCCGCTGCGGGGCGGCATTGCGAATGTTGGTGATGCCGGCGGAAAGCCATCAAAAGTTGTAACAATGGCACAGAGCGGCCGCGATTTCTTGAAAATCCCCGGGCCGGACCCCATCTCGTCGCCCGTGAACTATTCCCAAGTCATTGATTTCGGACTCTGACTGGCGGTTT
>CAZIXE010000101.1:0-9241 GCA_964543235.1 uncultured Rhizobiaceae bacterium | reverse complement strand
TCAGTAGAGGCGGCTGCCGTTGGGTACCGGCCGCTCGGCCGCCAGCAGCACGACTTCTCCATTGGCATCGGCAAAGCCCAGCGTCAGCACTTCGGACATGAAGGGTCCAATCTGGCGGGGCGGAAAATTGACGACCGCTGCGACCTGCCGGCCGAGTAGTTCGTCAATGGCATAGTTTGCGGTGATCTGGGCCGACGACTTGCGAATGCCGATCTCGGGCCCGAAGTCGATCCGAAGCTTGTAGGCGGGCATACGTGCCTCAGGAAATGCTTCAACGGCGACGATGGTTCCGGCACGGATATCAACCTTGAGGAAGTCGTCGAAACTTATGAGAGACGTCATATCAATCGGCTGTTGCATCTGAAGCTGAGGCTCGGCGGGTGCGTTCGTGGCGGAAGGCCCGGGCTGCGCGCATCAGGCCGGACAGGACAGCAATTGGCAGGTCGAGACGCTTTGCCAGGGCTGCGCCGTCACGCAGTTTCCGATCAAGCGCGGCCATGGTCCTGGAAATGCCCGGATCGTCATCTTCAAGCCACAGCAATAGAACATCGCGAAAGATCTTCGCGAGGCCGAGGCGGTGGACGTCACCCCGCAGACCCGTGACGTTGATGCCGGCTGCATTGAGTAACCAGCCCTGTGTGTCGAAAAGACCGCAGGCCAGATTCACCCAATCCGCGGGGTCATCGGCAGGCTTGGCCACAATGCTGCGCAGGGCCTTCTTGTGGGGCGTCAAAATCTCGATGCGGCGCAACATGGCATCGAACAGGCGGTCGTGGGCGGTGCCTTCCAGCGGATCGCCCTGCAGCGACTGCAGAAAGGTCAAGTCGTTGTGCCGCTGGAAGAGCCGCAGAATATCTGCCTTCGACGTTACGAGGGCGGCGGCCTCGGCGAGTGTCATTGATGCTTCACGGGCAATTTCCGCCAGCGTGAGGTCCTGCCATCTCCGCTCTGCGGCAAGGCGAAGGGCGGCAGTCCACAGTGCCTGCTGCTGGGCGTTCATCATCATCAACACACTCTAGCCCGCCGGCACGGCTGCGTCATCAGCTCGCCAGTTCGCGGGAGCGGCGGGTGGCGGCTGCAACCGCCCTATCCATCAATTCGCCGAGACCGGGTTCCGCCATGAGAACCTGCAAGGCGGCGTGGGTCGTGCCGTTAGGGGAAGTCACATTCTGCCGCAATGTCGCTGCCGGTAGCCCACTGATCCGCATCAGTTCCCCGGCGCCGGCCACTGTTGCTCGCGAAAGTTGCATGGCGAGATCTGGATCTAGTCCGAGTTTCTCACCTGCTGCCGCCAGACACTCTGTAAAATAGAACACGTAAGCTGGACCCGACCCGGAAACCGCAGTCGCAGCATCGATGAGGTCCTCATTGCCGACGTCGACAACTTCACCGATGGCCGCCAAAAGGCTCAATGCCAGCTGCTTCTGACCGGCGCTGACATTGGGATTCGCGGCCACTGCGGTGATGCCGCGGCCGATTGCTGCCGGTGTGTTCGGAATGGTCCGGATCACGGCGGCATCGGCCCCGAAGGCTTCCTCGAAAACCCTGATCTTTTTTCCGGCAGCAACCGACAGGATGAGCGGTCTTGACCGCCGAAGTGCTGTCAGGGACGGCAGCACCTCCGCCATGATTTGCGGCTTGACCGCCACAACGACGACTTCCGCATTGCCGATCTCTGTTATTGGCGGATTGTGTCTGATGCGATGGCGTTCAATGAGATTGCGGATGTTTTCAGGAGGTCCCGGATCGATGGTGATGAGGTGCGCCGGCGGTACGCCGTTTCTGAGCCAGCCTTCGAGCAGGGCTCCGCCCATCTTCCCTGTGCCTACAAGAACCAGACTTCCTGTAAGGGCCGGAGTCACGCTTCCCCCACGGTCTCGAGCAAGCTCGCCGTGATCGCGTCTTCAGCCGGCTTTCCCGCCCAGATCACGAACTGGAAAGCAGGATAATAGCGCTCGCAAGCGTCGATTGCGAGAGAGATGAGCGCCTCGCACTGGGCCTCATTCGCCTCCGCTCCGCCGGCGAGCGTCAGGCCATTGCGAAAGACCACCGTGCCGTCATGGCGCCAGAGATCAAAGTGGCCTAGATAAAGCTGTTCATTGATGAGACCCAGCAAGCGGCCGACCTCCTCACGCCTCGACGGCCCGACCTTGAAGTCATAGCAGGCCGCCAAATGCAACCCCTCGATATCCTGACGCCAGTTGAGCGAAAGCTGCAAGGTGCCCCAGCTGGCCTCGATCGCCATGCTGACCTCGTCATCATTCTGGCGTTCGACATTCCAGTCATTGGCCTCTGCCAGTTCTTCAACCCGGTCCAGCGGATTGCTTGGGTATCTCTCTTCGACCGCAAGAGCGGGCATCAGCTTCGTCCTGTCGTTAGGCGACGAATCATTCGTCCGTGTGAGGAGGACCGTGCCGGATCGCAGCCGTAGCAGCAATAGCGGAAGGTGGAGATGACGTGATTCCTCCACACCTTTAGAGGGTGCGCGATTCGCCCGGCCCTTCCGACTCGGCAGCGACGGCGGTTGACGTCTGTCGCGCCAGCTGCGCTTCCAACACCCCAATCCGCTCATTCAGCTGCTCGTTCTCTTCGCGCGCCTTCCGCGCCATGTCGCGCACGGCTTCGAATTCCTCGCGCTTCACAACATCGAGGTTGTTCAGGACCCTTTCGACCTGAGCCTGTACCAAGGTGTCAATCTCGCGCCGGACGCCCTGCGCGGCGCCCGCTGCATTGGTCATGAGCTTGGCGAGTTCATCGAAAAAGCGAGAGGAAGTCGTGGTCATTGGGCGTTCCTTTCAGAGAAACAGCTAGTGAATTCCGATGCCTTGTTCAAGATATCGCGTTGCCGCTGTTCTTGACGCCCAACGCCCCAGCCGCCAGTGTCGCAGCCGCACATGCAAATTGTTCTGGCCCTCAGCTTTCCCAGTATCGATCCGGTCGCGATTGCCATAGGTCCCCTGTCGATCAGATGGTACGCGCTCGCCTATGTGGCGGGGCTGATCTTCGCGCACATCTACATGAAACGACTGGTGTCGAACCCGGCACTCTGGGGTGACCGGACGCCACCAGTCACTCCCGGCCAGGTCGACGACATGTTCATCTGGGTGGCGCTTGGCGTCGTGGTCGGCGGCAGGCTTGGCTATGTGCTGTTCTACGATCCGCTCAGGTTCCTGGCCTATCCCGTCGATGTTCTCCGGATATGGGAGGGTGGCATGTCCTTCCATGGCGGCTTTCTGGGGGTGGTCGTCGCGGCATACCTTTATGGGCGGCGCGTAGGCGCCGGCCTCGATGCTTTGCTTGACCTTGGTGCCGCCTCGGTGCCGGTTGGATTGTTCCTGGGACGATTAGCAAACTTCATCAATGGCGAGCTTTACGGCCGTCCCACCGATGTACCCTGGGCTGTCGTCTTTCCATCCGATCCCATGGGGCTCGCGCGTCATCCCAGCCAACTCTACGAAGCGGGGCTCGAGGGCGCACTGCTTTTCGCCGCTGTGCGGATTGCCACTCACCGCTATCGTGCCTTGCGGCTGCGCGGCGCAGCTTCGGGGGTCTTTGCCTTGGGTTATGGTGCAGCGCGCATCGTGGTTGAATTTTTCCGGGAACCCGATGCCCATATCGGCTACCTCCTTGGATTTGTAACGCTCGGCATGATCTATTCGCTGCCACTTGTCGCCATTGGCATCTGGCTGTTGATGCGAGCCAGGAAACAGTATGCCGGCCACGCCGCTTGATCGCATTGTGCGGGAAATCATCCTGGGTGAAGGGCCTCTCCCGGTCGACCGGTTCTTCGCGCTGGTTCTGAGCCATCCCGAATTCGGCTACTACATGTCACGGCAGCCCTTCGGCATCGAGGGTGACTTCATCACCGCGCCCGAGGCCTCCCAGATGTTTGGTGAATTGGTGGGGATCTGGCTGGCGACGGTCTACGAAACGCTGGGGGCTCCGGCCAGGATCAACCTTGTCGAGGTCGGGCCGGGGCAGGGCGTATTGATGGCTGACATCTTGCGCGCTGCCAAGGTAATGCCCGCCTTCCAGAGCGCGATACAGGTTCACCTTGTCGAGACCAGCCCGCGGTTGCGCATCGTGCAAGAGAACGCCGTGGCCCGGCAGGGGTTTGATGTCTGCTGGCACGAGGATCTCAATAGCGTACCGGCGGGGCCGGTGATGCTCATCGGCAACGAGTTCTTTGATGCTCTGCCAGTCAGGCAGCTACAGAGGCAATACGGCAGATGGCACGAACGCCATGTGGGCCTGGACAGCGAGGGCCAATACCGGTTTGTGCTCAATCCGCAGCCGATACCCGATGAATTGGTACCGTCCTGGGCTGCGGACGCCGGCGAGGGGGCGATTGCCGAAATTGCGCCGGCCCGCAATGCGATGGCTGAAGCGATGGGAAAGAGGCTTGCAGCGGACCCGGGGGCGGCTATCTTCATCGACTATGGCCACACAACATCCGCACCGGGCGACACGCTTCAGGCGATGCGCAGTCATGCCTATGTCGACGTGTTCACGGACCTCGGGACGTGCGATCTCACGTCACATGTGGATTTCGAAGAGCTCGCAAAGGCGATGACCCGCGGGGGAGCCAAGGTGTTACCGGTCATGACCCAGGCGCAATTCCTGCGGGCCATGGGCGTCGAACTGCGGGCTGCGGAATTGCTAGAACGAGCGAACGCGGACGAGCGAGAGGGCATCTCATTCAATCTCAACAGGTTACTCGCCGACGACCTCATGGGCCGGCTGTTCAAAGTCATGGCTGCCGTTTCACCCGGCGTTCGGGCGCCGTATCCGTTTGGTGGTGCATGATAGAGGCGGATGCACTCAAAGCCCTGCCACGATTGCGCCACGGCTTTTTTACCCGCGCCGGCGGCTGCTCACTGGGCCTCTACGACTCGCTCAATTGCGGCTTGGGGTCGGGAGATGATCCCGAGCGCGTGAAGCGTAATCGTGGGATCGTGGCCGGCCGACTCGGCCTGACCGAAAGCTGTCTCGTCACCCTTCACCAGTACCACAGCAGTGACGTGCTGGTGGTCGATAGCCCCTGGCAGACTTCGGTGCGGCCCAGGGCGGATGCAATGGTGACCCGAGTTCCAGGAATTGCGCTTGGCGTGCTGACCGCCGACTGCGCCCCGCTTCTGTTTGCCGATCCCGGCGCGGCAGTCATCGGTGCGGCACATGCCGGGTGGAAGGGCGCGCTAACCGGAATTGCCGGCAACACCATCATGGCAATGGAGCGACTTGGTGCCCGGCGGGAAAACATCGTGGCCGTGGTCGGGCCAACGATATCGCAGAGGTGTTACGAGGTGGGTCCTGACTTCCGTCAAAGATTCGAAGTGGAAGACGCAGCTGCAAGTGCCTGGTTCCGGCCGTCACAGCGCCCCTACCACTTCATGTTTGATCTCCCGGGGTATCTGAGCGCCCGCCTCAGGCAGTTCGGCGTCCACAAAGTGGTTGATCTTGCGCTCTGCACCTATGCGGACGAGACCCGTTTCTTCAGTTTCCGAAGGACGACACACCGCCGCGAGGCCGATTACGGTCGTCAGATTTCTGCCATTTCGCTGGTCGAATAGGCCACGAAGAGCTTGGGGGCTGTCGCGCATGGCACTGCACTTTCAACGATCGGAGTACGAGGCGAGGCTGGGCAAGGCGCGACTGGCCATCGAAGCCGCTGGTCTCGACGGCCTCCTCATGTTCCAGCAGGAGAGCATGTATTACCTTACAGGGTACGACAGCTTCGGATTCTGTTTCTTCCAATGCCTCTATCTGGGAGCCAACGGCCAGCTGGCGCTGCTGACGAGGGCCCCGGACCTGCGCCAGGCCCGCCACACGTCCATCATCGACGACATCCGGATCTGGGTCGATTCAGCAGGGGCACGGCCGGCTGCGGCACTCAAAGACATGCTTGAGAGCCTGGGTGCCAAGGGCAAGCGCCTTGGCATCGAGACCAACAGCTACGGCCTGACATACTTCAATGGACGCGCGGTTCACGAGCAACTTGAGGGCTTCTGCAGACTCGTCGAGGCCTCAAATCTCGTTGACCGCATACGGGTCACCAAGTCTCCGGCTGAAATCAGGTATGTACGGAAGGCGGGAGAGCTTGGCGATCTCGCCCTCAAGGCGGCAGTGGCGCGCTGCAAGGCAGGCGCGGATGAAGGGGAGATTCTTGCCGCCCAGCAGGCTGCCGTCTTCGCCGGCGGCGGCGATTATCCGGCCAATGAGTTCATCATCGGGTCGGGCCGCGACGCCCTGCTATGCCGCTACAAATCGGGGCGCCGCAAGTTGTCCAGGAGCGACCAACTGACCCTCGAGTTCGCAGGCGTGTTCCGGCACTATCACGCGGCGCTGATGAGAACGATCATCATCGGCAAACCCAAGAAGCATCATGAAAAGATGGACGAGGCCGTGCGTGCGGCGTTGTCGGCTTGCGAGGATCAGTTGCGTCCAGGCCGGATGGCTGGAGACGTGTTTGCAGCGCACGCCAGGGTGTTGGACTCATTCGGGATGCGGGCCCACCGCCTCAATGCCTGCGGCTATGCCCTGGGCGCCAAGTTTGCGCCGAGCTGGATGGACTATCCCATGTTCTATGAGGGTAATCCGGAACTGATCGAGGCGAACCAGGTGTTCTTTGCACATATGATTCTCATGGACTCCGACAGCAATACTGCGTTCTGCCTGGGGAGGACCTACATCATCAGAGATGGCGCGCCCGAGGCAGTTTCCTCCTATCCGCTGAAAATGATTGTCCGGTGATCGACGTTTGCGACAGAAGTGGCGGCACCAGAGGTGTTAGCGGCCGTCACATTGCCCTGATCATTGCAGCTACCATTCTCGCGGGATGTTCGGGCGGGTCGCAGCCATTCGGGAAGCTTGAAGGGTCGGCGTCACAACGCAACGAAGTCCTGCCTCCTTCCGAGGCCTTCAGACCGGCCGGGCCGGGCGCGGAAAAGGACATTGACTACGAGACCGTGTATGGACCCGGTGCACTGCCGCCTGAGAGCACGGTGGCTCTGTCCGAGCCTCTGGAGCCACAGAACCAGTCGCGCGCGACAACTCGTGGTGCCGGGGACCAGCGCGACATGGCGGGCCCCGGCAAGGACGCCAAGATCGGCCAGCCAAAGTCAAGCGGACCGGAAATCAGGGCCGTCGCAGTCGTGGCGGTGAAGGGTGCGCCGGGCAAGGGCAATGGCGAGCTGACCGTCGCCATGCGGCGGGCCCTGCGGGCCGCCGGGTGGCCGGTCATCAGCAATCCGCGCGAAGATGCCCTTACGGTGGCGGGTTCCGTGGCGCTGGAGAGGCCGAAAGGTGCCGTGCAGACGGTAACCCTGAATTGGACGGTGTCGACGTTTAGCGGGTCGGTCCTCGGAACCATCAAGCAGGCCAATGATGTGCCGGCAGGTTCACTTGACGTCAGCTGGGGGGAAGCGGCCCGCTATGCGACAGAGGCAGGGGCAACCGGCATTTTCGATCTGGTGAAGCGATACCGTTAGTCACGTGTGCAAATGTGGCGAGTTGCCTGTTTGCGCTGCAGCAGACAGTTGATATAGACCCGCCTGCAAGGGCGGAGCGGGCACGGGTCTCGGGCGCATGAAGATCATCAGTGGAAACAGCAACAGGCCTCTGGCAGAGGCTATCTGCTCCTATCTCGGGCTGCCCCTGGCGAAAGCGGTGGTCAGGCGCTTCGCGGACATGGAAATCTTCGTCGAGATCCAGGAGAATGTTCGCGGTCAGGATGTGTTTGTTGTTCAGTCCACGTCGTTTCCGGCGAATGACCATCTGATGGAGCTGCTGATCATCATCGACGCGCTGCGCCGCGCGTCGGCCAGACGTGTGACGGCGGTTCTTCCTTATTTCGGCTATGCCCGCCAGGACCGCAAGCCAGGCCCCCGTACTCCGATTTCAGCCAAGCTCGTCGCAAACCTGATCGAACGGGCCGGAGCCGACCGGGTGCTGACGCTGGACCTCCATGCCGGTCAGATCCAGGGGTTTTTCGATGTTCCCGTCGACAATCTGTTTGCCGGACCGGTCATGGTTCGCGACATCAACGATCACTATGACGTTTCCAACACGGTTGTGGTGTCCCCGGATGTCGGCGGAGTGGTGCGGGCAAGGGCCTTGGCCAAGCGGTTGAACTGCCCGCTGGCGATTGTCGACAAACGTCGCGAGAAGCCGGGCGAATCCGAAGTGATGAACATTATCGGTGCCGTTCACGGCAAGTCCTGCATTCTCATCGACGATATCGTCGATTCAGGCGGGACTCTGTGCAATGCGGCCGAAGCACTCATTCAGGAAGGTGCGAAGGATGTTGCCGCCTACCTGACACATGGGGTCCTTTCGGGCGGGGCCATATCGCGCATCACGTCCTCGAAACTGCACCAGGTGGTCATCAGCGACTCGATCCAGCCAACGGAAGCAGTCAAAGTGGCACGCAATATCCGGGTGATCTCAATTGCCACGCTGATCGGGGAAGCAATCGGGCGGACCGCCCGCGAGGAGTCGGTCTCCAGTCTCTTCGACTGATCTGGTGCGGCCGGTCAGGCCGCGCGCGTTACCAGCCTGTCGTGGCGCGCACGGATCAGAGGCGACACGCGCCGGTGATAGTGGTGGGCCATCAGAACCACGATGCTGCTGAGTTCAATCCGCCGCTCTGGCCAGTCGTGGTCTTTGCAGTCGATATTGGCAGAGAAGAGAATATCGGCATGACCGAGGTCGCGAATGGGCACGGAAAGCCCATGTTTTGCAATGCCATAGTTTGAAGCCACGTCATGAATTCGCTGAACCGACCTGTCACCCTTGAAATCCTCCCAGTCGCTGATGACGGGGCCGGACATGGTTGCCTCGAAAGCCGGGTCGCCAATTGGCGTGAAATTGGCCATGTAGTGGTTCATGTAGTCGGGCGGGTATGTCGCGATCCAGCTCACCTGGTCGGGAGCACCGTCGGCATAGCTGATACACCAGTACGAAAGGTGCCTGAAACCCACTTCCTGACAGGCTTCTTCCAGGTATCGTGTTGCCTCTTCGAAGCTCGCAAATGGCGTTTTGGCTGCAGCAAAAACGTCAAAACGGGTCGTCATAAATGTTACTCTATTCCCACCTTCAGTTGTATGTAGCGCAAAGTGGTAAACCGCGCATTACGGCTGACGGTGGAATTTTAGGGGCCGAAGAAATGGCACTGCAGGACCCCTCGTCGGTGTAGAGAGCGGCTGAAGTTGTCCGGTTTATGTAGCACATGAATTGACCGCTT
>CAZIXE010000100.1:0-9347 GCA_964543235.1 uncultured Rhizobiaceae bacterium | reverse complement strand
CCCCTGGTAGGGCTCGATGAAGGAGGGGTGGTTGTGGCTTTCCATCTTGAAGACGATGGCCTGGCCGTCGCCAATATCGACAACGCCGGCATTCTCGCCCGGCCCCTGGATGACGCGCGGACCCCGGGTCGGGAGCGTCTTCAGCCATTTCTTCGACGATTTGTAGGAACAGTGTTCGTTCCACATGGCGGAGACGATGCCGAGCTCGGTTAAGGTCGGCTCGCGGCCGAGGAGCTTGAGGAAGCGCTCATACTCGTCAGGCTTGAGCCCGTGCTCGCGCACCAGCTCGGGGGTGATCCTGATATCGTTGGGGATCATTGTGAACTGGCCTGCTGAGCTAACCATTCGGTGAAAGTGGCTTCAACCACCTCGATAGCTTGAAAGGGGATGGTTCTGGCGAGGATGTAGCCCTGTGGAACCGTAGCGCCCTTGCGCGTGTATTGCGCAAACGGATTCTTCCGTTGCACGATCTCAAGCAGTTCCTGACTGCCAAGCCGATTGTTGGGAAGCGCCGCCATGGCGCAGATAATCGCATCCAAGGCGTCCTCATCTGGACAAGACGTCAGGCGAAGGGCTTTAGAGATTCCAAGTTGTTCATTTCGCTTGTTCCTACCCTTATAGCCCGAGGTAGAAACACCGAAGTGGTCTAGTGTTGCTGATGGATATGTCTCGAACAGATCAGTTCCCAGAGTATCCCAGAGATGCGCGGCTGTGAGCGTTGCGCGAAATCGGGCGACCGGCGCGCCGAGCCGGTCGGCAAGTGGCGGCAGCGCCTCAAAGGCTTCGTCTACTGTTCTCTTGGTCAATTGCCAGAGGAACTGCACGTCGGGCGGGGCGGGCAGGCCCTCCAGATCAATCGGAACGTCTACCGCGACAGGTCCGAATTTCAGGCAAGTCTTGAGTGCTTCAGCCTCCAGAGGGATGATTCCTTCCGCATCTTCACAGCCGTGACGCGCTGTCGAGAACGGTGATCTTCGAAGGATGATTGCACGGGCGGTCGCCCCCAGCGGTTCGATAACTGAAAGTGCAGATCGCCCTGTACTATAGCCGGCAAGATCTAGGCCGAAGGCCATCTGCTGCCTGCTGAGTGTGTCGTTCGAGAGGGTCATGCTGCGCTGCGTTTAGCGGCAGTTCGAGGGATTCACAACAGCATCGGCAGTTTCGGGCGCTGCCGCCGGCATGCCGCCCGCCTATCGAAATCATGCCGACATCGCATTGGCGGACTCGCGGGGCCGGCGCCAACAATCGGGCCCTGGTCAATCATGGCCGATCACCCCGAAACTTACGGAGATCCACGATGAAGCATATTGGAAAATCCGGCAGGGCCCTCGCTGCCGCCGCGCTGACGCTGGCGGTGGCCGGCACCGCCATTACCCCGGCCGTTGCCGAAAGCGGCGACAAGTCGATCTGCCGTGGTGTCAATGCCTGCAAAGGGCAGTCCGACTGCCATTCCTACAAGAACTCCTGCAAGGGCCAGAATGCCTGCAAGGGCCAGGGCTACCTGCTGCTGTCTTCGGCGGAATGCCGGGCCCGCGGCGGCATGCTGCTCGACGGGAACTGATCGGCAAGGCGGCCATGGGCCCGTCCATGCCCGTGGCCGCCGTTTCGCCCGCAGACGGCGTTTACAGGCGCGCGGTTTGATGCCACTCTGGCCCGGTCATGACGGGCCATAATTCCAATGCCTTCTTTGAACCGCTGTGGCGGCGCTGGCTGGTGGTGGCCTTCGTGGCGCTATGGGCCTTCTACGAGATCCTGGTCACCGGCGATACCTTGTGGATGCCGATTTCGCTCGGCATGCTGGCCTATGGCTACTGGTCG
The DNA here is from genome assembly GCA_964543235.1 of uncultured Rhizobiaceae bacterium. Lineage (GTDB taxonomy): Bacteria > Pseudomonadota > Alphaproteobacteria > Rhizobiales > Aestuariivirgaceae > JANMMJ01. Next base: position 7,529 of record CAZIXE010000100.1, on the reverse strand, counting down.
CTGATCCGCAACTGGCCGGATGCGAAGAAGGACAATCCGGCGCCCAAGGAGTAGATATCAGCCGCGGCCGCGCTGCGGTTTCTTCGCCGCGGCGTTCAGCGCGACGGCAGCGCGGATGAGCGCCTTGAAGCCTGCCGCATCGAGCACCTCTCCCGCACGGATGTCGATGGCGCGGCGCACCTTGCCGTCAAGACTGGCATTGAAGAGTCCCGCGGGATCGGCGAGAGCGGCGCCCCTGGCGAAGGTCAGCTTGACGGTCGCCTTGTAGGTCTCGCCGGTGCAGATGATGCCATCGTGCTCCCAGACCGGAATGCCCCATTTCCAGGTTTCGGCCACCTGCGGGTCGGCCGCGCGAATGAGCGCGCGGACGCGTGCGAGGGTCTCGCCCCGCCAATCGGCGAGTTCGCCGATCCGGGCGTCGATCAGCTGAGTGGGGGAAGGCGCTTCCCGGTTCGCGCCACTCTTCGTCTTCTTCATGGGTGCCGCCGGTTTGCGCGGGCGCCTTCCAGTCATACCCGATCCCCGTCAGCCCGTGTCGCGGCCGACATAGGCGATGCGCAGCATGTTGGTGGCGCCGGGGGTTCCCAGCGGCACGCCGGCGGTTATGATGATGCGCTGGCCGGGCTGGGCGAAGCCTTCCTGGCTGGCGATGCGGCAGGCGCGCTTCACCATGTCGTCGAGGTCCTGGGCGTCCTCGGTGAGCACCGTATGCAGACCCCAGGCCAGCGCCAGGCGGCGGGCGGTGGCGGGTATGGGGGTGAGGGCGATGATGGGCACTTCCGGGCGCTCGCGCGAGACACGCAGGCCCGTTGAGCCCGAGCCTGTGTAACAGACGATGGCCGAAAGCTTTAGAGTTTCCGCGACCTGGCGGGCGGCGGCGGAGATGGCATCGGCGCTGGTGGGGTCGGGTTCGGTGCGTTGCGCGGTGATGATCTGGCGGTGCAGCGTATCCTGCTCGACCGACTGGGCGATGCGGTCCATCATCGCCACCGCCTTGTCGGGCCACTTGCCGGCCGCACTTTCGGCCGAGAGCATGATGGCATCGGCACCCTCATAGACGGCGGTCGCAACGTCGGAGACCTCGGCGCGGGTCGGCACCGGCTCGACGATCATCGATTCGAGCATCTGGGTGGCGACGACGACGGGGCGCCCGAGCTTCCGGGCGGCGCGGGTGATCTGCTTCTGGCGGGCCGGCACCTGTTCGATCGGCAGCTCGACGCCGAGATCGCCCCTGGCGATCATGATGCCGTCGGAGATTTCGAGAATCTCGTTGAGACTCGCCAGTGCTGAAGGCTTCTCGATCTTGGCCATGACGCCGGCACGGCCGCGGATCAGCTTGCGGGCCTCGGCCACGTCGTCGGGGCGCTGCACGAAGGAGAGCGCGATCCAGTCGACGCCGAGACTGGCGGCAGCGTCGAGATCGGCGCGATCCTTCGGAGTCAGGGCCGGGATGGCGATCACCGTATCCGGCAGGTTGACGCCCTTGCGATCGGAGATGACGCCGCCGAAGACCACCCGGGTCGCCAGCCGCTCGGGCGACGCCTCGATGATCTCGACCCGGGCGCGGCCGTCATTGAGCAGCAGATGATCGCCCGGCTTCGCCGCGGCGAAGATCTCGGGATGGGGAAGCTGCACGCGCTGCGAGTCGCCCGGGGCGGGATCGAGGTCGAAGACGAAGCGGTCGCCGGCATTGATGCGGGCTTCCGTGTCGCGGAAGGTGCCAAGGCGAAGCTTCGGCCCCTGCAGATCGGCGAGGATGCCCACCGGCCGGTTGATCCGCTGTTCCATGGCGCGGATGACGCCGTGCAATTCCTCCAGCAGCTTGTGGCTGGTGTGGCTCATGTTGATGCGGAACACGTCCGCACCGGCCATGAACAGTTTCTCGATGACGTCAGGACTGGACGAGGCAGGTCCCAGCGTGGCGATGACCTTGACGCTTCGGTTCCGGCGCACGATCAGGGCTGTCCGGAGGTGGTCTTCTCGCCCGACAGGGAGATGGTCCAGTCCGCTTCTTCGCCGGTATCCACCTCGAAGAAGCCGATCTTCTGGAAGCCGCGCTCGACGCAATTGTCGAAGCCGCGGATCGTGAAGATCTTGTCGCGGGTGCACATCATCGACTTGCCGCCCCAGGAACCGCCCTTGTCGTAGTCGACGGCGTAGATATAGTAGTAGCGGGCGATGAGGTCACCCTTGAGAAGGGATTCACAGTTGTTCGGCTGGATGTTCCACCAGCCTTCCGAAGCCCAGCCGTCCTTGTCCTTGTAGCCCAGGGCAACTCCGACGCGGCTGTCTGTCTTGTTGCAGAGTTTGAGATCGGCCCGCGCTGCACCGGAGGAGAGACCGAGGGCCAAAAGCATTGCAAACCAAGGCGCGTAGCGCATTCTCCTTCCCCTTGATACACGCTGAATTATCAGCGAATCGTCCATAACATTTCCTTTACACGGATTCACGTCAAACCCGGCGGCGCGTTGTGGCCGAGACCGGCAGGCGCCGCAAGGCCCCAGTGCTGTCGCGAAGTTTGACCGTTTGATGACAGCAAGGGAAGCATGCGGGAGCAACGTCCATGAGCGACGACAGTTATGTGGTGATGAGCCCCGCGGGCCGGAGCAGGCTCCTCCTGCTGTGCGACCATGCCTCGAACCGGGTGCCGCCGCCCTACGGCGACCTGGGCCTGCCGCAGGCACAGTTTGCCCGCCACATCGCCTATGACATCGGGGCAGAGGGGGTGACCCGGGGACTCGCCCGGCGGCTTGGCGCCCGGGCCTTCCTCACTCGGTTCAGCCGCCTTGTCATCGATCCCAACCGCGGCCTCGACGACCCGACACTCATCATGCGGCTGTCGGATGGGGCGGTGATTCCCGGCAATGCCCGCCTTACGGAAACCGAGCGGCAGCTTCGCGTCGACCGTTTCTACCGGCCCTATCATGCGGCCATCTCCGCCTCGATCGATGCCATGCTGGGGCGCGGCGAAGTGCCGTTGTTGCTGTCGATCCACAGTTTCACGCCGGAGTGGCGGGGATACATGCGGCCGTGGCATGCCGGTATCCTGTGGGACCGGGACGGACGGCTGCCGCAGCCGATGCTGGCCGCCCTCGGGGCGGAAGCCGGCCTGTGCATGGGCGACAACGAGCCCTATCACGGCGCGCTCGAAGGCGATACGCTCAACGTCCACGGTACGCGCCGGGGGCTGCCACATGCTCTGGTGGAAATCCGCCAGGATCTGATCAGCGCGCAATCGGGTGTGGACGAGTGGGCGGAAAGGCTGGCGCGGATCATGGAACCCATTATGAAAGACCCCATATTGAACGAGGTGAAATACTTCGGAGGCCTGTGATGGAGATCGACGAGAAGACGCAAGTCGAACTCGAGGCGGCCGTGTTCCGCCGGCTCCTCGAGCATCTGCGCCAGCGCAGCGATGTGCAGAACATCGACCTGATGAACCTCGCCGGTTTCTGCCGCAACTGCCTGTCGAACTGGTACGAGGAGGCGGCGCGCGACCGGGGCCTCAGCGTCGGACGGGATGCGGCGCGCCGGCACGTCTATGGCATGCCCTATGAGGACTGGAAGGCGCGCTACCAGACCGTGGCGACGCCCGGCCAGGCGGCGGCATTCGAAAAATCACACAAGCATTGAGGGACACCGATGGCCAACGCCAAGACCAGCTTCGCACAAGGACAGCTCAAGAGCTTCGTTGAGCGGATCGAGCGGCTCGAGGAGGAGAAGAAGGCAATCGCCGGCGACATCAAGGAGGTCTATGCCGAGGCCAAGGCCAATGGCTTCGACACCAAGATCCTGCGCAAGGTGATTTCGTTGCGAAAGAAGGACCGCCACGAGCGCGAGGAGGAGGAGGCGATGCTCGATGTCTACCTCGCCGCCCTGGGCATGCTGCCGGCAGCGCAGGAAGAGGCCGCCTGAGCTTCACCGGTCGCGAATGAACCCGGCGTAGTCCTCGGGCTCGAGCACGAATGCCCGGTCCTCGTCATGGGGGCGGAAGCCGGTGCGCTCATAGAAACGGGCGGCGCCGGCATTCATATGGTCGACATCGAGCCGGATGAAGCGGGCGCCCTGCGACCAGCCTTCCCGCGCCACGGCGCGCAGGAGCTTCTCGCCGGCGCGGGCGCCGCGCAGTTCGGGCACAATATAGAGATCGATCACGTAGATGCCGGGAACGCCGCGCCAGGTGGAAAACAGGAAGCTGGTGATGCAGGAGCCGGCGAGGCGGCCATCGTGCTCGGCAACCCAGACAGCCAGCATGGGATGCGGCCCGAAGGCATGGGTCCTGAGGTCATCGCCCGTCACCTTCGGCGTCACGTTGACGCCGGTATCGCGCGCGAGGTCGCGGACATGCGTGGCGACGGCGTCGCAGTCGTCGGGCCGCGCCTTGCGAATGGTCAGCATGCGGACTTATTAGCCACATTGCATCCGTCTTGTCACGCATGGCGGCGGCGTCTATTGCTGCGGGCAGTCGAGGTGCCACCATGTCAGCACGCCCACTGCCGTCCATCACCATCGCGTCGCCGCAACTGCCCAAAGTGGCGTGGGGGAAGGGCATCTATATCCATGATGTCGAGGGCCGCCGCTACATCGACGGTTCAAGCGGTCCTGCCGTCTATTGCCTCGGCCACGGCAATGAAGAAGTCAATGCGGCGATCAAGGCACAGCTCGACCGCATCGCCCATGGCTACCGCTATACCTTCACCTCGGATCCGCTCGAAGAACTGACGGCGCTGGTCACGGAAGCCAGCGGCATGGACCGGGCGGTCTTCCTGACCGGCGGGTCGGAGGCGGTCGAATCCTGCCTCAAGATCGCGCTGCAGTATCATGCAGCACGCGGCGAGATGAGCCGGCGGCGGTTCATTGCGCGCGAGCGCTCATGGCACGGCAACACGCTCGGGGCGCTGTCGGTGTCGGGATTCCTGGAACGCAAGGCGCCGTTCGAAGGCTCGCTGCTACCGGTGTCGCGGCTGTCGCCTGCCAATGTCTACCGGCCGCCAGCCGGTGTCAGGCCTGAAGATACGGGCGAGGCCTGCGCGGCGGAACTCGAGGCGGAGATCCTCCGGCTCGGGGCGGAGAATGTCGCTGCGTTCATTTTCGAGCCGGTGGTCGGAGCGGCCGGCGGCTGTGTGCCGGCGCCGCCCGGCTATGCCCGGCGGGTGCGGGAGATCTGTGACCGGCACGGGGTGCTGATGATTGCCGATGAAGTGATGTGCGGCGCAGGCCGCTGCGGCACGTGGCGCGCCCTCGAGCATGACGGGGTGATGCCCGACATCATGGCGGTCGCGAAGGGGTTGGGCGGCGGCTACATCCCGCTGGGGGCGGCGCTTTATACGGCGCGGGTGGCAGAGCCGATCATGGCGGTGCATGGCGGCATCATGACGGGCCACACCTTCACCGGCCATACCGCGGCCTGCGCCGGGGGTGTCGCGGTACAGACGATCGTCAAGCGTGACCGGCTGGTGGAGCGTGTCAGGTCCCTGGAAGCGCTGTTGCGCCGGGTGCTGGCAGAGGCGACGGCCGATATCGAAGAGGTGGGCGACATCCGGGGGCGCGGCTTCTTCATCGGTCTCGAACTGGTGCAGAACCGCGTCACGAAGGAGCCGTTTCCGGCGAACCGCCGCCTTTACATCCGGGTGCGCGACTGCGCCTTCGCCAATGGGCTGATCTGTTATCCCTCCGGGGGAAATGTGGACGGGGTCAACGGCGATGTGGTCATCGTATCGCCGCCCTACATCACCGAAGAAGGCCAACTGGCAGAGATCGCGGCCCTGCTCGGCAAATCGATCAAGCAAGCGCTGGCCGAAGCAAAGGCGGCCTGAACAGGCTCAGTCGAGGCTGACGTTGACCTTGCGCAGGCGCTGCTTGCTCAAGGCCGGGGCATCCAGCATCAGGCTCCCCTTGGAACTGCGGTTGACCTGCAGGAAGTCGCCCTTGCTCGAGGTCACCGTGAAGGGCAGCAAACTGGCCATGGCCAGACGGGAGGGTTCATTGGCGGCCATCGCCGCCTTCGCGGCAGCGGCAGGATCGGCCTCGTCGTCGATGAACTCACGCGGCGCGCCATCGCGACGGACCGTCCTGTCGGGATTGAAGACGAGCTCGGCCGATGACAGGAACAGATCACTGCCAGCGGTGCTGGCGGCAAGCGGCTTGATCAGTGGCATGCCTTCGGCCGTGCCGTCGCGCAGCGCAGCAGCAAAGCTGCCCTTGGCGGCGGCATTGCTGACCGGCTCATCAAAGGCGGGCTCCTCGATGAGGGTTTCGGCGGCGATCACCACGCCGATGTTGTCGGCGACCGGACGCGGCCTGGTGTTGTAATTCGCCTTGGGCGGCGGGGCGGCGGCCGGCATGATCTGCATGTCGGCGGCGGCCATCATCAGGACCTCGATCGGCTTCTCGCGCGGGATGGGGGCCGGGTAGCCCTTGGCAATGCCGGCCGGGATTTCGGCGACGGGCTTGGCGCGCGGCGTTGTCCTGGACGTGGCGAGGACGTCGGCATCCTCATCGGTGCCCTCATAAGCAACCAGCGTGCTGTCAACCACCGGCTCGGGCACCGGCGGCGCCTGGTACTTGCCGCCGAAGCGGGCGCCAACGGTCTTGCGATAATCGCGGAAGATCCGCGCCATCTCGGTGCGGCTGATGCCGGGGCCCCAGTGACGGACCTTGCCGGAGTCGATGTGCACGAAGCCCGAGGGCCCGCCCGAAGAACGGTAGTAGCCGACACCGCCCACCTGGCGGACCAGGGCGCTGTTGCGGATCTTCTCGGTTTTCACGTCCGGGAAATAGAGATCGATGGCCTTGCCGACGACGTGCTGGCTCTTCTTGGCAACGTTGCGGCCGATCCTCTTCAGGAAGCCGTTGGTCTTGGCGGAACGGTAGCCGCAGATGATGTGGATCGGTGCCCTGGAGCCGAGATCGGCGTGCAGCTCCCACATCAGGTCGATGGTCTTGGGATCGATCTTGATCACTTCGTTGCGGCGCCAATCGCGCATCAGATAGTTGATCTTGGTGAGCGCGGAGGGAACGTAGCGGCCGTTCACCATGTAGGTGACGGTGAGATTCTCCTTGGTGTGGACATGGTAGAGCGACAGCGTGCGGGTTTCGCCGCCCGCCACAGACGATGCCGGCGAGGCAAGCCAGGCACCGGCCGACACCATGGCCGTCAGCGCGGTGGCCGCTGCGATCCTCCGTGCAAATTTGAAAAGATTCCGGCGACGCCCCGAAACGTCAGGTCCCTTACCCATCCCACACACACAGCACCGGAGGCTGTTTCCCCCCGACTCCCGATTGTTGTCCCGAAAACCGTGTTCCCTGTTGACCAAGGATACACAGTCTTGCCCAATTCCACAAGATTAGGGCCGCTCTGAGGCATTCCCTAACCCGCTGACATTGCCCGCATATGATTAATGTCGAATTAAGTTAAGCTGGAATTGCGACAAGCTGTTGAAATAGAGCTGATTCCGGTCAGGACTGCATTGATCTAGCGCAGGGCGACCTGTTTCTTGGTCAAGGCGCTGTCGATGGCAGAATCGCGG
>CAZIXE010000099.1:0-9876 GCA_964543235.1 uncultured Rhizobiaceae bacterium | reverse complement strand
AGGTTCCTGTGGGGAAACCCGTGGGGGTTCAAGTCCCTCCGCCCGCACCAGGCCCGCGCTTGATGGCATGAACACGAGTGAGCAGAGACATGCAGGTAACCGAAACGCTGGCCGACGGATTGAAGCGCGAGTTCAAGGTGGTGATCGGCGCCACCGATCTCGACCAGGAGCTCAACAAGCGGCTCGGCGACCTCGCCAAGAAGGCCAACATCAAGGGCTTCCGGCCCGGCAAGGTGCCGGTGCCGCATCTGAAGCGGGTCTACGGCAAGTCGGTCATGGCGGAAGTGGTGCAGGCGCAGATCGATGAAGGCGCCAAGAAGGTCGTGGAGGAGCGCAACCTCAAGCCCGCCTACCAGCCGGAAGTGAAGCTCCCCGAGGATGCCGCCGAGATCGAGAAGATCTTTGCCGGGCAAGGCGATCTTGCCTACACCATGAGCTTCGAGGTCGTGCCCGATTTCGAGCTCAAGGACGTGTCCGGTATCGCCCTCACCAGGCACCTGGTCGATGTTGCCGACGCCCATATCGATGAGGCGCTGCAGCGGATCGCCAGCCAGTCGAAGAACTGGCAGGACAAGGGTGAGGGGGCGGTGCTGGCCAGCGGCGATCGCGCCCGGGTGTCGTTCGTGGGCACCATCAACGGCGAAACCTTCGATGGCGGCAGCGTCGAGGATGCCTATGTCGAGATCGGCTCGGCCCAGTTCATCCCCGGCTTCGAGGAGCAGCTCGTCGGCGCCAAGGCGGGCGATGACGTAAAAGTCAAGGTAACATTCCCCGAGACCTATGGCGTGCCGCAGCTGGCCGGCAAGCCGGCCGAGTTCGCGGTCCATGTGAAAGGTGTCGAAAGGGCCGTCGAACGGGCGATCGATGACGACTATGCCAAGACGCTCGGCTTCGAATCGCTCGACGAGCTCAAAAAGATGATCAGCGAGCGCCTCAAGAGCGAGTTCGACCGCATGACCGTGATGAAGCTCAAGCGCGATGTGCTCGACGAGCTCGACAAGGCCTATTCCTTCGCCCTGCCGGAAAAGCTCGTTGAAGCGGAGTTCAATGGCATCTGGAACGCACTCACCAGCGAAATGAAGCGCGCCAACCGCAGCTTCGCGGATGAAAACACGACCGAGGAGGAGGCGCGCAAGGAATACCGCGCCATCGCCGAACGGCGCGTGCGGCTTGGCCTGGTGCTCGGCACCATGGGCGAGAAGGAAGGCATCAAGGTCAGCGACGAGGAGCTGCAGCGTGCCCTGATCAACCGGGCCCGGCAGTTCCCGGGTCAGGAAAAGCGGGTCTTCGACTTCTATCGCAAGAATGCCCGCGCTCTCATTGAACTGCGCGGCCCGATCTTCGAACAGAAGGTTGTCGACCATATCGTCGGCAAGGCGCAGGTGGCCGACAAGACAGTGACCCGCGAGGAACTGCAGGCGATGGTGCAGGACGAGGAGGAGGAACTCGCCACCGCCGCGCCCCATGATCACGATCATGACCACGATCATGACCATGAGCACGACCACGACCACGACCACGATCATCACCACCACGGTCATGATCACGGCCACCATCACGATTGAGGCGTGAGGGCGCCGTTCAACTGAGTTTGCGGTGGGTATTGAGCGTCGGGCGGGCGATCAGGACCTTGTCGACGCGCCGTCCGTCCATGTCCACCACTTCGAAGCGCCAGCCCGAGAATGTGAAGCTCTCGCCCGCCTTGGGCAGCCGGCCGAGCTTTTCCAGCACCAGCCCGGCCACCGTGTGATAGAGCCGCCTGGCCGGCAGATCGAGGCCGATGAGGATCGCAAGCTCATCGGCCGGCATGGCCCCGGCAACGAGCCATGAGCCGTCGTCGCGCTGGGTTGCCGCCGGTTCCGGCTCGCCTTCTTCGGTCCTGAACGCGCCCACAATCGCCTCGAGAATGTCGGCGCTGGTGACGATGCCCTCGAAATGTCCGAACTCGTCGTGGACGAGCCCCATATGCACCTCCGACTCGCGCAGGCGCATGACGGCATCGAGTGCATCCATCGTGTCGGGGATGACCGGGGCCTTCTTGAGATAGCGGCGCGCGTCCGGCCTGCGGCCCTTGAGGTAGGCATTGAGCATGTCCTTGGCCTGCACCACACCCAGAATCTCGTCCTGATTGCCGTCATGGGCGGGAAGCCGCGAATGCACGCTCTCTGTGATCGCCTTGCGGATCGCGGCGGGGCTCTGGCTGAGATCGAGCAGATCGACATCGGGGCGCGGCGTCATCACGGCCCGGACCGGCCGGTTGCCGAGATGCATGACGCCGCTGATCATCTGCCGCTCGTCGGCATCGAGCACGCCGGCGCTCTCGGCTTCGGCGATCAGAATACGGATCTCCTCCTCGGTGACACGCGCCTCGCTGGCGCGCTCGCGTCCGAGCAGCACGAGCACGGCGCGGCCGGAGGCGTCGAGCAGGCTCACGGCCGGCGAGGCGAAGCGCGCGAGCCACGCCATGGCCGGGGCCACGACGCAGGCGATGGTCTCGGCATTGCGCAGGGCCAGCTGCTTGGGGACGAGTTCGCCGATGATCAGCGACAGATAGGTGATGACGGCGACGACAAGACCCAGCCCCAGGGGATCGGCAATGTCGGTATCGAGCCCCACCGACGCCAGCCAGCCGGCCAGCCGCACCCCGAGCGAGGCGCCGGAAAAGGCTCCGGCAAGGATGCCGACCATAGTGATGCCGATCTGCACAGTGGACAGGAAGCGGCCGGGATTTTCCGAGAGGAGCAGGGCCCGGCGGGCGCCGCGGACGCCGCGTTCCGCCATGGCCTGAAGGCGGATCCTTCGCGCTGACACAACGGCAAGTTCGGACATGGCGAGAACGCCGTTCACGAGGATCAGCAGCAGAACGATGAGAATTTCGACGGTCGGCATTTCAATTGGCCAGCGCCCGCGCCACCGACCGGACGATGCCCGCAACACCCCTTTGCGTTAACCCATGCATTGCCTATGTAGTGGCAGAATATCATGATGTCGATTCGATCAACCCGTGGACTTTGTATGCGCGACCCCATTGAAACCTACAACAGCTTCGTCATTCCCTCGGTCGAGGAGACCACGTCACGCGGCAGTTACCGCTATGACATATTCTCGCGGCTGCTGAAGGAGCGCATCATCTTCCTGACCGGGCCGGTCAACGATGAGATCGCCACCCTGGTGGTGGCCCAGCTCCTCTTCCTAGAGGCCGACAACCCCAAGAAGGAAATCGCCATGTACATCAACTCGCCGGGCGGGGTGGTGACATCGGGCCTGTCCATCTATGACACGATGCAGTTCATCCGCTGTCCGGTTTCGACCCTGTGTATCGGCCAGGCGGCCTCGATGGCCTCGCTGCTGCTGGCGGCCGGCGAGAAGGACATGCGCTTTGCGCTGCCCAATGCCCGCATCATGGTGCACCAGCCTTCCGGCGGCTACCAGGGCCAGGTGACCGACATCCTCATTCATGCGCGCGAGGTCGAAAGCCTCAAGCGGCGGCTGAACGAAATCTATGTGCAGCATACCGGCAAGGACATCAAAACGATCGAGGATGCGCTGGAGCGCGATAATTTCCTGACCGCGGACATGGCGAAGGATTTCGGCATTGTCGACAAGGTCGTGGACAAGCGGCAGGTGGCGGAGTCGAAGTGAGCTGCCGCTGCTGCCCGGGCCGGGCGATGGTAATGCTGGCCTGCGATCAAATATGAGCTATGGTTGGCTTCATTCTTGAATCAATTCTTGATTAACTGTCGCGTCGCATGCTGAATAGGTTCAGAAGCGGCTTTTTGTGGGCCCGATAGGGCGAATCTGCAGCCGGCTGGTGAAGGCCCGTTAAGTTCAACGGCATATACTGCAGGCAGGGTGTAAGGAGATACCATGAGCAAGGCTAGTGGCGGGGACAACAAGAACACGCTCTACTGCTCGTTCTGCGGCAAGAGCCAGCATGAAGTCCGCAAGCTGATTGCCGGTCCCACCGTCTTCATCTGCGATGAATGCGTCGAGCTGTGCATGGACATCATCCGCGAGGAGAACAAGTCGTCGCTGGTCAAGTCCAAGGATGGCGTGCCCACCCCGCATGAGATCCGCAAGGTTCTGGACGATTATGTCATCGGCCAGGACCATGCCAAGAAGGTGCTGTCAGTCGCGGTCCACAACCACTACAAGCGGCTCAATCACGCCCAGAAGAACATCGACGTCGAACTCGCCAAGTCCAACATCCTGCTGGTCGGACCGACCGGCTGTGGCAAGACCCTGCTGGCCCAGACGCTCGCCCGCATCCTCGACGTACCCTTCACCATGGCCGATGCCACGACCCTGACGGAAGCGGGCTATGTGGGCGAAGATGTCGAGAATATTATCTTAAAGTTGCTTCAGGCTGCCGACTACAACGTCGAGCGGGCCCAGCGCGGCATCGTCTACATCGACGAGGTCGACAAGATCAGCCGCAAGTCGGACAATCCTTCGATCACCCGCGACGTGTCCGGCGAGGGCGTGCAGCAGGCCCTGCTCAAGATCATGGAAGGGACCATTGCCTCGGTGCCGCCGCAGGGCGGCCGCAAGCATCCGCAGCAGGAGTTCCTGCAGGTCGACACCACCAACATCCTGTTCATTTGCGGCGGGGCCTTTGCCGGCCTCGAACGCATCATCAGCCAGCGCGGCAAGGGCTCCGGCATCGGCTTTGGCGCCGACGTGAAGTCGCCGGACGACCGGCGCACCGGCGAGGTACTGCGCGAACTCGAACCGGAAGACCTGCTCAAGTTCGGGCTGATTCCGGAATTCGTCGGGCGCCTGCCGGTGGTCGCCACCCTCGAGGACCTCGATGAAGAGGCCCTGATCCAGATCCTCACGGAGCCGAAGAACGCTCTGGTGAAGCAGTTCCAGCGCCTGTTCGAGATGGAGGGCGTCAAGCTGACCATTCCCGACGATGCGCTGCGCTCGATCGCCCGCAAAGCCATCGAGCGAAAGACCGGGGCCCGCGGCCTGCGATCCATCATGGAAGCCATCCTCCTGGATACGATGTTCGATCTGCCGGCGATGAACGGCGTCGAGGAGGTCGTGATCTCCAAGGAGGTCGTGGATGGCGACGCCAAGCCGCTGCTGATCTATGCCGATCGCGACGAGCGCAAGGCGTCGAAGACGGGCTCCGTTCCGGCCTGACAGGCACGCAGTCGCGTTTTCCGCCCGACGCGGAATCTCCGCTGTACGATCAACCGCGCCCATCCGGGCGGTAATGCAACTTCGAACAACCGCGGGTCATCCTGAGGTTGCTTTATCCCGCCCGGTGTGGCAGGAGCCTGCGAGGTGTGGAACCCGCCCCGGGGCTTGGCGCAAGGCTTGCTGGAATCTTGAAACTGCCTTGTTTGTGAACGCAGTATGTTCGGCTATGATACAATCTGCCAGCGAGCACAGAAAAGGCCGGGATCCTTTCGGATCCCGACCTCTCATTGCCCCGGGCGGTCGAAGTGAGTGCCGTCACTTGGACGTGGAACACCAGGGCTTTGAGCTTCGCCTGGGCGAATGCCACGCTGATGCTGCACTGCAATTTCGGTCCAGCCGTCCCGCTTGGAAGCGAAATCCGAAAGCACAGTGCAGTATCTTGTTGTTCTGAATCGGGCAGAAACCGCATGTTACGGCATGAAATTTACGTGTTACACTTTGTTAACTGGGGGAAATAGGCGTGGCCGCCACGGCAGAAGCAGTTCATTCGGAACCGCCGCGAGCAGCTGAGCCGGTGGCAGTTGATCCCGAGCGGGTACGGGCGCATGTCAGCCACATCCTGGCCTCGCCCGATTTCGCTGCGGCGCCGCAACTGGCAGCCTTCCTGCGATACATCGTCGAGAAGAAGCTGGCCGGCGAGGAGGAGATCATCAAGGCCTACACAATCGCGACGGAAGCGCTCGGCCGCTCCAGCGATTTCGATGCCCAGAACGATCCGATCGTCCGGGTTCAGGCGCGCCGGCTGCGGCAGGCTCTGTTGCTCTACTACGCTGACGGCAATGCAGACCAGTCGGTCCGGATCATTCTGCCGGTCGGTGGCTACGTTCCGGAGTTCGCCTTGCCGGAACGTGAGGCCGAGGCTCATGCGCCGCAGGCTGCAGCCGCTGCCGTGGCCGCGCCGGGGTCGCGGCCGCTCTTCGAAACCAAATGGATCGCCCCCGTGGCGCTGGTGCTGTCGACGCTGTCGATGATCCTCAGCCTGTGGCCGCAGGTCATTCGCTACATTCTCGGTCCCTAGCGAAATCCGGCCTGATGGCGCCACGCATCAGGCGGGGATTGAAAAGCATTAACCGACTCTCCACTTTTAGCCATCAGGTTCGGGGTGTGTTCCGATCGATTTGGGCGTATTATGCTGCTGAATCGGACGGCCCATTCCCGAGCTCAGGCGCCGCAGGTCCGCGGCCCATCTCGAGCACTTGCAGGCGCGCCTGTGTCCGTTTACGGAGCGGCGGGCACCGGGAGCGGACCTCAAGCGTGGCCTAACCCGCGAAAGGAAACAAAAGAATGACAACAACCCAGCCCCGCAGCGCACGCTCACCCGAACAACCCGACACGCTGCCCGTCCTGCCACTCCGCGATATCGTGGTGTTCCCGCACATGATCGTGCCGCTGTTCGTCGGGCGCGAGAAGTCGATCAAGGCACTCGAAGAAGTCATGCGCGAAGACAAGCGCATTCTGCTCGTGGCCCAGAAGAACCCGGCAGACGACGACCCGGCCGAAGACGCGATCTTCTCGGCGGGGACCGTGGCACAGGTGCTGCAGCTGCTCAAACTGCCTGATGGCACCGTGAAGGTCCTGGTGGAAGGCGTCGAACGGGCCAAGATCGTCAGCTTTACCGGCCGCACCGATTTCCATGAAGCGGAAGTCGAGCTTGTTGCCATCGAGGACGGCGAGGGCTCCGAAACCGAGGCGCTGGCCCGCGCGGCGGTGTCGCAGTTCGAGAGCTATGTGAAGCTCAACAAGAAAGTGCCGCAGGAGGTCATGGCGACACTCAGCCAGATCAGCGACTACGGCAAGCTTGCCGACACCATCGCGGCGCATCTTGCCATCAAGATTCCGGAAAAGCAGGAACTGCTCGAGATGAGCTCGGTGGCCAAGCGCCTGGAGAAGGTGTACGCGCTGATGGAGGGCGAAATCTCGGTTCTGCAGGTCGAGAAGCGCATCCGCAGCCGGGTCAAGCGGCAGATGGAGAAGACCCAGCGCGAGTACTATCTCAATGAGCAGATGAAGGCCATTCAGAAGGAGCTTGGCGACGGCGAAGAGCGCGACGAGATCGCCGAGATCGAGAACAAGATCCGCAGCCTCAAGCTCTCCAAGGAGGCCAAGGAACGGGCCGAGGCGGAAGTCAAGAAGCTGCGCCAGATGAGTGCCATGTCGGCGGAGGCCACCGTGGTGCGCAACTACCTTGACTGGCTGCTGTCGATTCCCTGGGGCCAGCGGAGCAAGGTCAAGCGCGACCTGAACTATGCCCAGCAGGTGCTCGACAACGACCATTTCGGCCTCGACAAGGTTAAGGAACGCATCGTCGAGTATCTCGCTGTCCAGAGCCGGACCAACAAGCTGCGCGGGCCCATCCTGTGCCTCGTCGGCCCGCCCGGCGTGGGCAAGACCTCTCTCGGCAAGTCGATTGCCAAGGCAACGGGCCGCGAGTTCGTGCGCATGTCCCTGGGCGGGGTGCGCGATGAAGCGGAGATCCGCGGCCACCGGCGGACCTACATCGGCTCGATGCCGGGCAAGGTTATCCAGTCGATGCGCAAGGCCAAGAAGAGCAATCCGCTGTTCCTGCTCGACGAAATCGACAAGATGGGCATGGACTTCCGCGGCGATCCGTCCTCGGCCCTGCTTGAAGTGCTGGATCCCGAGCAGAACCAGAGTTTCATGGACCACTATCTCGAGGTCGAGTACGACCTCTCGAGCGTGATGTTCGTGACGACGGCCAATACGCTCAACATTCCGCCGGCACTGATGGACCGCATGGAAATCATCCGTATCGCGGGCTACACCGAAGACGAGAAGCTGGAGATCGCCAAGCGCCATCTCCTGCCCAAGGCGCTCGAACACCATGGGCTCCAGAAGAAGGAGTTCGAGATGACCGATGCCGGCCTGCTCGAGGTGATCCGCCGCTACACCCGCGAGGCGGGCGTGCGCAGCCTCGAGCGCGAGATCAACTCCCTAGCCCGCAAGGCGGTCAAGGACATCATGATGTCCAAGAAGAAGAAGGTGAAAGTGACGCCCGAGCAGGTGCACGATTATCTTGGCGTTCAGAAGTTCCGCTATGGCGAGGCTGAGCGCGAGGACCAGGTCGGCGTTGTGACCGGGTTGGCCTGGACCGAAGTCGGCGGCGAGCTTCTGACCATCGAAGCGCTGATGATGAGCGGCAAGGGCAAGATGACCGTCACCGGCAACTTGCGGGACGTCATGAAGGAGTCGATCTCGGCGGCTTCCTCCTATGTCAAGTCACGGGCTGTCGATTTCGGTATCAAGCCGACCCTGTTCGACAAGAAGGACATTCACGTGCATGTCCCGGAAGGAGCGACGCCCAAGGATGGGCCTTCAGCCGGCATTGCCATGGTGACCGCCATCGTCTCGGTCATGACGGGGATTCCGGTGAGAAAGGATGTCGCCATGACCGGCGAGATCACGCTTCGCGGCCGGGTGCTGCCGATCGGCGGCCTCAAGGAGAAGCTGCTGGCGGCCTTGCGCGGCGGAATCAAGAAGGTGATGATCCCCGAGGAGAACGCCAAGGACCTCGCCGAAATCCCGGACAACGTGAAGTCGGGCATGGAGATCATCCCGGTGTCGCGCATGGACGATGTGCTGAAACATGTCCTGGTGCGCTATCCCGAACCCATCGAATGGGATGAGGCGGCAGAAGAGGCGGCTGCAGCGGCGCGCGCCGCCGCGGATCGCGCGGCTGAGGGTGTCCGCGCCCACTGACGCCCGGTGGCCTCGCGCCAGCGACTGAACCGGCGGGCGGGAAACATTGTGTCCCGCCCGCTTTCCAT
Source organism: uncultured Rhizobiaceae bacterium (assembly GCA_964543235.1). Lineage (GTDB taxonomy): Bacteria > Pseudomonadota > Alphaproteobacteria > Rhizobiales > Aestuariivirgaceae > JANMMJ01. The sequence continues at coordinate 883 of CAZIXE010000099.1, read as the reverse complement.
TGGGCAACCGCCGGTCCGGGGCCATGGACGGCTCGACCGGACTGGGCGTAGGATGATGGGCCGAGAATTCCGCTAAGGAAGGGAGGTGCGGGTGGGCTCGGCTGCCGAAGAGGGCAGGATTTGGGGCGCGCGGGCGCAGGACTGGGCGGAATGTAACGAACCGGCCTGGTCTGACGTGTTTGCAACCGTCCTTGATATCGCCGCGGTCGGCAAGGGAACCCGCTACCTCGACATCGGCTGTGGCGCAGGCGGTGCGCTTGTGCAGGCCCGCGAACGCGGTGCGGAGCCGGCCGGGATCGATGCTTCGGAGGAGCTGGTCGCCATTGCCCGCGGCCGCCTTCCCGGCGCCGAGATAGCGATCGGTGACATGGAGGAACTGCCGTTCAGCACCGGCCGCTTTGATGTGGTGACGGGCATCAATTCGTTTCAGTTCGCCGCTGACACGACCCGCGCGCTGGCCGAGGCGGCGCGCGTCTGCTGCCGCGGTGGCGTGGTCGCCATGCTCACCTGGGGTCCGCGCCAGGCCTGCGACCTGATCAGCAAGGTCATGCCCGCGGTCTTCGCGCTACTGCCGCCGCCTGCCGCCGCGGCGCCGGCGCCCGTTTTTGCCGAGCCCGGCGTGATCGAGGCACTGATGCGGCGGGCCGGCCTCGAACCCGGTACCGGCAGCGAGTTCGAGGCAGTGCTCGCCTTTCCCGATCTCGAAACCGGGGTCAGAGCGTGCCTCGCCGCGTCCGCCCGGGCCATCCGGCATGCCGGCGAGGCGGCGGTCAGGCAGGCGATCGCCGCTGCCATGGCGCCCTTTGCCGGGGCGCACGGCGAGGTGAGGCTTGTCAACCGGTTCCGCGTCGTGGTGGCGCGCAAGGCCTGAAGGGGGCAGGTC
>CAZIXE010000098.1:0-9914 GCA_964543235.1 uncultured Rhizobiaceae bacterium | reverse complement strand
TTGGAGGCTCCCTCGAAAGCCGTGCGGTCCGGGCCATGCGGAAGCATGCAGTTGTGCAGGCTCATGCCGCCGGGCACAAAGCCCTTTGGCTTGGCGTCATAGATCCCATAGATATTGCCCATCAGCTCCGACATGACATTCTTGTGGTACCAGGGCGGGCGGAAGGAATGCTCCGCCACCAGCCAGCGCTCGCGGAACAGGACAAAGTCGATGTTGGCCGTACCTGCCAGTCCCGAGGGGGCGGTGAGGACCGTGAAGATGGAGGGGTCGGGATGGTCGAACAGGATGGCGCCGACCGGCGAATAGGTGCGCAGGTCGTACTTGTAGGGCGCATAGTTGCCGTGCCAGGCCACGACATCCAGCGGGCTGTGATCGATCTTCGTTTCATGGAACTGGCCGCACCACTTGAGGACCACGGAGGAGGGGGCCTCGCGGTCCTCGAAGGCCGCCACGGGTGTCTTGAAGTCCCGCGGATTTGCCAGGCAGTTGGCGCCGATGGGGCCGCGGTTCGGCAGCACGAAAGGCACGCCATAGTTTTCGCAGACAAAGCCGCGGGCCGGACCCTCCAGCACCTCGACGCGATAGACGAGGCCGCGCGGCAGCACGGCGATTTCCTTCGGCTCCAGATCGATGATGCCGAGTTCAGTGCAGAAGCGCAGCCGGCCTTCCTGTGGCACCACGAGCATCTCGCCATCGGCTGAATAGAAGTATTCATCCTTCATGGACACCGTGACCAGATAGATGTGGGAGGCCATGCCGGTCTGCGTGTTGACATCGCCCGCAGTCGTGACGGTGCGCATGCCGGTGATCCAGGTCAGGTCCTCCTTTGAGTGGGGCACGGGGTCCCAGCGATACTGCCCGAGACTGATGACGTCCGGGAGAATGTGCGGCGCTGACTTCCAATGCGGCACGTCGATCTTCTTGAAGCGCGTGGTGTGCTTCACCGAGGGGCGGATGCGGTAGCACCAGGTCCTTTCGGGATGCGGCTTGGTGAAGGCCGAACCCGAGAGCTGTTCGGCATAGAGACCGTAATTGCATTTCTGCGGGCTGTTCTGGCCCTGCGGCAGGGCGCCCGGCAGGGCCTCGGTTTCGAAATCATTGGCAAAGCCCGGCATGTAACCTTCGGTTATGCCTTTCGTGGACGGGGCACGGACCATGCCTGCTGGCACTGAATGGACGTTCATCGGCAGCTCCTCCATCTGTCCCGCGATGCTAATAGTTGCATTTGCAACTAAGTCAAGCTAGAAGTGCGGAGTGTGGAGGAGCGGGAATGACGGGCGCAACAGTGCTTTATGACTACTGGCGCTCGTCGGCGTCCTACCGCCTGCGTATCGTCCTGAATTGGCTGGGCATTTCTTATGAAACGCGGGTCGTCGATCTCCTCTCGGATGACCAGAACTCCGCGGCGCATCTGGCGCGCAATCCGCAAGGCCTGGTGCCCGCCCTCGAAATTGACGGGCACATGCTCACCCAGTCGCTGGCCATCATTGAATATCTCGATGAAACACGTCACGGGGGTCTTCTGCCGGCAGATGCGCAGGGCCGGCAGCGCGTACGGGCACTCGCCCATGCCATCGCCATGGAAATTCATCCCGTCTGCAATCTGCGGGTGGCCAGACATGCCGTCAGCCTCGGGGGCTCGGCCACCATGGAGGGCTGGATGCAGCACTTTATCTCGCTGGGGCTTGCAGGCTTAGAAGGGTTGCTCTCCAATGGTCCTGAGGGTACCTATTGCCATGGCGACAACGTGACTCTGGCCGACATCTGTCTCGTTCCACAGGTCTACAATGCAAGGCGCTGGGCCGTGGATGTTGGCGCGTATCCGCGCATCGAAGAGATCTCTTCCCGGCTTGCGAAGCTGCCTGCATTCATTGCAGCCCACCCGGACAGGGCGAAACCTTCGCCATGAAGCCGCCGGGCGCGAAGCAGGATCCTCCGGACGCGGGCTTCGATCTTGAGGAATTCCTCCCGTATCTCTTGAACCAGGCTGCGGAAGCCACCTCCCGCTCGTTCCAGTCGATCTACTCCCGCAAATACGGCATGACCCGCACCCAGTGGCGTGTCCTTGCCAACCTTGGGAAATTTGGCTCGATGACGGCCAGTGACATCTGCAGGAGATCGCATGTTGAGAAGACCAAGGTCAGCCGCGCCATTGCGGCGCTCGAAGAAACCGGCTTGTTGCGGCGTGAGACGTCGATCAGCGACCGGCGGGCCGAAGCGCTGCATCTCACCGCATCCGGCCTGAAAGTGTTTAGGGACCTGGGCGGCAGCGCACTTGAATATGACGGCGACCTGAGGAAGCGGCTGGGGCCCATCGAATCTGAAAGACTGGTTGCTGCATTGAAGGCCTTGATCCGCATACGCACGCCATGACCGTTTGTGATTGATCGCGGCCTTGACAGGCTTGGGATTGCCCGCGTTCCCCAATTGAGCTGCCGCGATGCCGCAGCTATATCCGAAACATGAAGGACAACTCGCCACCGCGCGCAGCGCCCGGCAAGATCTTCGCCGTCGCCCCCATGATGGAAGAGAAAGGCAACTCAAATAAATCAATGCGTTAGGAGGCGTCGTGCGCAAATCGTGTGCAGTAAGAAAATGCTGTTTGGGTGAATGTGGGTGCACAAAGGCGAGCAATGGTTGACAATCGGCCGCCAGATGCGATCAACTTACGATGTTGCGAACTTCGCAGATGTTTGCCTAGCCATGACCTCAAATGCGTTGGCCTTTGAGCAGCGCATCGGGAGCAGGGGCATGCCAGATTGACTGGTAGGATTGGATGACGTTCTCGGGCGCAACGGCAAGCCCCGGCAACGCCACCCATGACGGAACCTCGTGGCCGAGGAGTGCAAGCAACGCAACGATCGCAGCGGCCTTTCCCTGATCATAGGGTTTCTGCGCCGCAATGCCCTTGATGCTCCCGCCCGTAAAAAGGTTGATAGCCGCTGCGTTACCAAGGTCAACTGTGGTGACGGCAATACTGGATCCAGCGCAATTGAGTACATCCACTGCAATCATTGCGGGCTCATCCCACACAATGAACAGGCCGCCGAGATCAGGGTGTTTGCTCAACATGCATTCGGTCACCGTGCGCACATCTTTAAGAGACTGGAATTTGTCCTGCACGACCGTCACATGGGAACGATTCTTCGCCATCCATTTGGCAAAGGCGATTTCCCGCTCATGCGTCGCAAAGAAATCTACGCCAAAAGCGAGCATACCCACGGGCCGGTCGGGCGGCAGATGGGGTGCCAGCAACTGTGCAGCCATTTCGCCAAGGCCAAAATTGTCTGCAGACACCACAGACACATAATCCGTGCCGGGCGACAGACCGGTGGGCGCGTTGTCGAGCAAGATCAGCTTTTTTCCGGCCTTCTGGATGCGCTTGTGTGCTTCGGCAACATCCTGGTTCCCAATTGGGATGCTAATGACGGCGTCAACATTGGAATCGGCGAGGCGACAGAAAGTCTTGACCTGCTCCTGTGCGCTGAATCCACAATCGACAAGTTCCATGATGGCGGCCTGATGCTGACCGAGGGCGGAGGAAATTCCAGCCAGCAACTGACGGGCCCAGTCGCTGCCCGAAGTGTGCAGCACAACGGCGACGCGGAAACGGCGCTTGGCAATTGCATCTGCGTCTGCATCGGATACCCGCAGCAGCAAGGGCGAGGCCGCATTCTCCCCGCGCGGGCCAAGACCAGTTATTGGCACGTGAGTTCGAGCCACATGAGTTCCTGCATCATGAAGCGCTCCTCATGAAACTGCCCGGAAAAAAGGCCTGTTGCGGTAATCTGGTTCTGACTTGCTGACGCGTGAAATCATCTCTGCAACTCTTTCGTGCTTCAACGGTGATGCCTGTTTGACCCAGCGTGCCAAAGGATAGGGCGCAAACAGTTCATCGACAATGGTCAGGGCCAGGCCTGATAGTGTTGCCGATGCGCTCTTCTGCGAACGGAGAATCTTTAGATCGCGCGAGGCGAGGGGATGGCAGCGGCGATAGATGGCTTCGCGTATGGAGGCCAGGAGAATATCACTCTGCTGCGCCCAGGGGCCGCCAAGCACGACAACCGATGGGTTGAAGGCATTGCAAAGTGCCGCGATGGTCGTTCCAATATGATTGCCGCTGCGCGAAAGGAGCTCCGCGGAAAATGTGTCGCCTAGGATGGCGGCCGTGGCCACGTCAGAAGGACCGAGTGAGCCGTTTGTCTCCAGCAGGGTGGCAAGGGCCATACTCTTGCCGTCCTGGGCGGCCCGTGTGGCCTGTCTGCCAATGGCGTCAGCGCCTGCCACGGCCTCAAGGCAGCCAACATTGCCGCATTTGCAAACAACCGTGTTTTCGGGTCCCGTGGCGATATGGCCGATCAGGCCCGCACCACCCTGCGCCCCTCGATAGAGTCTTCCATCGCAGACAATGCCGGCGGTGATTTCCTTGCCGAGGTCCACAAACAGCATGTCTCGCGCGCCGCGTCCGCTTCCGGTGCGAAGCTCTCCCAGGGTTGTCATCTGCGTTGCGTTTCGCACCCAGACCGGCGCTCCGTAACGTGCGATCAAACCCTCGACAAATCTGCAGTCATCCCAGGTCGGCAAGAAATGCAGCCTTGGCGAGGAAAAGGGCGAATCCGGCATCTGCTCAACTGGGCCTTCAACAGAGATGCCCACGCCCCAGACCTTGCGGCCCTTGCGATGCTGATCCAGGGCCCAGTCAAACAGTGACGAGACGCGCGCCATCACGGACTTGTGGTCGGCGATGGCATCTGATGCCTCGTGGTGCTCAAAAATGAGGTTGCCGCCGAGGTCAGACAGCGCGACCGAAATTTTGCCCTGATCCAAATGGGCAATCAGCAGCAGGGCGGCGGTTTCAATGAAGCGAATGCTGCGTGGCGCCCGGCCGCCTTTGGGTTGGCCAAGTTCCTGCTCATCGACAAGGCCAAGCCGTGCAAGCGAGGCAATGCGGTCATTGACGATGGCGCGCCCAAGCCCGGAAATGCGTTCAATTTCAAGGCGCGTAGATGCTTCTTCGCGGCGCACCAGGTTGAGGACCGAGGCAAGACTCTGCTGTTCGGTATCAACACGCTCCTCGCCCAACGTGCCAAGACTCAGAAAGTCGTTGTCCAGCCCATCCATCTCATCCGCATCCATACACACCGCCTTTCATGTGGCGAGTCGCAAGATTATCCAATTTTCGGAGCGTTTTCTACAAAACAAAGTTCAAGGAAAGGCTCAAAGAATCATCTTTTGCAGAAAACTGATTGACATATGCTGAAAATAGAATTAACAACTGCAAAAATCAATATAAGCCCAGTATGAAGATCGGCGTTGCGATAGGAGGTGAGACATGTGGAAGCTGGCGTATCACGCCAATTGCTGGGGCAGTCTTGGTGGCAATGCGGCTGGTGTCACCTCGATCAACCAACTCACCTACAGAACCTTTGCTGACATGGAGCGGGCGATCGCTGATATCGGTGCCTGCGGCTACGAGGGCGTGGAGCTCTTCGACGGCAACCTGCTGGATTACGAAGGCAACTTCGGCCGCCTGCGCAAGACTTGCGGCAGTGCCGGCGTCAAATTCCTCGCGGCCTACTCAGGCGCAAATTTCATCTTTGCGGATATTCTTGGCGAAGAACTGAAGCGCATTGAGCGAGCAGCCGCAGCGGCCGCCGAGATGGGTGCCGAACATTTTGTCGTTGGTGGAGGTGCCAAGCGCGCTTCCGGAACCAAGCGTGATGACATCAAACTGCTTGGCGCCGCGCTCGAAAAGGTTGTGCGCATTGCGAAGAAGATGGGCCTGCAGGCACATTACCACCCGCATCTCACAACCATTGTTGAGGGTCCAAGAGAGGTCAGCAAGGTCTTCAAGGAAACCTCGATTCACTTCTGCCCCGACACGGCTCACCTCGCGGCCGCCGGCGGTGACGTGCCCGCAATGATCCGCGAGCACAAATCCCGCATCTCCTATGTCCACCTCAAGGGCTGGCAGAAGAATCCATTCGCCTTCATGCCGCTGGACCGCGGCACGCTCAGAATGGACGATATCGTCAGTACGCTGAGAGACATCAGATACCAAGGCTGGATCACGACCGAACTCGATTCATGGCCAGACCCGAAGCAGGGTGCGGCCTTGAGCATGAACTACCTGCGCAAACAACTATCTTAGTCACTTCACAGGAGGAAACACATGAACAAGCGCAATTTTCTGAAGTCTACCGTGGCAATCGTGGCCCTGATGGGCAGCCTGGCCATGCCTGCATGGGCCGTTGATCCCGATGCAGCCCTGGCCGATCTGGTCAAGAACGTCTTGAGCAAAGGCCCCAATGGCGAAGACCCAACGGCTGCTGCCGGCATTACCCTGAGCGAAGATGAGATTGCCAAGGTCAAGGCCATGAATGCGACCGCGGCTCTGGTGTTCCACTATGGTGGCAACGACTGGTCGAAGGCCCAGGAAGAAGGCCTCAAGACCGAATTTGCCAATCTCGGCATCAATGTCATTGCTGTTACCGACGCGGGCTTCAAGCCCGAAAAGCAGGTGGCGGACATCGAAACCGTCATGGCCCAGAAGCCCAGCATCATCGTGTCAATTCCCGTCGATGGCGTTGCAACAGCGGGCGCCTACAAGGCGGCCGGCGCTGCGGGAGCCAAGCTGGTTTTCATGGACAACATTCCCGCCAATTTCAAAGCAGGGACAGACTATGTCAGCACCGTTTCAGCCGATAACTACGGCAATGGTGTTGCCGCCGGTCACTTGATGGCCAAGGCACTGGGTGGCAAAGGGAAGGTCGGCATCGTATTCCATGCCGCAGACTTCTTTGTGACACGCCAGCGCTATGAAGGTTTCAAGAAGGCCATCGCCGACAATTATCCGGACATCAAGATTGTGGATGAGCAGGGCATTGGCGGGCCTGACTTTGCGGGCGATGCAGAAAAAGCTGCCGGCGCCATTCTGACGGCATATCCAGAGACCAAGGCAATCTGGGCCGTATGGGATGTGCCTGCCGAAGGTGTCATGGCAGCTGCGCGCGCAGCGGGCCGCACGGATCTCGCCATTGTAACCATGGACCTGGGTGAAAATGTCGCCATCGAAATGGCCAAGGGTGGCATGGTTAAGGGCATTGCCTCTCAGCGGCCGCGTGAGGCCGGCATCATTGAAGCGCGGCTCGCTGCCTATGCCCTGTTGGGCAAAACTGCACCCGCTTATGTCGCTCTGCCCGCTGCTCCTGTCACGAAGGACAATCTGATGGACATGTGGAAGGACATTTACGGCGTCGAAGCGACGGAAAAGATCAAGTCGTCCATGAAGTAATCGTCCCTGCGGCTGCCTGGGTGTCGCCTCTCTCGGCGCCCGGGCAGTCGCGTCTCTCTTGTTCAGGTACCTACAAATGTCACGACCTTTGAATGTTGCTATGATCGGTGGTGGATTCATGGGCAAGGCCCATGCGCTTGCCTATGCGGCAATGCCGATGTTTTTCTGGCCGGCACCTGCCATTCCTGTCCGCAAGGTCCTGGTTGATGTCACCGCTGAGCTCGCGGCCGACGGAGCAAAACGTTTGGGCTTTGAAGCATCCTCCGCTGACTGGCCTTCCGTGATCGCTCGCGCTGACATAGATGTTGTCGATATCGTCACACCCAACAACAGCCACGCGGAGATTGCCATTGCAGCTCTCAAGGCTGGCAAGCACGTGATCTGCGAGAAGCCACTGGCGCGAACGGGAGCTGAAGCCAAAACAATGGCGGAAGCTGCACGGGAAGCGGGCGTCATAAACATGGTGGCCTTCAATTATCGCCGGACGCCGGGGGTGGCACTTGCCAAGAAACTGATTGACGAAGGAAAGATTGGCAAAATCCTGAACTTCCGGGGCACTTACTTGCAAGACTGGTCGGCAGACCCAAATGGTCCTCTCTCCTGGCGGTTCCAGAAGAGCATTGCCGGTTCCGGCACCGTTGGTGACATTGGCACCCATGTTGTGGATTTTGCGCGCTATCTGGTTGGAGAAATCGCTGCCGTAAATGCCATTGTCCACACCTACATCAAAGAGCGACCCGTTCAGGCGGGTGGCCTGGATAAATTGGGTGCATCAGACAAATCCGGCGCTGGGCCAAAATCCAAAGTTGATGTCGACGATGAGATGATGACACTCGTCAAATTCCAGAATGGTGCTGTTGGTTCGATTGAAGCGACTCGCAACGCCTATGGCCGCAACAACTTCCTCACCTTCGAGATTCATGGCACAAAAGGCTCCATTGCTTTCAATTATGAGCGCATGGATGAAATCCAGGTGATGTTTGCTGACGATCCGCCGGAGACGAGGGGTTTCCGCACGATCTACACCGGTCCCAACCACCCTTATGGCCAGGGCCTGTGGCCCATACCGGCACTGGGCATCGGTTATGGCGAAACAAAGATCATTGAATGCTATGATTTCTTCAACGCCATCGTCACGGGCAAACAGCCGTCGCCAAGTTTCGAAGATGGTTATCGCGTTTCGCTGATTGCCGATGCCATCTTGAAGTCGGGCGAAACAGAGCGGTGGGTTCAGGTGGGCAACTGATGACGGAAGCCGACCACGCCACCGTTCCCGCTGTGCGACTGGAGGGCGTTTCAAAGTCCTTCGGTGGCGTGCAGGCGTTGACGGACGTCCACCTTGAAGTGAGACCAGGCGAAATTCACGCGCTTTTGGGGGGAAATGGCGCTGGCAAAAGCACGGTTCTGAAAATTCTGCGCGGCGTCCATGCACCAACATCCGGCAGCATTGAAGTGAATGGCAAGGCGCTGACGGCCCACACACCGCAGGAATCCAAGGAAGCAGGCATCGCCATGATTTTCCAGGAGATGAGCTTGGTGCCTACGCTGACCGTCGCTGAAAACATCTTCCTCAACAACGAGTTCAAGGGCGCATTCGGTCTGATCAACGACAGCGAGGCCCGGCGGCAGGCACGCGCTCAGTTCAAGAGCCTGGATGTTGACATTGATCCCGATGCCCTGGCTGGTGACCTTGGTGCAGGTCAGCGGCAGCTCACAGAAATCGTCAAGGCGCTTTCCAAGAAAGCGCGCATTCTGATTCTTGATGAGCCAAGCACCGCGCTGTCCGCGCACGATGTGGAACGGCTATTTGCGTTCCTGCGTAAACTCAAGTCCGAAGGCGTTGCAATCATCTATGTCTCCCATCGCATGGATGAGATCATGCGCATTGCCGACCGCGCCACCATTCTGCGCGATGGACGCCACGTCATTACGGCGCCGCTCTCTGAATTGAACCTGGCATCCATCATCCAGCACATCGTCGGCAGATCATCAAAGGGTCTCGATGGCATCGAACGAAAGTCGTCTAGGCGGCCAGAAGTGCTGCTGGAACTCAAAGATGTCTCCGGCCACAACAAGCCAAAAAACCTCTCGTTCAAGCTTCATGCGGGCGAGGTTCTCGGCATTGCGGGCCTCCTTGGCAGTGGCCGCAGCGCCATCGCGCGGCTCCTCTTCGGCATCGATCCCATTGTCCATGGAACAGTGGAGCTACATGGTGTTGCCACTGATCTGACCAGCCCGGAAAAAGCAATTGCGAAGGGGATCGCCCTTATTCCTGAAGACCGCCTGCGGCAGGGTGCCATCATTGCGCACAGCGTTTCGGACAACTTGGCCCTTGCGGTCCTGCCCCGCATCAGCCGGGTTGGGTGGATTTCCGCTGCGGATCAGAAGACGCTGGCCACCGACAAGATCAAGCAGTTGATGATCAAGACAAGTGGCCACGACGCGGCAGTTCAAACCTTGTCAGGTGGCAATCAGCAGAAGGTGGTGCTGGGAAAGTGGCTGGCATCAAACCCTGACATCATCATTCTGGATGAACCCACCGCCGGTATCGACATCGGCAGCAAGTCTGAAATCATCCAACTGATCCGCAGTCTCGCCGCTGAGGGCAAAGGCATACTAG
>CAZIXE010000097.1:0-10154 GCA_964543235.1 uncultured Rhizobiaceae bacterium | reverse complement strand
CAAACCGGACAGATCATTCGCTACCTAGACCGGACAAATCATGTGCTCTCTACAGCAGGACCCCTCGTCGGTTGCTTTGCAGTGGCAATGGCTGTATAGCCGCTCGGCCCGCAGGCGCCGGTCACCCCTGCAGGAAGGTCTGCGCGGCGTTCCCACAACAGGAGTCAGAAATGTCGAAGATCGTTCAGCTCAAGGCCACACCGCGTGGCCGGGCAGGCAAGGGGGCCTCCCGGGCAGTCCGCCGTGAGGGCCTCATTCCCGCCGTCGTCTACGGGGACAAGAAGGAGCCCCAACTTATCTCTCTCAAGTACGGGGAGGTCGTGACACATATCAGCTCCGGCCGATTCCTTTCGACACTGGTCGATCTCGACGTCGATGGCCAGACGGTCCGTGCCATTCCGCGCGACGTCCAGTTCGAGCCGGTGCGCGATTTCGTCGTGCATGTCGATTTCCTGCGACTTGGCAAAGGCGCGCGCATCCGCGTCGAGGTGCCGGTGCATTTCAGGAATCAGGATATCTGTCCGGGCGTGAAGAAGGGTGGCGTCCTCAACGTGATCAGCCACGAACTCGAGCTTTACTGTTCAGCCGATTTCATTCCGGACCAGATCGAAGTCGATCTCGGCAATCTGGATGTCGGACGCTCAATTCACCTGTCGGACATCACGCTGCCGGAGGGCATCGCTCCGGTTGGCAAGGCTGAAGAAATCACGATCGTGACGGTAACATCCAAAGTGGTCGAGAAGGAAGAAACCGTGGCGGAGGTTCCCGTCGAGGTGCCTGCGACCGCGCAGAAGGCTCCGGCGGCTGCTGCCGCGGCCCCGGCTGCCGCACCGGCCAAAGGTGGTGACAAGAAGAAGTAACGTCCTCGCCCTCTCGGGGAGGGGATCATGCACCTGATCGTGGGCCTCGGGAATCCGGGGCGCCAGTATGCACATCACCGGCACAACATTGGCTTCATGGTAGCGGAGGAAATCGCCCGCCGCCATCGGCTTTCCGTCTGGCGCAGGAAGTTCCAGGCGGAAGTGGCCGAAGGTCAGATCGACGGGGAGAAGGTCATGGTGTTCAAGCCCATGACTTACATGAATGACAGCGGCAATGCCGTTGGCGCGGCGGTTCGATTTCTGGACATCGATCCTTCTCAGGTTATTGTCATTCACGACGAGCTTGATCTGGCACCGGGCAAGGTCAGGGTGAAACTGGGTGGGGGCACTGCCGGCCACAACGGTCTGAAATCGGTTGGCGCCCATATCGGACCGCATTTCGTGCGGGTGAGGATCGGCATCGGCCATCCCGGCAACAGGTTCATGGTGCAACCGCATGTCTTGTCCGATTTCAGCAAGGAAGAACGCTTGTGGGTCGACCCCCTGATTGCCGCTATTGGGGAGGCTGCGCCACTGCTGGTCCGGGGCGAGTACGGGTCGTTTCAGAACCGTGTGCATCTGGCGCTCGCGCCGTCACCCGCGAAGCCACCGCAAGAAAGAAAGACTGAATAGCGATGGGATTCAAGTGCGGGATTGTCGGACTCCCCAATGTCGGCAAGTCGACGCTGTTCAATGCCCTGACCCAGACAGCGGCGGCACAGGCGGCCAACTACCCTTTCTGTACGATCGATCCGAATGTTGGCGACGTCGCCGTTCCCGATGCCCGGCTGGAGACACTGGCCAGCATCGCCGGGAGCGCACAGATCATTGCGACCAGACTCACCTTTGTCGACATTGCCGGTCTTGTGCGTGGCGCCTCGAAAGGTGAAGGGCTCGGCAACCAGTTTCTGGCGAACATCCGCGAAGTCGACGCGATAGCCCATGTTGTCAGGTGCTTCGAGGATACCGACGTCACCCACGTCGAGGGCAAGATCGATCCAATTGCGGACATCGAGACCGTCGAAACGGAACTCATGCTGGCGGACCTCGAATCGCTCGAAAAGCGCATCGTCAATCTGGAGAAGCGTGCCAAGACAGGGGACAAGGAGGCCAAGGAACAGGCAGACCTCGTGAACCGTGCACTTGTGCTCTTGCGCGAAGGCAAGCCAGCACGGCTGGTCGATCGTCGCGCCGACGAGGAAAAGTCTTTCCGGGGGCTGGGCCTCCTCTCCTCCAAGCCGGTTCTCTACGTCTGCAACGTGGAGGAGGCTGCGGCCGACAAGGGCAACAGGTTCTCGGAAGCGGTATTTGCAAGAACTCGCGAGGAGGAGGCCATGGCAGTTGTGGTTTCGGCAAAGATCGAAAGTGAAATCGCCGTGCTGCCTCCGGCAGAGCAGAAAGAATATCTCGACGCCATTGGCCTCGCAGAGCCTGGGCTCAACCGCGTCATCAGAGCTGGCTATAAACTTCTTGATCTTGTTACGTTTTTTACTGTCGGGCCCAAGGAGGCCCGGGCCTGGACGGTCACGCGCGGAACGAAGGCGCCGCAAGCCGCCGGGGTGATCCATACAGATTTTGAGAAAGGCTTCATCCGCGCCGAGACCATCTCCTATGAGGACTATGTGTCGCTGCGCGGCGAGGCCGGAGCCCGTGATGCCGGTAAGTTCAGGCTGGAAGGCAAGGACTATGTTGTTGCGGATGGCGACGTGCTGCACTTCCGCTTCGCCACCTGATGATGATACCAAGGTACTTCGAGGATTTCCTGCCCGGACAGGTCATCGACCTTGGCCGCTACGAGGTTACGGCGGCTGAAATCAAGCAGTTCGCGGCCAAATTCGATCCACAGCCGTTTCACCTCGACGAGGTTGCCGCCAGGGGGTCACTGCTTGGCGGACTTTGCGCGAGCGGCTGGCACGTCTGCGCCATGCTCATGCGCATGATGGTCGATTCCTATCTGGGATCGGCGGCCGGCATGGGCTCGAACGGGCTCGACGAGGTCAAATGGCTGAGGCCGGTCCATGCAGGGGAAATCCTGACCGGCAAGATGACTGTCTTGTCGGTGCGGCGCTCCCGCTCGCGGCCGGAAATCGGCATCGTCCACGCCAGGTGGGAAGCGTTTGGCGCCGATGGGGACCCCAGGGTCGAAATGACCGGTGTCAACTTCTTCAGAACGAGGACCTGATGCTCGGGCTGTTCTACGAAGACATCAGCGTCGGCCTGGAGGTCTCGCTCGGTTCCTATCACTTCACGCGCGAGGACATCCTGGCATTTGCGCGCGCCTATGATCCACAGCCTTTCCATGTCGACGATGCTGCCGCTGCAGCCGGGCCATTCGGCCGGCTGGCGGCCTCCGGCTGGCATACGGCGGCGGCATGGATGAATCGCTATGTCGCGACCAATGATGCGGCGCGGGGGAGGCTTTCGGAAGCTGGCCGCGAGCTGCCGCAGGCCGGTCCGTCCCCCGGATTCGCACATTTGCGCTGGCTGCGGCCGGTCTACCCGGGAGACACGCTCAGCTATCTTTGCAAGGTCACGCGCAAGCGCGAACTCGCTTCCAAACCGGGTTGGGGCCTGGTGGAGTCGATCAATGAGGGGCACAACCAGGAGGGCACTCTGGTGTTCTCGTTCCACGGCAAGGTTCTAGTGCAGCGGCGCTAGAGCTGCATGATCTGAGGTGGAACCACCGCAAACTCTCCATGGCCGCCCCTGAGGCGGCCATCCAGACTGGATGGCAGGCACAAGGCCTGCCATGGAGAGACTTGGGGAGCGATTCCGCCAAACTTCATTCCGCTCTAGCGGCCGTCAAACTGCACGAGGGTGTGAACCTTGACGCCCTTGTCGCGCAGACGCCGGGCTCCACCCAGATCCGGCAGATCGATCACGAAGGCCGCGGCAACGACTTCGCCTCCCGACTTGCGTAAAAGATCGATAGCCGCGCCCGCCGTGCCACCGGTCGCAATGAGATCGTCGACCAGGAGGATGCGGTCGCCCGGGCGCACGGCATCGGCATGAATCTCTATGGTGTCGACGCCGTACTCCAGGGCGTACTCCTGGCCAATGACTCGCGCGGGCAGCTTGCCCTTCTTGCGAATGGGTATGAAACCGCGACCGAGATTGTGGGCCACCGCGCCGCCGAGGATGAAGCCCCGTGCCTCGATCCCGGCAATATAGTCGATCTCGCCGCGCAGGAACGGCCAGGCCAGCTCATCCACCGCGGCACGGAAGCCATAGAGGTCGGCCAGCAGAGTGGTGATGTCGCGGAACATTATCCCGGGCTTCGGATAATCGGGGATTGTCCGGATGTAGCGCTTGATATCAAACCCGTTACGCAGATCCATGGTCACGGCCACCTTACCGTTGGCGGCATGGAAGACAAGATTGCATCGACGTTGCCGCCTGTTTTCAGACCAAAGAGAGTACCGCGATCGTAAAGCAGGTTGAATTCGACATAACGGCCGCGGCGTATCAGTTGTTCTTCACGGTCTTCCTCAGACCAGGGTGTTGCCAGATTGCGCCTTACCAGTTCGGGGTAGATTGCCAGGAAGCTTCGGCCGACATCGCGGACAAAGGCGAGGTCGGCGACAAGATCGCCACTGTTCAGATAGTCGAAGAAGATGCCACCGATACCACGCGGCTCGTTGCGATGGGCGAGAAAGAAGTAGTCGTCGCACCACTGCTTGAACTTGGGATAATCGGCCATGGCGTGGCCCCGGCAGGCCAGTTGCATGGCGGCGTGAAAGTCACGGCTGTCGCGATCCTGTTGGGTACGTCGGCGATCCAAAACGGGGGTCAGGTCGGCACCGCCGCCGAACCAGGACGTGGAAGTGACAACAAGGCGGGTGTTAAAGTGTACAGCCGGGACATGCGGGTTCCACGGGTGCATGATCAGCGAAATGCCGCTGGCCCAGAAGCGCGGATCGACATTCGCGCCGGGAACCTGGCTGCGGAACTCCGGCGAGAATTCGCCATGAACTGTGGAGCAGTGAACACCGGCCTTTTCGAATACTTTACCGTGCAGCATGGACATCACGCCACCACCGCCGCCGGGGCGCTGCCAGGTCTTGCGCTCGAACCGGGCGGCGGACTGCGGCGCGTAGCCCTGTTCGATCTCTTCCATCGCCGCGCAGATCATATCCCGGAGCTCCTGAAACCAGCGCTCGGCCTCCGACTTGACAGCTTCCACGTCATTCATGGGCAAAATGCTCTCGGCATGGCCATCACTAGCCGTTGATGTCTTCTATTCAAAGCTGGATTCACGTTGCCGGGAATCCGCGGGTTTGTCGAAGGGCCTCTCCGGTCACCATCGCGCAGGCCAGGGCAACGTTCATGGAGCGGCGGTCCGGAAGCATCGGTATGCGAAGCCGTGCGGCCGCCGCCGCGTGGACCTCGTCCGGAACCCCGGCCGATTCGCGGCCCATGAGGATGATGTCATCGGACCGGAAGCTGTAGCTGGAATATGCCTCGGTTCCCTTGGTTGTCATGAGCACCAGGCGGCGCGGCCGGGTCACGTCAAGGAATGCCTGCCAGTGGCTGTGGCGTACGACCTTTGCCAGTTCCAGATAGTCCATGCCGGCCCGCCGGAAGGCAGAATCGGTCCAAAGGAAGCCGGCAGGCTCAATGATCCTTACGGTCAGCCCAAGGCAGGCAGCCATGCGGACGATGGTTGCCGTATTGGGTGCGATATCGGGCTGAAAGAGGGCGATTTCGACCATAATGCCAGCCCTTTAGCCGCTTGCCGAAAAGAAGGCAAAAAGCCTTTGAACTGCGACACTTCATGGCTAGACTTTGGTGGTGGCGGATGCCAAAACCGCCGCAATCCATGCGCCTGGGGGGCCCGTTTTGGCAAACAACGGGGGCCGGCGCGAACACAAAGGAAGACGAGACGTGTCCACAGCAGAGCATGCGGATCCCAACCGACGTGATTTCCTGTTTATCGCCACGGGCGCCGTAGCGGCCGTCGGTACCGCACTCACGGTCTGGCCATTCATCCATCAGATGAACCCGGACGCATCGGTTCTGGCGCTGGCAACGATCGAGGTCGATCTCGCGCCGATCGCCGAAGGCCAAAGCATCACCGTGAAATGGCGTGGCAATCCGGTGTTCATCCGGCACCGGACGGCGCAGGAAATCGAGGAAGCAAAAGCCACTGATGTTGCCGAGCTCAAGGACCCCCTGGCACGCAACCGGAACCTCAAGGATTCGGAACCTGCGTCAGACGCCAATCGTGTGGTCGGTGGGAACGAGAAATACATCGTGATGATGGGTGTGTGCACGCATCTGGGCTGCGTGCCGCTTGGACAGCAGGGCGAATATGGCGGGTGGTTCTGCCCCTGCCACGGTTCTCACTACGATACTGCTGGACGCATTCGCAAAGGCCCGGCACCGATGAACCTTGAGGTGCCCGTCTACACCTATCTGTCTGAAACCAAAATCCGAATCGGCTAATTGAGGGGCCAGTGATGGGCGGACACTCGAACTATCAGCCGAAGACTGCTTTCGGCAAATGGATGCACCAGCGGCTGCCGGTGATGGAATTGATGCAGGCGCAGGCGCTCGACTTTCCGACGCCAAAGAACCTGAACTACTGGTGGACATTCGGCGGCATTCTGACCGTGATGCTAGTTGTGCAGCTGCTCACCGGAATCGTGTTGGCCATGCACTACACGCCGCATGTCGACATGGCGTTCAGTTCGGTCGAGCACATCATGCGCGATGTGAACTACGGCTGGCTGCTGCGCTATCTCCATGCCAACGGCGCGTCGATGTTCTTCCTTGCCGTCTATATCCACATCTTCCGTGGGCTATATTACGGGTCCTACAAGGAGCCGCGGGAAGTCCTGTGGATGATCGGCGTGCTCATCCTCATTGTCATGATGGCAACGGCCTTCATGGGCTATGTGCTGCCCTGGGGCCAGATGAGTTTCTGGGGTGCGAAGGTGATCACCAACCTGTTCTCGGCGATCCCCTTGGTCGGGGATACGATCACCACCTGGCTGTGGGGCGGCTATGCGGTCGACAACCCAACGCTGAACCGTTTCTACTCGCTGCACTATCTGCTGCCCTTCGTGCTCGCCGGCCTGGTCGGCCTCCATATCTGGGCGCTGCATGTGCCCGGCAACAACAATCCGACAGGCGTGTCAGTGAAGTCGGGCCAGGACACGGTGCCGTTTCATCCCTACTACACGATGAAAGATGCGTTCGCGATCATGGTATTCCTCATCGTGCTGGCGGTGTTCGTGTTCTTCTCGCCAAACTATCTCGGCCACGCCATCAACTATGACATGGCCGACCCCCTGAAGACTCCGCCGCATATCGTGCCGGAGTGGTACTTCCTGCCCTTCTACGCCATTCTGCGGTCGATCACCTTCGATATCGGGCCGCTCACCGCGAAGCTGCTCGGCGTGATCGCCATGTTTGCGTCGCTCCTCGTGCTGTTCGTGTTGCCGTGGCTGGATACTTCAAGAGTGCGGTCGGCAACGTACCGGCCGATCTACCGCCAGGTGTTCTGGCTTCTGGTGCTGGATGTCATTCTCCTCGGGTATCTCGGCTCGAAGCCGGCGGAAGGCATCTATGTTACCCTGGCGTTCCTGGCGACCCTTTACTATTTCGCGCATTTCCTGGTGATTATGCCTCTGCTGGGACTTCTCGAGACACCGAGGCCGTTGCCGTCGTCGATCTCCGACTCGGTTTTGGCCAAGAAGAGTGCGGCGGCGCCGGCAGAGTGATGGGGAAAGAAATGATGAGTTTCATCAAGAGCTTTTCGGCTGCGGCAGCCATTGCAGCAGCGGTGAGCAGTGGAGCCCTTGCGGCCGAAGGCCAGAAGCCGGCGCATGACATCTCGTTCTCGTTCGAAGGGCCTTTCGGGCATTTCGACAGGGCGCAACTGCAGCGCGGCTACAAGGTCTACAAGGAGGTCTGTGCAAGCTGCCATGCGATGCACCTTGTGGCGTTCCGGAATCTGAGCCAACCCGGGGGGCCGGAGTTTTCCGCAGAGCAGGTAAAGGCGCTGGCAGCGACCTTCACCGTCCAGGACGGGCCCAATGCCGACGGCGAAATGTTCGAACGCCCCGGTTTGCCTTCTGATCGCTTCCCGTCGCCGTTTGCGAACAGCGCCGCCGCGGCAGCCGCCAATGGCGGCGCCCCGCCCCCCGATTTGTCGCTGATCACCAAGGCGCGGGCCGGGTGGTACGGCACTGTCAACCAGTTTTTCAACGGCATCGGCGGGCCCGAATATGTCTATTCGGTCCTGACGGGATACGAGGAAGTGCCAGCCGACCTGCATGGAGAAGCGGTCGAAGGCGCCTATTACAATCCTTATTTTGCGTCCGGTCCGTGGATCAAGATGCCGCCGCCACTCTCGGACGGTCAGGTCGAATTCGATGACGGGGCGCCCAATACGGTGGAAGACATGTCAAGGGACGTTGCAGCATTCCTGATGTGGGCTGCAGAGCCCAAGATGGAAGAGCGGAAGTCGATGGGCTTCTCGGTGGTCATCTATCTCGCGATCCTCACGGTTCTGCTGTATCTCGTCAAACAGCGTATCTGGGCCCGCGTGGATCACTGAGGGAAATGTCTAGCTAGGTTCGGGCCCGGGCAAGTTCCCGGGCCTTATGTTTTGGGGGAGGGCAGGGCATGGCGAAATCGGTACTCGGCATTGTCGGCGGATCGGGCGTCTACGACATCGACATGGATGATGCACGCTGGGAGACGATTGCGAGCCCCTGGGGCGAACCGTCCGACCAGGTGCGGCGCGGACTGATCGGGAAGACCGAGGTCGTGTTCCTGCCCCGGCACGGGCGCGGCCACCGCTATTCGCCGACAACCATCAACTACCGCGCCAACATCGATGTCCTGAAGCGGGCCGGGGTTACCGACGTGGTTTCGATTTCGGCGGTGGGATCGCTCAAGGAAGACCTCGCGCCGGGCATGTTCGTGCTGGTCGACCAGTTCATTGACCGAACCTTCGCGAGGGAAAAGAGCTTCTTCGGAACGGGCTGCGTCGCCCACGTGTCGCTGGCCTATCCAATATCGCCAGGACTGCAGGCCCGCGCTGCGGCGGCGCTGGAGGCGGAGGGAATTCCGCACGTGGTCGGCGGTTGCTATGTGGTGATGGAAGGCCCCCAGTTCTCGACCCTGGCGGAATCGCAGCTGTATCGCCGCTGGCAGGCATCGGTGATCGGCATGACCAACATGCCGGAGGCCAAGCTGGCGCGCGAGGCCGAGCTTTGCTACTGCACTGCAGCAATGGTGACCGACTATGATTCCTGGCACAGCGATCACGGTGAAGTCGATGTCAGCAAGGTGCTTCAGGTGCTGCGGCAGAACGGGGAAAACGCCAAGCGATTCGTGATGCGGCTGGCCCGGGACTTTCCGGCCAACCATGAACCCTGTCCGATCGGATCGGATGTCGCGCTGCAGCATGCCATCATGACCGCCCCCGCCAGCCGGGACCCGGTTCTCGTTGCGAAACTGGACGCTGTGGCCGGGCGGGTCCTCAAGGTCAGTTGATCGCCGCCGCTCTCTGCCGCTTCTTGTTGGGCTTGATTGTCGCAGTCTTCAGGGCGGTCGCAGCCTGGCGAATGACCAGCTTGACGAAGGGGTGGGAGGCAAGACGCTTCTGTTCGGCGGTGTCAAAGGCGTCATGCTTGAGATTGCATTGTGCCCTGATGCTTTCCCATAATTCGGCCGCCTCTCTATCGACTTCGTCGCAGTCGTCGGCACGCAGCGCTTTCACCCGTTCCTCTAGCTCGCTGGCACATTCAAGCCAGATGGCACGGTGGCGCTCCTCGTGCCGGCGGAGAAAGTCGGAGAATGCCAGCCAGCGCTTGCGGGTTTCGCCCTTCAGCAGCTTTTCGTTGGCAACCCTGGGCAGCCGGATCACGAAGTCGATGTTGAAGGTGTAATCGGTTACCCGGCACTGCTTTCCGGGGAGCAGTTTGCCCTCCTGCGAAGAGGTTGCCGATGTCGACGCATAGGCCTTGGCGCCATTGACATGCGGCCCCCTGGCAATCATCGCGTCATAGACTTCCTGGGCAGATTTGCCCTTTACCGTATAGTAGGAGTATTGAGTTCGCGACTGGGGAGCGGCCTCTGCCGCGCCGCAACAGCCAATCCAGACTGCTGCCAACGCCACGCCTGCCAAGATTCTCGATGGCATCACCGACTCCCGCACCTTGGACACAGACTAGTGAGAGGTGGTTTCGTTCGTCAAGGGCAACTGCTTGCCGTCCCATAATCTTCACTGTAGAGAGCGGCTGAAGTTGTCCGGTTTATGTAGCACATGAATTGACCGCT
>CAZIXE010000096.1:0-11005 GCA_964543235.1 uncultured Rhizobiaceae bacterium | reverse complement strand
CTAATGCCGACGACATTGGCGCCGCTGCCACACGGATCATGGCGCGCCTTGAGGGAATGGGCGCCAAGAGCCAAGACATCGTTCTAACTGCTAACGCAGGAGAGAACCTCGAACCTGACCAGGAAACAATAGTTTACGCAAGGGTAGCTGCGCTGAACGGGTTCGTGCAAACGAAGGGATACGAGGCCAATGAGCTCATTCGTAGATCGACAAAGGAATATCCTAAAATTATCAAAAGGCTTGGGAGCGCTTTTGCTACAAGGCTATCTGCTGCAATTTCAGCAGCTAAGGACACTATTCTCGGGGACTAGGGCGTTGGAGCCTTTCCGACTCTACTGGCGCTTATATGGAGGGTGGAAGGCCCTTTTGGGGTCAGTGTACCTCTATGCCGCTGTTGTCATAACGGTAGTGTCTGTGCCTTTCTGGAAAACAGTGGACAACTCTGGCGGCGTTCCGTGGGCTCAAGCAGCGGTCGAAATAATCCCCAGCATCCTCGGTTTTTCGATGGGCGGAATGGCCGTGATGTTGGCATTTTCCAGTTCCAACTTTTTCAAACATCTCGCCGAAGATGGAAATCCGAAATCGCTCTTCGCCGAAGTGATTGCCAATTTCTTCCATTTTGTCCTGGTGCAGGTAGTTGGGCTGGTTCTAGCTCTACTGGCGAAAGGAACGCCAAATTTCTTTCTCTCATTAGTCGGGTTCTTCTTTCTGTCTTATGCAATGATGGTGGCGATTGCGACTGCTGGACAGTTGCTGCGTATTGCACGGATTCTAAACATGGCTGCCTCGGTGCCTGAAGATCGGAAGAAGGATGATAAGAGCAACTGACAACTTCGACCGCCTTTTGCGAGCCATGCTCACCGGCGAACCGAAGCCTTGGGAAAAGCCAGCAAGAGGGAGGCCAGTATCTTCTCAGGGGTCCGACGTAAATTATAGCGGTACTCGAACTCCCGCAGGTATGTCTGCAGGTGCTTCTTCGAAACCCAGACATGCGTCCCCGCAATCGACCGGCTCACGTTCGACCAGAATCCTTCGACAGAGTTAGTGTGAACGTCGCCGCGCACGTATTCCTTCCTGGAATGGTTGACCGTCTGGTGCGTGAAACCCCAGCGCTCGAAATAGCGATAGACCCGCGCCTCGTCAGTATGGATCAGGCTTCCCGATTTCACGTGATCCATGACGCGGGTAGTGACAGCGAAGCCGCCGCGATTGGGAATGACACGGGTGATGACATCGCCGCCACGTTCAACCATGCCAAGCACGATGGCCTTGTCATCTTCGCCCATCTTGTCCTTGCCGCCATAGAACATCTTGTCCACTTCGACGACTGGCGCATCCGGCTCCGAACCGCCAAGCGGGCGGTCGCCATCTACCCAGCCCATATACTGCCGGATCAGGTTGCACATGCGCCACGCCGTCTTGTAGGTAACGCCGGTTTGCCGCTGCACTTCCTTCGCAGAAACACCGTTCCGAGAAGCGCAGAACAGGAACATCACATGGAACCAGGTGGTGAGCGGTGTCCGGGTGTTCTCGAAGGGTGTCCCCGCCATGGGATGAATGTGATGGCCGCAGTTGCAGGTATAGGCCGGAAGTTTCCTGAGACGGTGAAAGGTATTGACCTGACCGCATTTGGGGCAGACCGGCTCATTGCCGTAGCGGGTGCGGAACAGGTGATCCAAGCAGGCGTCATCGGTCGGAAACTGTGCCTGAAATTGTTTGATATTCATTGGCTTGGCCATGGGACAGCTCCTTATGGCCAGAAGATAGGTATTCCCATGGCATACGTCAAGGGGATATATGCGTAACTTTTTGTTAAGCGTATTGCTCTCCTATGGAGAGGCGGTGCGCAGCGGCCGGCGGCCGCGAGGCATTCGGCGACCCTGCGGGGGCGGGTCAGCCCATGCCACGCTCTTGTCAGAATTGCAGTCTTGAAATTGCGGTAACGGTCGTTCGGAATCCACATTCAGGACAGAATTCGCCAGGGGCGTAAGGTTCCCGGTGGGGAGCGCGTATGAGTCTTCGGGCGTGAGTAACGAGAAACGGAAGTCAGCAGGAGGCAACATGAGATTCGGCGCGGGCCCGCCCTTGGTCAGTCGCAGGCAGTTTCTGGCGATAGCGGCGGCTGCGGCCGCGCTGGTGCCGGGGACAGGCGGCGCGCAAGCTGCCGCGGCCGAGGACTATGTCACGCGAATTGCTCGTGACGTGATGGCGATCGCCAACAGCGGGCAGAGCGGCGAGGCCATGAAGCGGCGCTTCGATTCACTGCTGGTGCGCAATGCCGATGTGGTTTCGGTGGCGCTGCTGTCGCTGGGACCTTTCGTCAAGCAACTGCCGGCCGCCCGCAAGAGCGAATACTACCAGCTCGTCCGCCGCTATATCGCGGCGTTCTTCGTCTACTACATCGACGAATTCAAGGGCGCAGGCATCGACATCAAGTCGAGCAGCAAGCAGGGCCGGTTCACGACCATCATGAGCAACATCACCTTCGGCGGCGGGTCGACGTCGCAGGTGCGCTGGCGGCTGGTGCCGCAAGACAGTGGCTTCAGGGTGCATGACGTCAACGTGCGCGGCGTCTGGCTCAGCCTCGCGCTGAAAGATCGGTTCACGGATATTCTCAGGCGTACCAAGGGCGATTTCGTGCCGCTGTTCGACGAACTCAGGAGTGCCGAAACCTGGTAGGCGGAGGACGGTGACGGTTGACGGGGCCGGCCGGGCTCCGTTACGGGTTCTCTCGCGCGGCGCGATGCCGGGCGAATCATTGAGGATTGGGGAAGGGCAACAGTCCATGGGATTCACACGCCGGGCCTTCATCGCCACCGCCAGCGGTGCCTTGCTGACGATGGCGGGCGGGCGCGCCGCCGTGGCCAAGGAGCATCCGTCGGTCGCCTACATGAAGGTCGTGGGCAAGGACCTGCTGGCTGCCCACCGGCAGGGGACGACGGCAAGCTTCCTGCGCGTGATCCAGCGCCATGCCGATGTGGCGGAAATCGCGCTCTACTCGCTCGGCCAGTACCGGGACAAGCTGCCTGAATCGCAGCGCAACAGCTACTACCGCGGTGTGGCCACGTTCATGGCACGCTATTTTGCCGACCAGTCGCGTGAATATCCGGTAGCGAAATACGAAATCGGCGAAGCGACGGTGGATGACAACAAGGAGATCCTGATCCCGTCCAAGGTCTATCTGCTCTCCGGCCAGGTCTATACCGTGACCTGGCGGCTCGCCTGGCGCGGCAAGTCCTACAAGGTGACGGATGTCAAGGTCCTGGGTTTCTCGCTGGTCTATCTGCAGCGCGGCATCTTCCAGTCCTATCTCTCCAAGCGCAAGGGCGACGTAAACCAGCTGGTGGCCGCCCTCAACCGCTAGTTCCTCCAGGCAACTTCCCATTAACGACGTCCCGCTAGTGTCGATGCCGGCGGCGGGGCGCCGGTTCTGGGTTGGTCAGTATGCGTATTCATCCTGTTGCGGCGGCAGCGGTCGCGGTGCTGCTTGCGGCCTGCTCGGACTCCACGCCGCGCAAGGCGACATTCTCCACGCGCGGGCTGGTGGCGCCGATGACGCAATGCCTGGTCGATCCCCGGCGGGTGGGCGAGGCCGAGCGCATCCAGGACATCGACGAAGGCAATGGCTGCGCCGTCGACAATGCCTGGCGCCTGCGCTCGCTCATGGGAGTGAGGTTCAGCCAGCCGGCGATCGTGAACTGCGGCGTGGTGGCACCCCTGAGCAACTGGATGGCCGGCACGGTCCAGCCCGCAGCGCAGCGGGCTTTCGGCGAGAGCGTCGTGGCGATCGATGTGGCCGCCTCCTATTCCTGCCGGGCGCGCAACAACAAGAACGGTGCCAAGATGAGCGAGCACGGTTTCGGCAATGCCATCGACGTCGCCGCCTTCACGCTTGAGAGCGGGCGCAAGGTCGAGGTTGAACAGGGCTTCTGGGGTTCGCGCCGGGAGTCGCGGTTCCTCGCGGATGTGCGGGAGGGCTCGTGCCGCGATTTCAGCACGGTGCTTGGCCCCGGCTCGGACCGGCACCACAAGGATCACATCCATCTCGATCTCGCCAACCGCAGCGGGAGATACTGCCGCTGACCGCAAGCGTCAGTTCCGCAGCCTGGCGTAGCGGTCGATGAAGAAGTCGGGATCCTGGGGGCAGGCCTCGTCGGGACGATACGGGATGACCTTGTTGAGATAGGGTCCGACCCAATGCACCTGCCCGGGCCTGGCGCCGTGATCCTCGTCGCGGGCATAGGTGCACAGGGCCACCAGCGAGCCATCACGGGCGATCGCCACTGCGGCATTGGCGGACGCGCAGTCGCCGCGGCGGCAGAGACCGGCAATCAGCGCGCCGCCCTGCAGCTTGAAGGTCGTGGCCTGATCGAGATCGTCGAGAAAATCGCGCCCGTCCTCGCCGGCATAGAGCCGCAGATTGAGATCGACGCGGGGCACGTCGAAGAGCCGGTAGCCGCTGACCTTGGCGAAGGGTGATTTGCCTTCATAGACCGACAGGTCGCCGGGGATTTCGACATCACCGCACAGCGCCGCAATGGGAAGCAAGGTGCACAGCAGTTTCATGCGCGAATCATCATAAGAGGCGATGCGCTGCGCCTCAACCGGCTATCGCTTCAGGCGGGCTCCTGCAGCTTCTGGGCCGCCTTCACCACCAGGGGACTGAGGCCGGCGCCACCTTTGGCAATGTGGCTGAACAGATGCTTGCGCATGTTCGGCTCCCAGAAGCTGCGCAGGTGGTTGGCTACTTCCTTCACTGCCTGGTCCTCGGGATAAGCCTTGAAGAAATCGGCGATCTGGTTGGCCATGCGGACCATGTCACGGACTTCCATCGGTATCGTCCTCATCGAATATCATCACGCCGTTGCGCGACAGGGCGGCCAGCTTGAGGCCCCCCTGGCGGGCCAGCGACAGGGCCAGGGCGGTGGGTGCGGAGACGGTCGCCAGGGCGCCGATGCCGGCCAGCGCACATTTCTGTACCAGTTCGAAGCTGCAGCGGCTCGACATCAGCACGAAGCCGCTGCGTACCGGCGCGTGGCGCCGCGCCATGGCGCCGATCAGCTTGTCGAGGGCGTTATGGCGGCCGATATCCTCGCGCGCCAGCTGGATCGTGCCGTCGGGGCTGCACCAGGCGGCGGCGTGGACGGTGCGGTTCACCGCGTTCATCGGCTGATGCGCGGGCAGGCTGTCATAGGCGCGGGCTACGGCCTCCGGCAGGAGCGGTACCGGCGCCACACGGCCGGCCGGCATGCGGATCGCGTCCTCGATGTCTTCGATGCCG
Organism: uncultured Rhizobiaceae bacterium; assembly: GCA_964543235.1. Lineage (GTDB taxonomy): Bacteria > Pseudomonadota > Alphaproteobacteria > Rhizobiales > Aestuariivirgaceae > JANMMJ01. Next base: position 5,724 of record CAZIXE010000096.1, on the reverse strand, counting down.
CAGAGGCCACAGCCGACACGGCCCTCGAGGCTGCGCTTCACCATGCGGTCGGCGTTGAGGCGCGAGACGGGGACCGAGAGATCGACGGAGATGCCCGGTTCGCCCGGCAATACCAGTACCGCCGCAATATCGGCGGCATGGCTCACAATTCCCTCGGCAAGCGCGAAGCCCACGGCAAAATCCTCGAGGTCGGCGGGCGTCGCCATCATTACCGCGTAGGGCGCCGAGTTGAACTGGATGGCCACCGGCACTTCCTCCGGCACCTGCCAGACGAGGCGATGCGGGCCGTCGGACGCATAAAGCGTGCCCGCCGCCGGAACCGACGAGAAATCCCTCCCCGCTGGCGAGGAGGGACTATGCCGTCGCCCTGCCTTCATCTACTCGGCCGCAACCAGCGGCTTCGGGGCAATGCGCTTGTTCTCTTCCTCCCGCTCTTCCCATTCCTTCTGCCATTCGGAAGGCTGGTTCGACACCGTGACCTGCACAGCCGTCACCTTGTATTCGGGGCAGTTGGTGGCCCAGTCGGAATATTCGGTGGTGATGACGTTGGCGCCGGTCACCGGGTGGTGGAAGGTCGTATAGACGACACCCTGGGGCATGCGGCTGGAAATGCGGGCGCGCAGCGTCGTGGCGCCGATGCGGCTGGCGAGCGAGACCAGGGAGCCGTCCCTGATGCCACGCACTTCGGCGTCGTGGGGATGGATTTCGAGAACATCCTCAGGATGCCAGACAACGTTGGCAGTGCGCCGCGTCTGGGCGCCGACGTTGTATTGCGACAGGATGCGGCCGGTCGTCAGGATCAGCGGGAAGGAGCTGTTGGCTCTTTCGGGTGTGGCCACGAACTCGGTCAGCATGAAGCGGCCCTTGCCGCGCACGAAGCCGCCGACATGCATGATCGGCGTGCCCTCCGGCGCCTTGTCGTTGCACGGCCACTGGATCGATCCCAGCCTGTCGAGCCGCTCGAAGGACACACCGGCAAAGGTCGGGGTGAGTCTGGCGATCTCATCCATGATGGCGGCGCCGGAAGGATAGCTCATCGGGTAACCCATGGCGGTTGCCAGTTCGCACAGCACCTCCCATTCCTGCTTGCCCTGCTTGGGCGCCATCACCGGGCGGACGCGGTTGATGCGGCGCTCGGCATTGGTGAAAGTCCCGTCTTTCTCGAGGAAGGAGGTGCCGGGGAAGAACACATGGGCAAAGGCCGCGGTTTCGTTCAGGAAGAGGTCCTGCACGATGACGCATTCCATGTTCTCGAGTGCCCGGGTGACGTGCTTGGTGTTGGGGTCGGACTGAACGACGTCCTCGCCCTGCACGATGACGCCCTTGAACGTGCCCTCGATGGCGGCGGCAAACATGTTGGGGATGCGCAATCCCGGTTCCTTGTCGATGGCCGTGCCCCACAGGGACTCGAAGAGCTGGCGCGCGGTGGCGTCAGAGACATGCCGGTAACCCGACAGTTCATGCGGGAAGGAGCCCATGTCACAGGAGCCCTGGACATTGTTCTGTCCACGGAGCGGATTGACGCCGGCACCTTCGTGGCCGATGTTGCCGGTGAGCATGGCAAGGTTGGCCATGGCCATGACCATGGTCGAACCCTGGCTGTGCTCGGTGACGCCAAGGCCGTAATAGATTGCGGCATTGCCGCCTGTGGCGTAGAGGCGCGCCGCGCCGCGCAGCTGCTCGGCAGGTACGCCGGTCACGGGTTCGAGCGCCTCCGGCGAGTTGCGTTCCTCGCGGATGAACTGCTCCCAGATGGCGAACTCCGCCAAATCGCAGCGCTCATTGATGAAGGCGCGGTTCTCGAGGCCCTCGCTGACGATGACATGCGCCATCGCGTTCATCACCGCGACGTTGGTGCTCGGCATGAGCTGCAGATGGTACTGGGCCTCGACATGGGGAGTGCGCACGAGATCGATGCGGCGCGGGTCGACGATGATGAGCTTGGCGCCGGCGCGCAGGCGGCGCTTCATGCGCGAGGCAAAGACCGGATGGCCATCGGTCGGGTTGGCGCCGATCACCATGATGACGTCGGCCTTGTCGACGCTCTTGAAGTCCTGGGTGCCGGCCGAGGTGCCGAAAGTCTGCTTGAGACCATAACCGGTCGGCGAGTGGCAGACCCGGGCACAGGTGTCGACATTGTTGTTGCCGAAGGCGGCGCGGATCACCTTCTGCATGACGAAGACTTCCTCGTTGGTGCAGCGCGAGGAGGTGATGCCGCCAATGGCGTGGCTGCCATGCTTGTCCTGGATCTGCTTCAGCCGCTTGGCGGCATAGCCGATCGCCTCCTCCCAGCTCACTTCGCGCCAGGGATCCTGGATGCGGTCGCGGATCATGGGTTTCAGCACTCGGTCCTTATGGGTAGCGTAGCCCCAGGCGAAGCGGCCCTTGACGCAGGAATGGCCCTCATTGGCGCCGCCATCCTTGTAGGGCACCATGCGCACGACGGTGTCGCCCTGCATCTCGGCCTTGAAGGAACAGCCGACGCCGCAATAGGCGCAGGTCGTCACCACCGAATGCTCCGGCTGGCCGGCATGGATTACCGACTTCTCGGTGAGGGTGGCGGTGGGGCAGGCTTGCACGCAGGCGCCGCAGGAGACGCATTCGGAATCCAGGAAATTCTGGTCCATGCCGGCGGCCACGTGCGAGGCGAAGCCGCGGCCGTCAATGGTCAGCGCGAAGGTGCCCTGAACCTCCTCGCAGGCGCGCACGCAGCGCGAGCAGACGATGCATTTGGCCGGGTCGAAGGTGAAATAGGGATTCGACTCGTCCTTGGGCTTGTAGCGGAAATTGTCGATGCCATCGCGCTTGGCAAAGACGTGGTTGTCGCCGTCATAGCCATAGCGCACGTCACGCAGGCCCACTGCACCCGCCATGTCCTGCAACTCGCAGTCGCCGTTGGCGGCACAGGTGAGGCAATCGAGCGGATGGTCGGAGATGTAGAGCTCCATCACACCTCTCCGCAGCCTGGCGAGGCGGTCCGTCTGCGTCTTCACCTTGATGCCGGGAGCAACGGGCGTCGTGCAGGACGCGGGTGTTCCCTTGCGGCCCTCGATCTCGACAAGGCACAGGCGGCAGGACCCGAAGGCCTCGAGGCTGTCAGTGGCGCAGAGCTTGGGGATCCTGGTGCCGAGCTCCATCGCCGCTCGCATGATCGAGGTTCCCTCCGGCACGGTCACGGTCATGCCGTCGATCTCGAGCGTCACCAGGCGCTCGGACTTTACTTCGGGCGTGCCGTAATCGGTTTCCTTGATGAGCGTCATGACTGTCACTCCTATTCCGCGGCCTGCATGCGGGCGGGCCGGTCGAAGTCTTCGGGAAAATGCCTGACGGCGCTTTGCACCGGCATGGGGGTCAGACCGCCCATGGCGCACAATGAGCCGTCCACCATCGTCTGGCAGAGGTCGTCGAGCAGTTCGAGGTTCCGGTCGCGGTCGATGCCGGCGATGATCTTGTCGATCACCTCGACGCCGCGGATCGAGCCGATACGGCAGGGTGTGCACTTGCCGCAGGATTCGATGGCGCAGAACTCCATGGCGAAACGGGCCTGCCGGGCCATGTCCACGGTGTCGTCAAATACCACAATACCGCCATGCCCCACCATTGCGCCCTCGGCGGCAAAGGCCTCGTAATCCATCGGCAGATCGAGCCTGGCAGCGGGCAGATAGGCGCCGAGCGGGCCGCCCACCTGGATGGCACGAACCGGCCGGCCGGAGGCGGTGCCGCCGCCGAAATCCTCGACAAGCTGGCGCAGCGTGACGCCGAAGGCCTTCTCGACAAGGCCTGTGTGCTTGAGGTTGCCGGCGAGCTGGAACGGCAGCGTGCCGCGCGAACGGCCCATGCCATAATCGCGATAGGCCGCGCCGCCCTTGTCAATGATATAGGGCACGGCGGCGAGGGTGAGCACATTGTTGATGACGGTCGGCTTACCGAACAGGCCCGCGATGGCGGGCAGCGGCGGCTTGGCGCGAACCATGCCGCGCTTGCCCTCGAGCGAATCGAGCATGGCGGTTTCCTCGCCGCATATATAGGCGCCGGCGCCGCGACGGACCTCGAGATGGAAAGATTTGTCCGTCCCCTGAATATTATCGCCGAGCCAGCCGGCTGCTTCGGCCCGGTTGATCGCCTCTTTCATCGCGGCAATGGCGTCGGGATACTCGGAGCGGATATAGACGAAGCCCTGCGTCGCGCCACAGCCAATGCCGGCAATCGCCATGCCCTCGATGAGCAGGAAGGGATCGCCCTCCATGACCATGCGGTCGGCGAAGGTGCCGCTGTCGCCTTCATCGGCGTTGCAGCAGACGTATTTCTGGTCAGCGGCAGTGTCGAGCACTGTCTTCCACTTGATGCCGGCGGGGAAGCCGGCGCCGCCACGGCCGCGCAAACCCGACTCGGTCACTTCGGCAACAATGGCGCTGCCAGTCATCGCCAAAGCCTTGCTGAGCCCGGCGAAGCCGCCATGGGCGAGGTAGTCGGCAATGGAAAGCGGATCGGTGATGCCACAGCGGGCAAAGGTCAGGCGCTCCTGATTGCGCAGATAGGGAATGGCTTCGGTGAAACCGAGCGACAGGCGGTGGTTGCCGCCATTGAGAAAGTCGGCGGCAAACAGCGACTTGACGTCCGCAGGCTTCACCGGGCCGAAGGCGATGCGGCCGTCGCGGGTTTCGACCTCGACCATGGGCTCCAGCCAGTAGAGGCCACGCGAACCGTTGCGGACCACTTCGATGGGCACGTCCCTGGCGTTAGCGGCCGCGGCAATGGCGCGGGCCACCTCATCAGCTCCGAGTGCGCGGGCCCCCGAGTCGCGCGGAACGAAGACCCTGATCATGCGCGATCCTCCGCCTTCAGCGACTTCACGATCGCATTGAACGCTCTTGCGTCAACCCGGCCCTTGGGCTGCCCGTCGACCATGATGGCGGGCGACATGGCGCAGAGACCGAGACAATAGACGGCTTCGAGCGTTATCGCACCATCCGATGTGGTCTCGCCGAACTTCACTTTCAACGCTTTCTGGGCATGGGCGGCCAGTTCGTTGCCCTTCATGGACTGGCAGGATTCGGCGCGGCACACCTTCACGACGTGGCGTCCGGCAGGAGTGCGGCGGAAATCGTGGTAGAAGGTCACGACGCCGTGGACCTCGGCGCGGGACAGATTGAGGGCCTGGGCGATGACAGGTACCGAGGCTTCGGGTACGCAGCCCACCTCATGCTGCAGGTCGTGAAGGATCTCGAGCAGCGCGTCGGGCCGATTGCCGTAGCGTGCCGCAATCGCCTTTGCGGCATCGGTATCGCGTGTTAATGCGTTGATAAGCGTATGAGTTTGGCCCATGGGCTTCCCAATGATCCCGGTTGACCGGTGGTGCAAATCGCTTCTGTCGATTGGGCGATAGTTGCGCCCGATGACCGAAACCTTCCGCTCCAATAGCGACACCGCGATGCGGAATGAGACACCTCTGCGACTGTGGTGATCGGTACCACATTGAGCGCGCGGTGTCAAGGATTAAAAACATAAATGGGAAAAACTATCTGGGCAGTGTTCTCCAGCCAACGGTCATTGCCGCTGCCAGCGTTTCCAGCGTCCGGCGGAAACGGTTCGGGCCGAACTTCCCCTCCAGCGGGCAGGGGAGATCGCCATTGCAACCGTGCCGGTCGCGGCACTGCCCCTCTGTCCGATCTAGGCTCAGGACTCATTGATCAGAGCCAGAATATGACGGTGGCGGCGATGCAG
>CAZIXE010000095.1:0-11037 GCA_964543235.1 uncultured Rhizobiaceae bacterium | reverse complement strand
AACCGCCAGTCAGAGTCCGAAATCAATGACTTGGGAATAGTTCACGGGCGACTGCATAGTCTTTGCAGCAGACAGCGGACTGTGGCCGGGATAGCACCCCGGCCCCTTATGTTGCGAATCAGATATTCAGGACGTCGCTGACCGGCACAATACGATGGCCACCATACCCGTTGAACCGGGTTACGGTCGCCGCGGCATAAGCACCTAGCGAACCGAACTCAATATAGTCACCCTCCCGTACATCCGATGGAACCGCCAGCTTCTTCGGAAGCTTGTCGAGGGGATCGCAGGTTGGCCCGTACACCGTGACAAGCCGGGGCGTTGCAGCGACCCAATTCCCCTGTCTGATCACACGATGTGGCGGTTGCAGTTCAGGCGCTTGCCAGACTTCCATGAGGCCCCCATAGACGCCATCGTTGAGAAAGATCTCGTTCGACTCATTCCGCACGAGTTTCACCCGCGTGAGGAGCGACATGGATGAAGCTGAGAGGGCGCGACCCGGTTCGCATTCAAGCTTGGGGCGTTGCTTGCCGAAAGTGTGCGCCATGGCGCGATCGATGGGCGTGAAAAACTCCTCGAGCTCGGCGCCGCGGCTGGTGGCATAACGGGCCGGAAATCCGCCCCCGACATTGACCGCTGCGAGGGGGACATGGGCTGCCGCGGCTATAGCCCCGGCAGCCTCAATGTGGCGAACATAGGCCCGCGGCTCTTTGCACTGCGAACCAGGGTGGAAGGTGAGGAGCGGCGAGAACCCGAGCTCTGATGTGCGCCGCAAGAGACTGGCGGCGGCAGCGACATCGACCCCGAACTTGCTCGAGAAGTCGTGCGCTGAAGTGCCATTGGCGCGGGGAAGCACAAAGCGAACGGCAATCTCGATACCTGCCGGGATTGGGATGACGCCGGCGATCTTGTTGAGTTCTTCGTTGCAGTCGACCGCAAACCGGCGGCAGCCAAAGCGGGTATAGGCCGTGCGGATCTCCGACGAGGACTTGACCGGGTTGTGGTAGTGAAATTCCCGCTCAGGCGCGATGCCGGCAACGAGTTCCATCTCCTGGATGGACGCAACGTCCCAGACGCCAATGCCGGCGCGATGCAGGCCTGCAATGACCTGCCTTGACGGGTTGGATTTCACCGCGAATGCGACTTCACCGGGAAATCCGCTCTGAAAGACGCGCGCCTGGTTCCGAAGCGCATCCTCGCTGAAGCAGAACACGGGGTCATCGGGGCTTTCGGCCAAAGCGAATTCCGCCGCACTGGCGTAACCCGCGGCACTCGTCCGATGACGGGCAACAGAGCGATCAAAACGCAATATCGTGGCGTTGGTCATCCGGTTCCTCGTGTTATGCGGCTGAAGTCATTAGCTATCGGCTTCGTATGGGGATATAAATCCTGCAAAATGCGGCGAATCGCCTGATATGACGTCAAATAGACGTAAATTACTGCAGGATGACGGGCATGCAGATTACGGCAAAGGACCGAGAGTTGTTGGCGCTCCTGAGAGTCAATGCGCGTGAGCCGGTTGCGTCGCTAGCACGAAAACTCGGGACTTCGCGCACCACGATCCAGGATCGGCTGGCGCGCCTTGAAAAGAGTGGTGCAATCGCCGGGTACTCTGTCCGGCTCTCCGATGAAATCGAAAAGGGCGGAATCCGCGCGCATGTGAACATAGCGGCGGAACCCAGACGAGCCGTCGACGTTGCACGGGCCTTGATGAAGATGCCGGATATCGAAATGCTGCACACCGTATCAGGCAAGTTCGATATTATTGCCCTTGTCAGAACCGCCCACGCGGAGGATATGGACCGGATGCTTGACCAAGTAGGTGCCATTCCTGGAGTGCTGAGAATCGAGACTGCAATTGTCTTGTCGACAAAACTTGACCGGCGGCAAGTATGATGAACGCACTGCTGAGGTTTGTGCAGGTTCCGTGGCTGGCTTTGATCCTGCTGTGCGTGGCGACGACGATGGCTTTACCGCAGAACGCGGTCCCGCAGAGTCCGGCCGAAGTTCAGCTGTCCTTCGCGCCGATCGTCCGAGAGACTGCCCCGGCCGTGGTCAATGTGTATGCGCAGCGCCTGGTGGCACAGCAGGGCGGGCCTCTGTCGGACCCCTTCTTCCGTCGCTTCTTCGGCGACGAGGGTGGATTCGGCGCGCCCCGCGAGCGTATCCAGAACTCTCTCGGCTCGGGCGTGATCGTCGATCCGCGTGGCTTCATCGTGACCAACAATCACGTCATCAAGGGGGGCACGGACATCCGGGTGGTGCTCGCTGACAAGCGCGAGTTCGAAGCGAAGCTGCTCCTGGCTGACGAGCGGACTGACCTTGCGGTGCTGAAGATTGAACCCGAAGAGGAAAGCCTTCCCTCCATCATCCTTGGTGACTCTGACAATCTCGACGTCGGCGACCTGGTTCTGGCAATTGGTAATCCTTTCGGCGTTGGTCAGACGGTAACCAGTGGTATTGTTTCTGCACTGGCACGCACTCAGGTGGGGGTCTCCGATTTTCAGTTCTTCATACAGACGGACGCCGCTATCAATCCCGGAAACTCAGGTGGTGCGCTAGTCAACATGAGCAGCGAGTTGGTGGGAATCAACACAGCAATTTTCTCGCGTTCCGGCGGCTCCATCGGCATCGGTTTTGCGATCCCCGTTAACATGGTGAAGACGGTTGTCGAATCGGCCGAACAGGGCGGAAAGGTCAAGCGCCCATGGACGGGCGCCGAGCTTCAGGACGTCACTGCAGATATTGCCAAGACACTGGGATTCGCGAGACCTGAAGGAGCGCTAATTGTATCGCTCCACCCCCAGAGTCCCCTTCTGGAAGCGGGCTTGAAGCGTGGAGATGTCATCCTTGCTCTCGATGGCAAACCCATCGAAAACGCCAAGGAGTTCACATACCGGGTGGCGACATCTCCCATTGGTTCATCAACGATCATTGAGTATCAGCGCAAGGGGGTACGCAAGGAGGCACGCGCCAAACTGATTGAAGCGCCGGAGACGATGGATCGTGACCTGACATTACTCGAGGGCAACTCACCCTTTGCAGGTCTGGTGGTCGCCAATCTCTCACCGGCGGTTTCCGAAGAGCTGAACCTGCCGACTTCGGCCTCGGGGGTTGTAGCGATGGATATAAGGGGTGGTCCCGCGCGGCGCCTGTTCCGCAAGGGCGACATCATCATCGAAGTCAACGGTACGATCGTCGACAGTGTCGACAGGCTTGCAGAGGCACTGAACACTGCCAACGGTTATTGGGACTTGGCGATCAATCGTCAGGGGCGGGTCCTGCGCATGCAACTCGGCGGCTGATGAGCACGCTGTTCGACGCGGCCGGTTCTGCGCGCGAGACGCCACGACCACTCGCTGATCGCTTGCGTCCCCAAAGCCTCGCCGAAGTCGTTGGGCAGGAACATCTGACGGGTCCCGAAGGAACGCTGACCCGCATGCTTGCCGCGGGCCGCCTGCCATCAATCATATTCTGGGGACCGCCGGGCACTGGCAAGACCACGATCGCAAGACTGCTTGCCGGAGTGTCCGGATTGGTGTTCGAGCAGATGTCAGCAATATTCTCTGGCGTTGCTGATCTCAAGAAGGCGTTCGAACAGGCCCGCATCAGGCGTGAGCAAGGGCGCGGCACGCTCCTTTTCATCGACGAGATCCATCGGTTCAACCGCTCACAGCAAGATAGCTTTCTCCCCTTCGTGGAAGATGGAACGGTTACCCTTATCGGGGCAACCACGGAGAATCCGTCCTTCGAGCTGAACGGCGCCTTGTTGTCGAGGGCGCAAGTCCTCGTTCTTAACCGGCTTGATTTCGCAGCCCTCGGAAAGCTGGCCGCTCGGGCAGAGGCATTCGAGAGGCGCCGTCTCCCGCTTGCCCCGGAGGCGCGCGATGCCCTGCTTGCCATGGCAGATGGCGATGGCCGCTTCGTTCTCAATCTCATCGAAGACATTTTTGCGGCAGTAGCGGAGAGCGGCCCTGAGCTTTCGCCGGCAGAACTGGCCCGGATTGTGCAGAAGCGGGTGCCTCTCTACGACAAGTCACGGGACGGCCACTACAATCTGATATCTGCCTTGCACAAGTCGGTGCGAGGATCGGATCCGGATGCAGCCCTGTATTATCTCGCACGGATGCTGACTGCCGGGGAGGATCCTCTGTTTGTCGCTCGCCGGCTGGTGCGGATGGCAATCGAGGATATTGGCCTTGCCGATCCGCAGGCCGTCATCCAGGCGCTCGCTGCCAAGGATGCTTATGATTTCCTGGGATCGCCGGAGGGCGAACTGGCGCTGGCGCAAGCGACGATCTATGTCGCGACGGCCCCAAAGTCCAACGCTATCTATAGAGCCTTTGGAGCTGCAAGTCGGCGCGCTAGGGAGACAGGGTCGCTCTCACCGCCAAAGACCATTCTCAACGCCCCCACCAGATTGATGAAGCAGCAGGAGTATGGTGCGGGGTACCTCTATGATCACGATCAGCCAGACGCCTTCTCCGGCCAAAACTACTTTCCGCCGGGCATGGCCCGCGAGCACTATTATGCCCCTGAGGAAAGGGGCTTTGAGCGCGAAGTCAGGAAACGGCTCGAATATTGGGCGAAACTGCGCGAAGAGCGCCAGAACGTTAAGTCCTGACCGTCCTGCGATTGCGCAGGACGTGCTCATGTTTGGCGTCATAAAGGGCGGAGTCCCGGAAGTCCTGGCGGCCCAACACCTGGCCGACAATGATCAGTGCCGTGCGGGTAAGTTTTGCTGCGCGGACGTTTTTCCGGATCGTTGCGAGAGTTCCCCAAATGATCTGCTGGTCGGGCCAACTCACCCGATAGGCGACCACGACTGGGCAATCAGCCCCATAGTGGGGCACAAGGGCTTGCTCGATGTAAGCGAGATTGCGGATCGACAAGTGAATGACAAGAGTCGACTTCGAGCGTCCCAGCAATTCGAGCGACTCGTCTGCGGGCATTGGGGAGGCCTTCAGCGAGGTCCGGGTCAAGATGATGCTTTGCGCGACCTCCGGCAATGTAAACTCGGTCTTGAGTGCTGCTGCCGTTGCCGCAAACGCCGGCACTCCGGGTGTAATGTCATAGGGAATGCCTAGCCTATCGAGTTGGCGCATTTGCTCGCCGATCGCACCATAGAGGCTCGGGTCACCGGAGTGGACCCGCGCGACATCAAGTCCGCACTCATGGGCTTCTTTCATCACGCTTATGATTTCTTCAAGATGCAGTGGCGCGGTGTCGATGACGCAAGCCCCAACTGGCGCCGCTCTCACAAGATCTCCGGGCACCAGCGAACCGGCATAGAGGCAAACAGGACAGGTCTGGATGAGCCTGAGGCCGCGCACCGTGATGAGATCTGGTGCTCCAGGGCCCGCGCCGATGAAATGCACAGTCATGACGCAGCCCGTTTGTTTGCATACCCCCGCGGTGTGTAGGCGCGGGGTTCGTAGCCGCGCCTGACGAACATTCTCGACTGCGATGAACCCACGGTCACGAGTGTAAGCATATCAGCTGACATGGCATCGAAATCGACGAGGGGAACGATGGTGACGCGCTCATCGCCCCGGCCAAGGTTGGCTGCGACAACAACCGGCGTGTGTGGCGGGCGATGATCCGCGAGGATGGCGATTGCGCGCTGCAAGTGGTCGCGGCGCTTTTCGGATCGCGGATTGTAGAACGAAACCACGAAATCGCCAGCTGCGGCCGCCAGTACACGGTTCCTGATGACATCCCATGGCGTTAGAAGGTCTGACAGGGAGATACAGCAGAAGTCATGACCGATAATGGCACCGGCCCGTGCCGAAGCAGCCTGGAACGCAGACACACCCGGCAAGACTTCGACAGCGATCTTGCATGGTTGCTGCTCCAGTAGCTCAAAGACCAGCGAACCCATCGCGTAGATGCTTGCATCTCCGGAACTGACGAGAGCAACTGCCCGCCCTGACTTTGCCAGACTGATGGCATGGCGCACGCGCTCCTCCTCGGCTCCAAGTGGAAACCGGTGCTGAACTTGCGAGTCCCGGAGGTCGTCAACCAGGTCGAGATAGAGACCATAGCCGACCCAGTCTTCCGCCAGGCGGAGGGCCGAGACGGATGCCGCTGTTCTTGATGCCTTATCGCCGGGCCCGATGCCGACGACTGTAAGCTTGCCGGCCTTGCGGCCAGGAAGGTTGCGGATGGGCGATGGCGCGCGGGCAATTGCGCAGGTTGCGCGACGGCTTTTCGACTTCGGAACGATGAGGCGGGATCCCTCGCCCGCCGCGGCGAGCGCGGCTGCCTCGGCGACGCTTGGAGTTCCGGCTTCGGCGGCGACCGTGTCCGAGGGATTGGGCACCAGCGCCGAGAACGGCCGGAGTTCCTCGGTCGTGAAGAATCTTATGGGACGGCCGCCCAGCCGCACGACGGCAGGTTCGTCTTCCTTGAGATCAATGGTAGCAAGACATGCGACCGACTTCTCGCTGAGGCCATGCTTGCTGAGCGTGTCGTTGATCAACTTGCGAAGCTCATCAGGGTCAGTACCGCGCTCGCATCCGATCCCGACCGCAAGGGTTTCGGGATGGTAAACGAGTGTGTCCTCGTCACCATCCGACACCTGCTCAGTTATAAGGATGGTCTTGCGGCTTGTGGCGGACTGCGGCAATGCGCTGAGCCAACTCGCACTGCCTCTGATCTGTACGGGTTCGCCGCGAAGAAGGGCTGAGGCAAAGCGCTTCACCTGTTGGGGATTCCGGAGCCAGTAGCCCGGAGGCGGCTGGTCGAGGGAGACACCGAATCGGAGGTCACCGGCCGTGGTGAGTGCAGCCACGCCGCCGCTAATTTGCGCTATTTGTCTTGCGAGGTCGTTGGCACCATGATGGCCACCCAGAAGTGGCACTGCGCAGGAACCGTCTTCGGCCACGGCGACAACCGGCGGCTCGGTGCTCTTGTCGGCAATCAGGGGAGCCAGGGCCCGGATCAGAATTCCGCTCGCGCAAATTCCGACGATGGCCTGGCCTGCCGCATAAAGACGACGCAAATGCTCCGCGGCTCCAACATATTCGACATCAGAAGTCCCAGCATGCACTGGACCGTGAACTTCGATTTCCGCGAAGCCCGCCGCTTGCAGGCCTTGCTTGAGACGTTGGGCCAATGACGGAGCCGGCTCCGCCAGAATGAAGAGCGCGACCTTCATGGCACCGCTCCCCTCCGCTGAACGAGAATGGTCGAAAAGTAGGGAATGGAATCCGTCGTGATTGATTCGACGGAGAGAATCTGCTGATCGTCGGAGGTTGCCCGGATCACAGCGACAGATCCCGTCAAACGATCGATGTCGTTGAGTACCTGGCGTACTTTGGCAAAGTGCCGGCCAACCTTGATCACAGCCGCTACCTCGGCGTCCTGCAGTTCCCGCTTCAGCCGATCACTGTCGAGGGTGGCCGGCACGACTTTGAAGACATCATTTCTCGCGGCAAGCGGGGTCGCTGTGACAGCTGCACAGGCTGTCACCGATGATACGCCCGGAACAACCACGGTTGGATAGAACTGGCTGAGCCGTCCGAAGATGGCAATGAAACTCCCATAGAAAAATGGATCGCCTTCACAAAGCGCAGCTACATCGCGGCCCGCCGCAAGGTGCAGGGCGATGCGATCGCATCCGGCTGCGTAGGCGTTCTGCGCATGCTCCGGATCGGCGCGCATGGGAACATCGATCGCCAGTTCAATCACTTCCTCGGGAATGAACGGCTTTGCAATCGCCCGCGCCGTACTCTCGCCGCCATTGGCCGCAAGGTATGCGATGACATGGCATGTCGAGATGAGCCGCCAAGCCTTTAGAGTCAGAAGCTCCGGGTCGCCTGGTCCGACGCCGATGCCGTATAGGGTTCCGGTCATTGCCATGGCTTCTGCGACCGCCACTGCAGGACTGGCAAGCTTGGCCGAAGCGCGCGGAGTTGACCGAGAGGAGTGAGATGGGAGAAAGCAAGCCTCACGAGATCGCCACCATATCTCTCTTTCAGGTCAATGACATGGAGTTCACCCTCGAGCGTCACGACATTGACCACCATGCGTCCCCCAGGCTTGAGCGCAGCCCAGGCCTCCTCAAACACGCCGGGGGTATTCAGGCCACCGCCAATGAATACCGCGTCCGGCGGAGGCTGGTCTGCGAAGGTGGCGGGAGCACTGCCGGCGATAATGCGCAGGCGCGGTGCGCCGAGGTTATCTGCATTCGAGGCAATCATTCGCAGTCGTTCCACTTCGCGCTCGAATGCCAGAGCCTCGCAGTTTCGAGTCGATCGCATCCATTCAATACTCACCGAGCCGCAACCGGCACCGACGTCCCAGAGAATCTCGTTGGGGGTGGGCGCAAGAGCGGACAGCGTGATCGCGCGGACATCTCGTTTGGTCAACTGACCATCGTGAACAAATGCGTCATCGGGGAGCCCGGCGAGACGCGAATAAACAATGGCGTTGGGAGAAGCGCGACATTCTATCGCCAGCGTATTCAGGTCAGAGAAACTTGAGTCAAGGTTATCGCAGGCGAGAAAGCGCGTAGTCTTCTCAACTGGCCCCCCCATGTTCTCGAGAACTGTGATCTCGCTTGCCCCAAAACCGCGTCGCACGAGTCTGCGGCAGACCTCGGGAATCGTATCAGCATCGGAAGTGAGAACGAGGAGGCGGGCTCCGGGTTGGATGAAGGCCTCGATGTTTGCGGCGTGCCGGCCATGTAGGCTGAGCGTGTCGCAGTCTGGAATAGACCACCCCACGCGCGCTGCAGCGAGCGAAAACGCCGAAACATGCGGAATGACTTCGACGTCCGAAAAGGGGATGAACTCCAGCACCTTGCGAGCAACGCCGTAGTTGAGAGGATCGCCAGTAGCCAGGAGCACCGTTCTGTGCCCGGAAAACGTTGCTATCTCTTTGACGACGGCTGCAAAGGGCTGCGGCCATGGATGACGTTCGGCAGAGCATTCGGGAAGCATCCGGAGCAGGCGCGCCGATCCGACAATGACCTCAGCTTTCCCGATCGCAAGACGGGCTTGATGGGAGAGCCCATCGAAGCCGTCTTCACCCATCCCGACGATCGACAGCCACTTGCTCACGATCTGATACCCGCAAGCACTGCATTGATAGCGGCGGCGGCCATGGCTGAACCGCCCTTGCGGCCAAGCAGCGTGGCATAGGAAACACCGCGCGCGCTACGGTGCAGCTCTTCCTTCGATTCCGCCGCGCCGACGAAACCGACCGGGAACGCGGCAATAGCTGCCGGCCGGGGCGCTCCGCCGTCCATTGCCTCCAGCAGCGCGAAGAGCGCCGTTGGGGCGTTTCCGATCGCCACCACGGCCCCGCCCAGATGTTCGCGCCAAAGTTCTACTGCAGCAGCAGATCGGGTCGTCTGCATCTTGCGGCTCAGTTCGTCTGTTTGAGCACGATGCAGCGCACACATGATCTGCACACCTTTGGGGAGCATACGCGCCGCGATGCCGTGGCGTACGAGTTCGACATCAACCAGGATGGGAGCCCCAGTTGTGAGCGCTGTTGCAACGGTCGCGGCAAAGTCCTCAGAAATCTTTAAGTCGCCAGCAATCTCTGTCATGCCACAGGCATGAATAATCCGGCGGGCAATGGGCCGTACTGAGCCGGGAAAGTTGGAAAGGTCAACCTCTCGCTCAATGATTGCAAATGATGCATCATAGATCGCCTGGGGATCACGCAGGTAGTCCATCAGGATTTCTTCATCAGGCTGATCGGGCCAAGCGGGTGGTCGGCATGAGGGTATGGCGTGTGACTATGCTCGTGATCATGCCCATGGTGGTGGAAATGACCGCCATCTCGGTGAATGTGCAGACCACGTTTGCTGCCGGCGTGAAGGTGCCCTGTTGCCACGGCCGCCACAGAAGTGCAAAGGCCGTTGCAGGTACCATTGCAAAGTTTGCAATCGGCGCTTGTGCCAATACCCTCGACATGGTGATGATGGCTCGTTTGGGCGGCACCGACTTCGGCTTCAAATCCCAGAACCTGTGTCCGGTACTTGCACATCTGGCAGTTCATGGCCGTATCGCCCGAAAGAATCTGCTCAACACGCTCGACAAACGTGTCGATCACCGCCGGATGGTCGTTGAGATAGGAAGCCTTGAGGAACTCAATGCCGGGATGTCGCAAGGCAACCGCATCGGTGGCATCGTAGATTCGCTGCACCAGAATGCCTGTGAACAGAAAATAGGGGAATACGATAACCCGCCTGTAGCCAAGCCGCGCAACGTGTTCGAGGGCCGGCTCGACCAAAGGAAAGGTTACGCCGGAATAGGCCGTTTCGGCCCAGGCAAAGCCGAAACCTTCCCAGAGGAGGCGGGTGATTTTGGCAACATTGGAATTGGCGTCGGGATCGGATGCTCCGCGCCCCACGACTACCAGCACCGTCTCGCGCCGGCCAAGCGCGGCATCGGCACGATCAAGCACGTCTTGAATGCGATCGCCAGCTGCCCGGATCATCTTGGGGTCAATCCCGAGTTCCTTGCCGTAGGTGATCTGCATGCCGCTACGGGCGGCATAGCTGTTCAGTACTGATGGTATGTCATTCTTGGCGTGACCGGCCGCAAACAGCATGCCAGGTACAGCCAGCACGCGGTTGACGCCCGCTGCCCGGAGGCGATCAAGTCCCTCGCGGATGATAGGTTTGGCGAACTCCAGGTAGCCAAACTCGACCGGAAAATGTGGCAGGCGGTCACGTAAATGCCCTGAGAGCACTGCGAATTCTCGAACCGCGGCAACATCGCGGCTGCCATGTCCACAAAGCATGACGCCGAACCTGTCAGTCATTTCAGCTACCTTCCCAATAGCCGCCGCTCCCGCACAAGGGCCGGTCTGGAAGGCAGCTCCGGGCTTGGCCCCGCATTGGGTCAGCCGCACCGGAATGGCTTTCAGTCCCGTCAGGAGGAACGCTGCAAGATAGAACGCCTAGGCCTGCCACGATCGCAGGTCAAGGTCGGCTGCGACGCGCGCTTGCAAGAAAGCGTCAACTAAGGTCATACTTTGCATATGCGCAGGTTTGCCGCAATCTGTTGTTGCCTGTAC
>CAZIXE010000094.1:0-11142 GCA_964543235.1 uncultured Rhizobiaceae bacterium | reverse complement strand
CATGGCCTATTCGTATCGTTGTGCGGACTACCCCGGAATGGAAACCTGCCCGGGTGCGTTTACGGCTGCTACAGAAGCAGAACTTCTGCAGCATATCGAGGCGCATGCCAGGATTGCCCATGAGGAGCACCCCGACCGGTGGACACCGGCCGAGCGGCAGGCGGTCATGGGCCTCATTCGCGCCGCCTGAGCCAAGCGCGCCGACGATCGGCCCCTGCCAGGACCGGTTGTCGCCAGCCGGTGTCGAGCCGGGCATGAACCCGTCGGTCCCCACCGGAGCACCGCCGTGGAGTCTGTCTCACGCCGCCCGCGCCCGGCACTTGCTGACGGCTTTGGGAAACTCCTGCACGACATGGTCGATGAAGGCCCGCGCCGCCGGCAGGAGGCCGCGCTTCGAGGTGAACACCAGGTGCACGATCCCGTCGCTCGCCGTCCACTCGGGCAGCACCTGCACGAGCATGCCGGAGCGGATCAGCGCACTGCAGTGCTCGTCGGGGAGCAGCGCCACCCCGAGACCCGCCACCGCCGCTTCGGTGAGCACATTGAAGTTGCTGCAGCCCAGCACCGGCTCATGCACGATCTCGGCCACCGATCCGTCCTCGCGGGTCAGCCGCCAGCTGTCGCGTTCGGCGGTTTCGCTGTGGGATAGTGTCGGCAGGCTCCCCAGTGCCGCGATGGTAAGGCGGTCGCGATGCGCCGCCGCGAAGCCGGGACTCGCCGTCAGCACCGCCCGGCTCTTGTCCAGCACCCGCATGGTGAGCGATGTGTCCGTGTCGAGCTTCGTGCGCACCCGGAACGCCACGTCGACGCGCTCCTCGATGAGATCGACCCTTCGGTTGCTGACGAGGATCTGCAGGCGCAGCCGTGGATGGGCCGTCATGAAGGAGGGCAGCGCCTCCGCCAGAATGTGATCGGCTATCCCCGGCGGGCACGCGACCCGCAAGAGCCCGTGCGGCTCCGCTTTCGCCTGCGCCACGACCGCCTCGGCCGCCTCGGCGCCGGAAATGATCGCCTCGCACTGCCGGTAGAACTCGCGCCCCAGGTCGGTGACCTGGAAGCGCCGCGTCGAGCGCTCGATCAGCCGCACCCCGAGCCGCTTCTCCAGGGCATTGACATGCTTGGAGAGCCGCGACTTGGGCACCCGCAGGACCCGCGCGGCCGCCGAGAAGCCGCCATGCTGCACCACCGCGGCGAACAGGGCATAGTCGTTGAGGTCCCGCATGGATCACCAATTATTGTTCGCAAGAAGAAACAATGCGTTTCGATCTACGCATCTTATCATTCTTTGTCTCCCATATAAATTGAAATCGTCACTGTTACATTTGGCGAGGGAGCCATCACATGAAACTGCTTCACATCGACTCCGGCATTCTGGGCGGCCAGTCGGTCACCCGCGAACTCTCCGCCAGCGTGGTCAGCGCCTGGCAGCGCCGCCACCCTGGCCTCTCGGTCACTTACCGCGATCTGGCCGCCAACCCGATCGGGCATCTGAGCGGCAGCCATCTCGCCCCCGAGGCCGGGACCGATGCCGAACTTGCGAAGGACGTCGCCGAAGGATCGAAGGCGCTCGAGGAGTTTCTCGCCGCCGACATCGTGGTGATCGGCGCGCCCATGTATAATTTCTCCGTGCCGAGCCAGCTCAAGGCCTGGATCGACCGCATTGCGGTGAAGGGCAAGACCTTCCGCTACACCGAAAAGGGACCAGAGGGCCTGGCCGGCGGCAAGCAGGTGATCATCTTATCATCCCGCGGCGGCATCTATTCCAATGACAATGGCCCCGCCGCCATGGATCACCAGGAGCCCTATCTCCGCGCCGTGTTCGGCTTCCTCGGCGTGACCGACATCGAATTCGTCCGGGCCGAGGGCGTCAACCTCGGGCCGGAGCAGAAACAGCAAGCCATCGCCAGGGCCAGGCGCGTCATCAGCGAGAAACTCGCTGCCGCGGCCTGAGCCCGGGCTCCCTCGGGACGCCCCCGTGCTCCGTCGCACGGGGGCGGTCCTGAGCCTTGTTCGCGGCCGGCGAACTGCCATATTGGCGACTGAGAAAGGAAACCGTCCATGTCGATCCGTCCCGTCAAGAGCATTGTCCAGGCCAGGCCCACCACGGAGGGCGCCGGCGTGCATCTCCGCCGCGCCTTCGGTTTTGGCGAAACCAGCGAGTTCGACCCCTTCCTGCTCTTCGACGATTTCCGCAACGACCGGCCGGCCGATTACCTGAACGGCTTTCCCTGGCATCCCCATCGCGGCATCGAGACCATCACTTACGTGCTGGCCGGCACCGTCGAACATGGCGACAGTCTGGGAAACCGCGGCACTTTGGGCGCGGGCGACGTGCAATGGATGACTGCCGGCCGCGGCATTATGCACCAGGAAATGCCGCAGGGCGACGACCGCGGCCGCATGCATGGTTTCCAGCTCTGGGCCAATCTGCCCTCCGCGCTGAAGATGACGGCGCCGCGCTACCAGGATGTGAAGGCGGGCGAGATTCCGGAAGTGACCGACGATGACGGCACCACCGTGCGCATCGTCTGCGGCGACTTCTGGGGCAAGAAGGGGCCGGTGGAGGGCGTTGCCGCCGATCCGCGTTATCTCGACATTTCCGTGCCGCCCGGCAGGCGCAAGACTTTCAGGGTGGAGGTCGAACGCCATGCCTTCGCCTATGTTTTCGCGGGCTCCGGCGATTTCCGTTCCGCCTCACAGCCCTTTGGCGTGCTGACCGAGAAGGAAGTGGATGGCCGCGAGGTGCTGGTGCGCGAGCAGACCGGCAACCGGTCGCTGGTGCTCTTCGATTCCGGCGATGAGGTGACCGTGCAGGCCGGTGACGGGGGTATTCGCTTCCTGCTGGTGTCCGGCAAGCCGATCCGCGAGCCTGTCGCCTGGTACGGGCCCATCGTCATGAACACCAGGGCGGAACTCGTCCAGGCGGTGAACGAACTGCGCAACGGGACCTTCATCCGCGACGGCGCGGCATGACGCTCCCCCACATCCCCGATCCCCTGCCCGGCGATGCCGCGGCCGCCGACGCCATCGAGCTGGTGATCGTACCCCGCGCCCGCGACATCGGCGGCTTCGAGGTCAGGCGCGCCCTGCCCTCGGCCCGGCGGCAGATGGTGGGTCCCTTCATCTTTCTCGACCAGTGGGGGCCGGTCATCATTCGCGCCGGCCAGAGTTTCGATGTGCGGCCCCATCCCCATATCGGGCTGGCCACCGTCACCTGGCTCTTCGACGGCCGCATGTTCCACCGCGACAGCCTCGGAAGTGCCCAGGCCATCGCGCCCGGTGAACTCAACTGGATGTCGGCGGGCCGCGGCATCGTCCATTCAGAGCGTACCCCGCAGCAGGAGGTGGGCCGCGACCGCCGCGCCTTCGGCATCCAGAGCTGGGTGGCGCTGCCGAAGCAGCGCGAGGACACGGACCCGACCTTCGAGCATGTCGGCACCCATGACCTGCCGGTCGTCGAGGACCGGGGCGTCGCGGCCCGCATCGTCGCGGGCGCGCTCTATGGCGCAACCTCGCCGGTCAGGACCTTGTCCGATCTCTTCTATGCCGACGTGACACTGGCTGCCGGCGCCGTTCTGCCGCTGACGGCCGAGCACGAGGAGCGCGGCCTCTATGTCGCCGAGGGCGAGATCGAGATCGCCGGCCAGCGCTTCGGCATCAACCGGCTTCTGGTGTTCCGCCCGGGCGATATGCTGGCTGTCCGGGCAGTCACGCCGGCCCGCGTCATGCTGCTGGGCGGCGAACCGATGGACGGGCCGCGCTACATCTGGTGGAATTTCGTGTCCTCCTCGCGCGACAGGATCGAGGCCGCCAAGGACGACTGGAAGCGGGCCCGCTTCGCCATCGTGCCGGGCGATGAAAAGGAGTTCATCCCGCTGCCGGACAATTGAGGGCGGCGTCCCGGCCCCGCGGCCCAGCCCCTTTGGCGATCTCTCGAACCGCTGCGGTCCGGCTTACCCGTTCACCGTCCGGCCGGCATCCGCTTGCCTCCCGGGCGGCCGATCGTTCATAGGCTGCTGTGAGGGACGCCTATCCAAGACCTGCCGGGCATGACGTGAACGCAGACGCCACGCAATATCTCGAACACCGCTTCGGCAGGCTGCATGTGCGCCAGCGCCTCGGCGTGGAAAGGGATCATGAGGCGCAGGTCTTCGGTTATGGCCGCACCTTCTTCCATCCCGAGAATTCGCAGCTGATGGCTTCGCTCATTGCCTGGACCCTGAAGGCGAGTGGTCTCTACTGGCGGGGCCGCCGCAATGCCGCAAGGGTGGCGCTGGTCGAGACCCGCCTGCGGCTCAAGAATCTGCCGGCGGCCTTTGCGGGCTTCACCGTGCTCCAGCTCAGCGACCTTCATGCCGATTTGAGCCGCGAAGCGATGCGCCGTGTGACCGGCTTGCTGGCCGGCCTCCCCTGTGATGTCTGCGTCCTGACCGGCGATTACCGCGGCGCCACCCATGGCTCCCTTGCCGAGTCCATGGCCCTGACGGCGGAGCTGCTCGGGGGAATTTCGGCGCCGAAATACGGCATCCTCGGCAACCATGACTCGCTGCTGATGGTTCCGGAGCTCGAGGCGATGGGCGTGCACATGCTGCTCAACGAGGCCGTGGTCATCGGGCGCGGCGGGCAGCAGATCCATCTTGCCGGCGTCGACGATCCGCATTTCTATCGCGCCGAGAACCTCGAGAAGGCGGCAACCGGCATCCCGCCCGATGCCTTCTCGATCCTCCTCGCCCATTCCCCGGAAATCTACCGGCAGGCCACCCATGCCGGCTTCGATCTGATGCTCTGCGGCCATACCCATGGCGGCCAGGTGTGTCTGCCGGGCGGCCGCGCCATAACCTTCTTCGCCGCCATGCCGCGGCGCCTGGGCGCCGGGCACTGGCAACACCACGACATGACGGGATATACCTCGCGCGGCGCCGGTACATCGCTTGTGCCCGTGCGCTTCAACTGCCCGCCGGAAATCACCCTGCACCGCCTGGAACGGGCGGCGTGACGCAAATTATTGTGCGAATGGGCTATTTGATGAAGCTTCGCCTGACCGGCAGCGTCGAGACATTGGCCGGCGGCGGCTCGTTGACCCGCCGCGGCGTGACCAGTGGCCCCAGCGAGTCGAGATAGGACGTGTCGAAGCCCTTGCTGTAGACCGGAAACTCGGCCGGCCGGTCGCGGAAGCTCTTGGCCATCTGCCCGAGCCCGCGGATGCCGCGTTCGCGCGAGCGCCTGACCTGTTCGAGGTCGATCTCGATCGGGATGATCTGTTCCGTCGCATCGCAGCGGTGCAGCAGCCGGCCGGCGGGATCGAAAACGCAGGACTGGCCGTTGCCGCCCGCCCCCAGCCCGTTCACGTCGAACACATAGGCCTGCATCATGGCCGAGGTGGCATGGCTGATGGCGATATCGACGTCGCGGTCGATCGTGTGCGTCATCACCGGATGCAGGATCACTTCGACGCCCATGGCGGTGAGCTGGCGCGACGTCTCCGGGAACCAGATGTCGTAGCAGTTGAGCACCCCGAACCTGCCCACGTCCTCGATGTCGAAGGTGCAGAATTCGTCGCCCGGCTGCACGCCCTGCTCCAGCGGCCGGAACGGAAACATCTTGCGGTAGCGGCGGACCACTTCGCCGTCCGGATTGATGACCGAGGTGGTGTTGTAGATGCCGCCGTCGCGGCGCTCATACATCGAGCCGTTGACCAGCCAGATGCGGTGATGCCGGGCCATCTCCTGGAACGACGCCTCCGCCGTGCCCGGCAGGGGCTGCGCATGCTGCAACAGCGGGCCATAGACGGCGAGTTCCGAGAACATCACCATCTGGACCCAGGGATAGAGATGCATGGTGAGGTCGATGCGGTGCCGCATGGCCTCGATGTTCGAGCCATGGTGAAGGAACATCTGGACACCGGCGATGGCAAACGGTCTCATGATCGATTGCGCCTTTCTATCTTACGCTAAGTCAAGATAAATCAACGAAGCACAGTAATGGTTACCCGAACCGCCAGGCTGAGGCAAATGCAGGCACCCGCCCTCGCCGCGACGAGCCTGGCCCGGCCGCGGGCTGCTGTGATTTCCCTACCACTTGCGGGCGAGGATGCCGCGAACGGCGGCTGAGGGGCCGGGAGCCGACCGGTCCAACAATATTTGATGCGCGGCGTGATGTCTTGTCTCTGTTTCTAGATTCTGCCTAGTATCGGGAAGGGGCCAACAGACGCTTTGCTCGCCGCCAATCCCGTGATTTTTCTGACTCGAGCTTGCGGCTCTTAGAGGAGCTAGCCCCATGACCACTACGCCGACCATATGGAGAAGCAGTTCCACCGCCTATGCCGACATCAGCGGCCTTCAGGGGACTCCGCACATCATCGGCCTGACGAACGGCGACTATCTCGTTGTCTGGTCGGACGATACCAAGGGAACCGGGGCTGGCACGAACGTATCGGCCCAGCGCTTTACGGCGGAAGGCATCAGGATCGGCGGCCCTATTCAGCTCAACACCGTTTCGACCGGCGACAATGAAGTCCCGACCAGCGTCATTGCCCTTCCCGACGGCGGCTTCGTGGTGGCCTATCGTGATGATGAAGGCGCGGGAGCCGACGTCCTGCGCATCGAGCGTTACGATAGTGCCGGTGCGCAGACCTTTTCGACGTCCATCACCAACTTCGGCTTCGCCGGCTCTGTGCCCGGCAGCCATGCCGGTCTCGGGTTTCTAGCCGTAAACGCTGCTGGCGATTACGTGATCACCTATCACTGGAATGGAAAGTACAATGACATAGGTTTGATAAGCTGGATCTTCGATGGCCTTACCAATGCCGTTAAGTCCAAGCAGGAAGTTGGCGATCATAGTAGACACGACAATATTTTCGAGGGAACAATCAGCCTTAGCGACGGCGACTTTGTGAGTCTTTTTACTGCCAGTGGCACGCCATCAAGCTTGAAATTCAAGATCTTCGATTCCTTGGGCGTTCAGCAGGCGGCGCCCGTTACCGTCTTTCAAGGGAGCTTTGGCGACACTGGCATTGCCCCCCTCGCTGGCGGTGGCTTCGTCGTGGCATGGGAGGGTGTGGGCAGCAACATTAGCTTCCGCATTGCCGACAATGCCGGCGTACTGGGCGATACCTTCACCGAATCGAGCGGCACCCATGATTTGCTCTTTCCTGAGCTTATCGGCCTTCGCGATGGCGGTTTCTTTCTTGTTTGGTTCGACAATGAAACGCTGCGGCTGGTTGGCCAGCGCTATGACGCTGCGGGCGACCGGATCGGCTCGAGACTCCTGGTCGCTTCGAATGCCACCGGCATTACCGATACCGAATTGGCATTGACGTCCGACGGCCGCATCCTCGTGACTTACATGTCGCAATCGGGCGAGGTTAAACATGTCATTCTCGATCCCCGCGACAATACCATAACGGGTACCGACGCCTCCGAAACCATTACGACACAGATTGGAAGTACCGCTCTCTTCGGGAAGGGCGGCGACGACCTCCTTCTGGGCCAGGGCGGCGACGACACGGTCCATGGCGATAGCGGCAACGATTCCGTTCGCGGCGGCCTGGGCAATGACGCCCTGTTCGGCGATGCGGACGCCGACCGGCTGGAGGGCGGCCTTGGAGCCGACAGTCTCGATGGCGGAGAGGGTTCGGACACAGCCGTCTACATCAACGCGACGTCCGGCGTAACTATCAATCTGACCACCGGCCTTGGCGCCCTCAACCAGGCGGAGGGCGATAGTTTTGTTGGCATTGAGAATGTCGAAGGCAGCGATTTCGGCGACACGCTCATCGGAAACGGCGAAGTCAATGAGCTCTACGGGCGTGGCGGAGCGGACACGCTCCATGGCGGTCCAGGCGGCGATCTCGTCGACGGCGGCAACGGCAACGACCTGATCGTCATCGGCGACAGCGACTTTGGCGACCAGATCAGAGGCAGGCGCGGCACCGATACTCTCGATCTCCACACCATGGAGGTTCAATATGTCACGGTCAACCTGCGCGAAGGCTGGCTTGCGTTTCATGGGGGACAGAATACACCGGCAACCCTGTCCAGCATCGAAATCGTCATCGCAACCGATGGGGACGACACCCTCGAGGGGTCGGACGCCCCTGAAGCTTTGTTTGGCGGCCTTGGCAACGACGAGTTCATTGGCTTTGGTGGTGCCGATAAGTTCGTTGGCGGGCCCGGACTGGATTCCGTCGACTATGTCGAGGCGACGGCCGGGGTGGAAATTGACCTCGCCGCTGGACTTGGCAGGAATGACGAAGCCGAGGGCGACACATTTACCGGCATTGAGACCGTGATCGGCAGCGAACACGACGACATTCTCGCCGGAAACGAGGTGCGCAACATTATCTTTGGCCGAAGCGGCGATGACAAGGCGATAGGAGCGGGAGGCGACGACCTGCTGCAGGGTTGGATCGGCGATGACACTTTGGTTGGAGGCGCCGACAATGACACGCTGGTCGGCGGCGGGAACCGCGATCTGCTGAGGGGCGGCGGCGGCATGGACATGTTCGTCTTTCAAGACATCGGCAGCAGCCTGCCAGGACCGCAGTCAGACCGGATCGCCGACTTCGTCCAGGGCTCCGACAAGATTGACGTGTCGCGCATTCTCCTGAGTTTTCCCAGCCTGGCCTTCACATTCATCGGTGACAGCATGTTCAGCAACACGGCCGGTGAATTGCGCTTCGAGCCGGGAGGCAGCGCCACTAAGATCCAGGCCGACATGACCGGCGACGGCGCTGCGGATTTCCAGATCGTGCTCGCCGGCGGTATAGCCCTTGCCGATACCGACTTCATACTTTGACCGGTATCAAGGTGCAGCATCCGCCCAAAGAACCGCGAGTTCGGAGAACATCACCATCTGCACCCAAGGTAAAGATGCATGGTGAGGTCGATGCGGTGCCGCATGGCCTCGATGTTCGAGCCATGGTGAAGGAACATCTGGACACCGGCGATGGCAAACGGTCTCATGATCCGGGGCAACCTCGCGCAATTGTTTGACCTAGCGGCAAGATTTGAGCTCTCGCAGCGAATCGACCCTAGCCCATCGCCTGGGCCAAGGCAAACACGGTCGGCCATTTTTCTAATGAGAATTCCTACACAATCAGTAAATTCTTTGCGATGCCGGCTTGAACATACCGCCACGCCCCTCGCCGGGCCGTTAGTTGCAGTTACACGCTTGAGTATAGGCTCCATCCTGCTAACCCTCTCGGCCGGCAACGCACAGACCACGGCGTTAAGCTTAACCCTTTGCCAATGCCCTGCTTGTGATTCCCGGCGGGGCATGCTTCAAGCCTGTTGCGTTGCACCAAAATGAAACAAGGTCCGCCATGACTGGTCAATCCCACGTCCACGCGCTCGCCACCGCGCAACGCCGCTGGCTGGTCACTGGCGCCGCCGGCTTCATTGGCTCGAATCTTGTCGAATTCCTTTTGAGAAACAATCAGATCGTCGTCGGCCTGGACAATTTCGCCACCGGCCACCGGCGCAATCTGGAAGAAGTCCGCAACAATCTGCCGGCCGCCCGGTGGCAGCATTTCAGCTTCATCGAGGGCGACATCCGTGATCTGGCAACCTGCCGCAACATCGTGACCGGCATCGACCATGTGCTGCACCAGGCTGCCCTAGGGTCGGTGCCGCGCTCCCTCGAGGACCCCTATACAACCAACAATGTCAACATCGGCGGCTTCCTCAACATGCTGGGGGCGGCCCGCGAGGCCGGGGTCAGGAGCTTCGTCTACGCCGGCTCGAGCTCGACCTATGGCGACTGGCCGGGCCTGCCCAAGGTCGAGCCTGAGATCGGCAGGCCGCTGTCACCCTATGCCGTCACCAAATACGTCAACGAGGTCTATGCCGACGTCTTCCAGCGCTGCTACGGCTTCAGGGCAACGGGACTGCGCTACTTCAATGTCTTCGGGCCCCGCCAGGATCCGGACGGCGCTTACGCCGCCGTCATCCCCAAATGGATCGCCGCCATGATCGCCGGCGGGGAAGTGCGCATCAACGGCGACGGCGAGACCAGCCGCGACTTCTGTTACATTGCCAATGTCGTGCAGGCCAACGTGCTGGCCGCCCTCGCTCCGGAACCGGCCCAGGGCTGCGTCTACAATGTCGCGGTCGGCGGAATCATGACCCTCAACCAGCTCTTCCGGAGCCTGCGCGAAGCGCTGGCCGTTCACCAGATCCACTATGCGCGCGATCCCGTCTATGGACCGTTCCGCCCCGGTGACGTGCGCCATTCCCAGGCCGATATCACCCTGGCAAGAACCCAGCTCGGTTATCAGCCGACCCACACCGTCTTCGAGGGCATCCGCGATGCCATGCCCTGGTACATCGCCTTCCTCAGGACGAGGAGCGGCACGGCGGCAGCCCCCGCCGCCTGATGCAAGGACCGGCCGCAAATCAGCAGAACAAGAAAGAAGGCACTCCGAATGGAACCGAAGAAATCCACTGCCGAAAGGATCGCCGTCATTGGCCTGGGCTATGTCGGGCTCCCCGTCGCCATCGCCTTTGCCAGGGCCTATGACCATGTTGTGGGTTTCGACATTTCCCGGCGCCGCGTCGAGGCTCTGCAGCGCCACGAGGACTGGACCGATGAAGTGACAGGGGATGACCTGCGCAGTTCGACGCTCAAGATCACCGGCGCCGCCCAGGACATGGCGGGCTGCACCTTCTTCGTGGTGACCGTGCCCACCCCGGTCGACCATCTGCACCGCCCCGACCTCGGACCCATCGAAAGCGCCTGCAGACTGATTGGTCCCCATCTTTCCAAGGGCGCCGTTGTCGTTTTCGAATCCACCGTCTATCCCGGCGTGACCGACGACATCTGCGGTCCCCTGCTGGAGAAGGCCTCGCGCCTGAAACGCGGCCGCGACTTCAAGCTCGCCTATTCGCCCGAGCGCATCAACCCGGGCGACCGCGAGCACCGGCTCGAGACCATCACCAAGATCGTCGCCGGCGAAGATGCCGAAACCCTCGAGCGCGTCGCCACCGCCTATGGCGCCATTGTCCGGGCGGGCATCTACCGTGCCCAGAGCATCAAGGTCGCCGAAGCCGCCAAGGTGCTGGAGAACACCCAGCGCGATCTCAATATCGCCCTGATGAACGAATTGTCGCTGATCCTCGACCGCATGAACATCCGCACCAAGGA
>CAZIXE010000093.1:0-11442 GCA_964543235.1 uncultured Rhizobiaceae bacterium | reverse complement strand
GCATACCATGACCGCCTTCACGGCCGAATTTGCTGAACCTTCAGGACACTACCTGTCTTGTGACGAACTCGCAGATATTACAGCCTGCAATTCCAAATATTCCGGGCAATCAGTCCCGCAACGGGAAGCGATTTCCTCCAGCTGCGCTCGGGCCAGGAGGAAATCTCCGGCGGCAACATAACCCTCGCCAAGATATTCGCGGATACGGATGTGATCAGGCGCCAGGGCCAGGGCTCTGCCATAATGTTCGATGGCGGCGTCGAGTCGGCCGGCCTTTCGATAGCTGTAGCCCTTAAGCCCAAGGATCTCGGGATCTTCCGGATTCGCGGCAACCGAGAGGACATGCAGCGCCCATTCATAATGTCCGTCCGCCGACAATACCGTCGCCTGGTCCAGAAGTTCCTCATCGGTCAAAAGGCCAGACTCCGTCTTGATGCACATCTTCTTCTTTTTGTTCCAGATTTCGCCCTTCTTGCATTTCTTGACCTCGACCGCGGTAACCGACTTCTTGGGAATCGGCCGCTGGGCCGCGTCGGCCGGGGTCGGAATTGCAAGCGTCAGGCACAAGGCTGCAACGAGGCCGACGGCCCGAACAGTTCCAAAATCGTGTTTCCACATAGCGCTCATCCCAAAGTGAATTCTGGCCAACATTCCCGACCTCTTTAAGGCAAGTGAATGCCTCCTGAACGTGATGTTCAGCACAGGATCAGGCCGATCACGGCAATGTGAGGTCCATCGATCCCAGCGATCATCCAACCACAGGAGGAATACATGTCCAGTCGTCTCGTTCTCACTTCACTTCTCGTTGCCGGCGGCGTGGCAGCCGGCTTCACGGGTGTTTTCTCGACATCTTCCCCGGCAGAAGCCGCCACCGGGCTGCTCCATTGCAGCGGATCCCGCTCCGATGTCCTCGATTGCTGCGAACGCAGCATCAAGCCGGTCTGGTGGAAGCGTTCGGGCAACAAGTGCACAGCGTCGGCTGTGCGTTGCTTCAAGGTCCGGGACCCAGCCATAACCCATGTCAATTCGGGGAAGCTGGTGTGTTACCTGGTGCAGTTAGAAAACTCCAGCGGCAAGCGGAAAACCGGCGGCGGTAAGCCCAACGAAGGCCGCCAGCCAGGTGGCAAGGGTCCCAACTCCTCGGCAGGCGGCCCCATCAACTAGCCGGTACAGCCGCCAGGTGCGCAAGTTGCACCGGCGACTTGCGGCAACTTGAAAAACCCGGAGCGGCCTCCCTTATCTGAGCAAAGATTCGGGAGGCCAAATCATGCGAATCGGGCTCTATGTTTCCACACCTGCCGGTCTCGTTCTGACTTTGGTGGCCCTGAGTGCGGACAGTGCCCAGAGCGCCAACCGACTGTCGCAGTGTGTTGGCAGCAAGGCCGAGGTTCTGGCCTGTTGCGAACGTACCAAGAAACCATTCTGGTGGTGGGAGATCAGCGCGAGCTGCCGCCGCGAACTCAGCTGCTATCCTGTCCGGCTGGCAAACGGCAGGATCATCGAGGAGTGCCGGCTGCGGCCGCGTGACACTTTCTTTACGCCAGGATTCTGGAACTGCCACATCAGCCCGTGACCGGATCGTAGCCGTAAAGCCAGGCCAGGCGATTCAGGAATTTCGCAGGCGAGGCCGAGCGGATCGCCAGGTTCCGGGCGAAGCGTGTGAGAGACTTCGCATGATAGATGCGCGCCATGGTCCGGGAACTGTCCTGCACATGCGTGACGCGGGGCAGCCGGTTGTGCGCAAACCCCGCAGGGGCTTCCCAATGCCGCGACAAAACAACGGCATCCTCCAGAGCCATGGCGGCGCCCTGGGCAAGGTAGGGCAGGGTGGCATGGGCCGCGTCGCCCACAATAATGGCGCGACCGTCGTGCCAGCGCGGCGACGGCGCACGGTCGGCAGCGGCCCATTTCAGCCAGCGCTGCGGCAAAGCAAGAACGTCCGCGAGATCCCGGGTTGCGGACGCGACAATGTGAGCCAGTTCGCGGGCGTCAGCCGGTTCGTTCCAGGATTCCGATGTCCACGGGCTATCGACGCTCACCAACAGATTCAGATCCGCGCCGCCACTCACCGGGTACTGGACAGCATGGAACCCGGTGCCAAGCCACAGCGCCACCTTGTTGCCGGCCAGCCTCGCCGGCACCCGCGCGCGAGCGAGAAGCGCCCGATACAACGCCTGACCGCGGTAGATGGGCGGGCCGTCTTCCAGCATGCACCGGCGAATGGCCGAGTGGATACCGTCGGCACCAATCAGGCGGTCGGCGGATCGCGTGCTGCCATCGTGCAGCAAGATGGTGACTGTCTCGGCTTCGTTGCGGTAGCCGGTTACGCGCAGGCCGGTTTGAATCTCGATGCCGCGGCGTTCCCGCGATGCCGCGAGGAGCGATGCAAGCAGATCGGCACGATGGGCGACGCGATAGGGCGCGCCGAAGCGGCTCTCGAAGCTGCTATTGAGCGGAACCACTTGCAACACGGCGCCCGTCAGGGCATCGCGGATTTCTATGGCTTCGGGAGCGACGCAACGAGTGGCAAGATGATCCCAGGCGCCTAGCCAGCGCAGAGCCTTGGCCGCGTTGGGACCGATCTGCAGGCCCGCTCCAACAGTTTCGATCGAATGCGCCTGTTCGAGGACCAGCGACGGCACACCGATACGGTCCAAGGCAAGGGCCGTGGCAAGCCCGGCAATTCCGGCGCCGGCAATCAGAACACGCGAATCCGACATGCCGGCAACATACACGCGGCGGACAGCCCGTCAGGAAAGAATTTGGCTTGATGCGACATGATACGGGGGCTAGGAGAGGCGCCGGCTGTCCAACGGGCTTTCGTCATGGGTTTCATTTCCGACGCGCTGAACCGCATTCAACCATCTGCAACAATTGCCATCTCGAACAAGGCCATGGCGCTCAAGGCCGAGGGAGGGGACGTCATTGGCCTTGCAGCAGGTGAACCCGACTTCGACACGCCCGACAATATCAAGGAAGCTGCCATTGCGGCGATCCGGCGTGGCGAAACCAAGTATACGCCGGTCGACGGCATACCTGACCTCAAGAAGGCCGTGTGCGCCAAGTTCAAACGCGAGAACGGGCTCGACTACAAGCCGTCCCAGGTAAGTGTCGGTACCGGCGGGAAACAGGTTCTTTTCAATGCGTTGATGGCGACGGTTAATCCCGGTGATGAAGTCATCATACCGGCCCCCTATTGGGTCAGCTATCCGGACATCGTGATGCTGGCCGGGGGAAGGCCGGTGTATGTCCAGACAAGCGCTGCCGAGAACTTCAAGCTCAATGCTGCCGTCCTGGATCGGGCGATCACGGCTCAGACCAAATGGCTCATCCTCAACTCGCCGTCCAATCCAAGCGGCGCCGCTTACAGCCATGCCGAACTGAAGGCGCTCACCGACGTGCTGGTCGATCACCCGCAAGTCTGGGTGCTCACCGACGACATGTACGAGCACCTCGTCTATGACGACTTCCAGTTTTTCACGCCGGCACAGGTCGAGCCGAAACTCTATGAACGGACTCTGACGATGAACGGTGTATCGAAAGCCTACTGCATGACCGGCTGGCGGATCGGCTATGGCGCCGGACCTGAGGTGCTGATCAAGGCAATGGCCAAGCTGCAATCGCAGTCGACATCGAATCCATCGTCCATCGCCCAGTGGGCCGCGGTTGAAGCGCTCAACGGACCGCAAGGCTTCATTGCCCGCCACAACAAGATTTTCAAGGAGCGACGGGACCTGGTCGTGGGCATGCTGAACCAGGCGAAGGGACTATCGTGCCTGTCGCCGGAGGGTGCTTTCTACGTGTATCCGTCCTGTGAGGGGCTTATGGGAAAGACGGCGCCCACGGGCAAGGTGATGAACTCCGACGAGGACTTCGTGACCGAGCTTCTGGCCGCTGAGGGAGTTGCGGCCGTTCATGGGGCAGCGTTCGGCACGTCTCCGAACTTCCGTGTTTCCTATGCTACGGCAACCGAAGTCCTTGAAGAAGCGTGCCGACGTATCCAGCGCTTCTGCGGCAATTGCCAATAGGTTTCTGTCACTCATGCTCGACAACCCGGTTCCAATCCTCACCCATTTCCTGCGGGCACTCGCTTCTCTGCTCGACAAGGCGGAGCGTCATTGCCAGGCACGCAAGATCGAACCCGATGCAATACTGCAAGCACGGCTCTATCCCGACATGTTTCCGCTGGCACGGCAGGTCATGCTGGCGACGGATTTCGCCAAGGGCATGGCGGCGCGGCTCTCCGGCGAGGCAGTGCCGAGCTTTCCCGATGTTGAGAAGAGCTTCGCGGAATTGCAGGCACGCATTGCCAAGACGATCACGTTTGCCGAGGCGATCGAGGCGGCGCGCTTCACAGGCGCGGGCAATCGAAACGTGACGGTCAGGGTGGCAGGACAGGAACAGTCGTTCACAGGAGACGCCTATCTCTACAACTATGCCCTGCCGAACTTCTACTTCCACCTCACGACCGCCTACAACATCCTTCGTCACAATGGCCTCGACATCGGAAAGGCCGATTTCACGGGACGTAGCTAGGCTGATTCGGCCGCCTGGTTGCGGCGCTTGAGGACCCAACCGACAAGCACGACAAAGCCTGCGCCGAGGACGGCCGCAACATAGTGGGCCGTATAGCCATGCGGGAGGCCCATTTCATGCAGTGCGGAGTCTTTGACGATCATCTCGCCGGCGATCCAGCCGAGCAAGGCCGCACCCGCCCAGACGAAAATCGGGAAACGCCGGATGAGACCGGTAATGAGGGAAGCGCCGACGATGATGAGCGGGATCGAAAGTGCCAGCCCGAAGATGAACAGAGAGTAGTCACCGCCGGCGGCACCGACTATGGCGATGACGTTGTCGAGGCTCATGACGGCGTCAGCCATCGCTATGGTGCGAACTGCCTGCCATAATTTGGTGTGGGCGGCAATCTCATGGTTTTCGTGCTCATCGCCGCGCAGCAGCTTGATGGCAATCCACAACAAGAGCAGGCCTCCGACCGTCAGGAGAAATGGAATGACCATCAAGGTCGTAACGATGGTGGCAAATACAATGCGGAGCCCTACTGCTGCACCGGCCCCAAGCAGAATGCCCCAGCGGCGTTGCCGTTCGGGCAGGGAGCGGCAAGCCAGCGCAATGACGACAGCGTTGTCGCCCGACAGCAACAAATCGATCCAGATGATTTTCAGGATGGAAAGCAGATAGTCCGGCGAAATTTCCATTGATCCTCGGGGCAGCCACTACGCCGCCCGGTCCGGAAGGCGACAGCGGAGTGCCCTGTTAGCGTTTGCGGGCAAGGTCCGCAAGGACGACCTGTGCCGCATTGTGTCCTGGCGCTCCGGTAACGCCGCCGCCCGGGTGGGTGCCGGAACCGCACATGTAAAGACCTGCAATCGGGCCGCGATAGTCGGCGTGGCCGAGCATGGGCCGCGCGGAAAACAGCTGGTCGAGACTGAGGGCACCATGGAAGATATCTCCACCCACGAGACCGAACTTGCGTTCCAGATCGAGCGGCGAGTGGATCTGGCGGGCTATGACGCTCCTGGCAAATCCCGGCGCGTAATCATCGACGGTGCGGATCATCAGATCGGCCACCTCTTCCCGGCAATCGTCCCAGGAACGGCCTTCCGGCAAGGCGGGAGCAACGTGCTGGCAGAACATGCTCGCGACATGTGTGCCTTTGGGTGCAAGACTGTCGTCGAGGGTAGAGGGAATCAGAATTTCGACGATGGGCCGCCGGCTCCAGCCGTGCTCGCGCGCGTCGTGATAGGCTCTGTCCATGTAGGTCAGCGTCGGGGCGATAATGATCCCCGCGGTGTGATGATCGGCGATCTCGCGGCCGGGCAGCGCGGAGAACGATGGCAGTTCCGCGAGAGCAACATTCATGCGGAAGGTTCCCGACCCACAACGCCAGTGGCGCATGCGGTCACGGAAATCCTCGGGCAGGCTGTCGGGTGGCAGCATGCTCCCGAACAGGAGCTTCGGATTCAGACTTGATACGACCGCACGGCTGCGAATGGCCCTGCCGTCTTCGAGTACGACGCCAGTGGCGCGCCGACGCTCGACCAGCACTTCTTTCACAGGCGCCTCGAGTTCGATCGTCACGCCCCTCGCTGTGCAGGCCTTCTGCATCGCCTGGGTGATGGCGCCCATGCCGCCGATGGCATGGCCCCAGACACCCTTCTTGCCATTCACCTCGCCGAAACAATGGTGAAGTTGAACATAGGCGGTGCCGGGCGTCATCGGACTGGCATAGGAACCCACCGTCGCATCGAATCCAAAGACCGCCTTGACGCTATCGTTTTCGAAGAAGCGATCGAGATAGTCGGCCGCCGATTTCGTGAAAAGGTCGAGGAGGGCGCGTTGCAGCGGCAAGGAGAGCTGGCGCAGGCTGGCGCCGACCGACAACGCCCGCAGCATTTCCGGCAGCGCTTGCAGCCAGCCGCCCGAGGTGACGTTTGGCGGCGCTTTCAGCACGAGGCTGCGCAAGACATCAGCAACAGCGTCGATCTCGGCTGTGTAGCTGTCGTAGTGCTCAGCGTCATGTTGCGAGAATTTCGCCAGCTCCGACCTGGTCCGTCCCGGCCCGGTGAGCAGGTAGCGGCCATCGGGCTGGGGGATGAAGTTGGAGGCACGGCGTTCGACGATCCGCAGGCCGTGGCCATGCAGGTCCATGTCGGCAATCACCTTCGGATTGAGCAGGCTCACCGTGTATGATGCGGTCGAATTGCGGAAGCCCGGATGGAACTCCTCGGTAACGGCCGCGCCGCCAACCAGGGCGCGGCGCTCGAGTATCTTGACCCGGTGGCCGGCGGAAGCCAGGTAGTAGGCGCAAACCAAGCCATTGTGGCCGCCGCCGATCAGAACAACGTCGCAATCCTGGCTGGGCATCATTCCTCGCAACGATCCTCATTGGCAGTTCGGCAACAACTGTGCAAGCGGCGGCCTCCCGGATTAAGGTTAAGTCAAGAATTCCCAAGTGGATTGGTGGGCGGGAACCACTTTTTATGGGTTGCACATTATTCAAGGCAGTCCGTTCGGTGGGGTCGGACTGTGCCAAAACAAGTCAAAAAGCGGACACATTCCGTCTTCATACGGGCCCCGTTCAGTAAACAAGGAATTCAGTCATGAAGAAGATTGCAGCAGCTGCAGCATTGCTCTCCCTCGCGGCCTTTGCCGCGCCGGCGAATGCTGATGCAGGCGTCAAGATCGGCATGTTGACATGCGACATCAGCGAGGGTTTCGGCTACATCATCGGATCCTCGAAATCGGTTGACTGCACCTATCATCCGGCCGGCCGCAAGTCCGCAGAGCACTATACGGGTGACCTCGGCCGGTTCGGCGTCGATGTCGGTTACACGGCAGGCGCCAAGCTGGTATGGGCCGTGTTCGCCCCCGGCAAGGTGAAGGCCGGCGCGCTCGAGGGCCATTATGGTGGCGCCGGTGCTGAAGCGACAGCGATTGTCGGGCCGGGCGCCAACGTGCTGATCGGCGGCTTCAGGAAGTCGATCGTGCTGCAGCCGGTCAGCCTGCAGGGCCAGGCCGGCCTGAACGTGGCGGCAGGGCTTGCGTCGCTGAAGCTCGACTACTACACGGGCAAGTAAGCCTTTTGGATTTAGTGCCCCGGTATCGACGCAGCCGATACCGGGGCGACTTTTGTTCGCGCCGCCGTCAGCGAGATGCGGCTCGCTGCGGCAGCGATGGCGCCAGGGCCAGTGCACAGCGCGGTCATAGGACTGTGCGCTACCGGCCAGATTGAACGGCATCGGCTTTGCCTGACCGCCACGCGCCCGATCCGTCAAACCAATTGTCATCGTCACAATCCCCTTGCCAACCGGCACGTTCGGCGCAAGCATGCGGCTTGAGGAGGAACCGCCCCAAAGTGGTTTCTTGGGCCAGAAGAAGGGCGGGCCTTCGATGCTTTGCGGCAGTCAGAGGAGGAGCCCCCTATGGATACAACCACCGGCAGAAGGCTTGCGGGTCCCAGGTGCATCGCACTTGTGGGCCCCTTTCTCAGCGGCAAGACCACTCTGCTCGAGGCCATACTGTTTCGCACCGGCGCCACGCAGCGCCAGGGCCGCGTGGCCGACAAGACGACGGTGGGGGATGCCTCGCCCGAGGCGCGTGCCCACGGCATGAGCGTCGAACTCAACGTCGCCTCAACCAGCTTCATGGGGGACACCTACACATTCCTCGATTGCCCGGGCTCGATCGAATTCGCCCAGGAGGCGCGCGGCGCGCTCGCGGCCTGTGATTGTGCCATTGTCGTCTGTGAACCGGACGACAAGAAGGTGCCGGCGCTTCAGGTCATTCTGAAGCAGCTCGACGACATGAAGGTTCCGCACGTCATCTTCCTCAACAAGATCGACAAGGCGGAGGGCAATGTGCGGGATGTCCTGACTTACCTGCAGTCGGCCAGCAGCACGCCACTGGTGCTCCGGCAACTGCCGA
Source organism: uncultured Rhizobiaceae bacterium (assembly GCA_964543235.1). Taxonomy (GTDB): domain Bacteria; phylum Pseudomonadota; class Alphaproteobacteria; order Rhizobiales; family Aestuariivirgaceae; genus JANMMJ01. Next base: position 2,997 of record CAZIXE010000093.1, on the reverse strand, counting down.
TCTGGAAGAACGGGATCGTCACCGGCTTCATCGACCTGGCGCTGGAGCGCGCCTTCATCTACCGGGAACATGCACCCTCCGAAATCATCGACATGCCGGCAGACATGGCCGAGCTCGAGAAGCAGGAGCGGTTCGCGATGATGGAGAAGCTCGCCGATTATGACGACGAGCTCATGGAGCAACTGCTTTCCGATATCGAACCGCCGCGCGACCGCGTCTTTGCCGACCTGGCCCGGGAACTGTCGGAAGATCTGATCACGCCAGTGCTGATCGGCTCGGCGGAAAACGGCAACGGCATCCTGCGCCTGATGAAGGCCCTGCGCCACGACCTTCCGACGGTCGAGGGCGTGGCCAAGCGCCTGGGGCTCAACAGCGGCAATGGCGCCAGCGTCCAGGTGCTGAAAACCTTTCACACGCCGCATGGCGGCAAACTGTCGCTTGGCCGGGTCCTCTCGGGCGAGTTTGCGGACGGGGCGGTGTTCTATGGATCCAAAGGACAGGACGCCCGCGTGGCCGGGATATTCGCCATGACGGGCGGCAACCAGACGAAGCTTGCCAAGGCGAGTGCCGGCGATACGGTGGCGCTTGGCAGGCTCGAGGGCATCGCCACGGGCGAAACCATCTCGACCAGCAAGGGCAACACGCCGCAGCTTTTCGCGGTGGAGGTTCCGGCCGGCGTCTATGGCCTTGCCATTTCGGTTTCGGATCGCAAGGACGAAGTCAAGCTCACCGGCGCCATTACCAAGCTGACAGAGGAGGACCCTTCGCTGTCGCTCGAGCACAACCAGGATACGCATGAGATGGTGCTGTGGGGGCAGGGCGAGATGCACCTGCGCGTGGCGCTGGAGCGCCTGGAGGGCAAATTCGGGGTGCATGCGCAGTCGCGACCGCGGCGCATCGCCTACAAGGAAACCATCCGCAAATCGACGCAGGTGCGCGGGCGGCACAAGAAGCAGTCCGGCGGCCATGGCCAATATGGCGACGTCGTGGTCGAAATCAGGCCGCTGGCGCGTGGCGAGGGCTTCGTGTTCACCGACACGATCACCGGCGGCGTGGTGCCCAAGCAATACATTCCGGCCGTCGAGGCGGGGGTGAGGGACTGGATGAGCGAGGGGCCGCTGGGATTCCCGGTCGTCGATTTCACCGTCAACCTCTCGGACGGGTCGTATCACGATGTCGATTCCTCGGAAATGGCCTTCAAGACAGCGGCGCGCATCGCCATGAGCGAAGGCATGCCGCAATGTTCGCCGGTGCTGCTGGAACCGATCGTGTCGGTCGACATTCATGTGCCCAACGACGCCACGGCGCGGGTCAACCAGATCGTGACCGGCCACCGCGGCCAATTGCTCGGCTTCGATGCGCGCGAAGGCTGGCCGGGCTGGGACACGGTCAAGGCGCATATGCCGGAATCCGAGATCGGCTCGCTCATCATCGAATTGCGCTCGGCGACAGCCGGGGTCGGCACATTCACCTTCGCGCATGACCACATGGCGGAACTGGTCGGACGGGCGGCGGAGCAGGTGGTCACGGCCAGGAAGGCCGAGGCGGCCTGAAGGACGGCCCGTGACGGCAGGGCCCGGAAGCTCGAGCCGGGCGGCCGTGCCTTCACATGGGCGACCGGAGTCACGGGTGACACTCCGGACCGGATAGAGGGGTAACGCAGGTCGCTTCTTCGCCTGGTGGCGATGCCGCCGAGAGCATGTGCGGCCAGGTTTTCGGAAATGGTGGCCAGGGGCTGCGGCCCGCTTCAACCGGTCGTGAGGCGGCCCGCCGGGGGATGCGGGTTTCATGAAGCTGCCCCGCCCGGTTGCGGGCGTTTCCGGCGGTACAGAGGGTGTGGAGGGGCCAAAGCCCGCTCTCGCGCAGGCGTGATGGCGGTTGATTTGTGCCGGGCGGGGGCAGGGCCTAGCATGACGGCAAGTCAGAGGAGTCGATCCATGCACATCAAACAGATTCGCGGATGGGAGCTGCCGGTGCGGCTGGTGACCCCGGAGGCGGTGTTCCTCAATCGCCGCAAGTTCCTCACCGGCGCGGCGGGCGCTTCGGTCATGCTGGCAGGCGGGCTGGCCGCGGCTGAGACCGATCCTTCGGGCTCGCTCTATCCGGCACCGCTCAATCCGGCTTTCAAGGATGCCGGGCGGGCGGTCACGGCGGAAGAGATCAACACCACATTCAACAATTTCTACGAATTCGCCTCGACCAAGCGCATTGCGCATCTGGCCGAGAAACTGCCGATCCGTCCGTGGGAGATCGCCTTCGACGGCGAGATCGAGAAACCGTTCACGCTGGGGATCGACGATCTCCTGAAGAAGGTCACGCTGGAAGAGCGGATCGTCCGGCACCGCTGCGTCGAGGCCTGGTCGATGGTGGTGCCATGGACCGGCTTTCCGGTGAAACAGCTGTTCGACATCGCGAGGCCAACCGGCAACGCCAAATATGTGATGATGCAGACCTTCAACATGCCGGACGTTGCGCCCGGCCAGCGGCCCGGATTCTTCACGGAATATCCCTGGCCCTATACCGAGGGGCTGACCATGGCGGAGGCCGGCAACGAGCTCGCCTTCATGGTGACGGGCGCGTATGGCAAGCCGCTGGCCAAATCCATGGGGGCGCCGATCCGCCTGCATGTGCCGTGGAAATACGGGTTCAAGTCGATCAAGTCGGTGGTGCGGATCAGCTTCACGGCCGAGCGGCCGAAAAGCTTCTGGGAGATCCTCGGCCCCAGCGAATACGGCTTCTGGGCCAATGTGAACCCGGATATTCCGCATCCCCGGTGGAGCCAGGCAACCGAGCGCGTGCTCGGCACGGACGAAGTCGTCCCGACGATAATTTTCAATGGTTACGGGGCGTTCGTCGCAGATATTTACTCCGGACTCGAAGCCGAGAGGCTGTACATGTGATGAAAAAAACCCGGCCCAGGAGGGCCGGGTTTTACAAGGTTGGAACTCGCCCACCTTGGGCAGATCCGGAACCTGATGAAGCAGGGTACCGGAAGAC
>CAZIXE010000092.1:0-11674 GCA_964543235.1 uncultured Rhizobiaceae bacterium | reverse complement strand
AGGTCAAAGGCGGTGAGTTGCCTCCCTCTGCCCGCTTCGGTTATATAGCGGCACTCATGAGACATACAAAGACCACAGGGCCACTCGATATAGGGCTTTTGGAGGAAAGGCTGCGCAAGGCGGGCCTGCGGCTGACGCGGCCGCGGCTGGCCCTTGCCCAACTCCTCTTCGGCGAGGGCGACCGGCATTTTACCGCCGAAATGATCTTCGCAGAGGCGCAAGCCGCAAGACTGCCGATCTCGCTAGCCACCGTGTACAACACGCTCAACCTGTTCACTACGGCGGGACTGTTGCGCGAGGTGGCAATCGAAGGTGACCGCACCTACTTCGACACCAATACGTCCAATCATTTCCACTACTATCTCGAGGGACGGGGCGAGCTGGTGGACATCCACTCCGACGATGTGCGGGTCGAGGGCCTGCCCGATATTCCGGCAGGAACCGTTATTGACCGCATCGATGTCGTGGTGCGGCTGAAACCCAAGACTTGAAGTTCGATGTCGTTGCACTCGGCGAGCCGCTGTTCGAACTGAACGAGCAGCCGGACGGGCGTTTCCTGCCGGGGTTTGGCGGCGATACATCAAACGCAGCAATCGCCGCAGCGCGACTGGGCGCAAAGACCTCCTATATCACTCTGGTTGGCGACGATGCGCCCGGCAAGGCCCTGCTCGATCTGTGGGACAGGGAGGGCGTCAACAGGCAAGGTGTCACCGTGTTGCCGGATGCTCCGACTGGCCTCTACCTGGTTACGCACGGCGCGGCAGGCCACAGCTTTTCATATAACCGCAACGGTTCGGCCGCCAGTTTCATGGAGCCCGATCATATCCCGGCGGACCACATTGCCGCTGCCAAATATCTTCACGTTTCGGCGATCAGCCAGGCAATCAGCAATTCGGCCCTGGCTGCCGTCAAGCACGCAATCGCCTTGGCACAGAGGGCAGGCACGGCGGTCAGCTACGACACCAATCTCCGCCTCAGACTCTGGCCGATCGAACAGGCGGCACCCGTGATCCTCGCAACGGCCCGGCAGGCCTCAGTCGTGAAGACTTCTCTCGAAGACGCGGCACAACTCGTGGGCTCCAGCGACCCGCCGACTATTGCCAGGCAGCTGCGCGGTTCGGGTCATGCGTCCGTCATCGTGACGCTTGGCGGCGAAGGCGTATTCGCGGCCAGGGGAGAGCGGGAATTCATGGTTCCGGCGCGACGGGTAGTGGCCGTCGATGCGACCGGTGCCGGCGACGCTTTCACGGGGGCCCTGCTGGCGGAACTCTGTCGCGGTGCTGCACTTGAGGAGGCGGTGGAGTTTGCCAATGCAGCGGCGGCTCTATCCACGCTTGGCTTTGGCGCGGTGGCGCCGCTCCCGGAGCGGTTCGCCGTAAATGCTTTTCTGGCAGGCTGATTGGGCTATTATTGCAGCATGCCGCTGCCTCTGACCCGCCGTGCGCTGATCCTGACGCTGGCCGCGAGCTGCGCAGTGCCGGCGTATGCGCTGATCGATGTTGAAGAGACGATCCTTGCCTTCACTGACGGCGCGCCGCTGAAGGCGGGCCGCGTGACGCTCGATATCGAAGAAAGCGTGACCGACGGTTTCACCGTGCCAATCACCTTTGCGGCCGCGAGTGCCATGGCGGGTAGCGATCTGGTGGAGAGCATGATGCTGCTGGCGCCCGCCAACCCGTTCGGAAAGGTCGCCATCTACCGGTTTTCGCGGCTCAGTGGCGAAGCACGGGTTTCAACCCGTATCCGGCTGGCAGCAACGCAGACGCTCATCGGCCTCGCTCGCTATGCCGATGGAAGCTGCTGGTCAGGGAGGAAACACGTGGAAGTCCAGATCAATGGATGTGAGACCTGAATGACCGACGCCTCGCCGCGGATCAAGCTGCCGGAACGCGCCAAGCGTGGCGAGATCGTCGATGTGCGCAGTTTCATCATCCACCCGATGGAATCGGGACTGCGCAAAGACAAGTCAGGTGGGCGCGTGCCGCGCCGGATCATCCATGCGTTCGAAGCGCATTTCGACGGCGAACTGGTGTTTGCCGCCGAACTCGAGCCGGCCGTTGCCGCAAATCCGTTCCTCCGGTTCACGATGCGCGCCGAGAAGAGCGGAACGCTTGTCTGCCGATGGCACGAGGAAGGAGGCGAAAGCTGGACGGCAAATGCATTCCTGGAGGTTTCTTGAGAACGCTCGCGGCCCTGGTTTTCTTTGCCGCGGGGTCCTCCCTTGCCTTCGCCGCGGACGGAGCCCAGCTGGCCAATGGCTGCGGCGGCTGTCATGGGCGCGTTTCGGTGGCTGGCGCTATTCCACCGCTTGAGACCATGGCGCGTACCGACATCGAACGGATACTCAATGAGTTCAAGAGTGGGGGCCGAACAAGCTCGCTCATGAAGACGGTCGCCGAGAGCCTGTCGCCGGAGGACGTCGCAGCGCTCAAGGCTTACTTCGCGGAGGTCTACAAGTGACCCTTTCCCGCCGGGCAGTGGTCAAGGCAGGCTGTGCCGCTCTGGTCGTGCTGCCGTCAGTGCATGCAACCGGCCAGGCCAAACACCATGTCGTGGTGGTCGGCGGAGGGGCCGGCGGTGCCACTGCGGCCCAGACGCTGCAACGGTTGACGGGCGGCGCCATCGACATCACCCTGGTGGAGCAGGACAAACGCTACACGACATGTTTCTTCTCCAATCTCGTGTTAGGCGGGATACGGTCTCTGGAGTCCATCACCCATGGCTACGACCGTTTTGGCGGCATCAGAGTGGTCCATGCGCGAGTGACCGGCCTGAAGCGCGACCGTAAGCGGGTCACGCTCGCCGACGGGGCGGAAATCGCCTACGACACGCTCATCCTTTCGCCGGGAATTGCGCTCGATTACGCATCGATTCCGGGATACTCCGAGGCCACTGCCGATAGACTCCCGCATGCCTGGAAGGCGGGAGCACAAACCGTCAAGCTCAGGGCCCAGCTCGATGCGGTGAAAGACGGGGCGCGAATCGTGATGATCGCTCCGCCTAATCCCTACCGTTGCCCGCCAGGTCCCTACGAGCGCATTTCAATGATCGCGCATCTGATGGCGTCCACCGGGCGCAAGAAAGTGAAGATCACGATTCTCGATCCCAAGGACAAGTTTTCCAAGCAGGCGCTGTTCATGGAGGGATGGGAACGGCACTATCCCGGCATGATTCAGTGGATCGGGGCGGATGTGCTGGGTGGCATCAAGGCGCTCGACCACAAGTCAATGACGGTCGAAACCGAAATCGATACGTTTCAGGCAGATGTCATCAATCCGATTCCCCGGCAGGTAGCCGGAGAACTGGCGGTGGCGGCCGGTCTGGTGAATGACTCGCAATTCTGTCCGGTGGTACCGGAAACCATGCAATCAACGATCGACCCGGCGATCCATGTGATCGGAGATTCCTGCATTGCCGGCGATATGCCGAAATCGGCCTTTGCGGCGGCCAGCCAGGCGCGCATGGCCAGCTTCGCCATCGCCGCCGCCCTTGCGGGCAAGCCTTTGCCCGAGGCGCGGTACTTCAATACCTGCTGGAGCGCCATTGCACCCGACGACAGTGTCTACATCGGTGCAGCCTACGCCCCGAAGGATGGCAAGATTGCCAGCATTTCCAGCTTCGTGTCGCAGGTGGATGAAAGCCCCGAACTTCGCCGCAAGACAGCGCTGCAAGCCGTGGATTGGTACGATGCCATGACATTGGGCATGTTTGGCTAACCAATTTTGGACCAATTTCATACCAATTGATTCAGTGATCCACCGGGTGTAGGCTCATCACTCCGAAAGGAGCGCATGTTCCATGCAGGACATCCCCAGCCGCGGATTTGAAGGAAGCGCGCCGCGGCCCAGCCGTATCCTCAGGCCCGGTCTTCGGGTTCTCGCTGCAAATACCGAGCGTTACCCCATCCCGGGTGGTGGCAGCGTCACCGTTCAGGTCTTTGCCGGTGACCGCATCACGGTAACGGATATCGAGGGGTTACAGCCTTGCGAAATCCTGTTTGCGGGAGCCGATGGCCGCTGCGATCCCGGCGGGATCGGTGCCAAACCCACGGGCGCACCAGACGGACTCATGGCGCTGCTGGCCGCTGACGGCGATAGCGCGACGCGCACGCGCGCGGCCCTCAAGCACCACGGCATCGCCCTAGAGAAAGCTAAAGCCATCCATGTTTTCGGGTCATCTTCAATCCCCGGCAACCGCGCCAGTTTCACGGTCGAGCGTGACGGGCTGTTAATCGTCGCGGCACCGGGAACGCCCATGCCGCCGCACGAGCAGGCCACCACGACACCGCTGCAACTGATGGTGGAACGGGCCCGGCATCAGCCGGTCAAGGCCGATGCTTCGCTTCCCGAACCACTTGCCGATCCCCTGCAAGACATCCGTATCGCTGCTGCTACAGCTTCTGCCTATGTGGTCAAGGCAGGGGAATACATCCAGGTGATCGATGTTGCTGGCAGACAATGCACCGATTTCCAGTGCTTTTCATTGCGCAAACTCGACGCGGGCATCGAGAATGCCCTTGATGCGACGGTGACGCGGACACTGACGGGGCGGAGCTATCCAGCGCCGGGGCTTCCTTCAAAAGCCTTCGGCCGTGATTTCGAGCCGCTCATCGAAATCGTCCAGGACACGGTCGGCCGGCATGATGCCTTCGCAACCGCTTGCAACAGCCGCTATTACGACGACATGGGTTATCCGGGGCATGTCAACTGCACCGAGAACTTCAACACGGCCCTGGCACCCTACGGCATCGCTCGCCGGAAGGGCTGGGAAGCGCTCAACTACTTCTATAACACCAACATTGACGCTCAGAACCAGCTGTATCTCGACGAGCCATGGTCGCGGCCCGGCGACTACGTGCTGATGCGGGCCCTCACCGACCTGGTCTGCGTCTCCTCCGCCTGCCCCGACGACATTGATGCAGCCAATGGCTGGGATCCGACCGACATCCATGTGCGCACCTATTCGCCCGAGCACAAGTTCTCAAGAGCCGTGGCCTATCGCATGACACCTGAAGCCGATCCCCAACTCACCCGCGAAACAGCGTTTCATCCGCGCTTTTCCGCATTGACCCGAAACTTCACGGCGTACAGGGGCTACTGGTTGCCGGTGCGGTTCAACAACGCCAATGCCATCGACGAGTACTGGGCCTGCCGGGAACGAGTCGTGGTGATGGACCTCTCGCCTCTGCGCAAGTTCGAGGTGACCGGACCCGATGCCGAGGCGCTGCTGCAGTATTGCCTGACGCGGGACATCGCCAGATTGTCACCCGGCCATGTGGTCTACACGGCCATGTGTTACGAACATGGCGGAATGATCGACGACGGGACGGTGTTTCGCCTGGCGCAGAACAATTTCCGCTGGATCGGTGGCGACGATTTCTCCGGTCTGTGGCTGCGCCAGCAGGCAGAAGCGATGGGCTACAAGGCGTGGGTGAGATCGTCCACCGAGCAGCTTCACAACATTGCCGTTCAGGGCCCGAGAAGCCGCGACCTCCTCAAAGAGATCATCTGGACGGCGCCGGCGCAACCGGCGATTGGCGAACTGGAATGGTTCCGGTTCTGTGTCGGCCGTATCGGTCATTTCGAAGGAGCACCAGTCGTCGTGTCACGAACCGGCTATACCGGTGAACTTGGCTACGAGATCTTCTGTCATCCCAAAGATGCCCTGGCCGTGTTCGATGCCGTCTGGGCGGCGGGCGAAAAGCACGGCATTTCGCCCATCGGGCTCGAGGCACTCGACATGGTGCGGATCGAGGCCGGGCTGATCTTCGCCGGTTACGAGTTTTCCGATCAGACCGATCCCTTCGAGGCAGGCATCGGGTTCACGGTCCCGCTCAAGTCCAAGAGTTCCGACTTCATTGGCAAGGCGGCGCTGATCGAGCGTAAGGAGCATCCGCGCCACCGGCTCGTTGGCCTGGAAATCGCGAGCAACGAAGCGGTCGGCCATGGCGACTGCGTGCATGTCGGGCGGGCCCAGATCGGAGTTGTGACATCAGGCACGCGCTCGCCCATCCTCGGCAAGAATATTGCGCTGGCAAGGCTCGATGTCGTGCATGCTCAGCCGGGGACTGCGGTCGAGGTCGGCAAGCTCGATGGACAGCAGAAACGGCTTCCGGCGATCGTTACGCCATTTCCGCACTACGACCCGAAGAAGGAACGGCCGCGCTCGTGAAGGTCAGGAACCTGACTGTTCCGGCGCGGAGAACTGTCCCGCCTTGCGGAAGCGGTAGAGGTAAGCCGGCACGATTGCCTCAACACCTTGCGGCTTGATGCCGAGGGCTTCGAAAGTGCGGCCCTCACGCTTCGCCTGGTCCGAGACCAGGTTATCCTTCTTCAGCAGTTCGACCTGATCGGCAGTTATCGCCGGTTTGGGCAGGAGACCCGCGACTGAGCCGAGCAGAGAGGCGGCCCGCCACGGCAGATTCACCAGCAGACGATGGCGGCCGGTGACTTTCAGTGTGTAGGCGATGATTTCCTTCAGAGTCATCTCTTCGGGGCCACCCAACTCGTAGACGCGGCCGGAGGCGATGCCCTGGTCAACGAGGCGGGCAACCGCCTCGGCAACATCGCCGACGTAAACCGGCGCGAATCTTGTCATGCCGCCGCCGATCAGCGGCAGGGCCGGGGCGATGCGCGCCAACGCCGCAAAGCGGTTGAAGAGATTGTCCTCAGGGCCAAAGACCACGGAGGGCCGGATGATGATGGCACCAGGAAAGGCCGCCTTCACGCGGGCTTCGCCTTCCGCCTTGGTGCGGGCATAGGTGCTGGCCGATTCCGCGTCGGCGCCGATGGCGGACATGTGGATGAACATGCCGGCCCCGGCGGCGCGGGCTGCCTTGGCGGCGGCCTCGGCACCAAAAACGTGCAGCGCCTCGAAGGTCTGGGGGCCGGATTCCGCCAAGACCGCCGGCAGGTAAATCACGACAGAGGCACCGGCACAGGCCGCGGTCAGGGAGGCCGGGTAACGGACATTGGCCTGGACCGGCATGATCTGGCCAGGCGTTCCCAGCGGCTGCAGGTGAAGCGCCAGATCCGGCCGGCGGCTGGCGGCGCGGAGACGATAGCCGCGCTGCGCCAGGGCACGAACGATGTGACGGCCGATGAAGCCCGAGCCGCCAATGATCGTCACGAGAGTCTCCGCTGGTACGTACGACAAGGCCCTGTCCTCGATTCTGCTACGCGATCAGCAATGCTTTTATCGGGTCGCTCCGGGTTTTGCAAAAGCCAAGCTTGACCTTCGACGGCAGGTGCGGATGATCGCAGGGGCGGCATGGAGAACGGCCATGGCAAGAGACAGGGACGGCGATGCGGTATCCGGTGAGGCCCTCATCGCCATGCTCGAACGGCTGGCGCGGCTGACGCGGGCTGCGGAACACGACAAAGGGCTCAATCCGGCGCAGTGGGAGGCGTTGCGTTTTTTGGTGAGGGCGAACAGATTTTCGAGTACGCCGACGGGGCTCACGCGCTATCTGGGGGCCACCAAGGGGACCATTTCGCAGACACTCAAATCATTGGAAAAAAAGGGGTTTATCGAAAAAACCAGACGGCCCGACGAGCGCCGGTCGGTGGCGCTCAGGGTCACAATGGCCGGCCTTTCAGCCCTCAACGACAACCCCTGGACCCGGCTTCGACAACGCGCCGACGCGCTTGGCGGCAAGACAAGGCGGCGGATGGAGAAAGGGCTGCAAGCGCTGCTCGACGAGGCCGTGGCGCGGGGCCACCATGCCGCCTTCGGCAATTGCGCGACCTGCCGGCACCTCTCCCAAGGTCAACACTGCCGGCATTTCGTTGCCACGATCACGGCGGGGGAACAGGAGCAACTCTGCGCCGCCTTTGTTGCCGCGGAGTAAGATTTAGGCTCAGGCGGCCTTACGGGACACCAGCCGGGCAATCGCCTTGTCGAGGTCGTCGCTGTCGAAGGGCTTGGACAGGTAGTCGTCCATGCCGGCCTCGGCGCAGATCGCCTCGTCGTCATGGCGGGTATTGGCGGTGAGTGCCAGCACCGGCAGGCGCGGCAGCCGCTGCTCGGCCTCAAGGGCCCTGAGGCGGCGGGCGGTCTCGATGCCATCGAGATCGGGCATCTCGACATCCATGATGACGAGGTCGGGCCGCGGCCGCTCCGGATCGGCCAGGCGCTCGAGGACGAGGCGGCCGGAGGTGACGTGCTCGACGCGGTGGCCGGCGCGGGCGAGGATGGTGCGGGCAAGCAGGGCATTGACAGGATTGTCCTCGGCGAGAAGGATATCGAGGCTGGCCTTCGGCTTGCCACGGGCCACGATGCTGCGCAGCTGCCTGGCGGCTTCGACGATCGAGTCGGCGTCGCGCGCGGCGAGGTGCTTGAGCAGCGTGGCGCGGCGCAGCGGCTTGATGAAATAGCCGGCGAAGGGGGCCTCGAGCAGTTCGCGGTACTGGCGGCGCTCCTCGGGCTGGAGCAGCGTCCAGACCTCCCGGGTGCGGCCACGGCCCTGTTTCAGGCCATGTTTCCAGGCCAGGAGATGGGCGCTGATGCGGGAATCGCCGATCAGGCCGGCGGCGGGCGCGCCACGGCGCGGGGCCAGCGCCCGGACGATCGCGGCTTCGTCCTCGAGGAAACGGACGGTGGCGCCGAAATCGCCGAGCACCCGCGCCAGACGGTCGGCGGTGGGGCCGGGCTTCAGCGCCAGCTCGTAGGTGCGGCCGGCGAGCGGCTGCGGCAGCGGCGCCGGCTCGCCGCCCTCGCGGGCGAGCACCAGCCGGCAGGTGAAGACCGAGCCGATGCCCGGCTCGCTCGCCACGGTGATGCCGCCGCCCATGCTTTCGGCAATGCGGCGCGAGATCGCAAGCCCCAGGCCGGTGCCGCCGAAGCGGCGGCTGGTCGAGGCATTGGCCTGCACATATTCGGCAAAGATGCGGGACGCCTCCTCCGGCGACATGCCGATGCCGGTGTCGGTGACGGAGATTTCGAGGGTCAGGCTGCGATCACCGCCATCGGCCACGTCGATGTCGATGCCGACACCGCCCTGCTCGGTGAACTTGATGGCATTGCCGGCGAGGTTGAGCAGGATCTGGCGGATGCGCGCCTCATCGCCCACGAGCCGCTCCGGCACGCGCGGCGCGACATAGGCGGCGATGTCGATGTTGCGGGCATGGGCGCGCGGGGCCAGCAGCTCGGCCACGCCTTCGACCAGATGCACGATCGAGAAGGGCCGGGGCTCGAGCGCGATCCGCCCGGATTCGACCTTCGAGGTATCGAGAATCTCGTCGATGATGGAAAGCAGCGCGCGGCCGGAGGAGTCGACCGCCATGGCATAGCTGCGCTGCTCCGGGGTGAGGCCGGTTTCGAGCAGCAGGCCGTTCATGCCGATCACCCCGTTCATGGGGGTTCTGATCTCGTGCGTCATGGTGGCGAGGAAGCGCGACTTGGCCTGGCTCGAGGCCTCGGCCTGGCGGCGGGCCTGCTCGATGGCGGCGACAGCCAGCTTTATCGCCTCCATGCGGCGGAGCGTCGATTTCCTGACGACGAAGGCGCTCGTCAATGCGGCGCCGGCGAGGCAGAGCGAGACGGCGGTGAGGATGGCATAGGCGCCGGCGGGATCGGGAAGCCGGCCGGCAAGCGCGCTCGCCATGCCGATGGCGGCCAGCACGATGGCACAGGCGGCGGCCACGCCATAGCCCCGGGCGGGCCTGGCCAGTTCGCTGAGCGCGGCATCGAGCATGCCGGCCTGCGGAGCTTCATCCGCCTGCGCAGGTTGCGAAGACTGCATGGAAATTCATGACGCCTGTTGTTTTGCCGGACCATGGCACAAAGGCTTCAGGATTCGGTTAATCGCTGCGGCGAGGGTTAAGGTTAAGTGAAAAGGATGTCCGGAATTTTCGGCGACCGCGATCAGCCGGCGATCTGCGGCACCATGGCGATGGCGGCGATGGCGATGGGGAAGCCATAGGGACAGGCGTGATGGTTGGCGCGCTCGACGAGGTTCTTCACCATGGCGGGAATGCGGCTCTCCTGCTGGATGTAGAAATTCCAGCGCCGCGCCCACATGAGCGCGCCCGAGAAGACGGCGGCGACCAGGCAGAGGATGATGAGGAAGGGCAGCATGTTGGCCGGGCCCATCCACAGCGAGATGGCGGAGAGGAACTTGACATCGCCGCCGCCCAGCCATTTCAGCCGCCAGAAGACGACGCACAGGATGAAGACGACGAGGGCAAGGCCCAGATGCTGCAGCACCGGCAATTCGCTCCAGCGGAGCGCCGCATAGGGCACAAAGGCCACGGCCAGCACGGCCGAAATCCAGTTCGGAATGCGGAAGGTGCGCAGATCGGAGATGGCACCGTTGATCACGGCGACGCAGAAGACAAAGACGAGGGCGACAAGCAGGACCTGCATCAGGACTTTTTCCTCCGGACCGGCACATCAGGGTTGAATGCCATCGGGCCGGACCATGATGCTCCATATTGTCGCGCCAGCGAAGGCTGGCATCCCGCTTTGATCTCTGGCAGCGAGAAGCGGGACCCCAGCTTATGCTGGGGTGACGGACGTCGCACAGGCGAGGCGACCCAATTGCAATGTGCTCTAACCATGCTTTCGAGCAAGTTTCGGGCCGTTCGGACGCACGCCCGGCCCGTTCATCACATTTGCTCAAAATTCCCTTAAATTGCAAAGCCTGTGGTAGTCTCAGGCCCGCAATCACCGGAAGGCGGACATGAAGGACTGGCACTGGCGCGAATGGGCGGATTTCGGCGGGCGGATCGCCATCGTCGCCTATTTCACTTTCGCGGCAGGGCTGAAGATCGCCGGCCTTCATGCACACATCGCCGGCTGGGCCACGCTGCCCGAGGACACCCGCCTGCTCCGGCTGCTGTCCGACATTGCCGTGATCCTGTTCCTGCTGCTGGTTGTTGCCACGACTCTTATTCGGCTCAAGCCGATCCGCTCGGCCGAGGGGCTTGAGCCAAGGTTCTCGGCGCTGGCAGGAACCTTCCTGCTCATCCTGCTATCGGTTCTGCCCGCGGGCGAGCCGCCCAAGGCCGTCATCATCTTCGGACTGGGCCTCGTGATGACCGGCTTTGCGCTGTCAAGCTACGTGCTGGCCTGGCTCGGCCGCTCCTTCAGCATCATGCCGGAAGCCCGCCGGCTGGTGACGCACGGACCCTACTCACTGGTGCGGCATCCGCTCTACATCGTCGAGGAAATTGCGGCGGTGGGCATCATCATCATGACCTACTCGCTGCCGGCAGTGGTGATCGGGCTCATTCACTGGGGGCTGCAGCTCCGGCGCATGCACAATGAGGAGAAGGTCCTGCGCGCGGCTTTTCCGGAGTACGACAAATACTGCCGCCATACGCCCAGAGTAATTCCGAGGTTCAAGTTGTTTGTGGAAGAGGCGAGCACTTAGGTTGTGGACTGCTGTGTGGGACATTTTTAATCTTAAACTCCTGCTTGTGTCATTCCTTGTTTTTTGTCCGCTTGAGGCATTGTTCGCAATGCATCCGGGCAAACGGATATTGCGCGCGGGATGGCTAATGGACTTCTCGTACGCGGCTATGAACGCTGTGCTGGTGAAATTCGGACTCTTCATACTCTTGTCGATTTTCCTCACAGCATCAGAGCAGGCGGTGCCGCTGTCCTGGCAGGCTTGGATTAGTGCTCAACCTATCTGGGTTCAGTTGCCTCTTATCATCTTTATTGCAGATTT
>CAZIXE010000091.1:0-11901 GCA_964543235.1 uncultured Rhizobiaceae bacterium | reverse complement strand
CAAAAAGTGCATCTCGATCTTGATGACCCCGTCGCCCTGGCAGGTCTCGCAGCGCCCGCCCTTGACGTTGAACGAAAACCGCCCCGGCTCATAGCCCCTGGCCTTGGCCTCGGGCAGGCCGGCGAACCAGTCGCGGATCGGCGTGAAGGCCCCCGTATAGGTCGCAGGGTTCGAGCGCGGCGTCCGCCCGATGGGGCTCTGGTCGATGTCGATGATCTTGTCGAGCATCTCGAGGCCTTCGATCCGGTCATGCTCGGCCGGCGGTTCGCGCGTGCCCATCAGCTTGCGCGCCGCCGCGCGGTAGACCGTATCGATCAGCAGCGTCGACTTGCCGCCGCCCGACACCCCGGTGACGCAGGTGAACACGCCCAGGGGAATTTCCGCCGCGATGTTCTTGAGGTTGTTGGCGCGTGCGCCATGCACGCGGATCGACCGGCCCCTGTCCCATTTGCGCCGGTAGGCCGGCGCCGGGATCTGCTGGAAGCCGGTGAGATACTGGCCGGTGAGCGAGTGCGGATTGGCCATGATCTCGGCCGGTGAGCCTTGCGCCACGATCTTGCCGCCATGGACGCCGGCTCCCGGCCCGATATCGACGACGAAATCCGCATACCGGATCGCGTCCTCGTCATGCTCGACCACGATCACCGTATTGCCGAGGTCGCGGAGATGAATGAGCGTTTCAAGCAGCCGCGCATTGTCGCGCTGGTGCAGCCCGATTGACGGCTCGTCCAGCACATACAGCACGCCGGTCAGGCCGGAGCCGATCTGCGAGGCGAGCCGGATGCGCTGGCTCTCGCCGCCCGACAGCGTGCCGGAGGTGCGCGACAGGGTGAGATATTCGAGGCCGACGTCGACCAGGAACTTGAGGCGCTCGCGAATCTCTTTCAGGATACGCGCTGCGATCTCCATCTGCTTGGGCTTGAGCGCCTGCGGCAGATCGGCAAACCACCGGTTCGCCTCGCGGATCGACATGTCGCTAACCTGGCCGATGTGACGGCCGGCAACTTTGACCGCCAGCGCCTGCGGCTTGAGGCGATAGCCCGCGCACGCTTCGCACGGGTGATCCGACTGGTAGCGCGAAAGTTCCTCGCGCATCCATTGCGAGTCGGTCTCGCGCCAGCGCCGCTCGATATTGCCGATGACGCCCTCGAACGGCTTCTTCGTTTTGTAGGTCCGAAGTCCGTCGTCATAGGTGATGGTGATCTCTTCCTCACCGGTGCCGAACAGGATCGCCTCGCGTGCCTTCTTCGGCAGGTCCTTCCACGGCGTTGCCATCGAGAACCTGAAATGCCGGCCCAGCGCCTCCAGCGTCTGCATGTAATAGGGCGAGGTATTGCCGGTCTTGGCCCACGGCACCACCGCCCCGTCGCGCAGGCTCAAGCTTTCATCCGGCACCACCAGCTCCGGCTCGAAGCGCAGTTCCGTCCCGAGCCCGTCGCATTTGGGGCAGGCGCCGAACGGATTGTTGAAGGAGAAGAGTCTGGGCTCGATCTCGTCGATGGTGAAGCCCGACACCGGGCAGGCGAAGCGCTCCGAGAACAGGATGCGCTCATGCGTCTCGTTCTTCGACTTGTTGGCGCTCTCCTCCGCGGTCGCGGAGGGAGGCAGAGGCCTGTCGGCGAATTCCGCCACCGCCAGCCCGTCGGCCAGTTTGAGTGCAGTTTCAAACGAATCGGCCAGCCGGTTGCCGAGATCGGGCCTGACCACGATGCGGTCGACCACCACATCGATGTCGTGCTTGTATTTCTTGTCGAGCGCCGGCACCGCATCGATCTCGTGGAAGGCCCCGTCCACCTTGACCCGCTGGAAGCCCTTCTTCTGCAGATCGGCGAAGTCCTTGCGGTATTCGCCCTTCCGTCCACGGACGATCGGCGCCAGGATGTAGAGCCTGGTGCCCTCCGGCAGGTCCATCACCCGGTCGACCATCTGGGTGACCGTCTGGCTCTCGATGGGAAGGCCCGTCGCCGGCGAATAGGGGATGCCGATGCGCGCGAACAACAGCCGCATGTAGTCGTAGATTTCGGTGACGGTGCCGACCGTCGAGCGCGGATTGCGGCTGGTCGTCTTCTGCTCGATCGAAATCGCCGGCGACAGCCCGTCGATCTGGTCGACATCGGGCTTCTGCATCATTTCGAGGAACTGCCGCGCATAGGCCGACAGGCTCTCCACATAGCGCCGCTGTCCCTCGGCATAGATCGTGTCGAAGGCGAGCGACGACTTGCCGGAACCCGAGAGCCCGGTGAACACGATCAGCTTGTCGCGCGGCAGCTCCAGTGAAATATTCTTGAGGTTGTGCTCGCGCGCACCCTGGATGGAAATGACCTTCTTATGCTCGGGCATGCGACTCGACTAGACCAAAGGGTGAACATACGCAAGGCTGGACCCGCAACACTCGATCAGCCTACCGTCAGCAGATGTCAGCAGAAAGACGGATATCCACAATCATGTGGGGATGTGCGCTACTGGCCGCAAGCCTGGGCGGCACCGCGCTGGCGGCAGGTCCCGGTGATCTCGACTATGTCATGGCCGCGAGCCTGCCGCCGGAGATTGTCGCGCCCTTCGCCGCGCACGCTGGTCTCGCTTTCGAATCCCGCCTCAATCCCTTCTACCTGCACGGCGATTTCGATGGCGATGGCCGGCGCGACACCGCCATCCTTGTCAGGGCGAATGCCTCCGGCAAGCATGGCATCGCCCTGGCCCTGTCGTCAGGCCGCATCATGATAGCCGGAGCCGGGCAGGAGATCGGCAATGGCGGGGATGATTTCGGCTGGATGGATGCCTGGCATGTGTACCGCAAGGGTCCGGTGGAGCCGGGCGCTGCCGGCGGCGCCCCGCCCAAACTGAGGGGCGACGCCCTCATGATCATCAGGACCGAATCGGCCAGCGCGCTGCTCTGGTGGGACGGCAGGAAGCTGCGCTGGTACCAGCAGGGCGACTGACGCCTGCAGCGCACCCGTCACAGGATGAAGTCATCCACCGTCAGCGTGTAGGTGCCGATCAGCTTGATCTCCATGTCGGCCGAGCCGTCGCCGTCTCCGTCGATGGCGATCACCGTATCGCCGCCGGCCGCATAGAATCGGAATTCCTCTTCGGTCATCGAGAACGCCGCACCGCCAATGAAGCTCGGGTCAAAGAACCCGGTGAAATCGATCCGGTCGACACCCTGTTCGAAATCGAGGATGACATCGCGCTCGGCGGGCAGCACACCTCCTTCATAGACCGATTCGAACAGGAACGTATCCTCGCCGGCGCCGCCCGTGAGGATGTCGCGGCCATAACTACCATAGAGAACGTCGGCGCCGTCGCCGCCGGACAGCTGGTCATCCTGATCGCCGCCATGGAGCGTGTCGTTTCCGGCGCCGCCCGCCAGCGTGTCCTTGCCCCCCAACGCTTCAATGTAGTTGGCATTACCATTGCCGCTCACCTTGTCGTCGAAAACCGTCGCCATAACGTTTTCGATCGAGGAATAGGTATCGCCCTTGGCCTCGCCCCCGCTCCCTCCCGAGACAAGGCTCAGGACGACGCCGGCCTTGGCATAGTCATAGTAGGCGGCATCGGTGCCATTGCCGCCCGCGAGCCTGTCCGCCCCGCGGCCACCGAATAGCGTGTCATTGCCGTCGCCGCCGGAGAGCACGTCATTGCCATCGCCGCCATAGAGATAATCGTTGCCGCCCAGCGCGCGGATAGTATCGGCGCCCCCCTCGCCCTGAATGAAATTGACTCCATCATCGCCCTCGAGACGGTCGTTGAAGTTTGAGCCCCGGAGGTCTTCGAAGCCGCTCAGCGTATCGCCGTCGGCCTCGCCGCGCGTGCCCGTGCCGGTCGCGAAGCTCACGGAAACACCCGACGCCGCACTTTCATAACTGGCGACATCGAGGCCGCTGCCGGCTTCGAGAATATCCGCACCGGCGCCTCCGTCGAGCAGATCATCACCGTCGCCGCCGATCATCGTGTCATTGCCGCCGCGTCCTAACACGCGATCGTTGCCGGCGAGTCCCTGCAGGACATTGTTCTTGCCGTCGCCCAGGATCGTGTCGTGGAAACCGCTGCCGGAGACATTCTCGACGCCGTCGATGATGTCGCCGTCGGCCGCTTCGCCCAGATCCTTGGCAAATCCGCGATGCAGTTCGAGATCGACGAACGCGCCCGACGATGCACCGCCATAGAGGATCGTGTCGATGCCGCTGCCGCCATGCACGACGTCGAGCCCGATGCCGGGCAGGATCGTGTCGTTGCCCGCACCGCCCCACACCGTGTCATCGCCGCCGCCGGCCGAGATGAAGTCGTTGCCGCCGAGAGCAAAGACGAGGTGATTGCCGCTGCCGAAAAACTTGGTGTCGTCGCCGTTGGTCAGGGTTGCCATGAACTGTGTCCTTGTTTGCCGGCGCGGCCCAGGAGGGCGCGACGCACCGGTGTGTGCGCTTTGTTGCCGGGCACGACTAGGCTATGCATGTCGCGGTTGTATTTCCGCCGGTGCAGCGGGGCGTTTCATTTGTTTCTGGAAGCTGCCGGAGCAGGCGATTCGCGCCTTAACCTTGCGGTGCGGTTAATGGCGGGGCGGGTCTCCCTATTCCGCCGGCACCCGCGACTTGATCAGCCTGGCGAGCTGCTGGTGCGAGGCCTCGACGTCGAAGGGGACATCGGGCTGGCGCAATGCCGCCTTGAGTTCCGGCAGTGCGCTTTCCCACTCATGCGTGAGTTCCTCGGCCAGCCTGGCCTGCGCCAGGATGCGCTCTTCGCGCGGCAGGTCCCGGGTCTGTTTCAATGCCGCCAGCTGCGCCAACGGATCGGGCGGTGGCCGCCGGCCAAGCAGGCGCGCGAGCGAGAAGGCGAGCAGCACAAGGCCGAGCCCGAGCACGACGGCTGCGAACAGGTCGACATAGGCGTTGCCGCTGGAGAGCGCAGGGAAATTCATTGCCGGCCTCACGCCCCAGGCCGCACGCGCAGCGAACCCTTCCTGCCGCTGGCCCTGACGATGGTGGACCTAGGCATGGGTGTTCCCGGGCTGTTGCTGTAGCGTCGCCTGCATGGTTCAGCGCCTAATGACGAAAGCCACCATTTGCTGCCACGTTCCGGCCGGCACTGCAACTCCGGAAACGGCCAAGCGCCGCCACCGCTTGCGATATGCCTAATGCCGCCGCCGCCATTGGAATTTTCGTTGCCACCCAGCCCCGGCACGATGTTCAGACCGTTGCCGCCAGAACTGAAATCGCTGTTTCTGGTCAGCGGGTCTCAGCCGGCGCAAGGAGTTGGCTGAGCAAGGAAGGTGAAGGGATTCTGCTGGCCATGTTCATGGATCATTTTTTTGCAGGGAACTTGGAGCGGTATGGGGAAATGGCGGGATCAGCGTCTATCGGGACTTGGCATCGAGCAGGAGGCGAACGTCGCTCCGCGTCAGCCCCATGTCGCTGAGCAGGTGGTCGTCATAGGAGAGCAGCTGCATGAGCGCGCGCTGCTGGCGGCGTTCAATCATCCAGGAGGAAAGCGAGCGGGGCAGGTCGGTCCGTATCATGGGCTTGTTCCGTTTTGGATTGTCTCGGTTGTGGGAGAGAGGCGGGCCGTTCCGTTGAGGCGCCCGCCCGGTGATGGAACGGGACTATGCCGTCACATCGTTTCGGCGGGATTTCTGCAATTTTGCCGGAGCGTTTAATATGTTTCCTGGTGCGCCCGGTCAGGCAAATATGAAATCGTCAGCAGACAGAATAATCTGCCCCTGCAGCGTGATCTCCATGGCCGCCGTCTTGAGACCCGTGGTGTCGAGCTGGATCACCGTGTTGCCACCCTCGTAGAACTGCCGCACCTGGCCCGGAATCGAGGAGAACGAGAAACCGACATAGGTCTTGCCACCGATGTCGCTGAGATCGATCTTGTCGATACCGTGCTGGAAATCGGTGATGACGTCGCGCGTTGCTGCCGTCGTGCCGCTATCGGGGAGTGCATTGTAGTAGAACACATCTGCCCCAGCGCCGCCGGTCATGGTATCGGCGCTTGCGCCGCCTTCGATGGTGTCGGCACCAGCCCCGCCCTTGAGCACGTCGTTGTCTTCGCGGCCGAGCAGCCGGTCGGCGCCGCCGCCGCCCGCCATCGTGTCATTGCCGCCGTAACCTACCAGCGTGTTGGCGTTGCCATCGCCGGTGATCGTGTCG
Source organism: uncultured Rhizobiaceae bacterium (assembly GCA_964543235.1). Lineage (GTDB taxonomy): Bacteria > Pseudomonadota > Alphaproteobacteria > Rhizobiales > Aestuariivirgaceae > JANMMJ01. The sequence goes on along the minus strand of CAZIXE010000091.1, from coordinate 5,755 downwards.
CCATGGGCCGAGCCCCAGACCGTCTCGATCGCGTTGTAGACGTCACCGGCGGCCTCGCCGGCCGTGCCGCCACTGGCGAGATTGACGCCGATCGCCGCCCCCGCCAGATAATAGTTGGCCGTGTCGAAGCCGGTCCCGCCATTCAGCGTATCGGCACCCTTGCCGCCGCTGAGCACATCATCGCCGCCACCGCCATTGAGGATATCCTTGCCCTCATGGCCATACAGGTCGTCACTGCCGCCGCGCCCGCTCAGCGTGTCGGCACCCTTGCCACCGAGCAGCGAATTGTAGTTGGCATCGCCCCTCAACACATCGGCAAAGTCCGACCCGTCAACGCCCTCGATATTGACCAGCGTGTCGCCTTCGGCCTGGCCCAGCGCGCCGGTGCCGGCCAGCAGGTCGACTTGAACACCAGCCGTGGAGTATTTGTAGGCCGCGTAGTCGAAGCCGGCGCCGCCGTCGAGATGGTCCGCGCCGTCCCAGCCCTCGAGCCGGTCATATCCCTCGCCGCCTTCGAGCGTGTCATTGCCGATCCAGCCATTCAGCCGGTCGCCACCCTTGAGACCCTTGAGAACGTTGTTGTCGTCGTCGCCCGCCAGCGTGTCATCGTAGTTGCTGCCGGTGAGGTTCTCTATGTCGACCAGCTTGTCCTCGTCCGCCGCCTTGCCGAGGCCCGTGACGTACCCGAAACCCAGGCCGAGGCTGGCAAACACGCCGGAGGAGGCGAAGGAATAGAAGACCGTGTCGATTCCGGTGCCGCCATTCAGCACGTCGAGGCCGGTCCCGCCGTTCAGGATGTCATTGCCCGATCCGCCCCAGATCGTGTCGTTGCCGCCGCCGCCGGCGACCAGATCGTGGCCGGCAAGTGCGAACACCTCGTCATTCGTATCCGGCTGGAAGGAGGCGTCGTCGCCATTGGTGAGGGTGACCATAAGTGGAACTCCTATTTGGTGATTGCTGCGGCTGGCGGACTCAGAAGATGAAGTCTGCGCTGGTGAGGTTGATATGGCCCTTGAGGAGGATCTCCACGGTGGCAAATCCCATGGCCAGTGTGTCGATCTGGACCACCGTGTTGTCGTCGGCGTCGTACAGGAATCTGACCTGGCCGGGCACCTTCGCGAAGTCCGACTGTCCGATGAATCCTTCCCCGCCGGCCTCGCGCAGGTCCAGTTTGTCCAGCCCCGCCGTGAAGTCGGTGATGACATCGCGCGCCACGGCTGTGAGGCCGCTGTCGGCTGAGGACAGGAACTGGAAAATGTCTGCGCCGTCGCCGCCGGTCATCCGGTCCTTGCCGAGGCCGCCAACGACGCGGTCATCGCCGCTGCCGCCCGCGATCGTATCATTGCTGCCATCACCATAGAGAAAATCGTTGCCGCCGGCACCCTTCACGGCGTCGTTGCCGTCACCGCCTTGCAGGACGTTGCTGCTGCCATTGCCGGTAATCGTGTCATTGTGGTTGGAGCCGGTTACATTCTCGATCGAGAACAGCTTGTCGCCCTGCGCGTCACCGCCGCTGTTGATGTTGGTTGCGAGATTGATCGCGACCCCGGCAAGCGATGTGAAGTAGGCAGCCGTATCGGGATCGGCGCCGCCATAGAGCCGGTCGGCGCCCTCATGACCGATCAGAACGTCATAGCCAGCGCCGCCGCGCAGGATGTCCTTGCCCATTCCCCCGTACAGCACATCGCCGCCGTCCATTCCCAGAATCGTATCGCTGCCATTCACACCGAACAGAGAGTTGCTTGCATTGGAGCCGATGAGCTTGTCGCCTGATGCCGACCCGCCGATATTCTCGACGCTGATGAAGCCGTCGCCCTCGGCGTCACCGCCGCTTCCGGTACCCGTGGAAAGGTCGATGACGACCGCTCCGGACGAGAACTGGTAGTTCGCAAAGTCAAAGTCACCATTGCCGCCGTCGAGAAGGTTGGAGCCGCCGCCGCCGTCGAGCTGGTCATTGCCGTCACCGCCCAGTAGCGTGTCCTGTCCAGCCCGGCCGAAGAGCCGGTCATCGCCATTGAGGCCCGACAGCTTGTTCGCCTTGCCGTTGCCAAGCAGAAAGTCGCCATGGCTGCTGCCATTGACGTTCTCGATTGAGAACAGCTTGTCGTCGATACCCATGCCGTCGCTGTAGGCGACGCCCTGGGCGAGGTCGACATACATGAACGCCGCCGCTCCGGCATAGAGCACTGTGTCGATGCCGCCGCCGCCGTGCACCTCGTTGACGCCGGTGCTTGCGGTCAGCGTGTCGTCGCCGAGGCCGCCCCACAGCGTATCGTTGCCGCCCCCGGCCGCGATGAAATCATTGCCTCCGAGACCGAACACCTCGTCATCGCCAGTGCCAAGAAATCTGACGTCGTTGCCTTCGGTGAGTGTGGTAGTGACCATTGCCAAATCGGTTTCCTCTTGCGCGCCCGCTTCTGGTGGCTCCTCGCTGAACCGATTGTGAATGGCGCATTCATGCTCATCCCGCCTGCCTACCCGGCTTGCGTTGCAGCCGCATTCCCGGCACCGTGATTTGTTGTTTCAAGTGTTTCAAGCTGCGGCAAAACCGTGGAATCCTTGGCGTTTGCCATGACTGCCCGCAGCAGGCAGGCGCTCTTGAGGAAGCATTCACCATTTCGGAAGAACCTCGCCCTGCGGCGTCACCGCATCGTCCGCCGCCGGACGATTGGTGATCGCACCTCAGGGGCCCCTCACAAAATGAAGTCCCCGGCCAGCGAGTCGCTATGGCCCTTCAGGACGATGGCGAGATCGGCAACTCCGTCTCCGTCCTTGTCGAGCAGAACGATCGTATTGTCGCCCTCATAGAGTTTGCGGACTTCGCCGGCTGTACCCGAGAACGTTTTGCCGCCGATGAATGTCTCGCCCCCGCACTGTTGAGGTCGATCTTGCCGATGCCGTAAAGCGTGTCGTTGTCCAGCGCCTTGCCGAGCCTCATCGCGTAACCGAAATTTTGATTGAGATCGACGACAACTCCGGACAGGGCGTTTCCGTAGAGCACCGTATCGATGTTATCGCCGCCCTCGACGAGGTCGAGGCCGGCCCCGGCAGGATCGTGTCATTGCCGATGCCGCCGTAGATCGTATCGTTGCCGCCGCCGGCGGAAATGAAGTCATCGCCGAACAGCACGTAGACTTCGTCGTCTCCGTTGCCGAGGAATTCCGTGTCGTTGTTGTTGGTGAGGTTGACCATTGCGTCGTCTCCGTTTCATGCTGGCGGGCGCAGGGTCTGCACCACGCCTCGGCGTTCAGATCGGGTCGACGTCCTTGAGCGGAGGTTGTAGCCGCCGGATCTCCGCGATAGCGGTCTCGTGCTTCAACTGTTTCAGGCGATCGTCCGCAGCCTGATCAATTGTCGATGATCCGTGTTCGCATCTCCGATACGGCATTGGCATGCGCATCGAAGCCCTCGTAGGTGGCAATGGTTTTGGCATGCCGTGCGAGTTCCGGGTAACCCGCGCGGGTGACATAGGCGACCGACGTGCGCTTCATAAAATCGTGCACCGACAACGCCGAAAAACTCTTGGCCCAGCCGCCCGTCGGCAATACGTGGCTTGGGCCGATGACGAAATTACCCAGCGTCGTGGGGGTGTGTTCGCCGAGCAGCACTTCGCCGGCATTCTTCACCTTGCCCAGATAGGCGAAAGGCTCGTGCGCCAGAATCTCGAGATGTTCCGGCGCATAGTCGTTGATGAAGTCCATGGCCTCGTCCGTATCGCGCGCAATCACGATGCCGCCCCGGCTCGAGCCGAGCACCGCCTGCGTGAACTTGACCCGTTGCGGGCTCATCTGCCTCCAGTATTGGGGAATGGCCTTCAGCGCCGCCTCGGCCACTTCACGGCTGGTCGTCACCAGGAAGGCGCCCGAGTCGGGCCCGTGCTCGGCCTCGATCAGCAGATCGAGTGCCGCCAGCCGCCCGTCCACCGTGTCATCGGCGAAGATGATCGTCTCGCTGGGTCCCGCCGGGATGCCGGTATCGATGACATCGGCGACAATCCGCTTGGCGGCGACGACCCAGGGAGAACCGGGCCCCACCACCTTGGCGCATTTCGGAATGGTCTGCGTGCCGAAGGCCACCGCCGCGATGCCCTGTGCGCCGCCCGCCTTGTAAACCCGCATGATTCCCGCCGCCTCCGCCGCCACCAGCGTGGCCGCATCGATGTCGCCATCCGGTCCCGGCGGGGTGATGATGCAGAGATCCTTGACCCCGGCGACCTTGGCGGGAATGCCGAGCATCATCACCGAGGAAGGAAATGCTCCTTTGCCCCTCGGCACATAGCAGGCGGCCGAGGCAATGGGCCCGGTGCGGTCGCCCGCAAAGACGCCGGGGCGCATCTCGTGCAGCCACATTTCTTCCGGTTTCTGGTCTTCGTGAAACTTCCGGATATTGCCGGCGGCGAAGCTGATCGCCTCTTTCACTTCGGGGGCGAGTTGCCGGGCGGCCTGCGCGAAATCGTCCGGCGTGGCGGCCAGCCGGTCAGCCGTGACCGGCGCCTTGTCGAAATCGCGGGCAAACCGTGCCAGAGCCTCATCGCCCTCGCTGCGGACCGCCTCGATGATCGGTTTCACCTTCTCGAGATAGGGGCCGAGATCGTCTTCGGCACGCTTCAGCATGGTTGCGCGTTCCTGGGCACTGATCCGGGCAAGCTCGACGAATCTGATGGTCATGGCGGTCCGTGGCGAGGTGGTGTCGGCGCCCCTTGTGCAACAGATTTACCGAGAATCCGAGATTGAAAATTAACGCATCCTTCAGGGTGCCGGGAACGCGGCGTGCTGTCAGCCAATTGTCAGCGCCGCATCAGCCTCCTGTCAGCAGCCGCGGCCTATCACTGCAGCTGCAAGTTAAGCGAGGGATACTCAATGGCAAACGCAGACGACAATTGGACCATGGCCAGGCTGCTGGAGATGCTCGACAGCCAGTCGAGCGGCAGCGACGATGATGGCAGCACCGACGGCGACGATGATCTGAACGGCGATTCGGGTGATGACGACCTGTCCGGTGGCATGGGCGACGATCATCTCGATGGCGGCGATGGCAACGACCATCTTTCGGGCGATGACGGTGACGACGACATATCCGGCGGCGATGGTGACGGCGATGACACGCTGGATGGCGGCTCCGGCAACGACACGCTCGACGGCAAGGGCGGCGATGACCGCCTCTCCGGTGGCGGCGATGGCGATGACATTGTCTGCGGCACCGGCAACGACACCGCCACTGGCGGCACCGGCGGCGACGATCTCTCGGGTGGCGGCGGCCGCGACGATCTGCTGGGCGGTGGCGGCAGCGACACGCTGAACGGCGGGGCAGGGGGCGACGACGCCCTGGGCGGCGGTGGCGACGACCATCTGGCCGGCGCCGGCGGCGGCGACGATCTGCTGGGCGGCAATGGCGACGACACCCTCGGCGGTGGCGCCGGCAACGACACGCTCGATGGTGGCACCGGCGACGATCACCTGCGGGGCGGGCTGGGCGACGACGACTTCGTGTTCGCCCCCGGCATGGGCGCCGACATGGTGTCAGGCTTCGAAGATGGCGACGACCAGATCAATGTTTCCGCTTTCGGCCTCGCCAGCGCCGATCAGGTCATTGCCCTGATGGCGGCGAGTGGTGGTGATGTGGTCGTCGACTTCGGCAATGGCGACACCGTCACTATCAAGAACGTGGCGCTTGCCGCCTTCGACGCCGCGGACTTCATACTCTAGCAGGCTGCTGAAAAACTCTCGACTGTTTTGAGTTTTGATGATTCCGTGTC
>CAZIXE010000090.1:0-12329 GCA_964543235.1 uncultured Rhizobiaceae bacterium | reverse complement strand
ATGCTTCGCCGCCCGGCTTGATCGGCGCGGCGCATCGGCCGATAGTCGCTGCCCAATCCACCATCGCGCGAGGCAATGATGACCACTTCCGGCCGCACCTTTCCCGTGACCCTGAGCGACGCCGAATGGCGCGCCCGCCTGACGCCCGAGCAATATGCGGTGATGCGCGGCCACGGCACCGAGTATCCCGGCAGCTGCGCCCTGCTGCATGAGAAACGCCCGGGCACCTTCCGCTGCGCCGGCTGCGACCAGCCGCTCTTTGCGGCCACCCGCAAATTCGAAAGCGGCACCGGCTGGCCGAGCTTCAACGATCCGCTGCCGGGCGCCGTCGAAACCGAGACCGACCGCAGTCACGGCATGATCCGCACCGAGGTCCATTGCGCGACCTGCGGCAGCCATCTCGGCCATGTCTTCGAGGACGGCCCGCCGCCCACCGGCATGCGCTACTGCATCAATGGCGTGGCCCTGACCTTCACCCCGGCCGATTGAGGTTTTCGCCCTTCGTCGTCACTTTGGCCAGGCCGTGTGGCCGGTCGGCACCGCTGCGCCTGCCAGCCGGGCTCTGCCCCCGTCCGGCCGACGGGCCGGAGCGGGCTCCCCATAGCGCCCGCCAGGAAGCCGCATGCTGATGGCTGACCGCGTCTTGCGCTGGCTCTGGGCGTCGGCCGGTGTTGTGTTGGCCGCCCATCTGACTGTCGCCCTCTATCATTACGGGGTTGCGCCGCTCGATTGCCGGCTCCGCGAGCTCTTCGATCCGGCCGAGAACGAGAGTATGGGCGCTGTGTTCCTTGCCGCCGTGCTGATCTATGCTGCGGTGCAGGCACTCGCCCGCGCCAGCAGCCGGGCTGGGTTTGATCGCCTCATGTGGGCCGGCCTCGCCGCGACAATGCTTCTCCTCGCACTTAGCCGTGTCACCGCGCTTCACCGCGAACTGCTGGCCGCCTTCGGCATCGCTGGAAGCATCATCCAGGCTGCCGTCCTCCTCGCCGCCCTGGGGCTCGCCGCCTGGCTCATGGCAAACCGTCCGCCCGGTGCCCGCCTGTTGCTCGCGGGCCTCTGCCTCTATCTCATGGGGGCCGTTGTGCTCGACGCCGCCTCGGCGCTCCTCTTTCCACCTTCACCTGTTCTCGACGCCTGTCGTGACAGCGTGAGCAGCTTGCCGCGCGATCTCGCGGCCGCCGCCGAAGCCGCGCTCGAGATGGCCGGCATCATCCTGTTTGCGCAAGCCCTGTCGCACCGCGCCCCGCCGGCCCCGCCATCGCCACCGCAGCCGGCTGCGGCGTGAGCTGCGCGCGTGGCCTGGGCTTCCATCCCTCCGCCTGCGGAGCATCGTCTTTCGTATTCGTCATGCCAGCGCAAGCTGGCATCCCGCTTTCCCGGTCGCCTGTAGCCCCGGCCGCCACGGCCTGACCTCTGCCATCAGGAACCGCTCGCCTTCCCGCCGGCGCGCGCGGCCTTGCGCGTTATCGCCCCCCCGTCCGTCCCACGCAGTGCCCGGCGCCACCCGACGCAGCGACAGGATATTAGTCCTGCTAATAGGATCACTCTCGCCTCACCGCCCGAAACCCGATATCGGGAATGATATCAATTTCCGGCCCGAAACGCCGTCGCTGCCTGTGTCGAACGCGCGTAACTGCGCGTCGAAAGCGCGTCATTGCCGCGTCGCGGCGGCCGCAAAGCGCGTCGCAGCTCACCCTTTGCCGCGCGTGCCTGTCCGGTTCGGCCGGGCATGCTTTTCGAGGAAGGCGATCATCGCCCCCGCCACATCCGAGCCCGTCGCCTGCTCGATGCCCTCGAGCCCCGGCGAGGAATTGACCTCGACCACCACCGGCCCGCGCTTGGCCCTGAGCATGTCGACGCCCGCCACATTGAGCCCCATGCTTCTTGCCGCCTTGAGGGCGAGCTTGCGTTCCTCGGCCGAAATCTCGATCGGCTCGGCCTTGCCGCCGCGATGCAGGTTGGAGCGGAAGTCGCCCTTTTCCCCGGAGCGCTGCATGGCCGCCACGATGCGCCGCCCCACCACCAGGATGCGCAGGTCCTGTCCACCCGCCTCCTTGATGAACTCCTGCACGAGGATGGCGATGTCGGCGCCGTGGAAGGCATCGATCACCGACTTGGCCGACATCGGTGTCTCGCCCAGCACCACGCCGATCCCCTGCGTGCCTTCGAGCAGCTTGATGACAACCGGCGCCCCGCCCACGATCTCGAGCACGTCATTGGTTCGCGATGTATCGTTGGCGAAGGCCGTCACCGGCAGTTCGACACCGTCGCGCGCCAGGATCTGCAGCGAGCGCAGCTTGTCGCGCGAGCGTCCGATCGCCACCGATTCGTTGAGCGGATAGACGCCCATCATCTCGAACTGCCTGAGCACGGCGAGGCCGTAGAACGTGTGCGAGGCGGCGATCCGCGGGATCACCGCATCGAATCCGGTCAGCTTCTCGCCCAGATAGCGCAGCTCCGGCTTCTTCGACGTGATGTTCATGTAGCAGCGCAGATAGTCGACGGGCACCATCTCGTGGCCGCGCTGCTGCGCTACCTCGATCATCCGCTGGTGCGAGTAGAGCTTGGGGTTGCGGGTGAGCAGCGCGATCTTCATGGCCTCTTCTTCTTGGTGATCCGCGAAATGATATAGGAACGCCCCGGGTGAACCACAAAGTGGCCGCGCACCGTGGCCCGCCCCAGCAGCATCGGAACGCCCATGTCGGCGCGGTCGGTGAGCGTCACCTCGGCCCGGATGTCGGCCGTGCCGATGCGGATGATGGTCTCGACCACGACCCGTGTCTGGCTGTGGCCGCTGGTGCTCTTGATCCGCTTTTCGCCGCGATAGGGCAGGACGCAATGGTGCGTGCGTCCGTTGACCGGCACCTTGAATCTGACCTGCTTGCGCCGCCCGCGGCCTTCGATGCGGATATCCTCGGCATGCAGCGCGGCGGTCCGCGCGCCGGTGTCGATCTTGGCGATGATCGGCCCGATGCCGAGTTCCGGCAGCCGCACCCGCTCGCGCCAGCCGATGAGCGGCGGCAGCCTGTGCGGGTCCGTTTGGTTGTGCGGCATCGCCCGCTTGTAGCCCATGCCCGCCCGCTGCGGAAAGGTGTCAGGCGGCGATGCGGATGGTTTCGCTGATTTCGATGCCGAAGCCGCCAAGCCCGACATAGTGCCGGTCGCTGGAGGTGATCAGCCGGATCGAATGGACGTTGAGATCGCGCAGGATCTGGGCCCCGAGCCCGATGTCGCGCCAGATGCGCTCGCGCTGCGCCGCGCTGCCGGTGCGTTCGCGCGAAAGCTGGCTGGCCGGCACGCCGGCCGTGCCCTCCTGCAGGTAGACCAGCACGCCCCGCTTCTCGCGGCTGAACACCTCGAATACCGCCGCCAGTGTCTTGCGTTCGCCGAACACGTCTTCCAGCACGTTCTCCCGGTGCAGCCGCACCGGCACGTTGCGGCCGCCGCCGATGTCGCCAAAGACCAGGGCGAGCTGCTGCACGGCATCGAAGGGCGTTGCATAGGAATAGCCGCGCGCCGTGCCGATGGCCGTTGCGACATCGAACTGCGCCATCTGCTCGACCAGCCGTTCCCGCGCCTGCCGGTAGGCGATGAGATCGGCGACCGAGATGATTCTGAAGCCGTGCTCGCGCGCGAACTGCATAACCTGCGGCCCGCGCTTGACGCTCCCGTCATCGTTGACGAGTTCGCAGATGACGCCGGCCGGATGCAGCCCCGCCAGCCGCGCGAGGTCGACCGCCGCCTCCGTGTGTCCCGAACGCATCAGCACCCCGCCTGACTTGGCCACCAGCGGAAAGATGTGGCCGGGCCGCACGAAGTCGTGCGCCTGCACATTGGCATTGGCGAGCGCGTGCACGGTGGCGCAGCGCTCCTTGGCGGAAATGCCGGTGGTGAGCCCCTCCTTGTAGTCGATCGACACCGTGAAGGCCGTTGCCATCGGCGCATCGTTGAGCGCCACCATGGGATCGAGCTTGAGCCGGCGCGCGTCTTCGGCCGTGATGGGCGCGCACACGATGCCGCTTGTGTGCCGGACCATGAAGGCCATCTGTTCGGGCGTGATCTTGCCCGCCGCGGCGATGAGATCGCCCTCGTTCTCGCGGTCGTCATCGTCGACCACCACCACCATCTCGCCCCTGGCGATGGCCGCGACCGCTTCTTCGACGCTGTCCAGCCTGTCCGTGTCCGTCATGTCCAGATCCTTGAAGTCCTGCGGCCGCACCTGGTTGTTGGTCACCGCAGCGATTTTCACCGCCAGTTCGAGCGACGGCTGCGCCCCCGCCACGATTTGCGACACGCGTCCCTGCGTCACACCCAGATGCCGCGCTATCTCCAGTTGCGACATCTTGTTATTAATCAGCCAGTCGCCCAGTCGCATCAGCTCTATTAGCGCTACTAATAGACCGCGGACAAGTGCAGAATTTCACCCTTCTACAATCTGTTGGACTGAGGCATTGCCGGAAGTCTTGCCGAATCGCACGCTCGACGAACCTCCTGCGGGCTGGAACGGTCGTCACCGCGATTCACCTCAGTGTCCGTAAGCACAATCTTTGATGGTGTATACCCGGTCTTAGCTTCCCCAAGTCTGCTCCAGCACCCGGAGCCAATTCTCGTGGCAGAGCTTGCCGATGAGCCGGTCACTATAGCCGTGGGCGCGCATCGCAACCTGCAGCCCGGGCAGTCCGGTGACCGAGCCGATCGCCGCCGGGATCCGGGCTCCGTCAAAATCGGAACCAAGCCCCACGCAATCCTCGCCGGCAATCGCCAGCAGGTGATCGAGATGCGCCAGCACCACGTCGACCGGCGTGTCGTTGCGCCAGCGTCCATCGGCCCTGAGGAACCCGTTGGCAAAGTTGAGCCCGATCATGCCGCCCGACTTGCCGATCGCCTCGATCTGGCGATCGGTCAGGTTGCGCGAACTGGGGCACAGCACATGGGCGTTGGAATGGGTGGCCACCAGCGGTGCATTGCTGATCTCGGCCACGTCCCAGAAACCCCGCTCATTGAGGTGCGAGAGATCGATCAGGACGCGCCGCGCATTGCACGCCCGGATCAGCGCCTTGCCGGCAGCGGTGAGGCCCGGTCCGGTGTCGGGCGTTGAGGGGAACCGGAAGGGCACGCCGTGCCCGAACCGGTTGGGCCGGCTCCACACCGGCCCCAGTGACCGCAACCCCGCCGCGTGGAACATGTCGAGCATGGTGAAACCGGGGTCGATCATCTCGGCCCCCTCGATATGCATGATCGCTGCAATTGTGCCACGTGCCAGGCAATCGCGGATATCCGCAACACTCCGGCAGATCCTGAATGTGCCCTCCGACTCACGCTCGATCTGTGCCAGCAGCGCCGCCATGGCCTGCGACTTGGGCAGCGCTTCCGCTTCCGATACCCGCGGCGCGGCGGGCGGGTTGGGATCGTCATCATCGGCCGGGCTGGTCTTGCCGTCCGGCACGAAGATCGCGAAGAACCCGCCGGCAAATCCCCCCTTATGCAGCCGCGGCATGTCGAGATGGCCTTCGCCGTCGCCTTGCAGGAAGTCACGGGCCGGCGTCGCCGTCTTCTTCAGGAACAGCCTGAGCAGCACGTCATTGTGGCCGTCAAAGACAGGGTGAAGGTCGCCGGATGTCATGAAACCCGCTTACTGCCCGAGCGCTGTCTCCGCGAGCGTCACCCAGTAGCTGACACCGAGCGGGATGATCTCGTCGCTGAAGTCGAAGGCCGGGTGATGGCAGAATGGCGTGTCGCCATTACCGATGAAGATGAAGGCGCCGGGCCGTGCCTCCAGCATGTAGGAGAAGTCCTCGCCCCCCATGATTGGCGCCACATTGGCATTGACCTTGCGCTCACCCGCCACCCTGCGGGCGATGTCGGCGGCAAATGCCGTCTCCCGCTCGTGATTGTAGGTCACCGGATAATTGCTGTGATAGCGGACCTGTGCTTCGCCGCCATGTGCTGCCGCGGTCTGTATTGCGACCGCCGTGATCCGTTCCTGCGCAAAGCGCCGCATGTCCTTTGTCAGTGTACGGACCGTACCCGACAGTTCGGCGCTGTTCGGAATGACATTGTTGGCGGTCCCGGCATGGAACTGGGTCGTGGAGATCACCAGGGCTTCGAGCGGGTCGGCGTTGCGTGACACGATCGACTGCAGTGCGGTGATGATCTGCGAACCGATGAACACGGGATCGATCGACTTGTGGGGCAGGGCGGCATGTCCGCCCTTGCCGGTGACCGTGATTTCGAATTCGTCGGTTGCGGCCATGATGGCGCCCGGCCTGATGGCGAACTCCCCCAGCGGCACGCCCGGCATGTTGTGCATGCCATAGACTGCGGCAATGCTGAAGCGCTCCATGAGACCGTCCCTGACCATCTCTCTGCCACCGCCGCCGCCTTCCTCCGCCGGCTGGAAGATTACCGCCACCGAACCCTTGAAATTGCGCGTCTCGCAGAGATACTTGGCCGCGCCCAGCAGCATCGCCGTATGTCCGTCATGGCCGCAAGCATGCATCTTGCCGGGAATCTTCGAGGCGTAGGGCAACCCGGTCGCCTCCATGATCGGCAGCGCGTCCATGTCGGCGCGGAGGCCGACGGCCGGTCCTTCGCCATGCCGGCCGCGGATGACGCCGACCACGCCGGTGCGCCCCAGCCCGGTAACGACCTCATCGCAGCCGAAGGCCCTGAGCTTCTTTTCCACGAATCCGGCGGTCTCATGCACGTCGAACAGGAGTTCCGGATTCATGTGGAGTTCGCGCCGCCAGGCGGTGATCTCGTCATGCATTTCCGCCGCACGGTTCAGGACGGGCATCGGCAGTCTCCTTGGCAGGTTGGCAATACGAAAATGGCCAGGCGAATGGCCTGGCCATATGGGGGGTACCGCAACGCCGCAGCTCATGCCTTGGCGTACATGGCCTCAACATAGTCCCAATTGATGAGATTGTCGACGAAGGCTTCAAGATATTTGGGGCGCAGGTTCCGGTAGTCGATGTAATAGCTGTGCTCCCACACATCGACGCCGAGGATCGGCGCTGCCCCATGCATCAGCGGATTTTCGCCGTTCGGTGTCTTCATCACGGCAAGCTTGCCGTCCTTGACTGCAAGCCAGGCCCAGCCGGAGCCGAACTGCGTGACGCCGGCATTGATGAAATCGGCCTTGAACTTGTCGTAGCCCCCGAGATCGTTGTCGATCGCCTTGGCGAGCCTGCCCGGCAGCTTGCTGCCGCCGCCGCCCTTTTTCATCCAGTTCCAGAAGTGGATGTGGTTGTAGTGCTGGCCGACATTGTTGACCAGGCCGGCATTTTTCTCCGCGAAGGCCGTCTTGCAGATCTCCTCGATGGATTTCGACGCCAGCGGCGAATCCTTGAGCAGGTTGTTGCCGTTCGTCACATAGGCCTGATGGTGCTTGTCGTGGTGATATTCGAGCGTTTCGGCCGACATGTAGGGCGCCAGTGCATCGTAAGCATAGGGCAGTGCGGGGAGTTCTAGAGCCATGACTGTTTCTCCTTCTCAGGGTGCAATGTTCTAGGCGTTCGGCTGCCGTGACGCAAGAATCGCTGCGACGTCTCAGGTCGGATTGCGCCGCTTGGGCAGGCTGACTGTGAAGGTGGCGCCCTTGCCCCTGCCTTCGCTGGCGACGCTCGCCGATCCGCCATGCGCCTCGGCGATGGCCTTGACGATCGCCAGCCCGATGCCCGTCGATGACTCACCGCCGGTTGGAACCGGCGACAGGCGCTGGAACAGCCGGAACGCCCGCGCCAGATCGTCGGCGGCGAGGCCCTGGCCCTGGTCCCTCACGCGAATGTGAAGGCTGTGGTCGTCTTCGTCTGCGGTGACGGTGACGGCCTGGCCCGCGCTCGAATATTTGATGGCGTTGTGGATCAGATTGTCGAGACATTCGACAAGGCGGTCTTCGTCGGCCTCGATGCCGGCCTCCTCCCCGATCAGGTTGCTGATGGTTATCGCCTTGCTCCGCGCCGCCTCGCTGTTGAAGCCGATGGCGGTCTCGGCAACTTGGCGCAGCCTGCAGGGATGCAGGTCAAGGCTCGGCATGATGGCCTGTGATCTTGCCTGCGCCAGGGTCGAGGCGATCAGCCGGTCCATGCGTTCGGCTGCACTGATGATCACCTCGCAGCTGTCCTTGACCTTGGTCAGCGCCTGGACACTGGCCGGAGCCTGGTCGAGGATGCTGCCGATGAGTTCGCCACGGCTGACAATTGTCGCGAGCGGGTTGCGCAGGTCATGGGCCACCATGCCGAGCAGCATCGTCTTGGTTTCGTTGACCCGGCGCAACTCGCTGTAGCGCCGGCTGATCCGCCGGTTGGCGCGGGTCAGCGAGGCGATCAGCGCCTCGCGTTCGCGCTCCTGCGTTGCCCGTTGCAGTTCGGCCTCGGCCCGCACCGCAAACAGCTGCAGGATGGCCAAGGCGCGGTCGGGATCGGTCAGCGCCTTGTCCGACACCAGTGCGAAGTGCCCGATGACCTTGTCCCCCGGGCCGCGCAGCGGCACCCCGGCATAGCCCTCATAGCCTGCTTCCCTGGGAAACTCCAGGCACAGCTGTTTGGGGATGACCACCGTCTGTCCGCCATAGACGAGCTTGCAGGGCACGCCTTCGAGATCGTATTCGATGGCCTCGCTGCTCTCGCTGTCCCGCCGCCAGCTGACGATCGACCGGGCCCGCCGCGGCGGCTCTCCGATCCCGGTGGTGATCAGTGCTAGCTGCACGTCCATGGCCTCGCGCAGGCTTCTGACCAGCGCCTGCAGGAACGCGGCACCGATCGTCTGGGCGGTGCTGGCGGCTATGTCGACAAGGATATCCCGTGGCATGGAAAGCTTGAACCCGGTGGGCGTCTTGGAGACTGCGTCGAACCTGCCGGAGTTGCAACTGGGAACTGACGGGCGGATAAAAATGCCGCCCCGCCACCGGCATGGGACCTCAGCTCACCTCGACCGCGAGTTCCGTCGGTCCCGCTCCGGCATTGATGGTCCAGCCGTCGACATTGAGATCGAAGGGGCAGGAGGACACGACGCAGATCAGGTCCATCAGCGCTTCGAGTTCGACATGGGCGCCTGGCGGTACCGGGTTGGGCGGCGACCTGAATGAGCCGTCGGTTTCGATGCGTGTATGGGTGAAGAAGTTGATTGGCTGTGGAATGACATCGATCTGGTAGCCTTCCCTTCGCATCGCCACGCAGAGATTTTCCGAGCAACTCGCATGCGGGCCCTTGTGCCCGAAGAATTCATAGCGGAACTGGTCGCATGCGGCGATCATCATGTCATGGATGCCATCCGCCCCGTCCTTGGTGAACTTGAGCATCGGCCGTCGGAAGCGGGAGATCAGGATGTCGCCCTGGCGCGGCCGCACATTAAAGGTCGTGACCCAGGTGTGGTTCGCCGACAGCCATTCCCCGACATTCGCCGCATTGTAGGCGAAGAAATCCGCCGCTTGCGCGCCCTTCGGCGTGGTGATGCGGATGTGCTGGCCGCGCGCCACGCGCACGGCCCGGCCTTCGCGGGCAGGAACGGTGATGTGCATGCTCTTTACTCCTTCATCCTACCGGGACGAGAATCACACCTGTGTGTAAAACACAACCGGTCCCGGCTGCGTCAGCCGAGGCGCTTCTCCATGAAAACGCTCAACGGATCATCCGCCGGGTAGTCGCCGAACGGGCCGCGGATGTTGTAACCGAGCCCCCGGTAGAGACCCAGCGCTTCGGGCTGCCGCGTGCCCGTCTCCAGCCGGGCGATCAGGCGGCCCTCCGCCCGCGCTTCGTTTTCGAGCGCCGCCATGATCTTCCGCGCGAGCCCCAGCCCCCGCGCCCGTGGAAGCACATAGACGCGCTTGACCTCCGCATAGTCGTCATGCAGCCAGATGCCGCCGCAGCCCACCACTTCACCGTCGATGCTTGCCGCATAGAACCGCATCTCCGGCCGGGCCAGCGTTTCGATGTCGAGCAGGTGGTTGCTCTCCGCCGGATACAGCGACATCTGGTAGTGATCGAGTTCCTCGATCAGCCGTCGCAGCGAAGGCTCCCGCGGGTCGGCGGGTGCGATCGTGATCTCTACCGTCACTGAAACGCCTGGATCCCCGTTTGCGCCCGGCCGAGGATCAGGGCATGCACGTCATGTGTGCCCTCATAGGTGTTGACGGTTTCGAGATTGACCATGTGGCGGATTACATGGAACTCGTCGGAGATGCCGTTGCCGCCGTGCATGTCGCGCGCCATGCGGGCGATATCGAGTGCCTTGCCGCAATTGTTCCGCTTCATCAGTGAAATCGCCGGCGGCGCCGCCGTGCCCCGCTCGAGGCCGCGCCCCAGGGCGAGGCAGCCCTGCAGCCCCAAGGCGATTTCCGTCTGCATGTCGGCGAGCTTCTTCTGGATGAGCTGGTTGGCGGCCAGCGGCCTGCCGAACTGCTTGCGGTCGAGCGTGTACTGCCGGGCCCGGTGCCAGCAGTCCTCCGCCGCGCCCATGACCCCCCAGGCAATCCCGTAGCGCGCCTTGTTGAGGCAGCCGAACGGCCCGCCGAGCCCCCGCGCATTGGGGAGCAATGCGTCCTCCGGCACCTTGCAATTGTCGAGCACGATCTCGCCTGTGACAGAAGCCCGCAGCGAGACCTTGCCTTCGATCGTCGGTGTCGAGAACCCCTTGTGGCCGCGCTCGACGATGAAGCCGTGAATGCCCTCGTCCTCGAGCTTGGCCCACACGATCGCAATGTCGGCGATCGGCGAATTGGTGATCCACATCTTGCTGCCGCTGAGCACGAAGCCGTCCTTCGTCCGCCGGGCCCTTGTCTTCATGCCACCCGGATCGGAGCCGGCATCGGGCTCGGTGAGGCCAAAGCAGCCGACCATCTCGCCGGTCGCCAGTTTCGGCAGATACTTCTTGCGCTGTGCCTCCGAGCCATAGGCCTCGATCGGATGCATGACCAACGAGTTCTGCACGCTCATCGCCGAGCGGTAGCCGGAATCGATCCGCTCCACTTCCCGTGCCACCAGCCCGTAGGCGACATAGCCGAGCCCCGCCCCGCCATAGGCCTCCGCCGTCATCACCCCGAGAAAGCCCATCTCGCCCAGCTCGTTCATGATCTCCCGGTCGAAGCGCTCCTCGCGAAACGCCTTCTGCACCCGGCTCGCCAGCTTGTCGGCGCAGAAGGCCCGCGCCGCATCGCGGATCATCCGCTCGTCCTCGCTGAGCTGTGATTCGAGATCGAGCGGGTCCTCCCAGTTGAAATCGGCAACCGGCGCCGGTCCCTGCGCCTTGCGGGCGGTCTGTGTCATGATCGAAACTCCCTTTGCGCCCCTAAGAGCGCCAGCCCGGGCCGTTTGTCAAATCCCGCGCCCCGCCGCGGGCACCGCGATGGCACGCACCATCTCTGAGTCGATCCATTGCCGCAGGTAGGTGGCCGCCCGCATCGCCGCCGTGTCGGGATCGCCCATCATTGCGATCATCTCGCACAGGACCCCGAACGGCACCCGCTCGCCGGCGCTGTCCAGCGCCATCGCCTCCTCGGCTTCAAGTTCGCGCACCTTGGCCGCCCCGTCCTGCCGCCAGGTGATGACAGTGCGCGGCGGGTCGCAGAGTTCCGCCGCCGGCGGTTCCTCTTCCCGCTTGAGATTGAGCCAGATGGCCAGCGCATTGCTCGTCACGCCGATCCGGCGCAGGGCCGGATGCAGCTCCAGCACGGCCTCGTCGAACCGTTCGGGGTCGACCTTTTGCAGGTCGTCGACGGTTGCGACCGGCGCCTCTACGCTGTCGAAGGAATCGATCAGTCCGCGCTCGATCTTCGCGAGATCGGTCAGTTCGCGATGCTGCGACCACGGTTCATGGCGCGCCAGGAATTCCGGCAGATGCCGGGAATACCAGCGGGCATTGGGCGTGTCGGAAGGATGCGCCGCCGCATAGGCCTTCGACATCTCGAAGAACGCATCATCGCCGAGATAGGCCTTGAGCTGCGGATGATCGTTGGACAGGAACTCGGTGAGCCGCAGAATATAGGCGTTGCGGTAGACGCCGAACATCACCTCCGCCGTGTCGTTGGGCGGGGTGCGCACCAGCCCCAGCGCCGCGTCGTCATGCGCCGCGATGCCCTTGAGCACCAGCCCCTGTAGCTCGGCGAGGGTCGGTTTCATGGGCGCGAGCATAGCACGCACAGTGCGGGACCCGTAGGCCCCGCACCGGGAAGTGAGAACGCGTGATCAGTTGCCGCCGATGACGGTGCCGCCCATCCGCGTGCATTCGAGGCTGGTGAGCAGTTTCCAGCCCTTGCCCTTGCAGCTGTTCTGCCCTTTGCAGGAATTGGTGTAGGAGTGGCAGTCCGACTGGCCCTTGCAGGCGTTGACGCC
>CAZIXE010000089.1:8593-12801 GCA_964543235.1 uncultured Rhizobiaceae bacterium | reverse complement strand
TGGGGGTGACGGCGGCGGGCGCGAAAGCGGCCCCGTTCAGCGTGTCATTGGCAAACACCGTCGCCGTGGTGCCGCCCGCCAGGCCGTTGACCGGGGTCCCGGAGAAGTCATCGTCGGTCGCCAGGATGGTCGCGGCAGAGACCACCAGCGTCACATCGGCGTCATCGCAATTGGCCGGGTTCAGTACCTCGCAGATGCGGTAGGTCGCGACATAGGTCCCCGCCGCCGTGCCGGCCGGAACGGTGAGCGTGCCGTCGGCATTGAGTATGAGACCCGTGATCCCGCCATTTGACAGAAGGCTCGGCGTCACGGCGGCCGGGGCGAAAGCGGCCCCGTTCAGCGTGTCATTGGCAAATACCGTGGCGGTCGTCCCACCACTGAGGCCGTTGACGGGTGAGCCTGAGAAGTCGTCGTCGGTGGCAATGATGACGCTCGTGACATTCACACTCTCGGTGAGGTCGTCGCCCGCCGTTGTTGGATCAGGAAGATCGCTGGTGGCCGCAGTCGTGGTATTGACCAGGGTGTTGCCACCCTGCCCTGCGTCCACAGTTCCCTCGAGCGTCAGTGTGGCCGCGGCGCCACTGGCAAGCGTTCCGACGGACCAGAGGCCCGAACCCGCATTGTATGTTCCCTGACTCACCGTGCCGTTGTTGACGGTGGCGGTCAGGCCGGCAGGGAGAAGGTCGGTGAGTTCGACGTTCGTTGCCTGGGCGGGACCAAAGTTGGTCACGGTGACGAGGAAAGTGACAGTATCGCCCTCGGCGACCTGGCTGCTGCCGGAGGTCAGCACCTTGACCGTCACAAGATTGCTGGCGGACAGGAAGGTCAGCGTTTCCGTATCGGAGTCGGTGACGGGTGGACCGGTCGGTGGATTGCCGGATACGGTAGCAGTATTGGAATAGAAACCGGCGTCGATATCCGCCTGCTGAAGCAGATACTGGCCCGTGAAGGTGAGCGTGTCCGTTGCCCCGGGGGCGAGACTGGCCAGCGGGCCGCCGGAGATCGTTGCGCCGGGATCGCTGACGGCAATGTTCGTCAGCGTGACATTGCCGGTGTTGGTGATTTCGAACGTGTAGTTGATGGCATCGCCGACGTCGGCAACGCCGTCGCCGCCGTCATCGAAAGTTCCGACTTTTTGGATGGTGAGAGACGGCGATTGATCGGCGGTGACCGTGCTGCCGCCGGACGCGTTGACAGCCTGTGCCGAGGAATCGGACGAAGTGCCGGTTGCGCTTGCCGTGTTGATCACCGCGCCCGCGTCGAGGTCGGCCTGGGTCACTATGTAGGACGTGAAGCAAGACGCATTGGTCGCGCCCGGCTGGAGTGTGGTGATGCCGCAGGAGAAGGCCGGAACGAGCGGGTCGGTTACGGTAATGCCGGTGACCGTGACATTGCCGGTGTTGGTCACGGAAAAGGTGTAGCCGATAATGTCGCCGACACTCGAGACTGTGGCGCGCGAGGGCGTCTTGACCAGGCTCAAGGCCGGGGCCGGCGGCGGTCCCGAGGTGGTAATGGTATCGGTGTCGGAAACGGGGTTGCCGAAAGGATCGATACCCGCCGCTGTCGCGGTGTTGGTGATGGCGCCGGCATTGATTTCCGCCTGGGTCACCGTGTGATTGCCGGTGCAGCTGGTGTCAGTTGCGCCGGGCGCCAGCGAGGCGATGGAGCAGGACAGCGCCGGAATGAGCGGATCGGTAATGTTGATGTTCGACACCGTCACATTGCCGGTGTTCTCGACCGCAAAAGTGTAGGTGATGGACTGGCCGACAGTGGCAAAAGGCGAGGGAACGGCGCTCTTCGACAGCGTGATTTGCGGGTTGACGGCAGCATTGACCGTCACGCTGTCAGGTGGCGAGACCACCTGCACATTCGGAGGGACCAGCGGGTAATAGCTCCGGGCAATGGCGTTATTGGTCACGGAACCGCTGTCGATATCGGCCTGAGTCACCGTATAGTTTGCCGAACATGTGACAGAGTCTCCGGGAGCCAGATTGCCGGTCGAACAGGTGAAGGTGCCGGCCTTGTCGTCGACAATCTCAATGTCGGCGGTGATGGTGACATTGCCGGTGTTGGTGACCTCGTAGTCATAGGACAGCGAGTCGCCCACATTGCTGTAACCAGCCGAAGTCGTGGTCTTCGACAGGGTGAGAACGGGATTGGCACCGCTCGGGATGGTCTCGCTATCGGGCGGCGACGTGGCCGTGCCGTCCGTTGCCGATGCGACATTGGTGACGCTGCCCAGATCGAGATCGATCTGGGTGATGGCATAGTCACCAGTGCAGGTCATGCTGGCACCCGGCGCCAGGCCGCCGGGCGGGAGAGCCGGGCAGTTGACCGAGGCGATCAGGTTGTCGGACACACTGATCGGCGCGGTGACAGTCACGTTGCCGGTATTGGTGACCACATAGTCATAGGAGACGATTTCGCCGACGGTGGTGAACGGGGTGGAGGTGGTCGCGGATTTGACCAGGGTTAGGGCGCGGTTCTGGACGGCGGGGACAGTCACACTGTCCGGCGGCGAACTGGTGGCCCCGCTCGAGGCGATGGCGGTGTTGACCACCGAACCGCTGTCGAGATCGGCTTGCGTCACGACATAGGACGCGGTGCAGGTGATGCTGTCGCCGGGCGCGAGTTCGCCGCCAGGCAATGGCGGGCAACTCACGCTGCCGCCGGCGCCGTCAACCACGTCGTCGGCGACGGTGATAGCGGTGGTGAGGGTGGTGTTGCCGGTATTGGTGACGAGGTACTGGTAGGAGAGCACATCGCCCACTCCGTCGAAGCTTGCGGTGAGGCTGGTCTTGTCAATGGTCAGTGACGGCGACTGAGGGACGTTGACGGTGTCGCTGCCTTGAGCGGAGACCGCTGAGCCGTCAGGCGCCGCGCCCGAAACTGTTGCAGTGTTCGACACGCTGCCTGCGTCGATGTCAGCCTGGGTCAACGTATAGGTGCCGGAGATCGTGGTGGTGTCCGTTGCACCCGGCGCCAGACTGACGATGGGGCCGCCGGCGATGCTGATGCCGGGCAGCGGATCACTGACGGTAATGCCGGATACGGTCGTGGTGCCGCTGTTGTGGATCGTAAAGGTGTAATTGACGGTATCGCCGGCATTGACGATGCCATCGAGGCCGGGATCAATGGCGCCTGACTTCGTCAGGGTCAGTTCGGGTCGGCCATTGGTGAAGGTGCAGGCGATGCTGGATCCCGCGGCCGTGGCGTCGGCATTGAGGGTGACCGTGCGGGTTGCGAGGTTGGGCGTGGCGATGCCGCCGGATCCAAGGCCAGAGCAGCTGATGGCAGTCAGGGCAAAGCCGGGCGGCACGCCGCTCTCGGTGATCGCCGTTACCGTATGGGTTGCAGCCAGCGTCTTCGTTGCACCAGCCACCCCCACACCCGGGGTGACCGTCGAGATGGAGTCGGCGCCGAAGCCATTGCCGCCTGTGAAGTCAAAAGTGCCGGTGCCGCCGTTCGAAATCTTGGTCAGTGTGACCGTTGGCAGCCGCGTATCGGTGAAAGTGCAGCCAATAGTGGAGCCGGCGGCGGTTGCAGCCGCATCAAGCACGACAGTGCCCGCAGCCAGATTCGGTGTCGCGGTGCCGCCGCTGCCAAGACCCGAACAAGAGATTGAGCTCAGCACATAGCCCGTGGGAATGGTTTCGGTGATCGTCGTGGAGGTGGCAGCGGCGGTGAGCGTGCGGGTCGCTCCCAGGGCTCCGACGCCCGGCGTCACAGTCGTGATGGAGTCGACACCGAAGCCGTTGTCGCCGGAGAAGTCGAAGGTGCCGGTGGCGCCCACCGAGATCTTGGTGAGGCGGACCGTGGGCAGCCTGGTATTGGTGAAGGTGCAGGCGATAGTGGCGCCAGCAGCGGTGGCGGCCGCATCCAATGTGACTGTGCCGGCGGCGAGATCGGGCGTCGCGGTGCCGCCGCTGCCCAGTCCCGAGCAGGAGACGGACGCCAACACGTAGCCTGAGGGAACGGTTTCGGTGATGGTGGTCGAGGTAGCCGGCGAGGTGAGGGTACGCGTCGAACCGGTGACGCCAACGCCGGAAGATAGCGTGGTAATGGTCTGGGTTCCGAAGCCGTTGGTGCCGGAAAAATCAAAGGAGCCGGTACCGCCGTTCGAGACCTTTGTGAGCGTGACTGTCGGCAAGCGGGCATTGGTGAAGACACAGGTGATGTCGGCGCCCGCCACCACATTGCCCGCCGCA
>CAZIXE010000089.1:0-8493 GCA_964543235.1 uncultured Rhizobiaceae bacterium | reverse complement strand
GATTGGTCTGGTTGAAGCTGAAAGGACCGCCAAAGCCCCCCGTCGTCACCTTCTGCACCTTCACCGTCGGGGTCCTGGCATTGGTGAAGACACAGGTGATGTCGGCGCCCGCCACCACATTGCCCGCCGCAATGGTCAGCGTGTTGCCCGAGAGCGTCCCAAAGCTCGCCGGATTGCCGGTCACCGCCGCATTGGCATCGCTGCAGCTCGCCGCACTCAGCTGATAGCCCGACGCCACCGTCTCGGTCAGGGTCACGGCACTGCCGATCGTCGTCACATTGATCGCCGTGGGGCTCGCCGGGGTCGGCGTCCCCGCCGCCGTGGTGGTGATCGCCCCCGGCGCCGCCGCCAGATTGGTCTGGTTGAAGCTGAAAGGACCGCCAAAGCCCCCCGTCGTCACCTTCTGTACCTTCACCGTGGTGCGTCTGTTGGTGAAGGTACATGAGATGTTGGCGCCCGCCGTGATGGCTGCCGCACTCAGGGTCACGGTGCGGGTGGCCAGATTGGGTGTCGCCGTCCCGGCACCAAGGCCCGAGCAGGTGATGTCAGTCAGCGCGAACCCGGCGGGCGGGGCACTTTCCGTGAGCGTGGTCGAGGTGGCGAGCGCGCTCAGCGGCTTGGTGGTACCGGCCACGCTGACGCCCGCGGTCACCGTGGTGACGGTGTCGCTGCCGAAGCCGTTGGTGCCGGTAAAATCAAAAGTGCCGGTGCCGCCATGCGAGACCTTGTTGATGGTCACGCGCGGGGCGGGCGCGAAGGTGAGGTCGTCAATCGCGACGATCTGATTTGCCGGATTAGTTCCGCGTGCATCAGCTGCGATGTGAGTCACTGAGACGGTAGTCAATGGTCCGGCAAAGTTGACGGTCAGATCGCCAGTCGTGTCGCTGACCGAAGCGCCATTGGCCGTGGCGCGCCCGGTTGCCGCATTATAGGTGACATTCGATCCGACGAAGGTCGCCGTGGGGTACGGCGAAGAAAACTGAATGTGGTCGTTCCACGAGCCGCTCGTTCCGCCGTCGATGTCAATGATCGTGAAGCTCAGATTGATGACAGGAGCGGAGAAGGTGAAGGTGACCGTCTGGGTGACGGTCCCATTGTCGGTCGTGGCATCCATGGTGGACCGGATGATTCCGGTCCGACCATTCTGGGTCCCGGCCGGTTCGATCTGTAAGGTGCGCGTCGTGGCCGATCCCGCTACGGCCCCTGACGTGGTGATGGTGATACTGCCAACCGTTGCGGTGTCGGTCGACGTCTGCAGATTAGTTAGAGGACGGGTGGCCCAATCCAGCGTATCGGCGCGGGCCTGCGTGGTCAGTCCGTGGATGAGGACAAGGACGAATCCCAAGAGGAGGCCAAGACGCAGAAGCGCCGGCCGCCATGCCTCGCCCGGTTTTATTCCTCCCCCTAACAACAAAGACTCTCCGCGGCGCGCTGCACTTGCTCAGCAACGCGCTTCCAGCAGGCTCACAACTCCCTGGCAATCGCCCCCTCGGCACGGGGTCTCAGCCGCTCACTCACCCCCCATGAGCTGGCAGGACATTTCGACTCACCCGGCCCTCACCGAATCATGGACGGTCGCAAAGGTAAGAGTTTTTTAACCGTCCGGGAATCCCAAAAGCGATTTCACCGGGACGAATCGTGTCTCGAGTTTGAATTCATGCTGTTGAAATATCATTGCGAATCATAGATTGAGTGAGTTTTCAACACACATGAACTGGTTGTTGAAAACATCCCTTCAGTCAGTTCCATCTACACGCCGGGGTATCCCGCTCAAGTTCCTTGCAACGGCAGGAGCTTGCCGGGATTGAGGATGGACTTCGGGTCGTAAAGGGACTTGAGGGCGCGCATCATTTGCAGTTCGACCGGCGTCTTGATTTCGGGCATGAGATCCCGTTTCAGCTGGCCGATGCCGTGCTCGGCGCTGACCGATCCGCCAAGGTGCAGCACGATGCCGTGGAGACAGGCGGCCATGCCCTCCCAGCTATCGAGAAACGCCTGCCTGTCCATGCCGACCGGCTGGGTGACATTGAAGTGCAGATTGCCGTCGCCCAGATGGCCGAACGGCATCGGCCGGACACCCGGCATGAACTCCTCGAGGGCCTTGTGGCCCCGATCGATCAATTCGGGAATCCGCGACACCGGCACGGAAACATCATGCTTGATCGAACCCCCTTCGAGCCGCTGAACCTCGACGATCATCTCGCGAATCTGCCAGAAGGCGGCGCGTTGGGCTTCGGACTGGGCAATGGCGGCATCGGCGACGATGCCCCGGTCAAGGGCGGCAGCAAGAAGTTCCGTCATCACGGCGTCAAGGTCGCCCGATCCTGAGAGTTCAAGCAGAAGGTACCAGGGGTGGACGCGCTCGAAGGGATCGCGAACAGGGAAGTGCTTGAATACAAAGTTCAAGCCCATGCGGGCCATGATTTCCACGGCAGTGACGCGGCTGCCGCTCCGCGCCTGCGCCAAAGCCAGGAGATCGAGGGCGGCCTGTGGTGTGGGGACGGCAATGAAGGCCGCCGACCTCACTGCCGGACGCGGAAAGAGTTTCAGAACAGCGCCGGTGATGATGCCGAGGGTGCCCTCGGCACCAATGAACAGGTTCTTGAGATCGTATCCGGTATTGTCCTTGCGCAGGCGGTGCAGACCGTCCCAGATGCGACCGTCGGCCAGAACGACTTCGAGTCCCAGGCACAGATCCCGCATATTGCCATAGGCGATGACGCCGATGCCGCCCGCGTTGGTCGAGAGATTGCCGCCGATCCGGCACGACCCCTCGGCGGCGAGGCTCAGGGGAAAATAGCGGTCAACCGCCAGTGCGGCGTCCTGGACATTCTTCAGGATGACACCGGCATCGACCGTGATGGTGTTGTCGACGGGATCAATGTCCCTGATGCGGGTCATGCGATCGAGCGAGAGCACGATCTCGTCGCCAAACGGGATCTGGCCGCCGACCAGGCCGGTATTGCCACTCTGGGGCACGACGGCGGTTGTGGTCTCATGACAAATGGCGAGAAGGGCTGAGACCTCAGCCGTGCTGGCGGGACGCACGATCAGCGGCGAACGGCCATGCCAAAGCCCGCGCCATTCCTGCAGATAGGCCTGCATGGCCGTGGCGTCGCGAACAACATTGGCCTCGCCAACGACCGCAGCAAGCCGGGCAAGCGTTTCGCCGGTAGGTCTCATGCAGAAGGTCTGGGCGCGGCGGCCCGAGCCAGACGGTCATTGATTGCTTCGCCAAGGCCGGTGGCCGGAATAGGCGCAACGGCAATGGCCGCGGTACCGCTGGCATCGAGTTCGTGCAGCATGCGGAAGAGGTTGGCAGCCGCTTCCACAAGATCGCCGGACGGCGACAGATTATGAGCGCCCTCATGCGCCCCAAAGCCGAGATAGGATTCGCCCGGCCGGGCGGCTTCAGCATTGAGGCGCAGGCGGGCGCGCGGCGCGTAGTGGCTGGCCAGCTGGCCGGGAGAATGGAGAGGGGCATCGGGGGACACCGCGGCCAGGGGATGGCCCAAGACCTCTTCGATTTCCGGGCGCGGAATGGCGCCCGGCCGCAGGATCACCGGTGCTTCATCGAGACAGGCGACAACGGTCGACTCGAGTCCCAAAGCGCAGGGACCACCATCGAGGATCACGGATACCCTGTCGCCAAGGCCGGCACGGACATGTTCGGCGGTGGTCGGCGATAGGTGCCCCGAAGGATTGGCGCTGGGGCCGACAATCGGGCGGCCAAAGGCCCGCAGCAGCGTCTGGGCCAAGGGATGGCGGGGGCTGCGCACTGCGATGCTCGGGAGGCCAGCCGAGGCGAGCAGCGATACCGGGCAGCCGGGGCGCCGCGGCAACACCAGGGTCAATGGGCCCGGCCAGAAAGCTGTAGCGAGCCGGCGGGCGGCAGCATTGAATTCACCCAGTTCCTCTGCGTCATCCAGGGCGGGAACGTGGCTGATCAGCGGGTTAAAGCGCGGCCTGCCCTTGGCGGCAAAAACGCGGGCCACCGCGACGTCGCTGGTGGCATCGGCGCCAAGGCCATAGACCGTCTCAGTCGGAAAGGCCACGAGTTCGCCCCGTTCGAGGGCCGCCACGGCTGCAGGAATGTTGACGGTCGCATTCATGCGGGCTCTATAGCAGGATGAGCCTGTCGGGAAAAACGCTGTTCATTACCGGCGCCTCGCGCGGGATCGGCCTGGCCATTGCGCTCAGAGCGGCTCGCGACGGGGCCAATGTGGTCATTGCGGCCAAAACCGAGCAGCCGCACCCCAGGCTGCCCGGGACCATTCACACGGCAGCGGCGGCTATCGAGGCGGCCGGCGGCCGGTCCCTGCCACTGGTCTGCGACATCAGGCACGAGGATCAGGTCGCTCAGGCAGTGGCGCGGGCGGCCGAGCATTTCGGAGGACTCGATATCTGCATCAACAATGCCTCGGCGATTGCGCTGACGGGCACGCTCGACACAGACATGCGGCGCTTCGACCTGCTGCAACAGGTGAACGGCAGGGGCAGCTTCCTCGTGTCAAAGTTCTGCCTGCCCCATCTCCTCCAGCGAGAAAACCCGCATATCCTGATGATCTCGCCGCCGCTCGACCTGGCCGCCAGATGGTTCGCGCCGCATCTGGCCTACAGCATCGCCAAGTTCGGCATGAGCCTGGTAGCGCTCGGGCTTGCCGAAGAGTTCAAGGGCCAGGTGGCGGTCAACTGCCTGTGGCCGCGCACATTGATTGCCACGGCGGCGATCCGCAACATTGTCGGAGGCGAAGCCATGATGCGGCGGGCGCGGACGCCCGAGATCATGGCGGACGCCGCCCACCTGATTCTCGGCAAGCCCAAGGGCTTCTCCGGACACTTTCTTATCGACGATACGTTTCTCGCCGGCGAGGGTATCACGGATTTTGACAAGTATCGCGTCGATCCGGCATGTGATCTGCAGCCGGACTTCTTCGTCCCAGAGTCTTCGCCACCGCCAGTGAGCCTCGCCGCCAAGCCATGAACACGCTGCTTCTCACCCACCCTGCCAGCCTGGCGCATGTCAATCCGCCGGGGCATCCGGAGCGGGTGGAGCGGATCAAGGCGGTGGAGGCCATGCTGAGCAAACCCGCTTTCAAGGCACTGCAACGGATCGAGGCGCCAGCGGGCAGGATCGAAGATATCCTGCTGGCCCACCCCCGGGACTATGTCGAGGCCATACGCAACGCTGCGCCGGACCATGGCTGGGAGCGGCTTGACGCCGACACCTACATGTCCCCGGGCACAGTCGAGGCGGCGCTCAGGGCCGTGGGCGCTGCCACCACCGCAGTTGACGCCGTGTTCAGGGGTACCGCGAGCAACGCCTTCTGTGCCATGCGACCACCCGGCCACCATGCCGAAACGCGCCGCGCCATGGGCTTCTGCTATTTCAACAATGCCGCCATCGCCGCCCTGCATGCGCGCGAGCAGTTTGACGCCGAGCGTGTCGCCGTCGTCGATTTCGATGTGCATCACGGCAATGGCACGCAGGACATTTTCTGGAAGGACCGCGACCTGTTCTATGGATCGACCCACCAGATGCCGCTCTATCCGGGAACCGGAGCGCGTTCCGAAACGGGAGCGGGCAATATCTTCAATGCGCCGCTGCGCGCGGGCGATGGCGGCGCCGAATTCCGCGAAGCCATGCAGACAGTGATCCTGCCCGCCCTGAACACGTTCGGTCCCGATCTCGTCATCATATCGGCGGGGTTCGATGCGCACCGCGACGATCCGCTGGGCAGCCTCGAACTCGTCGAGGAGGACTTCGTCTGGGCCACACTGGCCCTCATGGAAGTCGCAGAGGCCCATTGTGCCGGGCGCGTTGTGTCGGTGCTCGAAGGCGGCTATGACCTTGAGGCGCTGGCCCGAAGCGTGGCCGGGCATGTCCAGGCGCTGATGCACGGAGGCGCCGCCGAAGGTGAGCTGGAATGAGCAACGACATCGCAACGATGAGTTTCGAAAAGGCGCTGGCGGAACTCGAGAGCATTGTCGAAAAGCTGGAAAGCGGCAAGGTCGATCTCGAGGCCTCGATCGCCATCTATGAGCGCGGCGAGGCGCTCAAGAAGCATTGCGAAGCGAAGCTCCGCGATGCGGAAGCGCGGATCGAAAAGATCACACTGCGGCCCGACGGCACGGTGGCCGGCAGCGAGCCCCTCGACGTGGAGTGACAACGCAACGGCTCGACGAGGTGCTGGTGGCGCGGGGGCTTTACGGCTCGCGCTCGCGGGCCCGGGATGCCATCAAGCGGGGAACCATCCTGGTCAACGACGTGCCGGTGACAAAGCCCGGCGCAGCGGTTGACAGCAGCGCCCGGATCGAAACCCGGGACCAGGCGAGACGCTATGTTTCGCGCGCCGCCCTCAAACTGCGACACGGCCTCGACCAGTTCCGGCTGTCGCCGAGAGGGTGCATCTGTCTCGATCTGGGTGCTGCGACGGGCGGTTTCACCCAGGTTCTCCTGGAGGCCGGGGCCCAGAGGGTCATCGCGGTGGATGTCGGGCATGGCCAGTTCGACCACCGCCTCGCCGCGGATCGCCGTGTCACGTTGTTCGAAGGGCTGAACGCCCGCGCGCTCAGCACCGAGCATCTGCCCGAACCGCCGTCGTTCATCGTGTGCGACGTCAGCTTCATCTCACTCACGCTGGCGCTGCCGCAGGCACTGGTCCTGGCAAAGCCCGGGGCCAAGCTCGTGGCGCTGATCAAGCCGCAATTCGAAGCCGGCCGGGCAGCGACGGGCAGGCGGGGCGTGGTGCGTGATGGGACCACGCATGCTATGGTTTGCCGCAGCATCGCTGAATGGATCGGCAATCAGGGTTGGCGAGTCACCGGTATCATCCCGTCGCCGGTTGCCGGGGGCGATGGCAATGCCGAATTCCTGATTGCCGCGGAGAAGCCATGTTGAGTGCTCGCGAAAGGCTCGAATACGCAGTCGCCCAGGGTACGCGGGTGGCCTGGTACATGGGCCACTATTTTGCGTCACAGCGCTACCGCCAGCCGACACCCGACAAGGATGCAAGCCGCGCGCGCCCACGCCGGCCGGGCCCCGGGCTGGCGCGCGTCCTGGAGGGCATTGGCGAAATCTTTGCGCGCGACCTGAGCAATATCGAGAGCGGCCTCTACCCCCTCCCACGCGAACATGATCCCAACCCCATCGCCGCCAGCCGACGCTATTTCGCGGATCTGCCGGCGGCGGCAAAACGCAAGGCCGAGGGGCGGGGCACGGAAGTCTACTCGCCGGAAATGGCCAAGGCACTGCCGGCCTACTTTCTGCAGAATTTCCACTATCAGACAGGCGGCTATCTTACGGAGGAGTCGGCCAAACTTTACGATACGCAGGTCGAGGTGCTGTTTTCGGGCACGACCAATGCCATGCGCCGGCAATGCCTGGTGCCCATCGCGTCTTTCATGCGCGGCCGCGACCAGCGCAAGACGGCGCTGCTTGACGTTGCCTGCGGGACCGGCCGCTTCATCCGTTTCGTCAGGCAGGCCTATCCCCGGCTCAGGATAACCGCGACTGACCTGTCCGAGGCCTATCTTGCGGAAGCGCGCCGGCACGTAAGGCCGTATGGGGGCATAAGTTTCGAAGTTGCCAGAGCCGAGGCCCTGCCCTTTCCGGACCAGAGTTTCGACATCGTGACGTCGATCTATCTCTTTCACGAGGTGCCGCCCACGGTGCGGCGCGAGATTGCGCGCGAATTCCGCAGGGTGCTCAAACCCGGCGGGCTGCTCGTCTTCATGGACTCCCTGCAGCTTGGCGATGTACCGGACTTTGACGGGATGCTGGAGAATTTCCCGAGCAATTTTCACGAGCCCTATTACGCAAGCTACATCCGTGAGGACCTGCGGCAGTTGTTCGGCGAGGCGGGACTGGCGGTTACGGCGGCAGAGCCGGCGTTCCTGTCGAAACTGGTGGTGGCGCAGCGCGCCGTCTCAGACATAGGCAATGGCGCGGCCGAGCGCGGCAACGCTGAGCCAGGCGGCCAGGGAGAGACCAGCGGAGAGGCGGACAACGCGCGAGGCATCACCATTGCGCCGCAAGCCCCAGGCGCAGAGCGCGACATTGGCAAGACCGAGCAGGATCATCAGGACTTTCAACTGAAAGACGGGGTTGCGCGCAAGTGCCACGGCCTCGGCGGCGAACAGGGTGAAACCGGTGCAAACCAGCACCAGCAGCAGGACGCTGGCGACCGGCCGCAGCCGCGCAATGACAGCTGAAGGTGATGGCGCCGTTACGACGCCAAGCAGCCGGAAATCCATGGCTGCGACCGTCGCAAAGAAACCAACCACCGCCAGCACGTGGGTGATGTTGGCGAAGGGGTAAAAGAGGACATCGTTGCGGACAAAACCTGCAAAGGCAGACTCCTGCAAGGCGTGCCAGAACGCATTCATGGCCGCAAGTCAGCGCAGTTCGTAGCGTTTGCCGTCGATATCGATCCATTCGGCGCGCATCTCGGGCGTACTGTCGCGCTTGGGGTAGCCGTAGGCGGTCACGGT
>CAZIXE010000088.1:0-13280 GCA_964543235.1 uncultured Rhizobiaceae bacterium | reverse complement strand
CGCCGGCGCGCTTACACCGCGCTACGCCTGAAAAGCGGATTGTTCACGGGCGACGCATTTTCTTTCGCTGAAAACATCATCAGATGCGTCATTCCAGCCAAGCCTTGCCCTTGCCCAAGCAAGGGAAAGGCGCGAGCTGGAATCCTGCTTTGCCTGCCGGAGGCCCACTTGTTGAAAGCATAGCGGGATTCCAGCGCGCGCTCCGCTGCGCGTCGCTTGGCTGGAATGACGGCCTCATATGACAGGCCTGGCGAAAGATGCGTGCATCGGACAGGCGCCGGTCGCGGGGACCCATCTGTCAAGCACCTCCGGCAGCGGGGTTCCGGCGCGACGGCTTGCCGGGACAGGCCCGGCAATGACGCCGGGAGGGAGCCGAGTGCTGCTTGCGATCCGGCGATGATCCGTAGGCGGAGGAATGGGCTCACGACCTTCCGCGTCTTTATCTTCTCAGCAGGGGCCTCAAGGCCCTGATCGGCTGAGGCGGCATGGTGGCCGGGTAGCGGCGGCCGGGATGGGCGTGCGCCCCGTACGCCGGTGGAAAATACCCCTTGACAGAATATTCCTAGGCGCTATGTTCGCTTTATGTTCTATCCGGAGACGACCATGGACTGGGCCAGGGCCATCCAGCGCAACAGCGAAGCGCTCAGCGAGATCATCGCCACACTGTTCGCCATGCTGGGGCTCGCGCGCGGTTCGCAGGGCGGCTGGATTTCGCGCGCGCTGCACCGCGCCATCCTGGGCATCCTGCGGCCGGCCGAATCGGCGGTGCGCCGCCTGATCGTCATTGCCGCGAAGGACCTCGTGGTGAAACTGCCGCCGCCGCGCCCCGGCCCCAGGGTCGGCATCACCGGGCGGCGCGGGACGTCGCGCCCGGCCTTTCCGCTGTTCGATCCGGCACGGCGCCCGGGCGGGGCCTGGCGTCAAGGCTTTGCAGCGGGCACGCCACGCATCCATTTCTTCGACAGGGATCCGCGCATCGCGGCACTCTGGGCCAGGCAGGCGGCGCGAGCCGCATCTGCGGCTCCGCCCGAGCCCCGTATCGATGCCCGGCGCCTGTTGCGTCGGCTCGAAGCCGTGGCGCTGGCACTCGAGGACCTGCCGCGCCAGGCCCGGCGCCTCGCCCGCTTGCGCGCACGGCAGGCGCGGGAGCCGGGTGCCAGGCGATACAAGCCGCCGTTGCGGCCGGGCAAACCCCCCGGCTACCGCCGGATCCCGCGCCATGATGTCGATCACGTGCTCGGCGAATGCCACGTCCTGGCGCGCGATGTCTTGGAGCGCGATGTCTTGGCGCCCGACACGTCCTGACCATGCCATAGCCCGAGGGAGCGACCGCCAGCGGCCGCCACGGGACGTCCGCGGCCGGACTCACGTGCCGAGCGCGGTTCTCACCGCGGCCGGCAGGTTGCCGAGGCCACGGACTTCTATGACCGGTGGGGTCATGGAACGGCTGCGCAGGAGCTCGCGGAGCCCGGCGCGCTCCTGCTTGCCGACACCGCCGCCGATCACCACAAGGTCATAGGGCGACGCGGCGAGGCAGTCTGCCGCCGCGTCCAGGCTGACAACGCCGTCCGCATCGAAGCCCATGGCGTTGAGCAGGGCCACGCCCTTCGCCACCGTTCCCGGGGACTTGCCGAAGGCGAGAATCCTTGCGGTCCGGCTCACCGGTATTTTGCGGCGGTGATGAACATGCTGAAGGCCTCGCACCAGACCACGGCGGTGGTGAAGGCCTCGACATCGACACCTTGCGGCACGTCGAGGATGAAGCCGTTGAAGGTCTTGACATCGCCGACGCGGGCCGCATCGGCCTTGATGGCGAGGAAGCCCTCCTTGGTATCGACGAAGTCGCGGGTGAGATAGAGCTTGTAATCGGGGCCCGGTGCCAGGCGGCCCATATGGGCGATGCGGTCGCGCATGATGCGGATGTCGCCCTCGCCCCAATGCAGGAAATCGCTGCCCGGCAGGTCGCGCTCGAAGCGGGCGGTGTAAAGGGCGCCGGCAGATGCGGCGTCCAGGGCCGCCCGGTCCGGCCCCGGCGGGGCGGTGAGAATGGGCAGGAAATAGACGCCGAGGGCAAAGCCGATCGCCAGGGCCAGGCCATGGGTCAGGAATCTCAGGAGCCAGCGGAACATGGCAGCCTCCGTTCGGCACCGGGGTCAACTCGCGGTGCCGGAGACGCAGCCTAGGCCCTTCCGGCGGCAGAGTCACGGCGGTCAGCCGTCAGGCCGCCCAGGCCTTGCGAAACGCGCGCTGCTCGAGCGCGAGGCGGGCATTGTGGCTGAGGGGAAGGCCCAGCGCCCAGACGACATCGCCGCGGGTGAGACCGAGACTGAGCAAGTCCTCGTCCCGGCAGTCGAGCAGCACGGCCGTCTGGCGCCGCGCCTGCCAGTTGCGAAAGATCATGGTCAGCGATCCGCCGAAGCCTTCGCAGGCCAGGGCACGATTGAGGGCATAGTCTCTCATGACGGTTTCCTTTCGAGAACGGGTTGGCGGCTGAAGATGGACCGGCACTGGCCGGCGAGGCTGGCGAGCCGGGTGAAGAGGCTTGACGCGGCCGCCCGGTGCTCGGTTTTCGCGGGCCGGCGGGCTCTCTCGATTGCCCACTCGTCATGGTTTTGCAGTTCCGGATAGCCCATGGCAGTGCGGTAGAGGTCGCCGTGGGCTCCATCGATCATCCAGTGCATGGCTGTTCTCCCTTGCTGACTGGGAGCATCAGAACAGCCGGCTGTGACTGGCAGGGACCGCGCGCCATGAAAGTGCTGTGAAAAGCCTGTGACATTGCGTTAAAAGCCGTGTCGCAGGTAATCCATGCTGACGCTGAAGCTGCTGGGGAGGTTCGAGCTGTCCGGTCCGGACGGCCGGATCGCCATGGCAAGCGCCAAGCTCAATGCCTTTCTGGCCTATCTGGCACTGGCGGCGAAACCGGTTTCCCGGGAGCAGTTGACGGCACTTCTATGGGGCAGCCATTTCGAGGAGCAGGCGCGGCAGAATTTCCGGCAGGCGCTGGTACGATTGAAGAAGATCATCGGTGCGGACGTGCTGGTCACCGACGACCAGACGGTCCAGCTTGCTCCGGGCAAGATCGATTGCGACGCTCGCAGGTTCGAAGCGCTCACTGCCCGGGGCACGGTGGCAAGCCTGCGGCAGGCTGCCGGATTGCTGGAGGGCGATCTGCTGGCCGGGATCGATGTGCGGGAAGACGCCTGGGACGAATGGCTGAGCGGCGAGCGCCGGCGCTTTGGCAATCTCGCCTGTCTGGCGCTGGAGCAGCTCGGCCGGCTGGAGCTTGAGCAGTCGCGGCCGGCGGAGGCGCTGCATCTTGCCGAGGAGAGTATCCGCCGCGACCTGTTCCGGGAAGAAGCTCACCGGCTGGCGCTTGCCGCCCTGACCGGAATGGGCCGGCGTTCCGAAGCCATCAGGCATTACCAGCAATTCGCCGAACGCCTGAAGCAGGAACTCGGGACAAGTCCCGAGGCTGCAACCGTCGAACTCTATCAGGGGCTGCTGCACAGTGGCGGGACCGCCCCCGCCTGGTCGCCCTTGGCCGAACTTTCCAGGAAGCCGTCTCTGGCGGTGCTGCCCTTCGCCAATCTGAGTGGCGATGCCGGGCAGGATTACTTCATCGACGGCGTGGTCGATGAGATCATCACCGCACTGTCGCGGCTGCACTGGCTGTTCGTCATCGCCCGCAGTTCGAGCTTCACCTACAAGGGCCGGGCCGTCGACGTGAAGCAGGTGGGGCGGGAACTTGGCGTGCGCTATGTGCTGGAAGGGAGCGTGCGCAAGGCCGGCAACCGGCTCAGGATCAATGGGCAGCTGGTCGATGCCGCAAGCGGGGCGACGCTGTGGGCCGACCGGTTCGAGGGCGAGCTCGCGGACATCTTCGAGCTCCAGGACATGGTGACCTCGCAGGTCGTCGGCGCCATTGCACCGAAGCTGGAGCAGGCCGAGATCGAGCGGTCGAAGAACAAGCCGACCGGCAGCCTCGATGCCTATGACTACTATCTGCGCGGCCAGGCCGAGGTGCAGAAATGGACCCGGGAAGGCAATGAAGCGGCGCGGGCCCACTTCTACAAGGCCTGCTCGCTCGACCCGCAATTCTCGTCGGCCTTCGGCATGGCGGCGCGCTGCTATTCGCAGAGCAAGGCGCAGGGCTGGATTGGCGACGCGGCGTTCGAAAGCGCCGAGGTGCGAAGGCTCGCCCGGCAGGTGGTGGAGATCGGTCCTGACGATCCGGTGGGATTGAGCGCGGCGGGCATGGCACTGGGCTATGTGGCCGGAGACCTCGATGCCGGCGCCGCCATGCTGGACCGCAGCATCGAGATCAGCCCCAATCTGGCGCAGGCCTGGTTCTTCGGCGGCTGGATCAATGCCATGCAGGGCAAGGCCGATGCCGCGATCAGCCGGCTGAGCCACGCCCTGGTGCTCAGCCCGCACGACCCCAACATTTCCAACATGCGAAGGGGCATCGCCTTCGCCTACTTCATCGCCGGCCGCTATGCGGAGGCGATTTCGGCAGCGGAGTTCGTCTCGCCCTTGCAGCAGAATGCCATTTTCGGGCTGGCCACCGTGGCTGCGAGTGCCGCGCTGCTCGGCGATCAGCAGAAAGCCGAGGCCGCCGCCGCCGCGATGTTCCGGGCCGATCCCGGCTTGCACCTTGCCAATCTCCGCGAGCGCTTTCCCATGAAACGCGATGAGGACTTTGCCCGCTGGCAAGAGGGCCTGCGGAAGGCCGGTCTGCCGGCGTGAAGGTTCTCGGGCGGCGGGCAGCGATTGCCGGCGCAGCCAGATCGGCGTAGATTGGTCATGTTCCTGCGCGGGTGGGGAGGTCGACCATGACCAGTGCCCAGCGTGCCGTGATTGCCACCATCGCCATTGCCCTGTGTAGCGTCATCGCCTGGACCCAGGCTCAGGCGTGGGTGTTCTTCTTCGACAAGCGGGCGATCTCGCGTTCGGACATGGTGGGGCGCATCAGCTTCGACTTGCCGGAAGGCAGGTCCACTGGCACGGCCTTCTTTGTCAGTGGCTGCGAAATCCTGACCAGCTTCCATGTGGTGTTCGGACCATGGACCGTGACGGCACTGCGGCCGCCGTCTTCAGCCCAGCGAGGGCGTTTCGAGCTGGAGGGCGTCACGCTGGCGGATGGCAGCCATCCAGCGGCGGAGGCGATCCCGGTCGCCTGGGGCGACTATACGGGGCCGGACCGGCAGTTCCGCAAAGGCGGCGAGGACTGGGTGCTCCTCACCCTGGACGACTGTCTCGGTTATGTTCATGGCTACTATGTGCTTGTCGATCCGGCGCTGGACGACGCGGCGGATGCCTGGCAGGGCGTTATGGGTATTGGCTATTCCTCAGGCCGTCAAATGACCGATCCCAGGTGCTCAATCAGGCGCGATCCCCACCGACCTGACATCGGCGCGGTATTGCACGATTGTGCGACACTGCAAGGCGACTCCGGCGGCCCGATTGTTCTGCGCGGCACCGGCCGCGTCGTGGCGATCACCTCCGGCGTCAAGGCCGGAGACAGCGGTTGCCGGCCCGGGCATGGCGATCTCCTGCCGCGCTGGAGCGGCGATTGCACGAATACGGCGGTGCCACTGTCGCATCGGATCATCCGGCGGATTGACCAGACGGTGGCGGCCCTCGATGCCCAGAGGGTGCTTCTGCAATCAGGCTACAACGCCGGACAGCCCGGCCTCATCAATCAGCCGGTGCTCGCTGCCGCGATCCGTCAAGCTCAAAGGGATGTGGGTTTCGCTGCATCGGGTGAAACCTCCTATGCGTTCACCACCGTCCTGTGGATTCGCCGCAGCGGCTTCGGGCACCGCGCCTTCGGTGGGCAGGGCCAGCAGCGCAACACTCCCTGAACAGGGCATGGCGCTCCTGTCGACCTACATCCAGGCCATTCAGCCTTGGCCAGCTTCCTGCAGAATCCAGTCGCGAAAGGCGCGGATCTTGTGCGAGGTGCGGCGGCTTACGGGATAAACGAGGTAGTAATTCAGTCCCGAGACGGCGGAAAGCTCGAAGAGCGGCACCAGCCGCCCGGCGCGCAAATCCTCGTCCACGAAGCCCGGAGTCGCGAGGGCAACGCCGTGGCCGGCGAGCGCGAGCCTGGTCGCCATGTGCTGGGTTTCGACATCAACGCCGGGGCGGGGGATTGGGGTGGCCATTTGTATGCCGGCGTTGGCGAACCAGATGCCCCACCAATCGTCGCTCGGTGCAATCAGGACGTGGCGGAGCAGATCTCCGGGGACTTCGGGTTTGCCCTCGCGCGCGATGTAGAGCGGGCTGGCGAGGGGCGTGAAGGTCTGTTCCATCAGCATGTGACTGGCCATTCCGGGCCAGTCACCCCTGCCGGAGCGGATCGCCACATCGGCGTCCTCATGTTCGAGATCAACGAGGCGGGCGGATACGTCGAAGCGCACCGCAAGCTCCGGGTGGCGAAGCTGGAAACTGCCGATGCGCGGCGCCAGCCAGTTGTTGGCAAAGGTCTCCATGGTGGTGATGGTGAGCAGGTTGTCGGCTTCGCCGCGGACGGTGCGAAAGCTCTGGGCGATGTCGGCCAGCGCCCGCGCAACCACCGGCGCCAAGGCACGCCCCTTGTCGCTTAGCGCAACGCCGCGGGCGAGGCGCTCGAACAGTGGGGCGCCGACGAAGTCTTCGAGCAGCTTCACCTGATAACTCACGGCGGACTGGGTCATGTTCAGTTCGGCGGCGGCCCTGGTGAAATTGCCATGGCGGGCGACTGCCTCGAAGACGCGGACGGCCTGAAGGGGCGGAGCGACGGACATGGGAGCCATTAAACCAATTTATGCCTTGGCCGGCAATTCGCGTTTCACTTCCTTGGAAGTCGCGAGCATTATCAGCAGCAAGTTCAACAACCCATCAATTGGACGAGGGTGTCATGGCCTTCACATTGAGCCAGATCAGTGCCGCTGCCGCGGCGATCTTCAGGCATCGCCGGAAGCAGGGCCACCACATTCCGCGGCTCGACCGGCTCAGGCTGACATCACGCGAACTGGCTGACCTCAATCTGCCGCCGGAGCTGCGGGCCACAATGGCGGCCGAGCGGAGCAGGGAGTGGCAGCGCCTTCTGTAAGGACTCGCGCCCGCTAAGGCCGCTGCCGGCGAATCCCGGAAACGTGACGGGAGTCAACCGAGCTGGTCGATGAGGGCGTCCACGCTTTCGCCACTGGTGCGGATCATGTGCACGAAGTTGGTGCGCAGCTGCTGGGCGAGCCAGATCTTCTGCACGCTGACGTCCTCGACGCGATAGCCCTTGCCTCTCCCGACGAGGCGCCAGACAATCCGCTCGCCGCTGGACAGCCGGCTGTCGACCACAAGCACCTTGCCGGACGGCTTGCAGGATTTGATGCTGATGCCGTCGGCATTGAAGCGGCTGGCATGTTCGGCCATGAACTTGCCGATATAGGTGCGGGTGCGCTGGAAGTATTCCTGCTGGCGGGACCTCGGAAGCTTGTTGCGATAGGGCCCCAGGGCATAGAGCGCGAGGCCGTTGATATCCGAGAAGCGGGCCACGGCGGAGGAAAAGGCATCGGGCGAACCGCCATTCGCCGCCTGCATGAAGGCCCTCGCCGCGGTGTTGATGAAGGGCGTTGCGGGACAGGTCTCGTCCGCCGCGACGGCTGCGGGGACCAGTCCCAGGGCGAAACCGGCCAATGCCAGTTGCACGACCCTTCGGCGGTTCAGGGCATTTGCATTCATTGACGCTCCTCGCTCGGCCTGCGCCTGCTTACTGCGGCGATTGCCCCCTCGGCGCAGTCACGACGCTCTACATACTCGATAGCTCAAAAATGTTAAGGCCCGTTTAACCATTGGTTGCCGTGGGGCAGCCACATTCCTTCCAATTGCAGCAATTGTCTCAACCGGGAGGCAGCGCCCGGCTGGTAAGCGGGTGTTGCGGGATCCCATCGCCGGGGCCCGCGCCTGGAAACGGAGTTCTCCATGGCCCTGCCGGTGTGGACAAATACGCAGATCGTCAGCAATCTGCTGCGCGACGGCAGCAAGTGGTCGGGCACGACGATCAGCTTCGGCTTCCCGCAGACCGCACCCGCCTGGTCGGCCGGGCAGGAAGGCACAGGCTTCTCACCGTTCACGGCGGCGCAGCGCGAGGCGGCGCGGCTTGCCATCTCGCTGTGGGACGACGTCATAGCGCCCGATTTCCAGGAGACGACAAGCAACCCGAAGATCACCTTCCAGAACACCACGACGGCGATCGGCTATGCGCATGCCTATTTCCCCGGCCTGTGGGGCGGGGCCGGCTCGGTGTGGACCAATCCCCAATACAGCAGTGGCACCAGCAGCCTGACCAACCCGACACCGGGCGGGTGGGGCTTCAAGGCTTACATGCATGAAATCGGTCACGCGCTGGGGCTGGAGCATCCCGCCGACTATGCCGGCTCGGCAAGCTATGAGACGAACGCCTGGTACCGGCAGGACACCAACATGTACACGGTCATGTCGTATTTCACGGCCGACAAGACCGGCGCCGACTGGGTGGCCAGCGACGGCAAGACCTATTACCCGCAAACGCCGATGCTGCATGACATCCTGGCGATCCAGGCACTGTACGGCGCAGAGATGAACACGCGCGGGACCGATACGGTCTATGGTTTCAACAGCACGGCGGACCGGGACGTCTTCGATTTCGCCGAGAACCGGCACCCGGTCTTGTGCATCTGGGACGGTGGCGGCAACGACACGCTGGATTTCTCAGGCTTCAACAGCCGGGCGCGGATGGATCTGCGGCCGGGGCGGTTCAGCGATTGCGACGGCATGACCAAGAATGTGTCGATCGCCATCGGAACGCACATCGAAAATGCTTCCGGCGGGTCGGCGGCCGATCACATCACCGGCAACGCACAGAAGAATGTCCTGCTCGGCAATGCCGGCAATGACACGCTCGAGGGCGGCTCCGGTGCCGACACTCTGGCGGGCGGCCGGGGCAATGACCGGCTCGCCGGCGGAAGCGGCGGCGACCGGCTGACAGGCGGGCCGGGAGCCGACCTTTTCATCTTCCGTAATGAATCGGACTCGCGCGATGTGATCCTCGATTTCCAGGATGGGTTTGACCTGCTGCGGTTCGAAACCGGTGCGGTTCAGCGGCTCGCCGACCTGGCGATCACCGGTCAGGGCACGGCAAATCTCTCGATCGAATTCGCCGATTCAGTGGTCGTAATCAAGAGCAGCGCTGCTGTGATTCTCGACAGCCACGACATCATCTTTGCCTGACGGGCTCGTCTTCCCTTTCACCGAATCCGGCAATGCGCGCCTCGCGCAAATGCAGATCGCGGTTCGAACCCTTGACATCCTCCGGCCGGGCGAGCCCGAAGGTGAGCTTGCGCAGATGCGCAACCAGCTGCTGGCGGTCCTCGATCGAGGCAAGGGCGGTGTAAGGCACAAACGGACCGACCCGCACGGTGAGCCGCGTGCCGATGCGGCGGGCAGTCTCGCGGAAGACGAGAGAGAGGCGGAGTGTCAGGCTGAGGTGACTGGCGAGCTGGAACAGGCGGCTGTTCTGGCCGACGAAGTAGACGGGGACGATGCCTGCCCTGCCGGCGCGGATCAGCTTCGCCGTGAAGGGAGCCCAGGGGAGATCGACAGCGGGACCCTTGAGCGGCTTCTCGCTGGTCGAAACCCCGCCGCCGGGGAAGATGCCGATGGCATGGCCCTGGCGCAGCCAGTCCTGGGCGGCGAGCCTCGAGCGCACATTGGTCTCGCGTGCTTCCCGGGTGGGCGCGAAGTCAACCGGCAGGAGGTGGCGGGCCGCTTCCGGCGCCTGGCAGAGGACGCTGTTGGCCAGCACCTTGACGTCCGGCCTGACGATGCGCGCGAGCCAGGTGAGAGTGATGCCGTCCATGACGCCGTAGGGATGATTGGCGATGAAGACGAGGGGACCTTCGGCGGGCACGGCGGCAAGCGCCTCGCGGTCATAGTTGACGGTCAGCCGCAGCGTGCGGATTGCCGAATCAAAGAAGTCCTCGCCGGCCTCGACGTTCTTCTGGTGCTTCCGGTAGAGCCGTTTCAGCTTGCGCTGGCCGCCGATCTTCTCGATGGCCTGGATCACGGCGCGCTGGAGCAGGGGCTGGTCAGCCGTCGCATAGGTGAACCGCAGCTTCTTCGGCTTGCTGGATCTGCCATCGCTACGGCGCGATCGCATGAGGGGTGGTCGACTCCGAAGGGCGGCGGGCGCCTGATGAATTGGCCTCACCATTGGTGGGTTCGGACCGGGAAGTCAATTGCGGAATTGCGGGGTCGCGGCCTATGGCTAACGGCGAGGGGACCAGGCGAGGAGGACCATGTTTACACTCTATGGCGGGCGGGGTTTGGGATCGGCGGCGGTCGAAGCGGTGCTCGAGGAGGCGGGCGCGGCCTACACGGCCGTGGAGGTCGACAAGGACGCAGCCGGGACGTTCCCGGACTGGTTTGTTGCCCTCAACCCCATGGCGCAGGTGCCGGTGCTGGTACTGCCCGACGGCCGGGTGATGACCGAATCGGCGGCCATCCTCATCCATCTTGCTGACAGCTTTCCCGGTGCCGCGCTTGCGCCGGCGCCCGGCGATGCAGGGCGTCCCGACTATCTCAGATGGATGATCTTCATCGCCGCCAATCTCTACAAGACGGACCTGCGCATCTACTACCCGGCGCGCTACTGCGACGATGCGCAGGCGGCCGGCGCGGTGAAGGCCGCCGCCGGCAGGCAGCTGGTGCGCGAATGGGAGATCTATGCCGATGCGCTTGGCGAGAAGCCCTTCATGCTCGGCGAGCGGCTGTCGGCGGTCGACATCTACGCCGCGCTGCAGGCGACGTGGCACCCCGATGTGCCGGCACTCTTCGCCAAGCATCCCAACATCAAGGCGATGTGCCAGCGGGTGACGGCGCGGCCTTCGGTGGCGAAAGTGTGGGCGCGGCACGGGCTTTAGGCCGCGGCCATGCCTTCCTGCTCAAGCGGCGCGCCCAGGCCGAGGACGCGGCAGATGGCATAGACGAGATCGGCGCGATTGAGGGTGTAGAAGTGAAAGGCCTTCACACCCTCGCGCTGGAGCGCAAAGACCTGCTCCGCCGCAACCATGGCGGCAACGAGATTGCGGGTTTCGGGATCATCGTCGAGGCCGGAGAAGCGCTGCACCAGCGAGGCCGGGATACCGGCGCCGCATTTGCGCGCAAAGTCGCAGGCGCGGGCAAAGTTGGTGATGGGCAGAATGCCCGGCAGGACATCGATGCGGATGCCGCGGGCGGCCACGCGGTCACGGTAGCGCAGGAAAGCGGCATTGTTGAAGAAGAACTGCGACAGGGCGCGGGTGGCGCCATGCTCGGCCTTGTCAGCGAGGAAGGCGAGGTCTTCCTCGATCGATACCGCCTCGGGATGTTTCTCGGGATAGGCAGAGACCGACACTTCGAAATCGGCGATGGCACGAATGCCGCGGACCAGGTCGGCGGCGTTGCGGTAGCCCTCGGGGTGCGGCACGAATTTCAAGCCGACGCCGCCCGGCGGATCGCCGCGCAAGGCCACGATATGGCGCACGCCGGCGTTCCAGTAGTCGTGGATCACCGCGTTCACCTCGGCCCTGGAGGCGCCGACACAGGTGAGGTGGGCGGCGGGCTTCATGGCCGTCTGGTTGAGGATGCGCTGCACCGTATTGAGGGTGCGGTCGCGGGTAGTGCCGCCCGCGCCATAGGTCACGGAGACGAATTGCGGCTCGATCTGCTCCAGCTTGCGCAATGCCTGCCAGAAGCTTTCGGCTGCATCACCGGGCTTGGGCGGAAAGAACTCGAAGGAAACACGGATCGGTTCCGTCATCGTGCCGCTCGTTCTGCTCTTGGCGTGTGGATGGTGTGGCGCGCCGGCTGGGCGCGCATGGCTGCGGCGTGACCCAATTCCCACAGCGACACGGTGAGGCCGCTGC
Source organism: uncultured Rhizobiaceae bacterium (assembly GCA_964543235.1). Lineage (GTDB taxonomy): Bacteria > Pseudomonadota > Alphaproteobacteria > Rhizobiales > Aestuariivirgaceae > JANMMJ01. The sequence continues at coordinate 1,356 of CAZIXE010000088.1, read as the reverse complement.
GGCCATCGCGCCAGGGTGGCGGCAGGATGTCGTGCCGGAGGATGCGCAGCCCCGCCTTCCTGACCCATTCGGCCATGCCTTCGGCGGGGATGCCGAGACGGCGATGGGCATGCTGCTCGCGCAGCTGCTCCAGTTCGTGCGGTGCGAAATCGACGATGATCGCCCGGCCGCCCGGCTTCATGATCCGCGCAATCTCCTCGATGGCGCGGCCCGGTTCGTCAAGAAAATGCAGGACCTGATGCAGCGTGATGCGGTCGGCCGAGGCGTTGGCAAAGGGCAGGGCGTAAATGTCCGCCTGGCGCACCTGGGCATGACGCATTCCGGCGTCGTCGAGCCTGACCCGTGCCAGGGCCAGCATCTCGCGGCTGGAATCGATGCCGATGGCGTTGCGGGCAAAAGGGGCAAAAAGTTCGAGAATGCGGCCAGTACCGGTGCCGAGATCGATGTGGGTTTCGACGCTGGTATCGGCAATGACGGCGAGCATGGCGGATTCGACCGCCTCCTCGCTGACATGCAGCGAGCGCAGCCTGTCCCAGTCCTCGGCATTGGTGCGGAAGTAGCGCTGGGCGGCCTCGGCGCGCTGAGCGCGAATCGCCTCAAGACGGGCGAGGTCGCCGGCGAGCAGGCGGTCAGTGCCCGGCAACAGGTCAACGATAGCGCGGGCCAAGGCGCCACCGGCGCCTTCTTCGCGCAGGCGGAAGAGGACCCAACTCCCTTCCTTGTAGCGCGAGAGCAGGCCCGCTTCGCCCATGAGCTTCAGGTGGCGGCTGATGCGCGGCTGGCTCTGCCCCAGAATCTGGGTGAGCTCGCTGACATTGAACTCGCCATGCGACAGCACGAACAGCAGGCGCAGCCGGGTCGTTTCGGCCACGGCCTTGAGACTGGCGAGAAGCTCATCCATGTTCGGCTACCATGCCATGTGGACATAAACATATCTTTATATGCCCCGCAACAATAACTTTTCGCATATATCCCCGTGACGTATGTGGCGAGCATTCCAGACTGCGTGACTGTATTGAGATTACCCTTCGGTAATGTAAGGTACCTCTCAATTGGAGGTGCCAAATGGCTGAACACGAAAAAGAGCTTCACTTTGCAATCCTGAATATTGTTGCGACACCCCACCCGCCGGGAACCTATGAGAGACTGATCAGGGAAGCCGCACGCAAGTCGGTAAATTTCTGGGGCGATCAATATGCGCAGATCGGGGATGCGGAAGAAATCGAACCCGGCTTGCTTTGGGGTAGGCTAGTTATCTGGACGGAAATTGATCCGGATGAACCAGCGATCCTGAAAAACACCCTAGCAGGCTGTTGAAAAAGCCGCTCGCTACGGGCTTGAGAGCGTGATTCACTG
>CAZIXE010000087.1:0-14146 GCA_964543235.1 uncultured Rhizobiaceae bacterium | reverse complement strand
GCCGGCGCGCTTACACCGCGCTACGCCTGAAAAGCGGATTGTTCACGGGCGACTATGCAGCTTCGGCGTTCGCGCTTTCCTGTTCAGCCACCTTCATTGTCGGGCCAGAATCCTTGCCCTTTTCGTTAACGTCCCGGTCCACCAGCTCAATAACCGCCAAGGGTGCGGAGTCGCCATATCGGAAGCCCGCTTTCAAGACGCGCGTATAGCCGCCGTGGCGGTCCTTGTAGCGCTTGGAGAGCACATCAAAGAGCTTCTTCACTTGTGTTTCGTCACCAATTTCGGCGATCGCTTGGCGGCGTGCGGCCAGACCGCCCTTCTTTGCCAAGGTAATCAGTTTTTCGACCACCGGACGCAAGTCCTTGGCCTTGGGGAGCGTGGTGACCACCTGCTCATGCTTGATAAGCGAGGCTGAGAGGTTAGCCAGCATCGCCTTGCGATGCGACGCTGAGCGATTGAATCGGCGACCTCTGAAACCATGACGCATGGGACTTCTCCTTCACACTCACTCAGTAGTGGGTTTCGAACTTCTTGGCGAGTTCCTCGATGTTCTCAGGCGGCCAGTTGGGCACTTCCATGCCCAGGTGGAGGCCCATCTGGGCTAGAACTTCCTTGATTTCGTTGAGGGACTTGCGGCCGAAATTCGGGGTGCGGAGCATCTCCGCTTCGGTCTTCTGGATCAAGTCGCCGATATAGACGATGTTGTCGTTCTTCAGGCAGTTGGCGGAGCGAACAGAAAGCTCCAGTTCGTCGACCTTCTTCAGCAGAGCAGCGTTGAACTCGAGTTCGGGGCGCGTCTCTTCGATAACGGCCTTCGAAGGCTCTTCGAAGTTGACAAAGATCGAGAGCTGGTCCTGCAGAATTCGCGCGGCATAGGCGACGGCATCCTCAGGCGACATTGAGCCATCGGTTTCAACGGTCATGATCAGCTTATCGTAGTCGAGGACCTGACCTTCGCGGGTATTCTCGACACGGTAAGAGACGCGTTTCACGGGGCTGTAGATTGAGTCGACCGGGATCAGCCCGATCGGTGCGTCTTCGGGGCGGTTGCGCTCAGCCGGAACATAGCCTTTGCCGGTCTGAACGGTAAACTCCATGCGGATCTCGGCACCGTCGTCAAGCGTACAAATGACGTGGCCCGGATTAAGGATCTGGATATCGCCCGTTGTCTGAATGTCGCCGGCCGTTACCACACCAGGGCCCTCCTTGCGCAGTACCAGGCGCTTCTGACCGTCGGCCTGCATGGAGATGGCAATTTCCTTGATGTTGAGTACGATGTCGGTAACATCCTCGCGGACACCGGCAATTGACGAAAATTCGTGCAAAACGCCATCGATCTGCACGGACGTAACTGCTGCGCCCTGCAGGGACGACAGAAGTACGCGGCGCAGGGCGTTGCCGAGAGTCGTACCAAATCCCCGCTCGAGGGGTTCTGCCACCAGGGTCGCTACGCGTCGGCGGTCACGGCTGCTCTGCACTTCAAGCTTATTCGGGCGGATCAATTCCTGCCAATTCTTCTGGTTTACCTGCATGCTTCATTTCCCGTGAAAACGGTGGACACCGGTGTTGTTGGTTTCGGGGTTGCGGGTCATGCCCGCACCCGGGACTCTAAGACGCAATTAAACCCGACGGCGCTTCGGCGGACGACAACCATTGTGTGGGATGGGCGTCACATCGCGAATGGCAGTCACTTGCAGGCCACACGCCTGCAGGGCGCGCAGTGCCGATTCGCGGCCCGCGCCGGGCCCTGAGACCTCGACTTCGACGGTGCGCATGCCATGCTCCATTGCAGCGCGGCCAACCTGCTCGGCAGCCACCTGGGCTGCATACGGGGTCGACTTACGGGAGCCTTTGAATCCCAGCTTACCGGCAGACGCCCACACGATGGCGTTGCCCTGAACGTCGCTAATGGTAATCATCGTGTTGTTGAAGGACGCGTTCACATGAACTACGCCCGAGGTGATGTTCTTGCGTTCCTTCTTGCGGGGACGCGCGGGTTCTTTAGCCATCTGCTTCTACTTTCTGTATTACTTCTTCTTGCCAGCAATTGCCTTCGCTGGGCCCTTGCGGGTGCGGGCGTTGGTGTGGGTGCGCTGGCCGCGGACCGGTAGACCCTTGCGGTGGCGCAGGCCGCGGTAACATCCGAGGTCCTGCAAGCGCTTGATATTCACTGCAACCTCACGGCGCAGGTCACCTTCCACCACGTAGTCACGATCGATGACTTCGCGAATTGCCAGGACCTCGGCATCGCTTAGTTCGTTGACCCGCTTCGCGTGTGGGATCTTCACCTTGTCGCAGATCTCAACCGCATTGACCGGGCCAATGCCATGGATATAGCGAAGCGCGATAACGACACGCTTGTTGGTTGGAATATTGACGCCTGCAATACGGGCCACGCCTATTTCTCCTCAACATTACAAAGGGTTAACCCTTGCACTCCTGACTTCCCAGACACTTCGAACGAATACGCTGCAATGACACAAGGCCGCACCTCTGGAATGGCCTTCCAGAAGCCAGCCTTCATGACGACTTGGATTGGCGCGGTTCTAGGGTGGAATCGCTTTCGCGTCAACACTCCTGAGAAGCGCACGGGCCAACCCGTCAAAATCCGTTCAAAACGCCCTCGATCTGACGGGAGACCTCTTCAATATCAGCCATCCCGTCAACCGACCTTAACGCTCCCTTGTCCCCATAATAGGCCACCAGCGGTGCCGTCTGCCTGTTGTAGACTGTCAGGCGCTCGCGTACCGTCTCTTCCTTATCGTCAGCGCGGCGCGAGAACTCGGTCGACCCGCAGACATCGCAGACTCCGTCTTGTCGCGGTTTCTCGAACCGGTCATGGTAGCCGCGACCACACTTCGCGCAGGTGTAACGGCCCGTGAGCCTTTCCACCAGCGCTTCGTCGTCAACCTTCATCTCGATCACCGCGTCGAGTTTCAGCCCCTTTTGCCGCAACATGCGGTCGAGTGCTTCGGCCTGGGCAACATTGCGCGGAAAGCCGTCCAGTATGAATCCATTCCTTACGTCAGCTTCCTCTAGACGATCTCCAATGATGGCGACCACGATATCGTCAGAGACGTAGTCCCCGCGCTCCATCACAGCCTTGGCCTTCCTGCCGACTTCGGTTCCGGCTGCCACGGCGGCGCGCAGCATCTCTCCAGTCGAAAGTTGCTTCATGCCGTGGCGCTCCTCGAGGCGCTTGGCCTGAGTACCTTTGCCCGCCCCTGGCGGGCCGAGCAATATAATGTTCAACGCTTCATCCCCCGCAGCTTCGACTTCTTGATCAGTCCCTCATACTGCTGTGCCAGGAGATGGCCCTGGATTTGGGCAACCGTGTCCATAGTCACACTGACGACAATCAACAGAGATGTACCGCCAAAATAGAACGGTAATGCCGCGTAGCCGATGAGAAATTCCGGCAACAGGCACACGACTGCAAGGTATATCGCGCCAATCATGGTAATGCGTGTCAGGACAAAGTCGATGTATTCGGCAGTGCGCTCTCCTGGACGGATGCCCGGAATGAAGCCGCCATGTTTCTTGAGGTTTTCGGCGGTCTCCTTGGGGTTGAACATGATCGAGGTGTAGAAAAAGGCGAAAAATATGATCAGCGCCGCATAGAGCGCCAGGAAGAGCGGCTGGCCATGGCCGAGCATGGCGGTGAGCGCGTTCAACCAATCAGGCCCCTGCCCACGTGTGAAGTTGGCAACAGTAATCGGCAGAAGCAGCAGCGATGACGCAAAGATTGGCGGAATAACGCCGGAGGTGTTCAGTTTGAGCGGCAGGTGCGACTTCTCTCCCTGGAACATCTGCATTCCAACCTGCCGCTTGGGGTACTGGATCAGCAGGCGACGCTGGGCCCGCTCCACAAAAACGATACCAGCGACCACGACAAGCGCCATGATGATGACACCGATGATCAAGAAAGTCGAAATCTGGCCGGTGCGGCCGAGTTCCAGCATGCTGGCAATGCCAAACGGCAAATTGGCAACGATGCCCGCGAAGATGATGAGCGATATGCCGTTGCCGATGCCGCGCGATGTGATCTGCTCCCCGAGCCACATCAGGAAGACCGTACCGCCTGTGAGCGTGATGACGGTCGTCGCCCGGAAAAACCATCCCGGATCAATGACAATGTTACCCTGCCCTTCAAGACCCACGGCAATGCCGTAGGACTGGATCGCGGCGAGCAGCACGGTACCATAGCGCGTATACTGATTGATCTTCTTGCGCCCCTGCTCGCCCTCTTTCTTGAGCTGTTCGAGATGGGGTGAAACGGTTGTCATCAGCTGAATGATGATCGATGCCGAGATGTACGGCATGATATTCAGGGCGAAAATCGCCATGCGGCCCAGCGCACCGCCGGCGAGGCCATTGACCCAGCCGAGAATGCCCGAGGCATTCTGCGCAGCAAACTTGGCAAGTTCACCTGCATCCACGCCCGGTATCGGGATATAGGTGCCGAGGCGATATATGATGAGCGCACCCAGTGTGAACCAGATGCGCTTCTTGAGGTCTTCGGCCTTTGCGAAAGCACCGAAATTTATGTTCGCTGCAAGTTGTTCTGCCGCAGATGCCATTCTTTGTCCTCGCCTCAAGGTCCTCTATTTGGGAGGAGCTGCAGGCGCTTTCAAATCACTTCGCCGTTTCCGACTCGGCCGGCTTCAGGAGCCTGACAGTCCCACCCGCCTTCTCGACGGCGGCGATGGCGCCCTTGCTCGCGTGGTAGACCTCAAATGCCGAGCGGGCTCTGAATTCCCCCTTGGCCAGAAGCCGGATGCCACCGTTCGCCTTGGCAATCACCCCCGCTGCAACGAGGGAAGCCGCATCCACAGGCTTACCCGCATCGAGCTTGCCGGAATCTAAAGCCCGCTGCACCTTGTCGAGCGTAACCTCGCTGTAGACGACGGCGTTCGGCTTGTTGAAGCCCCGCTTGGGCAGGCGGCGATAGATCGGCATCTGGCCCCCCTCGAAGCCTGCCTTGGCACCGCCCGAACGCGCAGTCTGGCCCTTGCCACCGCGGCCGGCTGTCTTGCCAAGGCCGGAACCAATGCCACGGGCGACGCGCTTGCGCGCCTTGCGGGCGCCGGCGTTATCCTTGATCTGGTTGAGCTTCATCTTCTTGTCCCTCATTCGACGATGCGGACCAAATGGGCCACTTTGGCAATCATTCCGCGCACCGCCGGCGTATCCTCAAGAGTCGCCCGGCGATTGAGCTTGTTGAGACCAAGACCTATCAGCGTGGCACGCTGTTCCTTGGGGCGGCGCTGCGGGCTGTAGACCTGTTCGACGGTGATCTTCCTGGCCATAATCCACCTACTCCGATACCGATGCGTCCATGTCGCGGCGGCGGGTCAAAATATCGCTGACCTTCTTTCCACGGCGCGCCGCCACGGCACGCGGGCTGACCTGCTTCTTGAGTGCATCGAAAGTCGCACGCACCATGTTGTAGGGATTCGACGAGCCCTTGGACTTGGCGACAACATCCTGCATGCCCAGGGACTCAAAGACGGCTCGCATCGGCCCGCCGGCAATGATTCCGGTTCCCGCAGGCGCGGAACGAAGTGTGACCTTGCCCGCACCCCAGCGGCCATCAACATCGTGATGAAGGGTACGCCCTTCACGCAGCGGCACACGGATAAGACCACGCTTAGCACCCTCGGTGGCTTTGCGGACCGCCTCAGGCACTTCGCGCGCCTTGCCGTGGCCAAAACCGACCCGGCCCTTCTGATCGCCCACGACGACAAGCGCCGCGAATCCGAAGCGCTTGCCGCCCTTCACCACCTTGGCGACACGATTGATGTGAACCAGCTTGTCGAGAAACTCGTTATCCGCTTTTTCCCGATCATCCCGGCGTTCCCGGTCGCGCTCACCACGTTCTCTAGCCATTTGCCTGTGCCCGTATATCCTGATCCATCTTAAAAGTTCAGCCCGGCCTCGCGCGCCGCGTCCGCCAACGCCTTGACACGGCCATGGTACATGTAGCCGCCGCGGTCAAAGACCACGTTCTTGATGCTGGCTTTCAGTGCTCGTTCAGCGATGAGCCGGCCTACAATAGCCGCTGCCGCCTTGTCGGCGCCGGTCTTGCCGGCAGCCTTGAATTCTTTTTCGAGCGTAGAGGCGGCTGCCAGCGTTACGCTTTTCGTGTCGTCAATGATCTGGGCATGGATGTTCTTGCTCGAACGAAAGACCGACAGCCGGGGACGCTGGCCTCCACCGGCCGCGAGGGCCTTGCGGACGCGGGTCCGGCGCCGCGCGAGTGGTGATGCTTTTCTTGCCATGGTGCTTATCCGTTACTTCTTCTTGCCTTCCTTGCGGAAGATGCGTTCGGTCGAGTACTTGATACCCTTGCCTTTGTAAGGTTCCGGACCTCGATAGTCGCGGATCTCAGCTGCCACCTGACCGACGCGCTGCTTGTCGATCCCGGTGATGACGATCTCGGTCGGCTTAGGCGTCTTGATGTCAATGCCCTCCGGGATCGGGTAAGAGACATCGTGGCTGTAACCCAGATTAAGTTGCAGAGACCTGCCCTGCACAGCGGCCCGGTAGCCGACACCATTGATTTCAAGCGATTTGCTGTAACCCTCGGTAACACCCTTGATCATGTTGGAGATCATGGTGCGAGACATGCCCCAGCAGGAACGTGCAGACTTCGACCTGTCACGCGGGTCGACCTTGACGGCTCCCTGCTCCAACTTGGCGAGAACTTCATCGACCAGCAGCATTTTCAGCTCCCCCTTCGGTCCCTTGACGGCGATGTTCTGGCCGTCGAGGCTGACGGATACGCCGGCTGGAACCACAACGGGCTTCTTGCCAATGCGAGACATTCAGTGCCTCCTCAAAACACCGTGCAGATCACTTCGCCACCAACATTCTGGGCGCGAGCATCTGCATCAGACATGACACCTTTGGGAGTCGACAGAATCGACACGCCCAGACCGTTGTAAACCGTCGGCAAAGTCGATACCGAGGCGTAAACACGGCGTCCGGGCTTGGAAACGCGATGGATCTCGCGGATCACGGGCGATCCGTCGAAATACTTCAACTCAATCTCAATTTCAGGCTTGCCACCTTCCTTCGCGACGGTGGCAAAACCCCGGATGAAGCCCTCCTGCTGAAGAACCTCAAGAACGCGCTCGCGCAGGCGGGAGGCCGGACAAGTCACCTTGTTGCGGCCGCGCTCGGCAGCGTTACGAATGCGGGTGAGCATATCGCCGATCGGATCGTTCACACTCATCTCTCTTCTCTCCTCGCCCGGGCGCTCTTACCAGCTCGACTTAACCATGCCCGGGATTTGACCCTGGTTGGCCAGTTCCCGCAGGGCCAGTCGCGACATTCTGAGTTTGCGGTAGAACGCACGCGGCCGCCCGGTGATCTCGCAGCGATTGCGAACTCGCACCTTGGCCGAGTTCCGCGGCATTTCTGCCAGCTTGAGCTGGGCCGTGAAGCGTTCCTCAATCCCGAGGGACTTGTTGCTGACAATGGCCTTGAGACGGGCGCGCTTGCCGGCAAATTTCTTTGCCAGACGGGCACGACGGTTATTCTTCTCGACCGAGCTCTTCTTCGCCATATGGTCCTTACCTCTTTGGGTCTCAAGCCGCCTGGCGCCGCTGGGGCGCGCGCCGGAAGGGAAAATTGAATGCGTCGAGGAGCGCCCGCGCTTCCTCATCGTTGGTTGCGCTCGTGCAGATGATGACATCCATGCCCCAGACGCGATCAATCTTGTCGTAATCGATCTCCGGAAACACGATGTGTTCCTTGATGCCCATGGCATAATTGCCGTTGCCATCAAAGCTGCGGTCCGAGAGGCCGCGGAAGTCGCGCACGCGCGGCAGCGCCACGGTGATCAGGCGATCCAGAAATTCGTACATCCGGGCCTTTCGCAATGTCACCTTGCCGCCGATCGGGAGACCTTCGCGAATCTTGAACTGGGCGATAGCCTTCCGTGACTTGGTGATAACCGGCTTCTGTCCCGCGATCTTCTCAAGTTCGCCAACCGCGCTTTGCACCAGTTTCGAATCCTGCGTGGCCTCACCTATGCCCATGTTCAGCACGATCTTGGTGAGCTTGGGCACACGCATGGGATTGTCGTAACCGAACTGTTCGGTGAGCTTCTTTCGCACGACTTCGTCATAATGCTTGCGCAAGCGCGGCACATAGTCCTTCGGCATGGCCGCTGCGGGTTTTGCAGCCGGTGCGGCTTCGGCCTTCGCCTCGGTCTTCCTGCCCTTCTGGGCCGGTGCCTTATCCTTTTTCTCAGCCATCGATTACCTCCCCGGAGCGCTTGGCAATCCGGACCTTCTTGCCATCAGCAAGAACTTTGAACCCCACGCGCGTCGGCTTGCCGTCTTTGGGATCGCGAAGGGCAAGATTTGAAATGTGGATGGGCATTTCGCGGGCCACAATGCCACCCTCCTGGGCCGCCGTCTGGCGTTGATGCCGGCGCGAAATGTTCACGCCCTGAACGACTGCGCGGTTCTCCTTCGGGATGACGCGCAGCACCTCGCCGCCCTTGCCCTTGTCCTTGCCGGCTAGGACAAGGACCTTGTCGCCTTTGCGAATCTTAAGTTTCAGCGCCATTACAGCACCTCCGGCGCGAGAGAAATGATCTTCATCTGGTTCTTGGCGCGCAACTCGCGCGGCACAGGACCGAAGATGCGCGTGCCGACCGGCTCGCCTTGGTTGTTGATCAGTACTGCGGCATTGCGATCGAAACGGATCACCGAACCGTCGGCACGGCGGATATCCTTGGCAGTGCGCACCACAATTGCCTTCATGACCGAGCCCTTCTTGACGCGACCACGCGGAATGGCGTCCTTCACCGAGACGACAATAATGTCTCCGACCGAAGCGTACTTGCGCCTGGAGCCCCCTAGCACCTTGATGCACTGGACCAGGCGAGCGCCCGAATTGTCGGCGACATCGAGATTGGTTTCTTGCTGAATCATCGCTTCACCCGTTCCGCCTAGGCCTGACCGGCCGCAACCTTGTCAAGGAAGGCCCAGCGCTTCTGCTTGGAGATCGGGCGGGTTTCCGTGATGCGCACGGTATCACCGACCTTCGCCTCGTTGTTCTCATCATGCGCATGGTACTTCTTCGACAGGCGCACCGTCTTCTTAAGCACCGGATGGCGGAGCCGGCGTTCGACCTTGACCACGATCGTCTTGTCGTTCTTGTCGCTGACGACGACGCCTTCAAGTATGCGTTTCGGCATCTTCCGTCTCCTACTTCCTTGCGGCCTGGGCCGTCTGAACGGTCTTGATCCGCGCGATGTCGCGGCGGATCTGGCGAATGCGGGCAGTGTTATCGATCTGTCCCGTGGCGCGCTGGAACCGCAGATTGAGCTGTTCCTTTTTCAGCTTCAGGAGCTCGTCCTGAAGCTGGCTCTCCGTCATGGCTCTCACATCAGCTGGTTTCATCACCCTGCTCCCGTCATTCGCCCAGCCGCGCCACGAAGCGCGTCTTGATCGGCAACTTGGCGGCGGCGAGCGCCAGCGACTCCTCGGCAACCGAACGGGGGACGCCGTCGATCTCGAAGAGCACGCGCCCCGGCTTGACACGCGCCGCCCAGTATTCTGGCGAACCCTTACCCGAGCCCATGCGTACCTCGGCCGGCTTCTTGGAGACCGGCACATCCGGGAAAACCCGAATCCAGATGCGGCCGGCACGTTTCATACCGCGGGCGAGGGCCCGGCGTGCCGCTTCAATCTGGCGGGCGGTGAGACGGTCGGGTTCCGTGGCTTTGAGGCCAAAGGCGCCGAAATCAAGCGTGTTGCAGCTTGTCGCCTTGCCGTGAATGCGGCCCTTGAAGGCCTTCCTGAACTTGGTTCGTTTGGGTTGCAACATGGCGATTTACCTCAATCCCGCGCCCCGGCACCTTCGCGATCGCCACGATCGCGGCGGCGACCGCCGCTGACCTGCTCGGAAGGCTCGTTGAAACGCTTGTCCTGGGCCATCGGATCGTGCTCGAGAATCTCGCCCTTGAAGATCCAGACCTTGACGCCATTGGTGCCGTAAGCCGTATGGGCCGTCGCCGTGCCGTAATCGACGTCGGCACGAAGTGTGTGCAGCGGCACGCGGCCTTCGCGGTACCATTCGGTTCGGGCAATCTCGGCACCGCCCAGACGTCCCGCACAAGTGATCTTGATGCCCTCGGCGCCCATGCGCTGCGCTGACTGCACGGCACGCTTCATAGCCCGGCGGAAGGCAACGCGCCGCTCGAGCTGCTGTGCAATGTTCTCAGCCACCAGGGTCGCATCGACCTCGGGCTTGCGCACTTCGACGATGTTCAGGTGAACTTCGGAGTTGGTCATTTCGGCGACTTTTTTGCGCAGCTTCTCGATGTCCGCGCCCTTCTTGCCGATGACCACGCCCGGACGGGCCGAATAGATGGTGACGCGGCACTTCTTGTGCGGGCGTTCGACCAGCACCTTGGCGACGCCAGCTTGCTTGAGCTGATCCTTGAGATACTTGCGGATTGCCATATCCTCATGCAGGAGTTTGCCGTACTCACGGCCCCCGGCGAACCAGCGCGAATCCCAGGTGCGGTTGATTCCGAGGCGCAGGCCGACCGGATTGACTTTCTGGCCCATCAGGCGGCCTCCCTTTCTTCACTCTGTGCCCGCACCACGATCGTCAGTTGGCTGAAGTATTTTTCAATCCTGCCGACGCGGCCACGGGCACGCGGCGTCCACCGCTTCATTACAATATTCTTGCCGACATAGGCTTCGGCCACCACCAGATCGTTGATGTCGAGATCATGATTGTTCTCGGCGTTGGCGATGGCGGACTCCAGCGTCTTCTTGACCGTCCCGGCTATGCGGCGACGCGAGAAGGTGAGTTCAGCAAGTGCCTTGTCGACCTTCTTGCCGCGGATGCTGGCGGCCACTTCATTGAGCTTGCGCGGGCTCACACGGATCGAGCGGGTGATGGCTCGGGCTTCGTTGTCAGCGAGGCTGCGCGGTCTCTTCGGCTTGCTCATTTCTTGGCTTCCTTGGCCTTCTTGTCGGCGGCGGTATGACCCTGAAAGGTGCGAGTCGGCGCGAACTCACCGAGCTTGTGGCCCACCATTTCCTCCGAGACGAGCACGGGGATGAACTTGTTGCCGTTGTGCACCTGGAAAGTCAGGCCAACGAATTGGGGTATGATCGTGGAGCGGCGGCTCCAGGTCTTGACCGGCGTGTTGCGGCCACTGGCGCGAACCGTTTCCGCCTTCTTGAGCAGGTACCCATCAACAAACGGGCCTTTCCAAACCGAACGTGCCATCCTTGTCCTCAAACCTTCTTGGCGTGGCGGCTGCGAATAATCAGCTTCCGCGTACGCTTGTTGGTGCGTGTCTTCTTGCCTTTGGTCGGCTGGCCCCACGGCGTCGCCCAATGCTTGCCGCCGTTGGTGCGGCCGCCGTTCGGGTGATCAACTGGATTGCGGGCAATACCGCGCGATACTGGGCGCTTACCCATCCAACGCGTGCGGCCGGCCTTGCCGATGATCTCGTTGACATGGTCGGGGTTGGAGACGGCACCGACCGTCGCCATGCATTCGGCGCGGACCATGCGGGTCTCACCTGACTTCAGTTTCAGAATGGCATAACCCTGATCGCGGCCGGCCAGCATCGCATAGGTGCCGGCGGAACGGGCGAGCTGGCCGCCCTTGCCGGGCTTTGTCTCGATGCTGTGCACGATTGTGCCCACGGGCATGGAGCCGAGCGGCATGGCGTTGCCTGGCTTCACGTCGACCGACTGGCCTGACATCACGGTATCGCCGATCCCAAGGCGCTGCGGTGCCAGAATGTAGGAGAGTTCACCGTCGGCATACTTGATCAGCGCAATGAATGCTGTCCGGTTGGGGTCGTATTCGAGGCGCTCAACAGTCGCCGGCACATCGAACTTGCGGCGCTGGAAATCCACAAGCCGGTAGGCCTGCTTGTGGCCGCCGCCCTTGCGGCGAGAGGTGATGCGGCCGGTATTGCCGCGTCCGCCGGACTTGGTCAGACCCTCGACCAGCGACTTCACGGGCTTGCCCTTCCACAACTGGCTCTTGTCGACCAGCACCACGTGGCGCTGGCCGGCGCTGGTCGGATTGTATGTCTTGAGTGGCATGGTGACCGCTCCCCTCCTTACAGGCCCGTCGTGACGTCGAGACGCTCACCGTCGGCAAGAGTCACGATCGCCTTCTTGACGTCGCTCTGGATCGACTTGATACCGCGGAAGCGCTTCAGCTTGCCCTTCCTGACCAGGGTGTTCACGGCCTTGACCTTGACACCGAAAAGCCCCTCGACGGCCTTCTTGATGGCGGGCTTGGTAGCATCCCTCGCGACATTGAAGATCACCTGATTGTGTTCCGAGACCAGCGTCCCCTTCTCGGTGATCGCCGGGCCCCTGATGATGTCGTAGTAGTGTTCCTTGCTCATTTGAACCGGGCCTCGATCGCTTCGACCGCAGCCTTGGTCAGAACCAGCTGCTTGCGGCGCAGGATGTCGTAAACGTTGATGCCCTGAACCGGCAGAACGTCGATGTTCGGAATATTGCGCGCGGCGTTGGCAAACCCGGCATTGACTTGAACGCCGTCAACGATCAGTGCGTTTTCAAGTCCGAGTTTCGCAAATGACGACTTCAATGCCTTGGTCTTGGCTTCGGCCAGTTCGGCCGATTCCAGGATAATCAATGCCTGTTCCTTGGCGCGGGCAGAAAGCGCATGTTTGAGGCCGAGGGCGCGAACCTTCTTGGGCAAGTCGGTGGCATGGCTGCGGACCACAGGACCAAAGGCCTTGCCGCCGCCCACGAAGATTCCGGCGCGACGCGAGCCGTGCCGCGCGGTACCGCCGCCCTTCTGGTTTCCGAGCTTCTTGCCGGTACGATTGACTTCGCTGCGGCCCTTGGACTTGTGCGTGCCGGCCTGACGCTTGTTGAGCTGCCACTGGACGACGCGGTGCAGGATATCCTTGCGGGGATCGAGACCGAAGATTTCGTCCTTCAGTTCGATCGAGCCGGCTTTTTTGGCGTCAATAGTCTGAATTTCGGCTTTCATGACCGTTCACTCACTCCTTCGCCGCCGCTTCGTCGGCCGCCTGGGGCGCCTTGAACGCACCCGGACGTGGCGCCGATTCCGGCAGCCTGCGCTTGACGGCGTCACGCACCGAAACCCAGGCACCCTTGACGCCGGGAACCGACCCCTTGAGCAGGATCAGTCCGCGCTCGACGTCGGTCCTGACGACCTCGATGTTCTGCGTAGTCACCGACTCGACACCCAGGTGCCCAGGCATCTTCTTGTTCTTGAAAGTCTTGCCGGGATCCTGGCGGTTGCCGGTCGAGCCGATCGAACGATGGCTGATAGAGACGCCGTGACTGGCACGCAGGCCCCCGAAGTTCCAACGCTTCATGCCGCCCTGGTAACCCTTGCCCATCGTCGTTCCGGAAACATCGACGTATTGACCGGGAACGAAATGATCGACCGTCAGTTCGGATCCGACGGGAATGGTGTTTTCAGGGCTGACCCGGAACTCCTGCAAGCGGCGCTTCGGCTCGACCTTGGCGGCGGCGAAGTGGCCACGCTCGGCCCTGGTCAGCCGCTTGATCTTGGGCACGCCGGCACCGAGTTGCAGGGCCGTATAGCCATGCTTGTCGGGCGTTTTGTGGGCCACCACCTGGCAGTTATCGACCTTCAACACTGTCACGGGAACCTGCGTTCCCTCGTCAGTGTAGATGCGGGTCATGCCCAGCTTCTTTGCGATCAATCCTGAACGCATTGCGTTCACTCCTTCGTCCAGCTCGTTAGAGCTTGATCTCAACATCGACACCGGCAGCCAGATCGAGCTTCATCAGCGCATCGACCGTCTGCGGGTTCCAGTCGACGATGTCCAGCAAGCGGCGGTGAGTGCGCACCTCGAACTGCTCACGGCTCTTCTTGTCCACATGCGGCGAGCGGTTCACCGTGAAGCGCTCGATGCGGGTGGGCAGCGGCACCGGACCACGCACCTGTGCACCCGTACGCTTGGCCGTGTTCACGATCTCCTTCGTCGACGTATCGAGAATGCGATGGTCGAACGCCTTCAGTCGGATGCGGATATTGTTCGCTTGCATGATCGGAACCTGATTACTCCACGATTTTGGCGACGACGCCGGCGCCGACGGTGCGGCCGCCTTCGCGG
>CAZIXE010000086.1:0-14270 GCA_964543235.1 uncultured Rhizobiaceae bacterium | reverse complement strand
ACCGCCAGTCAGAGTCCGAAATCAATGACTTGGGAATAGTTCACGGGCGACGAAAGAGGGACTGGTCGAGATCGCCGCGGTCCGCGACGGTCTGCGGCGCCGCACCGTCTGGATCACCGAAGAGGGGGCGCACCGCCTCGAGGCCGTCCTGCCGATCTGGCGAAAGGCGCACCGGATGCCGGGCCGGCTTGCCGACACCGGTCAGATCGTGGCGATGGCGCAGCTGACAGCGGCCCTCGACGCGACGTGTTGGCGGCCTATTTCAGGCCGAGAACGAGGATGACCGAGGGTCCAAGGATGACGATGAAGATCACCGGCAGGAAGAACATGACCATCGGCACGGTGAGCTTCGGCGGCAGGGCGGCAGCCTTCTTCTCGGCTTCACCCATGCGCATGTCGCGGTTCTCCTGGGCCAGGACACGCAGCGCGGTGCCGAGCGGCGTGCCGTAACGCTCGGACTGGATCAGGCTGGTCACGACCGATTTCACGGTCGGCAGGCCGGTGCGCTTGCCAAGATTCTCGAAGGCCTTGCGGCGATCGTTGAGGAAGGACAGTTCGGCGGTGGTCAGGGTCAGTTCCTCGGCGAGCGGCACCGACTGGCTGCCGATCTCACGGGCGACGCGCTGCATGGCGGGCTCGATGGCCATGCCGGATTCGACGCAGATCAGCAAGAGGTCGAGAGCGTCCGACCAGGCCCGCTTGATCGATTCCTGGCGGCGCTGCGCCAGGTTCTTGAGAAACATGTTCGGCATGTAGTAGCCGCCGACAAGGCCGAACAGGGTCGCCACCATGCGCATAGACTGCGGGATGCGGTCGGCAAACACCGTCGAGGAATAGACAAAGACGAGAATGGCCAGGACGATCGGTACGATGGCGCGGATCGCCAGGAACGTGACGAGGTGGCGCTCGCTGCGGTAGCCGGCCTGGCGCAGCTTGTCTCGCGAGGCCTCGGCCTCGAACAGCTTGCGCAGGTTGAGGCTTTCGACGAGCTGCGCCATGAGGCCGGCCTGCGGGCGTTCGCGCAGGCGTCCTTCGCCCTGGCTCAGGGAGGCTCGCGACAAGGCCTTCAGGCGTTCGCGTTCGGTGGAGACCGATTTCATGCGGGCGCGCAGCTTGTCGTTCTGGAAGAAGGGGGCCGCAATGGTCAGAACCGTGGCAAAGGCCGCCACGCCGATGAGCATGGCGAAGAGCTGCTCGGGCTGGAGGAGGTAGACGATTTTCTCGAACACGGCGGCGCTTCCTGCCAGGATCAGATTTCGAAGTTGATCATCTTGCGCATGACCAGAACCCCGATGCCCATCCAGGTGGCAGAGCCGGCGATCAGCATGTTGCCGGTGCTGGTATAGAAGAGCGGGTTCAGATACTCGGGATTGAGAACGGTCATGGCGCCCATGATGAGGATCGGCAGCGAGCCGATGATGGCGGCGGAGGCCTTGGCTTCCTGGCTGACGGCCTTGATCTTCATCTTCATCTTCTTGCGATCGCGGAGCACCTTGGAAAGGTTGCTCAGGGCCTCGGCGAGGTTGCCGCCGGTCTTGGCCTGAATGGCCATGACGATCGACAGGAAGTTGACTTCGGGCAGCGGCATGCGCTCGTACATGCGCTCGACGCCCTGGTCGATGGTGATGCCGACGCGCTGGCCTTCGACGATCTCGGAGAATTCAGGACCGACCGGCGCCGGCGTTTCGGTGGCGATCACCTTCATGGCGTCAGTGACCGGCAGACCGGCCTTGAGGCCGCGCACCATCACGTCGACGGCGTCGGCAAAATCATTGAGAAAGATGTTCTGGCGGCGCTTGCGCAGATAACCGAGGCACCAGCGCGGCAGGCCGAACATGCCAACCGCCCCGGCGACCGGGGCAATGAACCAGGGCAATCCGGCGACCATGACGCCCAGGGCCGAAACGATGCCCACCACCACCGAGATCATCCAGAAGACCTGGGGGGTGATTTCAAGACCGGCCTGCAGGATCATGACGCGCAGCGTCAGCCGCTTCTTGCGCTGCTTCTCGCGCTCCTCAATCTGCTTCAGGGATTCCTGCAGCTGGCGGCGGCGGGAATCCTTGGGATCCTCGGCCATCAGGCGCTGGCGGAAGCCCTGCTTGGCCGGCTGCTTGTTGCTGGAGGCGATTGCCTTGACGCGCCTGGCCGATTCCACCGAACCGGAAAAATAGGGATAGAGAACGGCGATGATCAGGCCGCCGACGAAGAGGCCGATCATCACCACAAAGGCTATCTGCGGAAGCTGGTCACCAAAGAGCATCGTTACGCGGTCTCACCTCTCCCGGATCACAGGTCGCTGTCGTTGCGCTCTTCGGCCTTCTCGAGCGCTTCGGCGAGGCGGCCTTCTTCGTTGTAGTAGCGGGCGCGGTCCCAGAAATGCGGCCGGGCAATGCCGGTCGAGCGGTGGCGGCCGATGATCCTGCCGTTGGCGTCCTCGCCGATCACCTCGTATACAAACAGGTCCTGGGTAATGATGACGTCGCCCTCCATGCCGACCACCTCGGTGATGTGGGTGATGCGGCGCGAACCGTCACGCAGGCGGGCAGCCTGGACGATCACGTCGATGGAGCCGCAGATCATCTCCTTAATGGTCTTGGACGGCAGGGCAAAGCCGCCCATGGTGATCATCGATTCGAGACGGGAGATGGCCTCGCGCGGGCTGTTGGCGTGGAGCGTTCCCATGGAACCGTCATGGCCGGTGTTCATCGCCTGGAGAAGGTCAAAGGCCTCGGGGCCGCGGACCTCGCCGACGATGATGCGCTCGGGGCGCATACGCAGACAGTTCTTGACCAGATCGCGCATGGTGATCTCGCCCTCGCCCTCGAGGTTCGGCGGGCGGGTTTCGAGGCGCACCACATGCGGCTGCTGGAGCTGCAGCTCGGCGGCGTCTTCGCAGGTGATGACGCGCTCGTCGTGATCGATATAGCCGGTGAGGCAGTTGAGCAGCGTGGTCTTGCCGGAGCCGGTGCCGCCGGAGATGAGGCAGTTGCAACGGACGCGGCCGATGATCTGGAGGATGGTGGCGCCCTCAGGCGTGATCGAACCGAACTTGACCAGATCGGTGAGCTTGAGGCGGTCCTTCTTAAACTTGCGGATGGTGAGGGTGGGCCCGTCGATGGCGAGCGGCGGCACGATGACGTTGACGCGCGAACCGTCCATGAGACGGGCGTCGCAGATGGGGCTGGCCTCATCGACGCGGCGGCCGACCTGGCTGACGATGCGCTGGCAGATGTTGAGCAGCTGGGCGTTATCACGGAAGCGGACGCCGGTCTTCTGCATCTTGCCGCCGACTTCGATGAAGCAGGTGTTGGCGCCGTTGACCATGATGTCGGCGATGTCGTCGCGGGCGAGCAGCGGCTCCAGCGGGCCGAAGCCGAGCACGTCGTTGCAGATGTCCTCGAGCAGTTCCTCCTGCTCGGCGATGGACATCGCCACGTCCTTCAGCGTGATGATCTCGTTGACGATGTCGCGGATCTCGTCGCGGGCGGCATCGCGATCGAGCTGGCCCAGCTGGGTCAGGTCGATGGCATCGATCAGGGCGTTGAAGATCGTCGACTTGATGTCGTAGTAGTTCTCGGAACGGCGGGCCGTGCCGCGGCCTGAGGCGGCGGGTGCGGGCGGCGGCGGGGCCGCGGAACCCGGCATGGGCAGATCGGGAATCTGCGTCGCGCCGGCGGCGGCGGGCGGCTGCCCGACCGGCGGAGCCGGCATCACCGGCGGAAGGGGCTGGGTTCCTTCGGAACGCTTACCAAACATCACTTCTTCCTCAACTTGGGAAGTTTATCGAGAATGGACAGACCGCGCTTGGCCTGCTGCGGCGGCTTGGCCGGACCCATGATGATGTCGGCAAGCTGATTCAGGGCTTCGACCGCCTTGGACTTGGCGGCGACCTCGGCGAGCATCTGGCCGTTGCTGGCGGCGGTGCCGAAGGACTGCGGATCATAGGGAATGACGACCGACGGCTCGACGCCGACCGCCTTGGCGAACTCGCCGGGCGGAATCTCCGGACGCTTGGGAACGCCCACCTGATTGAGGATGAGGCGCGGCGGCCGGTCGTTGGGCCGCGAGGCCTTGAGCAGGTCGATGATGTTCTTGGTGTTGCGCAGAGAGGCGAGATCGGGGGTCGCGGTGATGATCACCTCGTCGGACTGGATCAGCGTGTATTTGATCCAGGGCGCCCACATGTTGGGAACATCGACGACGACGCAGGGCACATTCTGGCGCACGACGCTGAGGATGGTCTCGATGGACTGCGACTCGACGGCCATGTCACGGTCGACGATGCCGGGGGAAGCGAGGAGGCTCAGCTTGTCGCCGCATTTGGTGAGCAGGCGGTCGATCAGGGTATTGTCGACGCGGTCGGGCTGACCCAGCGCGTCGAAGATGCCCTGGGCGGCTTCCTGGTTGAAATTGAGCCCGGCGGTGCCGAAGGCGAGATCGAGATCGGTGATCACGGTGTCAACCGCGAAGGTGCGCGAGACGGTCCAGCCGAAATTGTGGGCAATGGTCGAGGAGCCGACGCCACCCTTGGCGCCGACGAAGGCGATGATGCGACCGACCGGCCCGGCCTTGGGATCCTGGTAGAGGTTGGAAATCGCCTCGATGATCTGCAGCTGCGTCAACGGAGCGACGATATATTCGCTGACCCCCTGGCGGATCAGTTCGCGATAGAGGATGACGTCGTTCAGGTGGCCGATGACCACCACCTTGGTGGTCGGCTGACACACCTGGGCAAGCTGCATCAACTCGGCGAGCATGAGGTCGCGGGGGCTGTGGGATTCGACGATCAGCAGGCTGGGCGTGCCGGCGGACTGGTAGACCTGCACGGCGCCGGCAATACCACCCATCTGGATGGTGACATGGGCGCGCGACATGCGGCGGTCGGCGGCCGCCGCCTGCATCACCGAGGCGGTCTGGGGATTGTCGCAGAAGATATGAATGTTGATGCGCGGGATGTGGGCCACGACCGGCTGGTCGGGAACCTGTGCCGGGATCGGCATTTCGAGGGCCTGGGTCTGCATCGCTACGTCCGTCCGTTCACACTCGTATCTGTTCTCTACTCTGAAGCTGATGAGCCGCCGCCGGAGTCACCACCGGAGTCGCCACCGGAGTCACCGCCGCTGTCGCCACCACTGCCGCTGCTGCCGCCGCCACCGGAGGAACCGCTGTCCGAGGAGCTGCCGCCGCTGGCGCCGGCACTGCTGGCGAAGCCGCGATAGTCGTCGATCGCCACCGACGTCTTGCCGGGCTCAGGCGGCGTCATCGGCTGCGGCACCACAAGGTCCTGCGGATTGGCCACCATGGCGGCAATATTGTGCTGGTGGGCACAACCGAAATTCTCATGGGGCTCGTTGTCTGGCTGATAGGCGAGGTTGTTCCAGGCGCCGCATTCCTCGGTGACGGCCACGGCGCGGACGAAGGTGACCTGAACCGGCGAGGTCGAGTCGCCGGAATAGGTCGATTCGACGATCTTGCCGGCCGGCACGCCCTGGTTGATGAGAATCGACTTCACCTCGGCGGCGACCTTGGCGGACTGGCCGCCGCCACTGGGGCGGCGCACCGACACCATGCCGCCATTGACTGTACCCTGGGCCCGGCGGCCGGCGGCTGCGAGTTCCGCAGCCTGGGTTGGCGTCACATGGCCCGACTTCGAGGAGATCGTCAATTTGACAGGCTGCTTCGCCACTTTGATCGGGTAGCGCTCGTAGTGGGGGGCGGGCGTGTACATCTCCGCCTTGTCCATCTCGAGGGTCTCGCAGGCGGACAAGGAGATGGCGGCGCCGAGGAGCGCCATTCCCTGCGCGGCGGCCTTGAAGCTCATCAGTTTCGACATCAGTTCCTCCGCGCCCACTTACTTCACGATGTGGCCGACGCTGCCGTGATAGACGCCGTTGGGCGCCACGCCGGGCGTGCCATAGATCTTGTTGAGACGGCCGAGCAGGATGGTCTGGGCATCGGTCGCAATGTTGAGGCCGTCGGCCGGGGTGGCGAGCTGGTTCTCGCTGACCGGATTGACGGTGTAGGGCGTGACGAGGACAGCGAGTTCGGTCTGGTCGGAAACATAGTCCCGGCTCCTGAACAGTGCGCCGAGCACCGGCACGCTCTTCAGCCCCGGAATGCCCTTGATCGTCTGTTCGTTGACGTCCTTGATCAGTCCGGCCATGGCCATGGAACCGCCGCTCGGCAGTTCAATCGACGTCTCGATGTTTCTGGTTGTCAGCACCGGGGCAATGTTGTCGTTCACGGTAATGGTCGACTGGCCGGAGATTTCGCTGACCTCGGTATGCACCTTCAGGCCGATGCGGCCCTGGCTCAGCACGGTCGGCGTGAAATTGAGGATGACGCCGAACGGCTTGTATTCAAGCCGGATGTTGCCTTCCGAATCCGGGACCGGGACCGGGAACTCGCCGCCGGCAGTGAAATTCGCTTCTTCACCTGAAACGGCGGTGAGGGTCGGTTCGGCCAGAGTGCGGATCAGGCCGTCGGACTCCATGGCGCGCAGGACGGCATCGATCTGGGTGCTGCCATCAGCAAATCTGACGAGATTGCCGGCACCGGCACTGATAAGCGGATTCTGGAACGGGTTGATGTTGGCCAGATTGGCCGTGATGTTGCCAACCGAAAAGACGGCCTGGGTGTTGATGCCGAGCTGCTTGAGGACGCGGCGCTGGACTTCCACGACGCGGACCTTGAGCATCACCTGCTGGCTGCCGGCGATGGCGACGGTGGACATCACCTTGTTGGGATCGTTGGCGAACTTGGTGGCGAGATCGATCGCCGTCTTGTGCTCGGCGGCATTGGCGGCGCTGCCGCCCAGGACGACATTCTCGCCAACGGTGTCGACGGTGATCTTCGAGCCCGGCAGGGTGCGTTGAATCAGTTTCTGCAGCGCCGCCATGTCCTGGGCGACTTCGAGGTCGAGCGCCAGGATCTGCTGGCCGGCCTCGTCGAAGAAGAAGATGTTGGTCTGGCCGACCGACCTGGCGAAGAGGTAAGCGGTGTTCTTGGTGCGCACCACGGCCTCGACAATGTCGGGGTTGCCGACCAGCACGTCGCGGGCGGCGCCGGGCAGGCGAATCACAATCGACTTGTTGAGGCCGATGCGGACGAAACGCGCGCCTGATTCATCGCTGGCGTAGTCGCCGGCCAGGACAGGAGCGGGCGTTGCGGCGGCCATGAATGCGAGGGCCGACAAGGCAAGGGCGGCCGCGGCGGCTTTCATCCTGTGCCTGGTCGTCTTGGAGTTTGCGTGCAGAATCATGACGAGGCCTTAGTCGAGGTTGGTGAATTTCTTGGTGAGCCCGTAACGGACGACCGTGAACTTGTCGCCGGAGATGCCCTTGGCATATTTCTCGGATGTGACCGGCGCATCGCCGAGATTCTTGTCGGATTCGGCGATGGAGCGCAGCGACAGGGACAGCTGCCCGGCGGTCTCGGCCATGGAGACGACCTCCGACTGGGCAGGCGTGAGCTCGAGGGTCGCAGTCTTGCCTTCCGGGATCACCTGATCGCCTTCGGGACTCTGCTTGTAGGTCTGATTGATGGCAAGTACGCGGACATTGGTGACTACCGTCTCGCTGGTGACAACCTTGCGGGCCGAGCCTTCCTCGTCGAGCTTCTTGGTAAGCAGGACATCGACGCGATCATTGGGCAGGATGAAGCCGCCAGCACCCGTCTCCTCGGAGATGCGGACCGAGACGGCGCGCATGCCCTTGGGCAGGATAGCGGCCATGAAACCATTGTCGCCCGGCATCACGAGCTTCCTGTCGATGATGGGCTCGCCCTCGAAGATCTCGATGCGGGCGCGGGCGGCTTCGTACTTGACCAGTGCTTCTGGGTCCTCGACCTTGGTGATCATGCCCGGGGCAACAACATTCTCCGGCCACTCCTGCCAGGTGATGGCGCCGGCGGCGAGCTTGTCGCCCATGCCGATCTGCTTGGCGGCCACAAGGACGTCGACGGTTTCGACCTTGTTGACTTCGACAACTTCGGTCTTGGGCTTCTTGTTGATGACTTTCATGCCCATGAAAGCCGCGACAAGCCCGGAGCCCAGAGCCAAAACACCGATCAGGATACGCGTCTTACTCATTGTCCCAGTCCTCGCATGGCGTGCAGCCAGGCCGCCTCGTCTGTTGAATGTCGTCTCTAATGGTCAAATTAGGGTTAACTCTTTTCATCCCGCGATGCTTTCCAACCAGTTAACTCAGGAGCCTCCACCACCAGCTGTCCGGGAAGGCGATGACGGCCCCGGCCGCCAGAGCGACGCCATAGGGCACGTCGATCTTCCTGCTCCGGAACCGCTCGATCCAGGTGTGGCCGCGCATCTCCTGGTCCATCTGCAGAGCAGTCCAGAGAGCGATGGCCAGCGCCAGCAGGCCGCCAGCCAGGGCCGTCAGTACCAGGAACTTCATGGCCACCGGCCAGCCGAACCAGAAGCCCGCCGCCGCCATCAACTTGGCGTCGCCGCCGCCAAACAGGCCCGCGGCGAAAAGGCCGAAGCCCATCACCAGAAGGACCACGCCGGTCAAGGCGTGCCACAGCAGCAGTTCGCCGGGCATGCCGTAGAAAAGCGCGAATGGCCAGAACAGGAGGCCGATCGCCAGGGTGAGCCAGTTCGGGATGCGATAGGTGAGCGCATCATTGACGCCTGCCAGAATCATCAGGGCCGGAAACAGCAGAACGGGCAGGCTGGCAGGCATGGCAACTCCGGAGACAGCGGCTCGAGGATGAGCGCGGGCCGCATGTGCGGCGATTGCCGACATTTCCATGGGGTCTGTAAATTGCCGGTTAACCGGATATGGCAAAGTCAAAAGGAAAAGGGGCCGCAGAAAGCCTGCGGCCCCTTAAACCTTCAGGATATCCCGAGGAGCTGAAAGCTCCCTTCGTCCTCTTAGTTGCCCATGTTGTCGGCAATGGTGCCGAAGGTGGACTCGAGCTGCTCACCGATCAGGGGCATCACGGCGACCAGGGCCAGGCCCGTGGCAGCAGCGATGAGGCCGTACTCGATGGCGGTCGCACCAGATTCATCTTTCACAAAACGCACGAGCTTGCTCATACTTGTCTCCATCTAGAACTCGTTCTACAGCACCTGATCCGCTTGCCGGGCTAATGCATGCCTTTAGCCGCGAACCATGGCGGGAACATAAGGTACAGGGTTTAATACGCAGTAAATCGAAAGCACCAAGTGCTGTATTTCTAAACGCTGGGGTCTGTTTGGTTATCAATTGATTTATTCAAATAATAAAATTTGTAGATAATCCTGATGCCATTGAAATTCATCAAGTATAATTGAGGTTACAGGAAACAGCTATACTAGTGATATGCTGCGGCGCGGGTTTGCACGGCGCCCGACACTCCACAGCCGGGGCCCCTGCAGATCCGGCCAGGCACGGCCGGCGGCAGCGCCAGGATGCCAGGTAACAGAAGATTCACCATTGTGGAGTCAAATGCGGGCGATGCGCTGACACACCAATACATCCTGCAGGACGCTCCCATGAAGCTTCGCATATTCTTCCTGTCTGCCTTTGTCGCGGCAGCGGCTGCCACGCCGGTCTTCGCCGCGACCGACGTGATCGTGAAGGCCGATGAAGCGAAGATGCTGGCAGTCAGCGGCGATCCCGCCACCGTCGTGGTGGGCAACCCCAACATTGCCGATGTGACCGTCCAGAACAAACGCATCTTCGTTCACGGCCGCAACTTCGGTTCGACCAACATCATCGTGCTCGACAGCGAGGGCAATGAGCTCGCGGCGCTCGATGTCACGGTGAAGCTCAGCGGCAACCATAACGTTAACGTGTTCCGGGCCGGTTCGAAATTCTCCTATGCCTGCGGCGATGTCTGTGAATCGACGCTGCAGGTGGGCGACAACAAGGACTACTTCGACACGCTCGAAGGCCAGAACAAGAAGAAGGGAACGCTGGCCACTTCGGCCGCCGGCCAGTAACAGAACAATCCGGGATCGGAGGGGCGCCGCCCGGCGAGGGCGGCGTTTTTTTGCGCGTCCGCCGCAACAGGCGGCAGGGAATCGGCAAGTCGTTCGAATTTGAACGAATGTTTTTAGTCTGATTCAATGGCTCATTGATAACACTCCCTCAGCACTAATCCGCAGTGCCCTGTTCAAGCGGCGCGCGGCATGAAGCGGACGGGAGTCAGTCTATGTGGTTTCGCAGGAGCCGGGCGCACTGGAGCCCCTTCAAGCGCTTCAGAAAATCGGAAAAAGGCGTCACGGCCATCGAATTCGCCATGGTGGCCGGACCATTTCTCTACCTGCTCGGCTTCATCTTCGAAACGGGCATCATGCTGTTCAGCGAATACGTGATCGAGAACGGCGTCGCGCAGGCCGGGCGCATGATCCGAACCGGGCAGGTGCAGAATCAGGGAATCACCAAGTCGCAATTCAAGACCATCGTTTGCGGCAATCTCGCGTCGTTCCTCAAGTGCGAAGAAAAGCTCCACGTCGATGTGCGCAATTTTGCGACGTTCGCGGCGATCAACCTGCCGCAACCGATCAACAACGGCGCACTCTCCCCCGATGTCAGCACCAATTCGCAGTACAATCCGGGCGCCCGCCTGACGGTCACGGTGGTGCGCACCTACTATGAATGGAAGCTGTTCATGCCGGGCATCACGCTGCTCGCCAACATCGGCAACGACCGGCGCCTGCTGACGGCCGGCGCAGTTTTCCGCAACGAACCCTTCTGAGACCCCACGCCGGACAGGATTACACCACATGACCGCCTTCTTCCCCAATCGGATGAGACGCCCGGCCACCAGGATCGCAGCGGCGGCTGTTTCGTTCCGCCGCAATAGCAAGGGTGTTGCAGCCATCGAAATGGCTTTCATCTTCCCGTTCATGGTGATCCTCTATATCGGGTTGATCGATGTCACCAACCTGATCTCCGCCAACCGGCGGGTGACGCTGGCTGCGAGCACGGTTGCGGACCTGGTGACGCAGACATCGACGACGATCACCAGCAGCGACATCAACGGCTTCTTCAAAGCAATCGCGCCGATCATGGAGCCGTTCTCGGCCTCGGACGTCAAGGCCGAGGTCTTCGCCTATCGCAAGAACGGCAGCAACGTGAACCTGATCTGGCAGAAGAACAATGGCGGTTCGTGCGGCGGCACACCGTCAACATCCGGTTACATCAATCTGATGACCGACAACAACGACCTGGTGACGGCCCGGGTCTGCGTCAGCTTCAAGCCGCTGTTCAGCTATGTGCTGGGCACGCAGACGTTCCGGCCGGAACATCAGCTGACATTGCGTCCGCGCGAGAGCCGGACCCTCGATTGCACCAACTGCTGATTCCTCCCGCAGCATGGGCAATAGCCTGGGCGTTGCTGCAGCGGTGCCCTTTTTCTTTGCCCTGTCAGGCCGCGAAGTCCTGAAGAATGGGGCAATCCGGCCGATCATCGCCATGGCAGCGGCGGGCGAGGCGATACAGCACGTCACGCATCTCGGTCAAATGGCGGATCTTCTCATCAAGTTCGGCAACATGGGCCATGGCGATCCGCTTGACTTCCTTGCTGGGCCGGCTGCGGTCGTCCCACAGCACCAGGAGACTGGCGATCTGCTCCATCGAGAAGCCGAAGTCACGGGCCCGCTTGACGAAGCGCAGGCGGTGGACATCCGCCGCCGCATATTTGCGGTAACCTGAAGCGGTCCTGCGGACGGAAGGCAGGAGGCCCACGTCCTCGTAGTAGCGGATCATCTTGGCGGTGACGCCGGACGCCGCGGCGGCCTGGCCAATGTTCATCGATGCAGCTCCAGCAAGCGCTTGACCTTCCAATGATGGGAAGGTTTATAGGATGAGCCATCATCTGTCGAGACCCTCAGGAGCATGCGATGGCCCATCCCGACACGCCCGCGCATCAAACGCAGCATTCCTGCGGCAGCCACATGCGCAAGCAGGGCGCCGCCGCGGCCCCACCGGCTATCGATCCGGTGTGCGGAATGAGCGTCGATCCGCACATGGCCGAGCACCGGGCCACCCATAACGGCCGCACCTATTATTTCTGCGCCGCCGGCTGCCGGGCCAAGTTCATTGCCAATCCGCAGAAATACCTGGAACCGGGGAGCGCAGCCGAGGCGGCGGTGCCAGAGGGCACGATCTACACCTGTCCGATGCATCCGGAGATCCGGCAGGTGGGGCCGGGTTCCTGCCCGATCTGTGGCATGGCGCTGGAACCCGCCTTCGCCGGCAGCGATACCGGGCCCAATGAAGAGCTGATCGACATGACCCGGCGATTCTGGATCGGGCTTGTCATCACGCTGCCCCTGTTCCTGCTGGAGATGGGCGGCCATGTGTTCGGGCTGCACATGCTCATGGACAGAAGCGTGTCGAATCCGGTGCAGCTCGCGCTGGCCACGCCGGTGGTGCTGTGGGCTGGCTGGCCGTTCTTCGTGCGCGGCTGGCAGTCGGTCATCAACCGCAGCCTCAACATGTTCACGCTGATCGCCATGGGTACGGGGGTCGCCTATCTCTTCAGCCTCGCTGCCACCCTGGCCCCGCAGATCTTCCCGCCGGCGTTCCGGCAGGCGGACGGGTCGGTGGCCGTCTATTTCGAGGCGGCGGCCGTGATCACCGTGCTGGTGCTGCTGGGGCAGGTGCTGGAGCTCCGGGCCAGAGAGCGGACATCGGGGGCGATCAAGGCGCTGCTCGGACTGCAGCCCCGGACGGCGCGGCGGCTGACGGATGGTGACACGGACGAGGAAGTGGCAATCGAGGCCATCGCGGCCGGCGACCGGCTCCGGGTCAGGCCCGGCGAGAAAGTGCCGGTGGACGGGGTGGTGGTGGAAGGTCATGTGACAGTCGACGAATCGATGGTGACGGGGGAATCGCTGCCGGTCAGCAAGGTGCCGGGATCGAAGGTGATCGGGGGCACGCTGAATGCCTCCAGCAGCTTCGTCATGCAGGCCGAGAAGGTGGGACGCGACACGATGCTGGCGCGGATCGTGCAGATGGTGGCGGAGGCGCAACGCAGCCGGGCGCCCATCCAGCGGCTTGCCGACCAGGTGTCTGGGTGGTTCGTGCCGCTCGTCATCGCCGTCGCACTCCTGGCCTTCGCCGCCTGGTCGATCTGGGGACCGGAACCGCGGTTTGCCTACGGCACGGTGGCGGCTGTGGCGGTCCTGATCATCGCCTGCCCATGTGCGCTGGGGCTTGCCACGCCGATGTCGATCATGGTGGGCGTGGGGCGCGGCGCCCAGGAGGGCGTGCTGATCAAGGACGCGGAAGCGCTGGAGCGCCTGGAGAAGGTCGATACTCTGGTGATCGACAAGACCGGTACGCTCACGGAAGGCAAGCCCGCCGTGACAGGCGTGGTTACGGTGGCGGATTTCAGCGAGGACGAGGCGCTGCGGCTGGCGGCAAGCGTCGAACAGGCGAGCGAGCATCCGCTGGGGCAGGCGATCGTGGCAGCAGCCCGGGCGCGCGGCCTCAGCCTCAGCAAGGTCATAGGTTTCGATTCGCCGGCCGGCAAGGGTGCGATCGGCATGGTTGAGCGCAAGCGCGTGGTGCTCGGCAATGCCAGGTTCCTGCAGGAACTGTCGATCGCCACGGATACGCTCGCGGGCGCCGCGGACGATCTTCGCAAGGCCGGAGCCAGCGCCATCTTCGTGGCCATCAACGGCCAGGCGGTGGCGGCGATAGCCATAGCCGATCCGATCAAGGCCACGACACCGGCTGCCATCAAAGCCCTCAGGGGCGACGGCATTCGCTTGGTGATGCTGACCGGCGACAACCGCACGACGGCGGAAGCAATCGCCCGGCAACTCGACCTTACCGAAATCGAAGCCGAGGTGCTGCCGGACGCAAAGGCCAAGGTGGTCAGCGCGCTCAGGGCGCAGGGGCGCGTCGTGGCAATGGCCGGAGACGGCGTCAACGATGCGCCGGCGCTGGCAGCGGCCGATGTCGGCATTGCCATGGGTACCGGTACAGATGTTGCCATGGAGAGTGCCGGGGTCACGCTGCTCAAGGGCGATCTCAACGGCATCGTGAAGGCCAGACGGCTGTCGAAGGCGGCAATGGGCAATATCCGGCAGAACCTGGTTTTCGCCTTCATCTACAACGCGGCGGGCGTGCCGGTGGCGGCGGGCGTGCTCTATCCGGTCTTCGGGATCCTGCTGTCGCCGGTCATTGCAGCCGCCGCGATGGCGCTCAGTTCGGTGAGCGTCATCAGCAATGCGCTGCGGCTCAGAATGACACGGCTCTAGCAGGCTGTTGAAGAAGGATGGCGTTTGGCCTTGAGGGTGTCGAGACCGC
>CAZIXE010000085.1:0-14742 GCA_964543235.1 uncultured Rhizobiaceae bacterium | reverse complement strand
CCCTCACCCGCCTTCTCCATCCCTCCTCCATCGCCTTCATCGGCGGCGGCGAGTGCGATGTCGCCATCGCCCGCACCCGCGATCTGGGTTTCACGGGGAGGATCTGGGCCGTCCACCCCAGGCGCCCACACCTCGGCGGCGTCGCCACTGTGAGATCCGTCGAAGCGATCGACGGTGTGCCCGATGCCGCCTTCATTGCCGTCAAGCGCGAGCCGACCATCGAGATCGTCCGCCAACTGAGCAAAATGGGATGCGGCGGGGCCGTCATCTACGCTTCAGGATTTGCCGAGACCGGCGACCACCACCTCCAGGATGAGCTTCTTGCTGCCGCGAATGGCATGCCGCTCTTGGGCCCCAACTGCTACGGTTTCGTCAACGGCATGGCTCGCGCCGCTCTCTGGCCCGACGAGCATGGTGTCGATCCGCGCGACGCTGGCGTCGCCATCGTCACCCAGTCGGGGAACATTGCCTGCAACTTCACCATGACCCGCCGCGCCCTGCCGCTGGCCGCCATCTTCGCCATCGGTAATCAGGCCGATGTCGACATGGCCCGGATGCTGGAAGTGCTCGCCGCTGATGACCGCATCACGGCGATTGGTCTCCATATCGAGGGCCTGCGCGATGTTGCGGCCTTCGCCCGGGCTGCTGCCCTGGCGCGTGATCTCAGAAAGCCTGTCGTCGCGCTGAAGACAGGCCGCTCAGAGCAGGGTGCACGGGTGACCATGAGCCACACCTCCTCGCTTGCCGGCGCCGACACGCTCTATGACGCGCTCTTCGAGCGCTACGGCATCGCCCGCATGACATCGGTGACCGCCTTCGTCGAGACCCTCAAATTCCTCCACCATGACGGGCCTCTGAAGGACAATCGCCTCGTCTCCATGAGTTGCTCCGGCGGCGAGGCCGCCCTCGTGGCCGACATGGCGCTGGGCAGGGATGTGCGATTTCCCCCCTTCGACAGCTGCACCGCACCGAAAGTCGCCGCGACCCTCAATGAATACGTCGCGATCGACAACCCGCTCGACTATCACACCTTCATCTGGAACGACGAGGCGAAGCTCACCGCCACGTTCTCTTCCGTGCTGGCCGGCGGTTACGATGTCGCCATGCTGATCCTCGACATCCCGACCAATCCGAAGATGCGCCCAGACACCTGGCTCGTCACGGCAAAGGCTCTGATCAATGCCGCCGATGCCACGAAAGCCCGCGCTGCTATGGTCGCCTCGCTGCCCGAGTGCCTGCCGCTCGACCTCGCCTCTGAGATGGCAGCCCACGGCGTCGCCCCCATGATGGGCTTGGACGATGCCCTCGCCGCCTTTGAGGCCGCCGCCTTGATCGGCCGCAACTGGGCCCGGCGCGACGTGCCGCCCGTCCTCGCACCGGTCGCACGGTCCGGTGGCGCCGTCCGCACCCTGATCGAGCATGAGGCCAAGCTGCTGCTCAGCCGGCACGGCCTCGCTGTCCCCGGGGGCAGCGTGTGCAGGGCAGAGGATGCGGTCGGCGTGGCTCGCGAACTGGGCTATCCCGTCACGCTGAAAGTGTCATCCGCCGCCATCGCCCACAAGACCGAGGCCGGCGGCGTCGCCCTCAATCTGCGTTCTGATGACGAAGTGAGAGCCGCCGCCATGCGCTTGGGCGCGCTGGCACCCGAAGTGCTGGTCGAGACGATGGTGACTGGTGCCGTCGCCGAACTCATCATCGGCCTCAAGGAGGATGCGCAGTTCGGCCTCGCCCTGGTGATCGGCGCCGGCGGTGTTCTCACGGAACTGCTGAAGGACAGCGTCACCCTGCTGCTCCCGACGACTCGCGCCGAAATCGAGCGCGAGGTGAGGAAGCTCAAGGTCTGGAGGCTCGTCGAAGGCTTCCGCGGCAGGTCCGGCGATCAGCGTGCGGTCATCGGTGCCATCGCGGCCGTCGCCGCCTTCGCTGCCGCCTATCCGGGAGATATTGCCGAAGCCGATATCAACCCCCTCCTCGTTCTGCCCGACGGCGCGGTCGCTGTTGACGCCCTGATCCGCATGCGGAGTCCCTGACATGTCCCCCATTCTCACCAGCCGCCGTGGCGCCGTCCTCGAAGTCACCATCGACCGGCCCAAGGCCAATGCCATCGATGCCGCAACGAGCCGCATCATGGGCGAGACCTTCGCCGCCTTTCGCGACGATCCGTCCCTGCGCGTGGCGATCCTCACCGCCGCCGGCGAGAAGTTCTTCTGCCCGGGCTGGGACCTCAAGGCTGCCGCGGCGGGCGAAGCGCCCGATTCGGATTATGGCGTAGGCGGCTTCGGGGGCTTGCAGGAACTTCCCGGCCTCAACAAGCCGGTGATCGCCGCTGTCAACGGCCTCGCTTTCGGCGGCGGCTTCGAGATCATGATCTCCTGCGACCTCATCCTGGCCGCCGATCACGCCACCTTCGCCCTGCCCGAAATCAATTCCGGCACCCTTGCTGATGCCGCGACCATCAAGCTGCCGCGCCGCATCCCCTATCACGTGGCCATGGAGCTGTTGTTCACCGGCCGCCGCTTCGGCGCGGTGGAGGCAAAGCACTGGGGCATCGTCAACGAGGTGGTCCCGGCTGCCGGCCTCATGGCCCGCGCCCGCGCTCTGGCCGACCACCTGGCGGATGGTCCGCCACTGGTCTTTGCCGCCATCAAGGAGACGGTACGCGAGACGATGCACCTGCCGGTTCAGCAGGCCTTCGACATGGTGACCAAACGGAAACTTCCGACCGTCGACCGCCTCTACGCCAGCGAGGACCAGCTCGAAGGCGCCAGAGCCTTCGCTGAAAAGCGCAAGCCTGTCTGGAAGGGCCGTTAACCCATCAGCCAGTGGCGGCTCTCGAGCCGGATGCGGGCGCTCTCGCGCTCCAGCAGCTCGAGTCCGGTTGGCCTTGTCGAACGCCTCAAAAAGCGGCGTCGCAGCGTGTCGTAGGCGGTCGAAACGCGGTCGAAAACCACGTCGTAGGCGAGGGTCCGGGGACTTGTGACGGGAGGCATTTGTTAAGTTCCTGTTAAGCAATGAATGTTGCGAATAATCTAAGTGACGATAGAATAAAGAACAAACGACTTGTTCTCTCAGAATCGTCAAAAATGGTTTGAAAATCAAAAAATGCTTCGCCACCTCCCCGGCCTCCAGGCCCTCAAAGCCTTCGATTCCGCCGCAAGGCACTTGAGTTTTACCCGCGCCGCTGCCGAGCTGAACGTCACCCCGGCTGCAATCAGCCATCAAATCAAGGAGTTGGAGGACCAGCTCGGCATGGTCCTGTTCCACCGCACCAGCCGCACCATGGCGCTCACCCGGCCCGGCGAGGTCCTGAGGAGCGCGGTAAGTGACTCGCTCGAAACCCTGAGCCACGCCCTGCAGCGCATGCGGCAGCTCGAGAATCCCTCACAGCTCCGCGTCACCGCCTCGCCCTCCATCGCCGCCAAATGGCTGGTGCCGCGTATTGATCGCTTCCTCGCCCGCGCCCCGGGCGCCGACGTCCGCATCGACGTCTCCCAGGCGACCCTCGATTTCGACCGCGACAGCATCGATATCGCCGTCCGTTTCGGCCGCGGCAATTATCCGGGCCTGCGGGTTGAGAAGATTTTCGAGGACACGGTGTTTCCCGTCTGCAGCCCGAAACTCCTTGAAGGCGGCAAGCCGATCCGCCAGCCCAGGGACTTGCTGCAGCACACCCTTATCCATCTAGACTGGGAAGCCCAGGATGCAGTTTGGCCCAACTGGCGCATGTGGATGCTGGCAGCCGGTGTCTCCGACTTCGACGATACCAGTGGCCTGCATTTCGGCCAGACCGCGCTCGCCCTCCAGGCTGCCATCAATGCCCAGGGCGTGGCGTTGGGTGACTCGACCCTGGTGGCTGACGACCTCGCTGCCGGACGGCTCGTCAAGCCCTTCGAGCTCACCCTCAGGGGCCCGCCGCAATTCGCCTACTACCTCGTCTCGCGCAACGACCCCAACGAGCGGCCGATGATCACCAGCTTCCGTGAATGGATCATGGACGAAGCGGCAAGCTTCAAGAACTGAGCGGCCCGCTCAGCTTTTTTCCGCCACCACCTTCAGCTTTGCCAGCCCGCGCTCATAGTCGGCACCGATCCACCGGTCGAAGAGCAGGCCGAGCCAGCGCTCGGCAATGCCGTTGAGTTGGGCTTTGAAGCCCCAGGTGACTGCCGTCCCCTCCCCGACCGGCGCCAGCTCCAGCGACGCCATGGCCTTCCCCATGTCGCCGAAATCGAGTTCGGTGGTGATCCGGCGATTCTCGACGTAGTCGATGATGGTCTGCGAACCTTTGCCGACATCTGGATTGGCCGATTCCCAGGACAGTTTCTGTCCCGGTCCCGAATCCGGTCCGCCGAAACTATACACAGTGTTGGGGTCGAGTTCCGCCCAGGGCGACCACTCATTGAAGCGCTTCAGGTTGCCGACAATGGCGAAGACCTTGTCGGGCGTTGCATTGATGACGATCTGCCGTTGCACCACCGTCTCGCCGGGCAGCACATAACCGCCCAGCACGATTGCGATGACAAAAGCGGCGATCGTCCAGACCAGCCATTTCAGGAACGTCCGCACTGTTGTCCTCCCGAAGCATCATTGGTTGAGCCGGTCGCCCGGTCGACAACTACCCGGCCGGTACTCTGCCGTGAAGCCGGCGCATGACCTGCCCCTATCAATCACGGCCGGCCTTAAGATAGCATATTGAACGGAGACTGGATTCGCGGAACACCATGGCGGTTAGCATCTTTCATCAGGACTTCAAGGCAAGTCCCTACTGGTGGGAAGCCTATGCACCGGAGGCTCTGCCGCCCGTCGAACTGCCGAAGCACACGCGTGCGGCCATTGTCGGTGCTGGTTACGTCGGCCTCAATGCCGCTCTCGAACTCAACGCGCACGGTTGGGATTGCGTGGTGCTCGATGCCAACGAGCCAGGATTCGGCGGCTCGACACGCAATGGCGGCATGGTCTCGGGGGGCGTCAACGTCGGCAAGCGCTATCTCGCGAGAGCCATGGCGCCTGCGGAGGCCGCGCCATTCCTCTCCGATGCCGCCGAGGCCTTCTCGCATGTCGAAAACCTGGTGGCCCGTGAGAACATCGCCTGTCATTGGAAGCGGACGGGCTATTTTGTCGGTGCCTGGTGCAAATCACATTACCGGGCCATGGCCAGCCGTGTGGCCACTCTCAACGAGTATGCCGCCGCCGAAGCTTACATCGTCCCCGAGGAACGCCAGCGTGAGGAGATTGGCTCCGACTACTATCGGGGCGGCATGGTCATCGGCCGCGCTGCCCAGCTTCACCCGGCACTCTATTTCAAGGGTCTGCTTGATCTGTGTCTGAAACGCAGCATTCCGGTCGCGGCAAAGACTCCCGTGACGCGGCTTAGCGAGGATCAGGGCAAGTGGCGCGTGGAGACGCCGCACGGCACAATCATTGCCGGCGATGTGGTCATCGCCACCAACGGCTATACCACCGGCGTGACTCCGCAGTTCAAGCGGCGCGTCGTGCCCGTCGGCTCCTACATCATCGCCACCGAAGAATTGCCGGCGGACATAGCCATGGGGCTGAGCCCCAGGAACCGCACCATTGCCGACACCCGCCGCGTGCTCACCTATTACCGCATGTCGCCGGATGGAAGGCGCCTCATCTTTGGCGGCCGCGCCAAGTTCGGCCATACCGATCCTGTTGAAACTGCTGCCATCCTCTATCGTTTCATGACCGACCGCTACCCGCAACTCAAGGGTTGCCGCATCACCCATGCCTGGACCGGCAATGTCGCCTTCACCCTCGACGAGCTGCCGCACATGGGCAAATTCGACAATTTGCATTACGCCCTGGGCTGTAACGGCTCCGGGATCGCCATGATGTCCTATCTGGGCCGCGAAACGGCGCGGAAGGTCATCGGCCGGGTCAACCGTATCAATGCCTTCGACCGTCCGGAGTTCCCGGCCCACCCACTTTACAACGGCAATACCTGGTTCCTGCCTTGGATCGGCCGCTACTTCAGGACGCGCGACTGGATCGACCGGAGCATCGGGTGATCTTCGCAACGCCGCGCCTCATTGCCCGCCGCATGCGGGAGACGGACGTCGCTGCCATTGCCGCCTGCCGTGCCGACCCCGATGTGGCCCGCTATCAGAACTGGCAGAGCTATGACGCGAAGGCCGCGGGCGATCTCGTTTCCGAGATGATCCTGAGAGATCCGGGAACTCCGGGCTGGTTCCAGCTTGTGGTCGAGCGCAAGCAGGATGGTGCATTCATCGGCGACTGCGGCATCAATATCGGCAGCGACAGGCGCCTCGCCCAGATCGGCTACACCGTCGCCCGCCCCCACTGGAACCAGGGCTACGGCACTGAAATCGTGATGCACCTCGTCGCCTATGCCTTCGCTGGCCTCAACGTGCACCGCATCACCGCCTCCGTCGATCCCCGCAACGGCGGGTCCTGCCGGGTGCTCGAGAAGGCAGGCTTCACCAAGGAAGCGCATTTCCGCCAAA
This sequence comes from uncultured Rhizobiaceae bacterium, assembly GCA_964543235.1. Taxonomy (GTDB): domain Bacteria; phylum Pseudomonadota; class Alphaproteobacteria; order Rhizobiales; family Aestuariivirgaceae; genus JANMMJ01. The sequence goes on along the minus strand of CAZIXE010000085.1, from coordinate 8,260 downwards.
GCGAGTGGTTCAAGGGCGAATGGGCTGACGATGCCGTCTACGCCGTGCTGGCTTCGGATCGCCGCGGCGCTTGAATAAGTTGTATATGATATATATGTTTATTCCAATAAGCCGTCGCCATGCGCATTTCCGTCTTCACCGATTATGCCTACCGCGTGCTGATGCAGGCCGCCGCCCGCAATCCTGACCTCATCACCATCCAGGACGTGGCCATAGGCTACGGCATCTCGCGCAACCATCTCATGAAGGTGATCCACGAGCTCTCCAAGGCCGGATTCCTCGAAACCCAGCGCGGCCGCCATGGCGGGTTCAGGCTCGGCAAGCCCGCCGAGAGAATCAAGCTCGGCGACATCTTCCGCCTCGGTGAAAGCGGCGCTCCGCTGGTGGAATGCTTCGACCAGGCCACCAATGCGTGTGTCGTGACGCCCGGCTGCAGACTCAAATTCGTGCTGGCCGATGCCGAAAGGGCCTTCGTCGCCGTTCTCGACCGCTACACCCTCCGGGACGTGATGTCGCGGCCTGCCGAATTCCTCCGACTGCTGCACCCACCGCCGTGAATTCGAGGCGCGGTTGATCTCGGTCAAGTCACAGCGCTTGAAATAATGTATTTAGAATACATGTTTTAAGATGTGACAGACCAAGAGGAGTGGAAGCCATGCCAAGAATGACAACAACCGATGCAACGGGACGCCGCAATTTTCTGAAGACTGCCGGGCTCTTCTCCGCGGGCTCGGTCGCAGGCGCCCTGCTGGCCGGCAAGGCCGCTGCCGTTGAGGAAGTGATGCCGGCTGTCGCCAGGAAGCCGGCAGCAGTTGACGTCTCATCGCTTCCCCGCATCCGCCAGGAAATGGTCGCACCGCCCTTCCTGCCTGCCCATGATCAGGTGGCTGTCGGAGGCCCGAAGATCATCGAGGTCACACTGGTCATCGAGGAAAAGAAGATCGAGCTTGACGACGAAGGCACTGAAACCTGGGCCCTCACATTCAACGGCACGGTTCCCGGCCCGATGATCGTTGCGCATGAGGGCGACTATGTCGAAGTCACGCTCAAGAACCCCAAGACAAACCTGATGGAGCACAACATCGACTTCCATTCCGCAACCGGCGGACTGGGCGGTGGCGCGCTGACCAAGGTCCAGCCCGGCCAGCAGACGGTCTTGCGCTGGAAGGCAACCAAGCCAGGCGTGTTCGTCTACCACTGCGCCCCCGGTGACGCGATGATCCCCTATCATGTCGTGAAGGGTATGAATGGCGCGGTGATGGTCCTGCCGCGCGACGGGCTCAAGGATGCGGCCGGCAAGCCGCTGACCTATGACCGCGCCTACTACATCGGCGAACAGGATTTCTATGTTCCCCGTGACGAAAACGGAAACTACAAGACCTATGAAGCAGCCGGCGACGACTTCGTCGACTCGCTGGAAGTCATGCGCAAGCTGACACCGACTCATGTCGTCTTCAACGGCAAGGTCGGCGCGCTGACCGGCGACAACGCCCTGAAGGCCAGAACCGGCGAACGGGTCCTGTTCCTCCATGCCCAGGCCAACCGCGACAGCCGTCCGCACCTGATCGGCGGCCACGGTGATTATGTCTGGGAAGGCGGTTCCTTCAATGATCGCCCCGAGACCAACCTCGAAACCTGGTTCATTCGCGGTGGCTCGGCGGGCGCCATGCTCTATACCTTTCGGCAGCCCGGCATCTACGCCTATGTGAACCACAACCTCATCGAGGCGGTCATGTTGGGTGCCACCGCCCATGTCGTGGTTGACGGCGAGTGGGACGACGACCTGATGATGCAGGTGAGTGAGCCGCAAGTCATCAGCATGGTGGAGTGACGGCAATGTTGACTCTCGGCCTGGCCAAGGTCTTGCCGCTTGCGCTGGTCGCCGGCCTTGCGGGACTGGCGGTGGCCGCGGCACCGGACCGCCAGGCCACTCACTCCCCCGAGACGGTTGCAGTGGCGATGCGGGATGGTTCCCGCCTCGCCGTCGCACGCTACGAAGTCAGCCGCGCCGAGTGGCAGGCCTGCTACGATCGTGGCGGCTGCAGTTTCTTGCCGAAGTCTCCGGGAAGTGAAGATGCAGCCTATCCGGTCACCGGCGTGAACCGGTTCGACGTCGAGGAATACATCTCCTGGATCAACGGCCGCACTGGCCAGTCCTGGCGGCTTCCGACCGCCGCCGAATGGCATGAGCTTGCCGGGCATGAGACCCGCGGCGCGGCAAAGAAGCTTTTCACGGACCCCCGGCTTGCCTGGGCCGCCGGCTATGGAACGATGGAGCGAGTTCCGAAGCGGCTGCGGCCGCGCGGAGGCTTCGGCTCCGCCGCCAACGGCGTCGCAGATCTCGCCGGCAATGTCTGGGAATGGACTTCGACCTGCGCGCGCAACGATGCCGGCATCGCCGATGCGGCGCATTGCCCGGCACTGCTGGCCGGTGGCCTCCACGAAGCCGCCATCTCTGTCTTCGTGCGCGACCCCGCGAGCGGTGGCTGCGCGCTGGGCACGCCGCCAGCCAATATCGGCTTCCGGCTGGTGGCCGATCTCTAGGAAAGATCAGCCGCAGCGCGCCTGCATGCTCCATACGCCATCGGCATAACGCGGCCTGTCGATGAGCTTGCCGGTCTGCCCGTCGGGGCAGGCGAAATAACGCAGCGACGAGACCGCGATTGCCTCGGCATCCTTGCCCTGCTTGTCGGTCATCGCCGCCGTTTCCCCTGACACTTTCATGTCAAAGGCATTGGCGCCATCGACATAGTCGTAACGCAAGCGATAGTGCTTGCCATTATAGAAGATCGGTTCCGACCGGGACTTGGTTTGCACGGTCTGCTGCCGGTCCGTGACAGCAACTTTGGAGGATTCGGCGCAGCCAGCGACAATCATCGCTGCCAGCGCCACGACAAGCGTCTTGAGCATGGAGCCTCGTGTTAAAAGCGGCATTTAGCGGATGCTGCCTCGACGCCGCAAGGCCTGCATGGCATAGAGCCGGACCATGACCCCGTTTGACCCAGCTGCATTGCTGTCCGCCCGTGCCTCCGCCACCGACGAGGGCGCCATCATCCGCATGGCCCAGAAGACCCGCGATCTGCGTGCCCGGGGCAAGGATGTGGTCAGCATGACCATTGGCGAGCCCGACTTCAACACGCCGCTCTTCATCCAGAAAGCCGCGACTGCCGCAATGCGGGCCGGTCACACCCACTATTCGCCCATAGCCGGCATCCCGGAACTGCGTGAAGCCGTCTCCGCCAAACTGCGAACCGAGAACGGCCTCGACTATGCGCCGGCTGAAATTGCCATGGCCAATGGCGTCAAGCAGGCGATCGCCAATGTCGTCCTCGCCATGATCGAGCCCGGCGATGAAGTGATTCTGCTTGCGCCTTACTGGGTATCCTACGAGATCATCGTGCGGCTGGCCGGTGGCATCCCCCGCATCCTGGATGCCGGTTTCGAAGACGATTTCAAGGTTCCCGCCCACCGCATTGCCGCGGCCTTGACCCCGGCGACCAAGCTTCTGGTGCTCAACTCGCCCAACAATCCAAGCGGCGCCGTATGGTCGCGCGCCGAACTTGAAGCGATCGCCGCAGTGGTCCGGCGCCATCCCCGGCTTATGGTGCTTGCCGATGAAATGTACGAGTACATCATTTTCGAGGGCGAGGCCTGCTCGATCGGTGCCCTGCCCGGCATGAAGCCGCGCACCATCACCGTGAACGGCTTTTCCAAGAGCTTCGCCATGACGGGCTGGCGCCTCGGCTATGTTGCCGCGCCCGGACCGATTGTTCGCGCCTGTACCAGCATGCAGAGTGCGGTGAGCGCCGGCGCCAACAGCTTCGTCCAGCACGCGGCCCTGGCCGCGCTCAGGGCCCCGCGCGACGAGGTGCGGCGGATGGTCGACCGCTACCGCCAGCGCCGCGACCTGGTGCTCGCCGGTCTCATGGCCATCCCCGGCATCAGAACCGCCCCGATTGCCGCGACCTTCTATGCTTTTCCCGATGTCAGCGCCTTTATTGGCAGGAAAGCCGGCAATCGCGTTTTGACGACGGTCACCGAACTTTGCGACTGGCTGGTCGAAGACCACGGCGTTGCCACTGTGCCGGGTTCGGCCTTCGGAAGCTCGAACTGCATCAGGCTGTCTTTCGCCACCAGCGAGGCCGACATCACCACCGGCATGGCGAGGCTCCGGACGGCACTGGCGCTCCTCGTGTGATCCCTCACCCCAGCGTTTTGCGCGTCAAATGATGAGGTCGATTCCGGTGATGACGGACAGCGGGATGCCGACCAGCGTCAGCGTATCTGTACCCTTCGTGAAGATCACGTCGCTCCCCGACTGGCTGAACAGGGCGAGCGCCGCCGCCTTGTTCGCGAAGCCGAAACCGGACAGATCAAGGCGGTCAGTCCCGTCCTCGAAATCAATGACTGTGTCGCTGCCATAGAGCGGCGCAAAGACAAAACGATCCGTCGCTCCGGCTTCCTCTCCGCCGCGCAGCGTGTCATTGCCGATACCGCCATCGATCGTGTCCGCCCCGAAATAGCCGCTCAGCGAGTCGTTTCCGGCATATCCGAAGAGCTTGTCCTGACCCGTGCCACCGTCGATCGTGTCGGCGCCGGCCGCACCCTTGATCAGGTCATTGCCACTATCGCCGTAAAGCCTGTTGGTCTCAGCCGGATCCGGGCGGCCGATGCCGCCGCTGCCATTGCCGTCAATCGTGTCATTGCCGGCACCGGCAACAATGAGATCGTCCTGGTCGCCGCCCTTCAGGAGATCGTGACCAGAAGAACCGAAGACGGAGTCGTTTCTGGGTCCGCCATAGACCGTGTCATTTCCCCCGCCGGCCGACAGGTAATCCGCGCCGCCACCGCCATAGACCTTGTCATCCCCGTCCGCCGCGGCAATTGTGGACTTGCTGTCCGCATAGATCTCATCACCGCCCGCCCCGCCGAAAATGACCTGCGCGCCGGTTCCCGCTTCGATGCTGTCGGCACCATCACCGCCATCGATGGTCGCCCCGGCGATCGAGCCGCCGGTAATCCAGTCTCTGAAGGCAGATCCCTTGAACGCTTCGAAGCCATCGAGCTGATCGTTGTCATACGTTTCGCTGGTCGACGCGCTGCCATTGATCGTTGCCGTCACGCCCTTGGTGGAGAAAGAATAGTCCAGCCAGTCGACTCCAGCACCGCCCGCCAGCGTGTCCGGCCCCATGGACGCAAACACCGTATCGTTGCCGGGGCCGCCTGATATGCTGTCGCCGTCGGCAAAGCCCGCGGCACTGCCGGGGCTGTGGCCATAGAGCCGGTCGTCGCCATCGCCACCCGTGAGCGTGTCTCCGCCGTAATAGCCCTGAATGAGGTCGTCGCCGTCGCCGCCAGAGATCCAGTCCGCACCCTGGCTGCCGATCAGCGTATCGCGGCCGAGCCCGCCGTAAATGATGTCGCCAACGAAGCTTCCGGCCGGATTGCCGGCGAGATGGGCGTAGATCAAGTCGTTCCCGGCACCGCCCGACAGCGTGTCCCGATTGCTGTTACCCTCGATCGTATCGTTGCCGCCGAATCCGGAGATCGAATCGTTGTCTGCCGTTCCCGGCAAGACATCGCTGGCGTCTGTACCATTTATGGTGGCCATGTCTGCCCTCCATCGGCAGCTGCTTCCGCCAGCAAGCTGCTGCTCCCCGGGGAAGCCGAATGCAACTCAGCATAGGGCCTTGCCCCGGCCGGAGAAGGTGACCCATTGCCCCACGCTGCTGCCGGCTCAATTCGTGCGCTTGAGTCCCGTTTCCTCGAGCAAGCCCTTGCGCTTCGCCTCGTAGTAGTAGCCGCTGCGGTAAAGCCGCATGGCCTTTGCCGCGTTGCCGCCGGCCACCAGATAGGCACCTGCCAGGTACTTGACGCCGAACATCAGGTTGGTCTCCGCGTCCAGCAGCCCTTTGGGAGGGCCGCGATAGCCCATGGTTCGCGCAGTCTGGTGCCTGATCTGCATCAGTCCCCAGTTGCCGGCGCGGTAGGCGGCCGGATTGAAATTGCTCTCGCGTCTGATGATCCGGCGGACGAGATCCTCTGGCACCCCGTAGCGCGCTGAATACTGGCTGATCAGTGCGTCGACTTCGGCAGTGCCTCCCGCATGCGTTATGACCGGGGAGAAGAAAACCAGAGCGCTGAAGACGGCGAGGCGGAGCAAGACTACCATGGTATCCGGATGGGCTGCGTCGCCCGCCGCCTTCTCACAATCCGGCCTCGAAAGCAACTGCTGCCACCATCGACTTGTCTTGCCTTTGTCCCGGGGCCGGTCTAAGCAATGTGGGAAGCCGTCGCCAAAGAGCGGCCAGATTGGGTGTGTCAGGGCAAGGGGACGCGATGGAGTATTTTCTCCAGCAGCTCATCAATGGCATAACACTGGGCTCCATCTATGGACTGATCGCCATCGGCTACACGATGGTTTACGGCATCATCGGCATGATCAATTTCGCCCATGGCGACATTTTCATGACCGGTGCCTTCATCGGCTTGATCGGCATTCTTGCCATCGGCATCACCGGCTCGGCCGGCATTGCGCTCATCATCCTCGCCCTGATCCTTGTGATCGTCATCGCCATGATCCTTGCCGCCGCCTTCAACTGGACGGTAGAGCGCGTCGCCTATCGCCCCTTGCGTGGCTCATTCAGGCTGGCGCCGCTGATCTCGGCCATCGGCATGTCCATCGTCCTGCAGGAGTTCGTCCGCATTTCCCAAGGCGGCCGGCCCAAGCCGATGCAGCCGATCGTGACTGGAGGCTACGAGATCATGCATCGCGCCGCCGAGAGCGGCGAATTCATTGTCCGCCTGTCGAACATCCAGATCATCATCATCCTCACCACACTCACACTGATGGCGATCTTCACCGCGATCATCACCCGCACATCGCTCGGCCGCGCCCAGCGTTCCTGCGAGCAGGATATGAAGATGGCGTCTCTGCTCGGCATCGATGTGAACAAGACAATCTCGATTACCTTCATCATGGGTGCCACGCTGGCTGCCGTGGCCGGCGTCATGTTCTTCCTCTATTACGGGGTGATCGATTTCTACATCGGCTTTCTCGCCGGTGTGAAAGCCTTCACCGCCGCTGTCCTTGGCGGCATTGGTTCGCTGCCCGGCGCCATGCTCGGCGGCATGGTGATCGGCCTCGTGGAGGTCTTCTGGTCCGCATATTTCTCGGTCGAGTACAAGGACGTCGCGGCCTTCACCATGCTGGCCCTGGTGCTCATTTTCCTGCCGCAGGGCATCCTCGGCAAACCTGAAGTCGAGAAAGTCTGATTCATGGCAACGCCCGCCAATCCCGCCACCGGAACCACTGCCATCAATGGCCCGGCGCTCATCAAGGACGCCGTGCTCACCGGAGTCCTTGCCCTTGCCATTCTCGGCCCCATCATCGGCCTCAAGGTTGAGGCGCTGCAGGGCGGGCTCATCCTGGTGCATCGCTGGGGCATGGTCTTTACCCTCGTCGCCATCGTCATGGCCGGCCGCATCCTGCTTAACCTGTACAGTTCCCGCGCTTCTGCCGGCCTGACGCTCCCCAGCCTCGGCATCGGCCGCGCGTTGGAGCCCTACACAAGACACGTCGGCCTTCTGCTCTTGGCCTTCGCCATCATACTGCCGTTCCTTGCCGGTCTCACCGGTGCGCGTGAACGCCAGATCATGGATCTGGCGATCCTGATGCTCACCTACATCATGCTCGGCTGGGGACTGAACATCGTGGTTGGTCTCGCCGGCCTTCTCGATCTCGGCTATGTCGCCTTCTATGCAGTGGGCGCCTATACCTACGCGCTGCTCGCCACTGTCTACTTTCCGCACTGGTTCGGCGAGGGCATTCTGCCCTGGGCCTTCTTCATCACCCTGCCAGTTGCCGGCTTTCTTGCCGCTCTCTGGGGCATCATCCTCGGCTTTCCGGTGCTGCGCCTGCGCGGTGACTATCTCGCCATCGTGACCCTGGCCTTCGGCGAGATCATCCGGGTCATACTCATCAACTGGGCCGAGTTCACCGGCGGCCCCAACGGCATCAGCGACATTCCGAGGCCATCCTTCTTCGGGCTTCCCTTCGACAGTTCCGACACCGGCTTTGCCGCCACTTTCGGTCTTGAGCACAAGCCCATCTACCGCATCATTTTTCTCTATTATGTCATCCTCGTCCTGGCCCTGATTACCAATCTTGTCACCATCCGCCTGCGCGGGCTGCCGGTCGGCCGAGCCTGGGAGGCGCTGCGCGAGGATGAGATTGCTTGCCGTTCGCTCGGCATCAACA
>CAZIXE010000084.1:0-14773 GCA_964543235.1 uncultured Rhizobiaceae bacterium | reverse complement strand
ATCTCGCGAACCACCCGGAATCCCGTCATGGGGTCCCGCATCTGAACGCCCAGCCAGCCACGATTGGCTGACCGATGATGCCCGGTACTTGCATTGTACCAGCCTCCGCCCCTCATGATCCGCTTGCCGCAGTCACCCTCCCGCACGGTTGCGCCGTCGGCCGGCGCCCCGTCATAGCTCGTCGTCACGCAATCCGCCATGAACTCCCAGACATTGCCGTGCATGTCAAACAGACCAAACGCGTTGGGCGGAAACGAGCCCACCGGCGCCGTATTGGGGTAGCCATCGTTGCAGAACTCGACACGCGTGTTGGCATTCGCGCAAAGCTGAGCGGCGTCGTTGCCGAATGAGTAGACCGAGGCGGCGGCGCCATCCGCCTGGCCACGGACGGCGTACTCCCATTCTGCCTCGCTCGGCAGCCGGTAGACCGCGCCGGTCTTGGCGCTGAGCCATTCGACATAGGACTCCGCATCATCGACGCTGACACAAATGACCGGATGGTCGGGTGTGCGCGGAAACTGAGGATCCCTGTAACAGGGTGGCATCTGGCGCGCTGTCTCTTTCACGAATGCTTCGAACTCGGCATGTCTCGTCTCGAAGCGGGACATCGCAAAGCTGCGTGCAAACTCGACGCGGTGCATCGGGCTCTCGTCGCCCGAACGCTCCTTCTCGCTTTCGGGCGAGCCCATGACGAAATGCCCCGCCGGCAAGACGACCATCTCCGGGCAAGCCGGGCAGTCCTGAAGCGCGCGCAATTCATCTCCGAGGCTCCAAGGCGCGTTGGCGCTCAAGAGCAGCACTGCTGCGAGAGTGACCCGTCTCATCGCCGATCCCTTGTCTTGCGATTGCTTATAGCACCATCTCGACCGGCACGAACATCCAAGTGTGGCGGGATCGAGTGCCTTCTTCCACCCTTCCAGCCCCTTGCCACCACGCGGGCACCCCGCCATGCTGCCGCGCCTCACCCCAACCGGAACTGCTGCTCCATGCCCCTGCCCCGCCTTGCCCTGATCGGATGCGGTTTCTTCGCTGCAAATCATCTGGCTGCCTGGAAAGAATTGGGCGACCGCTGCAATCTCGCCGCCGTCTGCGATCTCGATCCCGCCAAGGCAGAAGCAGCGGCGCAGCGCTTCGCGGTTCCCGCCCACTTCACCGACGTCGAGTCCATGCTGCGCGAGGCGAAGCCCGATTTCGTCGACATCGTCACCACCGTCGACTCTCACCGGCCGCTCGTCGAGCTCTGCGCAACGTACCGGATCGCCGCTATCGTGCAGAAGCCCTTCGCCCGCGATCTCGTCGATGCCGGCACCATGGTGGCGGCGATGCAGGCCGCGGACCGCCCGCTCATGGTGCACGAGAATTTCCGCTTCCAGCGCCCACTGCGCCGGGCCCGCGAGGTGCTGCGATCGGGCGAGATCGGCGAACCCATCTGGGGCCGCTTCTCCTGGTGCACCAATTTCGATGTCTACAAGGGCCAGCCCTATCTGGCCGAGGCCAGGCGTTTCATCCTCATGGATATCGGCGTGCATGTCCTCGACGTCGCCCGTGCCTTCTTGGGTGAGGCCAAAAATGTCTTCTGCCGTACCCAGACGATCCGGCAGGGCATTGCCGGCGAGGACATGGCGACCGTGCTGCTCGCCCATCAGAACGGCGCCACCAGCCTCTGCGACTTCACCTATGAAAGCCGCCAGACGCCCGATCCCTTCCCCCAGACCCTGATCCACGTCGAGGGCCGCCGGGGCTCGATCGTGCTGACGGCGGACCGGCGCATGACGGTCACCAGCCCAGCCGGCAGCCGCATCGAGGATGTCAGTCCCAAGCCGCTGGCCTGGGGGGGCCGAGCCCTGGCTCCTGGTACAGGAGAGCGTCGTCAACACCCAGCGTCACTGGCTTGACTGCTGGCAGACCGGCACCACGCCCGAAACTTCCGGTGCCGACAACCTCAAGACCTTCGCCCTGGTCGAGGCCGCCTATGCCGCAGCCGCCAGCGGCTGCATGGAGTCACCGGCTCTAACCTAACATTTCCTGATACTTAGGACTATAGGCAGATTCTGGTTGACATTGTTCGTGGTATGTTCTAGATTGTTGGGGCAGTGACAGAGGTGCCGATGACGAACGTGATGAGGATGATGTCAAAGATCGAAAAGGCCGTATGGGCGGCAGCTGCCGCCCTCCTCATGGCAGCCGCCCTGCTTGCGGCATTGCTTGCCGGGCGAAATCGCCAGTTTGTGACGGCCGGCACATCAGCGAGGACTCGCTCCCGGCATCTTGGCCGCACTCCGGAACATCCTCCGGAGTTGGACAAGGAGACACGCCATGCTGCGTTCCGCCCTCTACCCCCTGATCTGCATGACGATTTCCGCCACCGTGCTCGCCCATCTGGTGCTGGCGCTGGGGAATGTCGTGGACCGCGCTGCCGCCGTTCCGGCCGCCCTGACCCAGACCGCCCGTTAACCTTAAGGGACCGTCAACCTCCCTCTGCGACGCTGGCGGTGAAGGCGCGCCATCCGGGCGGCGCCGGAGTGAGCATGCGTAACCTGCTATTGACCGTCGCCCTGGCCGGCCTCGCCATGGCCAGCCCGGCCCCTGCCGCTGGCCTCCAGCCCGGCCTCTTCCAGAGCCTCGAGGTCCCCTCGAATCCAGCCCGCGAGATCGCCCAGTGGCAACGTTTCTCGCGCAAGTACCGTGACGAGGCCGCCGTCTATGCCCTGTGCGGCGGCGAAGGCAGCCTGTGCTCGCCCGCCCTCAGGCAGTGGCGGCAGACACTCGCCGGCCTCAGGGGGAGGTCTCCCGCCGACATGCTGAAAGGCGTGAACAGCACTGTTAACGCCCTCGTCCGCTACCGCGCCGACGGCTGGCAACCCGGTCGCGATGACGAATGGGCCAGCCCCCTCGAATCGATCGAGAACGGCGGCGACTGCGAGGACATTGCCATCCTCAAATATGTGAGCCTCATGGAACTCGGTTTCGCCGAAAAGCAACTCCGCCTCGTCGTGGTTCGCGACAAGGCGACGGGCCGCGGCCACGCCGTGCTCGCGGTGAAGCTCCAGAGCGGGCGCTACATTCTCGACAGCCTCGACTCCGCCGTGCGGCCCGAGCGCAAGGTCACAAGCTACCAGCCGCTCTATTCGATCAGCGGCAAGCGCCGCTGGCTCCATCTTGCCTGGCGCAAGCTGAGCCAGCTCTGATGCCCATCAGACTTCGAGCACGATGTCACCCGCTGCCATCGCCGTGAGGCCTGTGAGTTTGACAACCGCAATGGCCGCTCCGGCGCCGGTACCATCGGAGTCCCAGTAGAGCTTCTGGTCCGCCGCATTGAAGAAGAATGACGAGCCGGCCTGAGTTGCGGCAGCGCTGTTGCTGAACCGCACGGTGCCGTCCATCCCTGTGAAATTGTTGAAGCGGAACACGATGTCATCAACGCCCGTCTGAAAATCGGTGATCACGTCATTGGCAAAGCCCTCATTCTCCCGTTGCCAGACGAAACGGTCGGCCCCGGCGCCGCCGGTCATGCGGTCGGCATCCTCCGCCCCGCGGATATTGTCATTGCCGCCGCCGCCTGAGATCGTGTCATTTCCCCGGCCGCCGCCCAACCAGTTCGCAGCTGCGTTGCCCTTGAAGTTGTCGGCAAGACCGGTGCCCCAGAACCATTCGATGACCCCCGTATAGGTTTCGGCATTGCCGAACCCGTCATTGACGATCTGGCCCGTGGCCTTGGTCATGTCGAGAACTGCTCCGGCCGTGTTGTTGCCCCAGAACTCGATGCCGTCATCGGCCCCGGCGCCGTCGTAGCTGTCGACGCCAGCCTGCCCGACAAACCCGTGCGAATTGGTGCCGCCGCCCTTGAACGTGTCGGCGAACTTCGTGCCGACGATCAGTTCCACATTCGTGACTGAGTCAAACGAGCCGAAGCCGTCGCGGATCTTGCCGGTCGACATGTCGGCGTCGATTCCGAAATTGCCGCCATAGCGGGCGTCGCGGTCGTAACGGACCTGGTCCCAGTCCTGCTGCGACGTGCCGCCCGCATCGATGGTGTCGGCGCCGCGGAAGCCCAAGAACTCCTGGTCGGCAACCGTGCCCTTGATGCTGTCATTGAAGCGCGAGCCGCGGAACTGTTCGAAATTGGAGATCTTGTCCTTATTGTTCCAGCAATCCGTCACCGTGCCGAGACCGACGTCGAGCACGATGCCGCGAAACGCACCATTGCCGAAATGCGAATCCTCGTAGCTCAGCGTATCAAATCCGGTGCCGCCGTTCATCGTGTCGTTGCCGCGGCTGCCATTGATGAAGTCGTCGCCACCATTGCCCTTGATGACGTCATTGCCTTCATTGCCGCCGGCGATGATGTCGTCGTTGCCATTGCCGCCATTGATCGTGTCATTGCCCGCCAGCAGGACGGAGAGGGTCTGCCAGCCGTCGCCATTCTGGCGTGGCCGGTCGTCGCGATCCCAGCCGAAGGCGGCATAGTAGAAATCATAGAGCTGGGTGTTCAGGCCACTGATCGTCACCAGCGTGGTCGCACCATCGGCAACGACGATGCTGCTGATGGTTCCGCCGGTCGGCACGCCATTCACATAGGTGAACCCCGTTCCCGTCACCGTGACGACGGTCCCGTCGGAGTTCTGATAGCGGAATGTGGTGGCCGTCCTGAGATTGATCTTCGACGCGTCGTCAGGACCGAAGAAATCCCCCAGCCAAAGGTCACCGGCCGCGTTCGAATAAGTCACTGTTGCCAAAGTATCCTCCCTCTCCCCGGTAATTCTAACCATAGATCAGCCGGCTACAGGCCACAAGTCGAGGGCGTCCCTTCCGTGCAACCTTACCTTCCCATTGGTCAGCGGCCGCTTCTGCTGCGCTGCATCATGGCCAGATGCGACAGCAGCGCGAGGACGCTCGCCCCCGCCATGAACCAGAACACGGCGAACGGCCACTGGCTCTGCAGCGATCCGACCAGTTGCGAGGCGAGCGCCCCGCAGGTCATCTGCGTGAAGCCGGACCAGCCGGCCGCCGCTCCGGTCATGCGTGGATCGACGCTGATCGCACCCGCCGTGCCATTGGGAATGGTGAGGCCGTTGCCGAGCGCGGCTACCCCCATGGGCACGAACAGTGTGACCGGTGTCAGCATGCCGCTCACCGCAGCCGCGAGGCACAAGAACCCGCCGCACAGGGTCAAGAGATTACCGGCCAGCATCAGCCGGTCGATGCCGAACTGCTGGGTGAAGCGGCCGGACAGGAAGTTGCCGAACATGTAGCCCGCCGACACTGCGATGAACCACAGCCCGTATTCGACCGGCGTCCGGTGCAGCACATCGACCATGACATGCGGCGCCCCGCCGAGGAAGGCGAAGAACACGCTCGAGGAAAAGGCGAGGGTCATGGCATAGCCGCGGAACTGCGACCGCCGGAACAGCTGGACCGCATTGCCAAGCAGGCTCACACCATTGCCGCTGCCGCGGCTCACATGAGTCTCGGGCAGAAACCGGAGGCTTGCCGCAAGCACAAGGATGCCGAGCAACGCCAGCAACCAGAAGCTCGCCCGCCATCCCGCCAGCTGGTCAAGAAAGCCGCCGATCACCGGCGCCACCATGGGCGCCAGCACGAAGGCCATGGTGATGTAGGCGATGACGCTGGCCGATTTTTCCCGGTCATAGACATCGCGCACCATGGCCCGGGCCAGTACAATGCCGGCCGCGCCGCCGATCGCCTGCAGCAGCCTGGCGAGAATCAGGAGTTCGATGTTGGGGGCCACCGCCGCCACGAGGCTCGCTGCCACGAACAGCGCCAGCCCGCCGAGCAGCATGGGCCGGCGCCCGTAGCGGTCGGACAGCGGCCCATAGACCAGCTGGCAGGCCGCCATGCCTGCCAGATAGAGGGTGAGCGTCAGCTGCACCATGCCGTAATCAACCCCGAAAGCCCGCTGCAGGCCCGGCATTGACGGCATGAAGATATTGAGCGCCAGCGGACCGATGGCGCTGATGGCGACGAGAATGGCAAAGGACGGCGCGCGGACGCGGCCGGCTGGCGCTGCCTCGACAACGGACATGCCGACTTATAGCCATGGCGGCCGCGGCGCGGTAGCCAGAACGCGAGAACTCTGGCATGAGCAGGCGCGATGGCTCGCCGAACCAACGTCTTCGCCGGCGCCGTGCTGGCGTCACTGGCGCTCACCCCCGACGCCGGCGCGGTGGAACTCATCCGTTTTGACGAAGCGGGCCGCGACTTCGCGACAACCCTCAACCGCCAGGTCGACGCCAGATTCGATGCCGCCTTCGCCGCCATGCATCTTCGCGCCGACAGCATGGCGGGCCTGACGGTGACCGCCGTGACCGGTGATTCAGTGTGCTTCTATCCCCCAGGCCGGAGCTTTGCCGATGACCACCCCGGCATGCGTGCATTTTACCGCCCGGAGGAGAATGACTGGTGCGTACCCCGCAAGGTGCTGGCCTTCCACTATGAGCCGGGCCCCGCCGCGATCCCCGCCCCGAAGCCCTATGGCGCCACCGACACGGCACGTTGCCGCTGGGTCTGGCAAACGGGCGGCGGCTTCGGTCTGTGGACCGAACGCTGTGCCTTTGAGACCGGCACCTGGGCCGTTGAGTACAACGCCGAAAGCCAGACTTTCATGCTGAGCGTCAATGGCGAGAGCCCCTCGGTGGTGATGCGTGCCTTTCCGCTGACCCACGGGACGATCGAGGGACTGTTGCCCGCTCTTGCCGCCGAAGGGCTCATCCCCGACGATGGCGAGTGCGTCTTCGCACCCGCCGAGGGCCTTGCCCCGAAAGCCGGCCGCACCTTCTTCGAGATCGTGCCCGTCGGCGAACGCCGCAGGGCCTACGAGGCCCAGCCGGCCGATGAAGTGCCGGAACCGGCCTGTGGCGACTATGGCATGTCGGCCGACGGCGTCTCGTTCTTCTTCACCGACGCTGCCATTCCGGGCTTTGCCTTCTATGTCAATCTCGGCCAGGACGGCACGCTGATCGACGAGACCAGCATCCGCAAGCTCTGACAGCAGCGACCATGAACTACCGTCACGCCTACCACGCGGGCAATCACGCCGATGTGCTGAAGCACATTGTCGTAGCCCACATCATCCAGCATCTGGTTCGCAAGGACAAAGCCTTCCGCGCGCTCGACCTGCATGCCGGCCGGGGCACCTACGCCCTCGAGAGCCCGGAGGCACTCAAGACCCTGGAGTGGCAGGACGGCGTCGGACGGCTCTACCATCCTGATGGAACACCACGCCCGCTTGTGCCTGAGGCCGAGGACCTGATCCTGCCCTGGCGCCGCGCCATTGCCGCCTGCAATCCTTCAGGACCGCTGCAGCATTATCCGGGATCGCCGCGGCTCATTCGCCACCTGCTTCGCCGCCACGACCGGCTGATCCTGAACGAGCTTCATCCCGAAGATGGCGCAGCGCTCGCCATGGAATTCGCACGCGACAGGCAGGTTTCGGTCACCAGGCTCGATGCGACCATTGCCATCAAGGCGCAATTGCCACCGCCCGAACGGCGCGGCTTCATCCTTGTCGATCCGCCTTACGAACGCACCGATGAAGTTGAGAGAATTCTCGCCATGCTGGCTGATGGTGTGGCCCGCTTCCAGCAGGGCATCTATGGCATCTGGTACCCGGTGACCGGCGATGGCCTCGATGCGCGGCTGGCCGACGGCCTGCGGCTGATGCCGTTGCAGCGCCTGCTGCAGGTGGAGCTCCGCATCCGCGCCGTCCGCAGCGATGGCGGCCTAGCGGGGTCGGGCCTCTGCGTGGTCAATGCCCCCTGGCAGCTGGATCGTGAACTTGGCGCCGTGCTGCCGGCCCTGCGCGCGGCGCTACACCAGGATGAAACGGCGGCCGCCACGGTCCGTATGCTGACGGATACATGAGCAACACGCAACGTGAAGGGAGGACCCCACAGGATCCGGCCCTCCCTTCCCGGGGTGCAGGTCTACTGCACGCACTTCTTCAGAGTCTGGCTCCACTGGCTACCCGCCGGACACTGGCCATAGCTCTTGCCCTCGCTGGGCTCCGCACCGGCTGTGGCGATGAGTGACAGCATGGAAATCGAACCGGCAACAGCGGCCGTCAGGATGATCTTGGTCAAGGGAATTCTCCGTGTTTCGAGGGCGGGGCCACCGCGGCCCGCGCTTCGCCTCATGCGCAGGATCTATCCATGATCGCCGCGCTATTCTGTGATACAAATCACGATAGGGTTGCTTTGCTGCCGCATTCCGCTCGCAAGAGTTACGCTCATGCCTACGGCCGCCGGATTGCGGGATTGCTGAAACATGAGAGGTTTGGCCGCATTTGTGCTGATCGGTGTTGGCCTCGCCGCCTGCACCGCCGAGGGCAGGCGCTATAGTGCCGCCGATTCCCGCGCCGCCGCCGGGATGGGTGTCGTCTATGTGTACCGGCCCGAAGGCGAACTCCTGAGACGCGGCGAGCCGCCTTACGTCACGATTTCCGGCAAGTCCTATGGGCGCCTGAAACCCGGCAGCTTTGTCCGTGCCGCCCTGCCCGAGGGCGAACATGACGTCGTGGTGCAGCAGACGGTATTGCTGCTGCTGCCCACCATTCCGAAGACTGTCACCGTCGCCGTGGTGCCCGGCAGCCGGTCATACGTGCGGGTCGACCAGCGGATCACCGACATCGGCACGGCCGGCTCGGCGTCTGTCATGCAGGAAACCAGCATCGAAGAGGTCGATCCCGAAACCGCACAGTCGGAACTGGCGCAATTGCATGAAAATTGAACGCGTTTCACAAACCGCTTGCGCTCGCCGCCGAAACCCCACATATGCGATTGGCCGGTACGCCCCACGGTGGGGTGTGTGTCGGATTTGCGATTGCGTGGATAACTCGCTGAACGAACTTATTCCCTTTCCCAAACTCTGAACGACCGGGATGAGGCGTCGGCATCCCACCAAACTGGCTTCACTCCCGCGCCAAAGGAAATGGAACTACGCATGCGCCAGACTGGCACCGTTAAATTCTTCAACACCGACCGGGGTTTCGGCTTCATCACGCCCGATGGCGGCGGCAAGGACGTGTTCGTCCATGTCAGCGCGCTGGAGCGCTCCGGCATTCCGCAGGTGCGGGAGGGCCAGAAGCTGTCCTTCGAACTCGAGAATGACCGCCGCGGCCGTGGCCAGCAGGCCGTCCGCATCGAAGCCGCCTGACTGCGGCCCAGCGCAGCGATTGGACCGCCGTCCGTTCGGGCGGCGGTTTTGTTTTGTGTCAGGCGAGGAACGGATTGCTGCGCCGCTCTTCGCCGATCATGCCGGGAGCTCCATGGCCGGGGAGAAAAGCGACGTCATCGCCCAAGGGCAAGATCTTGTCGCGGATCGAGCGCAGCAGGGTTTCGTGATCGCCGCGCGGCAGATCGGTGCGCCCGATCGATCCCTGGAACAGCACATCGCCGATGAAGCAGAATTTGTGTGCCGCATTGTGGAACACCACCGAGCCCGGCGTATGGCCGGGGCATTCGAGGATCGCGAAGGACAATCCTCCGACAATGACGGTGTCGCCTTCCGCAAGCCAGCGGTCCGGCGTCACTGCTCTGGCCTCGCTCATCCCGTATTGCGCCCCTGATCGCGGCAGGTTTTCGAGCAGGAACAGGTCGTCGCGATGCGGCCCTTCGATAGGCACGCCGAGCCTCGCCGCCAGTTCGGCAGCCCCGCCGGCATGGTCGATGTGGCCGTGGGTGAGCAGGATCTTCTCCGGCGTCATGCCCGCCCGGCCGATCGCCTGGACGATGACTTCGACATCCCCGCCCGGATCGACGACCGCGCCGACCCTGCTTTCGTCTTCCCAAATCAGGGCACAATTCTGTTGGAACGGCGTGACCGGCACGACCATGATCTTGGGTGTTGGCATGATCGGGCTGCATAGCCCCCCGCCGGAGCCGGTGCAACCGGCTTCCTTGCGGGGCCCCGGACGACCAGCTAGACGACCACCGGGAGCCCCTGACCAACATGACTTCAACCACGGCGCCAGCCGGCCGCAATGGCAATCTTGTCGCTGCGATCGCCACGATCGCCTGTTGCGACATTGCCATGGGTCTGACCTTCCAGCTCCTGCCGCTGCTGATGGAGCAGCGGCAGGTCCCGGCCTGGATCATGGGGCTGAACGCCGCGATGTCGCCGCTCGGCATCCTGCTTGCCGGTCCCCTGCTGCCGCGCATCGTGTCGCACGTCGGCTCCAAGCGGGTCGTCTATACCGTCATCGCGGCAATCATCATCTGCCTCGCGATCTTCAAGCTGACCGAGAGCCTGCTGGCGTGGTTCCTGGTTCGCTTTGCCTTCGGCATTGCCGCCGGGACCCTGTTCTCGGTGAGCGAAGCATGGGTGTTGACCTTTGCCGAACGCGGCAATCGCGGCCGCATCATGGGGATCTATACCACCGTTCTCTCGGTGAGCTTTGCAATCGGTCCGGCCATCATTCCCCTGACCGGTATCAATGGCTGGATGCCCTGGCTGATCGGCATGGTCTGTGTCGCGGCCAGCGCCGCACCGCTGGCCCTGATTACCGTCAGCGAAGATGCCTTTCGCGACGGCGACGGCGGCAGCTTCTTCCGGTTCATTGCGCGGGCGCCGCTCCTGCTTTTCGCGGTTTCGGCCGTGACGATCTTCGACAGCATTCTGCTGTCGTTTTTCCCGATCTTCGGCCTCAGGTCCGGCCTGACGCTGCAGACCGTAAGCTGGGTACTGGCCGCCGGCATCATCGGCAACGTGTTCATGCAGTATCCGATCGGCTGGCTCGCCGATCACTGGTCGCGGATGGGTGTTATTGTGACGTCGGCCATCGCCACCGTGGTGCTCAGCCTTGCCATCATCTGGGCCGTGCACAGCTGGATGATCTGGCCCGTCGTCGTGCTCGTCGGTTCGACGGCCTTTGCCGTCTACACGGTGACCCTCGCCGTGCTTGGCGATAATTTTGACGGCCCCGACCTGATCGCGGGCTCGGCTGCCTTTGGCGTCATGTGGGGTGTGGGCGGCCTGGTCGGACCGCCAATCGCCGGGTTTGCCATTGACTGGCTCGGTATCAATGCCGTGCCCGTGACGTTGTCCCTTGCCTATGTCGTACTGCTGCTGGGCCTTCTCATGACTGGCGGGCGCCTGGTGGCGGGCAGCCATCATGGCTGAGCACCGCCTCACGAACCTCCTCGCGGCGATCGCGGCGATTACCGTATTCGGTTTCGCTCTGGGGTTGATGTTTCCCCTGCTGTCGCTGCTCATGGAAGAAGCCGGCGTCTCGCCCGGCCTGATCGGCCTCAACACTGCCATGCAGCCCGCAGGCATCCTCGTGGCGGGGCTGGTGGTCCCGCGTGTGATCCGCCGTTTCGGTGCCAAGCGAACCGTTCTCGGCGGTGCCTATGCTGCGGCCCTGATCGTTCTTTCCTACCCATTCTTTCCGGTCTTCTGGTGGTGGTTTGCACTGCGCTTCGTGCATGGCTTTGCGGTGTCGATCCTGTTCACCATCAGCGAGGCCTGGATCGTGCAATTCGCCGAGGGCAAGTACCGCTCGCGCATCCTCGCCCTCTATGCGAGCGCCCTGGCGCTGAGCTTTGGCGCCGGGCCTGCCATGCTGGCCAAGACCGGCACGGCGGGCCTCCTGCCTTTCATTGTCGGTGCGGTGGTGCTGGCTGTGGCAACACTTCCCATCTACCTGTTGCGTGAGACACCCCACCACGAAGACGAATCGACGGCAGCCCTGTCGACAATCGGCTTTGCGCCAAAGGCGCCCGTCCTCCTGCTTGCCATCGCGGCCTTTGGCATCATCGACGCCGCGAATCTGAGCTTCCTGCCCATCTGGGGTGTCAAGAAGGCGATGACTCCCGAGCTCGCGGCGCTTGCCCTGACCACCTTCATCATCGGCAACACGGTATTGCAATTCCCGATTGGCTGGCTCGCGGATCATTGGCCGAAACGCCAGGTCATGATCGGCTGCGGCCTGGCCACCACCATAGCCAGCGCGCTCCTCCCGGCCGCTTTCGGGACGCCGGCGATGTGGTTGCTGCTGGTCGTGGCCGGCGCCAGCTCCGCTGGAATCTATACCGTCGGGCTCGCCGAACTGGGCGACCGTTTCAGGGGCCAGGACTTGATCGCCGGCTCTGCCTCCTTTGGCACCATGTGGGGACTCGGCGCTTTCTTCGGCGCACTCATCGCCGGCTGGTCGATGGACAGCTTTGGCCCCGACGGCCTCCCCTATACGCTAGCGGCAATTTTCGCGGTGCTCGTGGCGGCCCTGCTCTGGCGCGAGTTGCGGGGCCGGCCATGAGGGCACCGAGCTATCCGGTCGGCGTTGCACTGGTTGCCTGCGCGGCTTTGTGCTGGAGCCTGGGCGGTGCCCTGGTGCGGCTGACCGACGGCATCGATTCCTGGCAGATCATCTTCTACCGATCGCTCACCGTGCTCACCTGCATGGGCGTCTGGATCGTGGCCATGCATGGCGGCCAGACCCTCGGCGTGGTTCGCCGCGCCGGCCTCAATGCAGCGATTGCCGGTGTCGCGGTTGCGATCGCCGGCCTCACCTTCATCATGTCGCTGTTCTACACCACCGTTGCCCAGGCCATCTTCATGGTCGGCCTCGCCCCTTTCCTGTCCGCCGTCCTGGGCCTCTGGATTCTGCGCGAGCGGATCCCGCCGGTAACCTGGCTGGCCATGGTCATCGCGCTGGGCGGCATGACGGTCATTCTCTATGGCAGCGGCGCCGGCAACACCTCGGTCATCGGTACGATGCTGGCGATCTACTCGGCATTTGCCTTTTCCTGTTACGCCGTGCTGCTGCGCTGGGGCCAGGACACGGACATGTCCGTTGCCCTGGTATGGAACGCCCTGTTCCTCATCGCCGCCGCGCTGGTGGTCTTGCTCCTGCCGACCGGTCTTCGGACCGGCCATGGGCCGGCCGAGCTGGCCATTGGCCTTTACAACTTGATGATCTGCATGGTGATGGGAGCCGTGCAGCTAACCCTCGGGCTCTTGCTGTTCACCTGGGGCTCGAAGAGCGTGCCGGCCGCCCAGCTGAGCCTAATTGCCCTCGTCGAACCCGTGCTGTCGCCGCTCTGGGCCTGGCTTGCCGCCAATGAATTGCCGCCGCTCCTGACCTTTGCCGGTGGCGCCATCATCCTCTCGGCAATAGTCTTCCAGACCCTGGCTGCGGGCCGCAGCCGCTCACGCCACCCGGCGCGACCGCGAGCGCGCCGTAAGGTTCTCGTAGATCCGCCGCGCCAGCCGCCCCATCTCGGGTAGCATCGGGTAGGATTCCTGCAGCAGCCGCGGATAGGCCCCCGCACCAAGGACCGCCTCGAGCGCCTTGATGTATGACGGCATTGATTGCCAGGATGCCACTGTCTGGGGTGTGAATTCGGCATGGAATTGCAGACCGACGGCATGATGGTCGACGGCGATCGCCTGGACCTCTGCCGCCGGGGATGAGGCAAGGCAGTCCACGCCGGCCGGCAGCGATTTCACTTCAGCGTGATGCCATTGCATGACGCGGTGGTCGCCACCCAGTCCGCGGAAGACCGAGTTCTCGGCGACGGCCGCCGCGACCGAGATCGTGTGCACGCCGACTTCGCTCCGCGCCGCCTTGGCGACTGTGCCCCCCAACGCGTCGGCCAGCAGCTGGTGCCCGAGGCAAATCCCGATATAGGGCCTAGCCAGCAAATTGACCCATTCGCGGATTGCCTGTTTTTCGGCTATCAGCCAGGGGTACTTGTCCTCCTCCCAAACATCCTGGGCTCCCCCCAGGACAAACAGGAAATCGAACGAAGACAGATTGGGGATGTGCTCACCCTCCCAAAGCCGCACGGCCCGCGGCACGTACCCGTCCTCGGCGAAGAAATCGCCGAAGCGGCCAACCGTGTCGTGATCCATATGCTGAAAAACGAGTACCCGCTTCATGCAGTCAGGAAATTCTACTTGCTGCCGGGCTCGGCTGGCCGGCTGATGATCCTGAGGCCGGCGTCGGCAATGCTGACCTGTGGGATCGCAAGTACCTCCGGGCACACATCCGAGATGATCTTCCAGCTCGAGTTGTTGAGGTTCATGTCGCAGCGCGCGAGTTGGCCGCGGATGCAGGCGATCTGTCCCTGCTCATAATCCTTGCCATGCGCCCGGCACGTACACGTATGACTGGCTGCGTCGCCCACCGTGCAGCACAGGCTCGCCAGGCCAGCCAAGACTACGACCAAACAACTCCGCTGCATCACCTTGTCACTTCACATCAAGAGCAGGCGACGCCGGCAGGATGCACCCTAGTTCATGATGCAAGCTGCAGATTCACCGCCTGCGGACCACGTCCGCGCTTGTCGGGCTGCACTTCAAAGCTGATCTTTGTTCCTTCGACCAGTTCCGGAATGCCGGAGCGCTGGACGGCCGTGATGTGCACAAACACATCCTTGCCTCCACCTTCCGGGGATACGAATCCGTACCCTTTGGCCTGATTGAAGAATTTGACCGTGCCGTTCTGGCGCATAAGCAACAGGCTCCTCTTCCCGTCTAACGAAGCAAGACCCTCAGCGTGATGGGGCCATCAATCCGAAGGGGTGGCACAGCGCATTCCAAAACAACGGGAAAGGTATTCCTTAGCCTTCATCGACCCCCTCGCGGCCGGATTGTCTCTTCACCGGATTCGAACAGCTCTGCCCGGACCGGGCCCAACCCTGAGCCCGATTGCAAAAATTATGCGCCAATGTGGACGGCGCGGCAAGTGAAGATTATGGGACTGTAGAGAGCACATGATTTGTCCGGTCTAGGTAGCGAATGATCTGTCCGGTTT
>CAZIXE010000083.1:0-15056 GCA_964543235.1 uncultured Rhizobiaceae bacterium | reverse complement strand
CACGGCCTTGCCTTCGATGCGCTCCGGCCCGACACGTCCTGAGGAATTTCTGTCACCGGAATTTCATCGTATTGAGCCGTCTTCCCAGCCAGGCGGCGCGCAGCAACGCGCGCCGGGATCCCGCTTCGCCTGCGCGAGGCTCGCCTGCCGCATGCAAAGCGGCGTTCCAGCCCGCCGCTACCCGCCTGCCCGCCGGAACCACTCGGCCTCGTCAATGACCTCGACTCCGTATTTCTGGGCGTCCTTCAGCTTAGAGCCGGCGCCGGGGCCCGCCACCACGAGATCGGTCTTCTTGGACACTGAACCGGCCACCTTGGCGCCCAGCCGCTCCGCCATGGCCTTGGCCTCTTCCCGGGTCATCCGCTCCAGCGCTCCGGTGAACACCACGGTCTTGCCGGAGACCACCGAGCCCGTGTTCACCGCAGCGAGCGGCACGGCGGTAACCTGGTCGAGCAGCTGGTTCACCACATCGACATTGTGCGGCTCGCCGAAGAACTGCGCGATCGCCTCGGCAACGACGTCGCCGATCCCGTCCAGGGCGTTCAGTTCCTTCATCGCTTCGCCGTCCGGATCGCGGTAGGCAGCCTGCATCTGTTCGCAGAAGGCCTGTGCCGAACCGTAGGCCCTTGCCAGGACCCGTGCCGTGGTTTCGCCGACATGGCGGATGCCGAGCGCGAAGATGAACCGGTCAAGAGCGATCACCCGCCGTGCCGCAATGGCCTCGAACAGTTTGCGGGCACTGGCTTCGCCCCAGCCTTCGCGGTCCTTGAGCTTCGTGCGCCCCCGGCCATCGCGTGCCTCGAGTGTGAAGATGTCGGGCGGCGACTGGATCAGGCCATCGTTGTAGAATTCTTGGATCACCTTGTCGCCCATGCCCTCGATGTCGAAGGCATTGCGCGACACAAAATGCTTGAGGCGCTCGACCCGCTGCGCCGGGCAGACGAGACCGCCGGTGCAGCGTCGTACCGCATCGAGCTTGCCGCTCTCGCGCTCCTCCCGCACCGCATGACTGCCGCAGGCCGGACACACTCTTGGAAAGTCGTAGGGAACCGCCTGGCGCGGTCGCTGCTCCGGCACGAAGCCGAGTATCTGCGGGATGACGTCGCCGGCCCGTTGCACGATGACCGTGTCGCCCACCCGGATATCCTTGCGGGCGATCTCGTCTTCATTATGCAGCGTCGCATTGGAAACGACGACGCCGCCCACCGTGACCGGCCTGAGCCGCGCCACCGGCGTCAGCGCTCCGGTGCGCCCGACCTGGATGTCGATCGCCTCGAGCACCGTGGTGGCTTTCTCGGCCGAGAACTTGTGGGCAAGGCCCCAGCGCGGGCTGCGCGACACGAAGCCGAGCCGCTGCTGCAGATCGAGCCTGTCAACCTTGTAGACGACGCCATCGATGTCATAGCCGAGTTCCGCCCGCTGGCTCTCGATCAGCCGGTAGTGAGCCAGGAGCTCCTCTGTGCTGTGGCAGAGCTTGGTCAGCGGATTGACGGGAAAGCCCCAGCGCTTGAGCGCCTGAACCATGTCCCACTGCGTCTTGGCCGGCAGCGCCGATACTTCGCCCCAGCCATAGGCAAAGAAGCGCAGCGGCCGGCTTGCGGTGATGCTGGGATCGAGCTGCCTGAGGCTGCCGGCCGCGGCGTTGCGCGGGTTGGCAAAGACCTTCTCTCCCGCTTGCGTCTGCTTCTCATTCAGCGCGCGAAAGTCCTTGTGGGACATATATATTTCCCCGCGCACTTCGAACACTGCCGGGAACCCCGGTGCCGTCACGCGTTGCGGCACATCTTTCACGGTGCGGACATTGGCCGTGACATTTTCACCCTCTTGCCCGTCGCCGCGCGTCGCCCCCTCGGTGAGACGCCCATCCTCGTAGCGGATTGACAGCGACAGCCCGTCAATCTTGGGCTCTGCGGTGATCGCCACCTCCGCATCATCATCCAGATTGAGAAATCGGCGGATGCGGCCGACGAATTCGGCAACCTCGGCTTCGTCAAAGGCATTGCTGAGCGACAGCATCGGCACGCGATGGCGGACTTTGCCGAATTTCTCCTGCGGCGCGGCGCCGACCCGGCGCGACGGCGAATCGGGACGAACGAGTTCCGGAAACCGGTCTTCAATTTCAGCATTTCGTTGCCGCAGCGCATCGTACTCGGCATCCGAAATGACTGGTGCATCCTCCCGGTAGTAGGCTTCGTCATGGCGGCTGATCTCGGCGGCAAGCCGCGCCAGTTCGGCCTCCGCCTCTGCCGGCGTAAGTTGCGCCACGGCCTTCGGCTTGGCCATCAGCCGGTGCCCTCGAGCAGCCGCGAGGCCTGGGCCCGTGCCTCCTCGGTGACTGTGGCGCCCGACAGCATCCGCGCCAATTCCTCGCGGCGGCTGTGGCTGGAGAGCTCCTGCACCCTCGTCACCATGCGCTGACTGCCCACCTCCTCCATCTTCGAGATCAGAAAATGCCGGTCGGCACGCGCCGCGACCTGCGGCGAATGCGTCACCGCCAGCACCTGCAGGCCCCTGGCGAGCCGTGACAGCCGTGTCCCGATCGCTTCCGCCACCGCGCCGCCCACGCCTGTGTCGATTTCATCGAAGATGAGAGTCGGCGCCGACCCTCTGGCGGCCAGCACGACCTTCAGTGCCAGCATGAAGCGCGCCAGCTCGCCCCCCGATGCCACCTTCATGAGCGGCATCAAGGGCGTTCCCGGATTCGCCGCAACCAGGAATTCGACCCGGTCGAACCCGTGCGGCCCGGGCCGCGTTTCGTCGCTATCGATTTCGGTGGCAAACCGCGCCTTGTCGAGCTTGAGCGGCGGCAGTTCGCGCATCACCGCCGCGTCCAGCGCCTCGGCCGCGACCCGGCGCTTTTCTGAGAGCTGTTTCGCCGCCGAACGGAACGCCGATTCCGCCGCGCGCACCTCTCTCTCAAGGCGGGCCAGTTCGCGGCCGCCGTCGCTGATTGCTTCGAGCTCACGCTCGAGTTGCGCATGCACGTCCGCCAACTGGTCAACCTGGCACTTGTGCTTGCGGGCCGCCGCCCGGAGCGCGAACAGCCGCTCCTCCGACGTCTCGAGTTCGCGCGGGTCGAAGGCGAAGGCCCGCTTTGCCTCCGCGATCGCCCGTTGGCCCTCGCCAACTTCCGTAAGCAGCCGGTCGAGTGTGCTGCAGACCTCGTCAAGCCGGCCATGCGCCGCCTCGCGCCGCCGCTCGAGCTTCCGCAGTGCCGTATTGAGGCGCGCCGCCATGGCGCCGTCACCGGCGATGACCTGCTCCGCCTCGTCAAGCGCCGCGGCGTACTGTTCGGCATTCATCATGAGCTGGCGCGCTTCCGCGAGTTGCGTTTCTTCCTGCGGCTGCGGATCAAGCGCACGCAACTCGGCGATCGCGTGTTCGAGATAGTCACGCTCGGATTCCGCCTTGGCCATGAGCTCGCGGTGCTCGGCAAGCTGGCTGGCCGCCGCGCTGTAGGCGCTCCACAGCCGCGCCGCCTCGGCCGCCTCCGCCTCTAACCCGCCATGTGCATCGAGGAGCCGCCGGTGCAACGCCACATCGATAAGTGCCCGGTCATCGTGCTGGCCATGGATCTCCGCCAGCGTCCCGGCAACCTGCCGCAGCAGGTTGAGACTGACTGGCTGGTCATTGATGGAGGCCCGGCTCGGTCCCTCGGCGCTCTGGATGCGACGGATGACAAGATCGCCCTCGACGACAATCCCCTGCTCTTCGAGAAGGCGGAGCGCCGCATGGCCGCTCGGCAGGGTGTAGGCCGCGGTCACCACCCCCTTGCCGGCCCCCGACCGCACCAGCGAGCTGTCACCCCGGGCTCCCAGGGCCAGGCCCAGCGCGTCGAGCAGGATGGACTTGCCGGCACCCGTTTCGCCGGTGAGGATCGTTAGCCCCCCGCCCAGTGCGATATCCAGCTTCTCGATGAGCACGATGTCACGAATGGAGAGCGCATTCAGCATGGCGGCTTTATAGCCGAGTCTGGCGGGCCTTTAGAAGGGATTGACCGACGTCCACGCCTTGCTGATCCAGCTCTCCCTGTTCTCGACGGGCGCAAGCCCGTCGGACTGGATCAGTGCATAGGCATCGCGATACCACTGGCTGTTGGGAAAATTGTGCCCGAGCACGGCCGCCGCCGTTTGCGCTTCCGAACGCACACCAAGTGCCATGTAGCCTTCCGTGAGGCGGTAAAGCGCCTCCGGCGTGTGCGCGGTTGTCTGATAGTCGGTCACCACCTTCTTGAACCGGTTGATGCCGGCGAGATATGAGCCTTTCTTCAGGTAGTACCGCCCGATTTCCATCTCTTTGCCCGCCAGGTGGTCGCGTGCCAGAAGCGCCTTCGCCTCGGCGTCGCGCGCATACTGGCTGTCGGGGTAGCGCCGGCTCACTTCTTCGAGCGCGTCCAGCGCTTTCTGGGTCGCCGTCTGGTCGCGTTTCACATCGCTGATCTGTTCGTAGTAGGAGAGCGCGATCAGGTAATAGGCATAGGGCGCATCCTTGTGGCCGGGATGCAGTGTGATGAAGCGTTGCGCGGCATTGATGGTGTCGTCATAGGAGTTGCGCTGGTAATGCGCATAGGCCTGCATCAGGATGGCCTTGGTCGCCCAGCTCGAGTAGGGATGTTGCCGCTCGACTTCCGCAAACGATTTGGCGGCCGACTTGTAGGACCCGTCCTTGAGATAATCGAGGCCCTTGTTGTAGAGCTCGGCCACCGGCTGGGTATCGTCGACCGTGTTGAGATCCGGCGACAGCGCATCGCCGCTGCTGGACGCCGCCTGTGTGGAACTCTTGCTGTCGCCGAACACATCATCGAGAAGCTTGGAGCTGCGGGAACAGGCCGTGCTGGTCGCGACAATCAGGCAGCACAGGACCACCCTGCCCCAGATCCCCGCCGCCGTCGCCAACCTCCCGCTATGCAATGATCACATCCCTCGATTGCCCGCCGATCCGCCGCGCGAACCCCATCTCCCGCCAGACCCGGTCAGCGCCATACAAGCACGAAACCCGGCGGAAATGTGGCCGCCGGGCTCAGGGCAAATCCTGCGTGCGGCTCAGTTGGCCTGGCGCCTGAGAAACGCGGGGATCTCGAGCTGGTCATCATCGAGACTGGGGTCGATGTGCTGTGCGACAGGCGGCTTGGCTGGTGCCGCGGCTGGGGCATGCATTTTTGGTTCCGGCCGTCCGGTCATTTTCGGTTCTCTCGGTTGTGGTGGCAGCGGATCTTCCTTGCGTCCGAGCCCGACCCCGGCCAGCCGCTCGAACAGGCTGCGCTTCCTCGTGGCCTGAGCCGCAATCGTCTCGATCCGCGCCTGCTGTGCCGCATATTGGCGTTGCGCCTGTTGCGGAAACTCCTCGATGGCCGGCATCCGCGGTTGCCGCGCCGCCGGTTGCGGCCGCGCGACCGGCGCCTCCTCCGGTTCAAAGTCCTCCTCTGGCTCCGGCTCCTCGACCTTCTGGACCATGACCTTCTTCTGCACGACCGGCGCGGCACTTGCGGCTGCCGCCGGTGCCGCGGCGGCCGCCGCCGGTGCACGCGGCATCATCGGCGCCGTCTGCGTCACCGGTTTGCGGATCGGAATGGGTTGCTTGCCATAATAGCCGAACTGCTGTCGTGGCGGCTCGGCTTCTTCACCTTCCGGCTCCTCGCCGCTTCCGGCTTCGGTCCTGCCTTCAAGAGCGAGCCCCGTGGCGACCACCGACACGCGCATGGTGCCTTCCAGCGTGTCGTCAAACGTCGCACCGAGAATGATGTTGGCCTCCGGATCCACTTCTTCGCGGATGCGCGTCGCCGCCTCATCCACTTCGTAGAGCGTGAGGTCCGGTCCGCCGGTGATCGAGATCAGGAGGCCGCGTGCCCCGCGCATCGATACGTCGTCGAGAAGCGGGTTGGAGATCGCTGCCTCGGCGGCCTCGATGGCGCGCTTCTCGCCGGTGGCCTCGCCGGTGCCCATCATGGCCTTGCCCATTTCGCTCATGATCGCCCGCACATCGGCGAAGTCGAGGTTGATCAGGCCTTCCTTGGTCATGAGCTCCGTGATCGACGCCACGCCGGAATAGAGCACCTGGTCGGCCATGGCGAATGCAGCGGCAAATGTCGTCTTCTCGTTGGCAACCCGAAACAGGTTCTGGTTCGGAATGACGATCAGCGTATCGACATGGTTGGTGAGCTGTTCGATGCCCCGCTCGGCCGTCAGCATGCGGCGCTGTCCCTCGAAATGGAACGGCTTGGTCACGACACCGACAGTAAGAATGCCCTGCTCCTTGGCGGCCCGCGCGATCACCGGCGCAGCCCCGGTGCCGGTACCGCCGCCCATGCCGGCGGTGATAAACACCATATGGGCCCCGGCCAGATGATCGAGGATCTCGGGCAGCGCCTCTTCCGCCGCCGCCGCCCCGATCTGCGGCTGCGAGCCCGCCCCCAGCCCCTGGGTGAGTGCCGTCCCCATCTGAATTCGCCGTTCGGCAGCGCTCTGGGCCAGTGCCTGCGCATCGGTATTGGCCACCACGAACTCGACGCCATCGAGACGCGATTCAATCATATTGTTAACGGCGTTGCCGCCGGCTCCTCCCACTCCGAAGACCGTAATCCGCGGCTTCAGTTCGGCCAGATTGGGAACGGTCAGATTAATGGTCATGTTTTGGCGTCCGAAATTGATTTCCCCGAGATTTCATCTTTGTTACCCATTCGATAACAAATGGTTAACGGTCGCTAACCATGGCAGGTAAAATTCGCCGCAACTGACCCGTTTTGAGTCAGCGCCGCAAGACTTGCCTCAAGGCAGCAGCAATCCCTTGGCGATGGCCGCGTAGACGCCGGCGAAGACCACTGTCGCCAGCAAAGTGGTAATGACCACTTTCTGTTTGAGACGCGGGTTGACTGGCGCCCCCGCCTCATGGCCGGCTTGGACCGTTTCGCCTGCCTCATGCGGGTTCTTGACCCCGAAGGGCAACACGACAAAGAAGGCGAGCCACCAGATGATGAAGTAGATCGCGAGGCTGCTCGTGATGCTCATGCCTGTTCGAGCTCGACGAGCGTGCCGCAGAAATCCTTGGGATGCAGGAACAGCACCGGCTTGCCGTGCGCGCCGGTCTTCGGATTGCCGTCGCCGAGCAGCCGGGCGCCCTCGGCGCGGAGCCGGTCACGCGCCGCAATAATGTCGGCAACTTCATAGCAGACATGGTGGATGCCGCCCGATGGGTTCTTCTCGAGAAAGGCCCTGATTGGCGAGGCCTCGCCGAGCGGCTCGAGCAATTCGATCTTGGTGTTGGGCAACTCCACGAAGACCACCGTGACCCCGTGCGCCGGCTCGGCCTGGGGTGCCGATACCCTTGCACCCAGCATCTTGCGGTAGACGGCCGTCCCCTTTTCGAGATCGGGTACGGCTATCGCCACGTGATTCAGTCGGCCAAGCATGAGTTCGATCCTTCTTCCGGGCACCGCGCAGACTATCCGCGCAGGACCCGGGCTTCAATGCGGACTTTGCGCAAGGCGCGCGACAATCCATGCACGGCTTTCGGGCGCGCGAACCCCGCGCGGCTCGAAGACATGGCGGTCGAGAAAATGCCCCGTGAGCTTCAGCCCCTCGCAAATCTCCGCGCGCGTCGGCGCGCCACCCTGGCTGCCCATCAGAAAACCGGGTAACGCCAGCAGCCGCTCGCGATAGGCCTCGCCCGCCGCCCGGCTCACCGCCCGGCCGCTCCTTGGTGACACATAGATCAGGTCCTCGGCGCTTCCTGTTGCCGCGCAACGTGAGAGGTCGAGACCAAAGCCCAGTTCGTCGAGCAGGCCGAGTTCCCAGCGCACCAGGAGCGCCGGCCAGATCTCGTCGTCATCGAGATTGTCCAGCATGAGCCGCAGCGCCGCATAGATCTTGGGATGGGGCTCGCGCTCCGGCAGCAGTTGCGCCTGGGCGGCAAGCGTCGTGAGCCCCGCGAGTTTGAACGGCTCGTCGATCAGGCTGCCGGCTTTGAGCGCCAGGGGTTCGATCGCATAATGGCCGAGATGTTCCTCGAGCCGGGCCCGCCAGTGGGCCAGCACCACGTTGCCCGGCTGCAGCACGGGGCGCAGCGTTCTGGACCGGCCGCCGTGCACCAGCCCCAGCACCCGGCCCCGCGTCTCATTCAGGATGTCGGCGATGACACTGGTTTCGCCATGTGTCCTCACCGCAAGGATGATGCCTTCCTCGCGCCACTCCATATGTCGCCTATCCGGGCTCGAGCCCCATAGCGGCCAGCCTTGCCGGGTCTTCTGTCCACCGCTCGCGCACCTTGACGAACAGAAACAGATGCACGCGCCGGCCGAGTGTCTCCTCGATCTCCTTGCGGGCCAGCTGGCCAAGCTGCTTGATCTGCTGGCCGGCCTTTCCGAGGACGATCTTCTTCTGGCCATCACGCTCGACAAAGATGACCTGGTTGATCTTCACCGAACCATCCTTGCGTTCTTCCCACAGTTCGGTTTCAACGGTCGTCGAATAAGGCAGTTCGTCGTGGAGCCGTTCATAGATCTTCTCGCGCGTGATCTCCGCCGCGAGAAACCGCAGCGGCACGTCGGCGATCTGGTCCTCGGGATAGAGCCATGGTCCCTGCGGCATGAGCGTTGCGATATGGCGCTTGAGGTCATTGATGCCGCTGCCGGTCTGGGCGCTGATCATGAACGTGCTGGCGAAGCCGCGCAGTCGGTTGAGCTCGGCCGCCAGCGCGAGGAGCCGTTCGCGCGGCACCAGATCGATCTTGTTGAGAGCAAGCACGGTGCTGCTTCTCGCCGTTGCCAGCTTGGCCACGATCGCGCGCACCTCCTCGTCTATGCCCTTCGCCGCATCGACCAGCAGCACCGTGGCATCCGCCTCGCTTGCGCCCGTCCAGGCGCCTTCCACCATCGCCTCATCGAGCTTCCGCCGCGGCTTGAAGATCCCCGGTGTATCGACGAACACGATCTGCGCCTCGCCTTCGATGGCGATGGCCCGGATGCGGGCCCGGGTTGTCTGTACCTTGCGCGACACGATCGAGACCTTGCTCCCGGCCAGCACATTGACCAGCGTCGACTTGCCGGCGTTGGGCGCCCCGATGATGGCACAGAAGCCGCAGCGGCCGTCGCGCCTGTTCATGATCGCAGGTTTTCGCGCATGAGAAAGGCTTCCGCTGCAACCTGCTCGGCCGTACGCTTCGACAGGCCCGCACCGCGCGCCGGCTGGAAACCGGAAACATGCACATCGATGACAAACTGCGGCGCGTGGTCGGGCCCTTCCCGGCCGGCCACCACATAGGTCGGGATCGGCAGCGAACGCCCTAGCGCCCACTCCTGCAGGAAGGTCTTTGCGTCTTTCTTCATCTTGCTCTTCTGGGCAAGGTACTTCTCCCAGAATCGTAGCACGAACCGTCGCGCCGCCTCGAGTCCGCCGTCGAGATAGACGGCCGCGATCAGCGCCTCCATGGCATCGCCAAGGACCGTGTTATTCTTGGCGATGCCGGCCGCCGTCTCGCGCGGGCCGGCAATGATGTATTCCTGAATGCCGATCGACTTTGCGACTTCGGCACAGATCGCGCCCGAAACCAGTGCCGAGAAATGCGGTGCCATATGGCCTTCCCGCTGTCCCGGATTGCGCAGATAGAGTTCCTCGGCGATGACGAGGCCCAGGACCCGGTCGCCGAGAAACTCGAGGCGCTCGTAATCTCTGCTGCTCCGGGCCCGGCTGGCATGCGTCAACGCCGTCTTGAGGAGCGCGCGGTCCTTGAATTCATAACCAAGCCTGTCGGCAAGGCCCTGGTAGACCGAGGCCGTAAACTTCACGGCCGTCTCAGCGCACGAGATCGAGGAACCTGTCCCACCTGATGGCAAAGGGCCATTTCCACACCTCCCAGATGGCGACCTCTGGCTCGATGGAGAAGAAGATGATGTCGGCGCGGCCCACGAAATTCTCGTAAGGAACATAACCCACACCGCCATCCTCTGGCGCCACCCGGCTATCCAGCGAGTTGTCGCGGTTGTCACCCATCATGAAGTACTGCCCGGCCGGAACCGTGTATTCGATGGTGTTGTCGGCGAAACTGTCCTTGATATCGAGAACCTCATAGGAAACGCCATTCGGCAGCGTTTCGCGGTAGCGTGCAATGGCCCCGGTCACACCGTTGCAGCAATCGCCGGTCGGATCGACATAGTCTCCGATCCGTTCCTTCCGGACGGCCTGGCCATTGATGTAGAGGACGCCGGCGATCATCTGCAGCCGGTCGCCGGGCAGGCCGATGACGCGCTTGATGTAATCCGTATTGGGCTCGCTCGGCTTCTTGAACACCGCCACGTCGCCCCGTTCCGGAAGTTCGGCCAGCACTGTGCGGCCCTCGAATGGCATCGGCCCGAATTCAAACAGTTTCCAGCCGCCGGCCCCGACGGTGAAGTTGAACGAGTATTTGCTGTAACCATAGGACAGCTTGGAAACGAAGAGGTAGTCGCCGACTTCCAGCGTCGGATACATTGAACCCGACGGGATGTTGAAGGGCTGGTAGAAGAAAGTACGCACCACGAAAGCGATCAACAGGGCCTCGATGATGACCTTCACGGTATCCCAGAGGCCCTCGTCCGACTTCTTCTTCGCGCTTGCGGCAGTTGCGGCCATATCGTGGTCTTTCTTGTTCATTCAGAGGTGTCAGCCGCCTCTTGTCCCGACGCTCTCATCCTGCGTCGCATATAACTTGGGTGTTGCGGCGACGCAACGCAACCGGGCTTTCGATCGCAATCTGTTGCCGATATGGCACAGTCAGAGGGGCACAACCGAGATGATCACGAGCGCGTGGGCGTACGGGAAATCATCGGTAATTGTGAGATGAATCATGGGCTTGTAACCGGGCGGCGTAATCCTCTCCAACTGCTTGGCGGCCCCGCCGGTCAAGACCAGCGTCGGCCGGCCGGAGGGTTCGTTCACCACGCCCATGTCGCGCCAGTACACGCCCCGCCGAAAGCCCGTGCCGAGCGCCTTGGAACAGGCCTCCTTGGCCGCGAATCTCTTGGCATAAGAGGCCGCCCGGGCGGCGCGCCCATCCGATTTGCGGCGTTCGATATCGGTGAAAATGCGCTCGATAAAACGGTCGCCGAACCGCTCCAGCGACTGCTCGACCCGCCGGATGTCGATGACATCATTGCCGATTCCGATGATCATGTGAGCGCCCGGCTTCCCGGCTTGACGGCCGGCAGCGCCGCGAGGTCCGGCGGTAGGGCATCAGCCGCATAGGTGGGGATTTCGAGCCTGGCCAGCGCATACAGCGGTACGCCGAGGTCGGCCTTGCCGCCGGATCGATCGATCAGGCACGCCGCGGCGATCGTCACCCCGCCCGCCGCAGCAATGCCGTCGATGCACTCGCGCGAAGAAAGTCCAGTCGTTACAATGTCTTCGACCATGAGACAGCGCGCCCCCTTGGCGATATCGAAGCCTCTGCGCAGAGTGAGCTTGCCGTCGACCCGCTCCATGAAGATGGCCGCGACGCCAAGCTGCCGGCCCATCTCGTAGCCGACCACGACGCCGCCCATGGCAGGTGAAACCACGAGGTCGACGGGGCCGCCCGCCAGCCCTTTGCGCACCATGGCCGCCAGTGCCGCGCACAGCCGTTCCGCCCGGCGCGGATCCATCAGCACCCGCGCGCATTGCAGATAGCGGCTGCTGTGCCGCCCCGACGACAGGATGAAGTGGCCCTCCAGCAATGCCCCGGCTGCCCGGAACTCGTTAAGCACATCCTCGGCGGAGAGTTCGCTCATCCCGTCATCCTCGCAACGGCGCTCACCAGCGGTCGCTGCCTGAGACCATTCATGATTGTATTCAAATGCTTGATGTCCCTGACTTCAAGCAGGATCTGAAGATCGAAGAAATCCCTTGCCCCTTCATGCGTGACCATCTGCAATTCGTCGATATTGCCGCCGGCATCGCTGATCGTCTGGGCGACCTGGGCCAGCGCCCCGACCTCGTTGTGAATCGTGACCTTGATGCGCGCCGGGAACCGCTGGTCTTCGCCGGTCGTATCCCAGGTCAGGTCGATCCACCGTTCCGGTTGATCCTCGAACTGCTGCAACCCCTTGGCAAAGATGGGATAAATGGTGATCCCCTCACCCGGACTGACGATCCCGGCGATGCGCTCGCCCGGCACCGCTCCGGTCTCCAGCGAGATCTTGAGTGCCACATGGCCGCTGACCCCTCTGACCGGGATGGCCGGCCGCGCCTGCGTCTTGGCGGCCCGGCTGAACAGCCGCTTCAGCGTGCTGGTCTTGACCGGCTCGGCCGCGACCCCCATGGCCTTCAGCACATCCGCCGCCGCCAGCTCGCCGCGCCCGATCGCCGCCAGCGCATCCTCTGCGTTGCGATGCCCGAGCCGCGGAATGGCCGCCTCCAACTCCTTGTCATTGATGGTTTTTCCGGCCCGCTGCAGGAGGCGCGAGACGATCTCGCGGCCCAGCCCGGCATATTGCCGCCTGACCGAGGCGCGCGTTGCCCGTCGGATCGCCGCCCGCGCCTTGCCAGTGACGGCAATGCCCTCCCAGGCCGCCGGCGGGATCTGCGCCTCGGAGCGGATGATCTCGACCTCATCGCCGTTTTCGAGTTCGGTCAACAGCGGCGCATGGCTGCCATTGATCTTGCAGCCGACACAGCTGTCGCCGACATTGGTATGAACCGCATAGGCGAAGTCTATGGGCGTGGCCCCCTTCGGCAGGGCGATGAGCTGGCCCTTGGGTGTGAAACAGAACACCTGGTCGGCAAACAGCTCCAGCTTGGTGTGCTCGAGGAATTCTTTCGGACTCTCGCCTTCCGACAGCATATCAACAAGATGCCGTAACCATCTGTAAGCATTCGATTCTGCTGCGGCCAGGCGGACCCCGTTGAGGTGCTCGTCAGGGTTGGGCAGGTCCTTGTAGAAGGCATGCGCCGCCACCCCGCGCTCGGCAATGTCATGCATCCGGTAGGTGCGGATCTGCATCTCCACCCGCATATGGTGCGGGCCGATGACGGTGGTGTGCAGCGACTGGTAGTCATTCTGCTTCGGCGTCGAGATGTAATCCTTGAAGCGTCCCGGCACCGCCCGCCATGTCAGGTGCACCACGCCGAGCGCCCGGTAGCACTCGGCCACTGTCCCGACCAGTACACGAAATCCAAAGATGTCAGAGAGTTGTCCGAGCGAAAGATGCTTGCGCTCCATCTTGCGCCAGATCGAATAGGGCCGCTTCTCGCGGCCCCTGACCTCGGCCGGGATGCCGTTCTCGCCAAGCTTGATCTTGAGCGCCTTCTCGATCTCGGCGAGCATGCCGCCGCTCTCCCGGTGCAGCCGGTCCAGCCGGTCGGTGATGGTGCGGTAGGCATCGGGATTGAGCACCTTGAAGGCGATGTCCTCGAGCTCGTCGCGCACCGTCTGCATCCCCATGCGCCCCGCCAGCGGCGCGTAGATATCCATCGTCTCCTGGGCAATTCTCACGCGTTTATCGGGCTTTACGTGATGCAGTGTACGCATGTTGTGAAGCCGGTCGGCGAGCTTGACGAGGAGCACGCGGATATCCTTCGACATCGCCAGCAGCAATTTGCGCAGGTTCTCCGCCTGCGTGGCCTCTTTGGTGACGAGGTCGAGCCGCTTGATCTTGGTGAGCCCGTCCACCAGCGTGGCGATTTCCGGGCCGAACCGGTCCTCGATCTCGTGCTGGGTGGCCTCGGTATCCTCGATGACGTCATGCAGGAGGGCTGCCGCAATGGTTGCGGCATCGAGCTTCAGCTCGGTCAGAATCGCAGCGACTTCAAGGGGATGGTTGAAATAGGCCTCGCCCGACGCGCGCTTCTGGTGGCCGTGGGCCTTCATCGCATAGATATAGGCGCGGTTGAGGAGGTCCTCATCCGCCTCCGGATCGTAGCTCGTGACCCTTTCGACCAGCTCGTATTGCCGCATCATGACGGCGCTACTCTACAAACGAAAACGGCCGGACGCGAGGGGCCCGGCCGTAAACCCATGAAACGATTGCGGCAATCAGTAGCCGTTGCGCTGGCTGCCGGGGCTTTCGGCGGGCGGCAGGCCCTCGAGGCCGCGCAGCAGCTCTTCTTCCGTCATGCGCTCGAATTCGACCTGGTCGTCCTCGGCCTGGTCCTGCACGACGCTCATGTCGCCTGACTGCTGGATCAGCGGCACTTCCGTGGGCTCCGGCTCGTCGACCTCGACATGCTTCTGCATGGCGTGGATGTATTCCTCGCGGAGATCGTCCTTATCGATTGTTTCTTCGGCGATTTCCCGCAGCGCCACGACCGGGTTCTTGTCATTGTCGCGGTCGACGGTCAAGGGTGCGCCCTGGCTGATGGTGCGGGCACGATGCGCCGACAGCAGCACCAGTTCGAAGCGGTTGGGCAGTTTGTCAATGCAGTCTTCAACGGTGACGCGCGCCATGGGGCTCGTCTGCTCCTGGATTGTGGGAGAAATGGGTGGCGCAGCATGTAGTCGCAAACGCCCCCGAATGCAAGCGCGCGATTGATCGCCTTCGACACCCGTTCGACGGGGACTTCGACACGCAAAAACGGTGCAATGACACGCTTTCGACCGCCATCGGCACACGCTTCGCAGCGGGCCGGCACTTGCAGATTTGCAAGATGCCGGACGGACGCGGCCTGCCGCCATCACTCCTGTAAATTCACAGTTGCCCTAAAGTTAAAATCGGACGGTCATTTCAGGGAATCTTAACGAAGCACGCA
Organism: uncultured Rhizobiaceae bacterium; assembly: GCA_964543235.1. Lineage (GTDB taxonomy): Bacteria > Pseudomonadota > Alphaproteobacteria > Rhizobiales > Aestuariivirgaceae > JANMMJ01. Next base: position 366 of record CAZIXE010000083.1, on the reverse strand, counting down.
TAGCATCGGCAATTGCAACCGCAAGGAGTGCACCCGTGACTTTGGTCCTGTATTGCGGCGCGCTCGCCGCCACCGTCCTCGCCAATCTGCTGGCCGTCAAATTCATGCTCCGCCACGCCCCCGTGGTGCCTGACCTCCCCGCCGACTGAGCTTCCGCCGCCGGCTGCTGCCGCCTGGAGCGGAATGAAGTTTGGCGGAATCGGCTCCCCACGTCTCTCCATGGCAGGCCTTGAGCCTGCCATCCAGTCTGGATGGCCGCCTCAGGGGCGGCCATGGAGAGTTTGCGGTGGTTCCACCGCAGATCATGCAGCTCTAGGCTCAGGACTCATTGATCAGAGCCAGAATATGACGGTGGCGGCGATGCAG
>CAZIXE010000082.1:0-15139 GCA_964543235.1 uncultured Rhizobiaceae bacterium | reverse complement strand
AACCGCCAGTCAGAGTCCGAAATCAATGACTTGGGAATAGTTCACGGGCGACTGAGTAACAGATCATACCAAAGACATCGGTGACAGCCGCGCGCCGGGGTGGCGGGCGCTGGCTGCATGTGCGCCGGGGCGGGATCGGCCGCAACGCCCGGTCGAAGTTGCTTGACAAGGTTCTTTGTTTGTTCTATGCGGCGGTGATGGACCTGGCCGCTGCCATCGACCGCCACCGCGCATCCCTGTTGCGCATCGTCGCCACGCTCTACGCGCTGATCGGGCTCAGCGACACGGGTGCCATCGCGTGCCTGCCGCGGCCGCTCCACCGCCCGCGGCGTAAGAAGACTTGCCCGGGGCAGCGCGAGGTGGAAAGGGAGTGGGGGGCGGAGATGGCGCGTATCAGGGCGACAACAGGCTCAGCGCCGTCGCCACCGGCAGATACAGGGTGCGCGGCCGCCGGAGCAAAGGCGTGAAACCGTAGGCCGCATAGAAGGCCGCCGCGTGGTCGTCGATGGCGTCGGCGAAGACGGCATGCGCCCCGATGGGCGCGGTCGCCACCGTCTTGATGGCGTCGAACAGCAGGGCTTCTCCAAGCCCTTGTCCGGCATAGTCGCTATGCCGCCCAAGCCAGCCGATCAGCACGGCGGGGACAGTCGGATAGCGCGGCAGCTTCGTCGCCAGCCGCTCGGGAACCTCGTTCAACGGCACGTTGCTGGATGACAGGGTGTAGAAGCCCGCCACGCGATCCGTCGCAATCTCCCTGGCAACGAAACAGGTGGCATAATTGCGCTTCACGTCCTGCGCGACAGTCTCGCGGAAGTAGGCGTCGATCCGGGCGTTGCCACAGGTGAAATCCGCCCGCTTATGTACCTTCGCCAGCGGCTCGATGGCGAAGCGGGCGCTCACCGGCGCTCGATCAGCTCTGCATGGCGCCTCGCCGCGCGGGCCAACCTCGGGTTCGGCCGGGACGGATTGATCAGCGCTTCGGCGAAGCGGATTTGGTCCTCGCGGGCCAGGCGCATGATCTCGGCGTCCTCGACGACGCGCCGGGCGTCCTCGCCGGCGGTCGCGATCAGATAGCCGGTCAGGGTCATGCCGCGCAGGCGAGCGGCGCGCTGCATCTGGTCATAGATCTGCACCGGGATACGCGCTTCCAATCGGGCGGTTTCGGCTTCTGCGTGCGGCTTGGGCATCGGGGGTCTCCTTTGCCTCATCATATACGGCAAATTGCCGTATACAGCAACCACCGCTCAAGGCCCATGGACTGCTTACCTCCCCCCAAGCGATATCCGCGTGGCAACTCCCGGCCGGCCGACTCCAGGCCGGCCTCCTGCCTGCAAGCAGACATGGCACCCTCGCTCTGGCGCGCTGGCTGGCGCGGCCGTCACAAGCCGGCGGAACACGTCCAGCCTGGTGTCCTGGGCCAGGGCCGACAGGGCGGCGAGGGCGGCCTTCCTATCCATGAATCCCGATCAGCCGATTCGATCGCGCGGTGCAAGGCCGGGGTCCCGCCGGGAATATCGCGCGGCGAGCGGGATCCAGAAAAAGCGGCGAGCGGGTCATCATGCCTCGGCGATCCGGCGCGGTCGCGGAAATCTTCCCCACAATCAACCCCGTCGAATCCCGGGTGCTCCGGTCAGAGTATGAAATCGGCGGCCGACAGCGTCAGCAGCCCGTCGAGGCGGATCGACGCGGCGGCGAAGGCGGTCTGCCACGAGATGTCGACGAAGGTGTTGCCGCCCTGCTGGCGGATGACCACCTGGCCCGGCGCGGTCAGCGGTCCGGTGCCGACGAAGGTAAAGGCATTGTCACCGCCGGTGCCGTCCGGGTCGATGGCGGACAGGTCGATCCGGTCCACCCCCGGGGCGAAGTCGAGGATGCGGTCGAACCCCGTGCCGGTATTGGCGAACAGCTCCTCCACGTCCCTCCAGACAAAGCGGTCGGCGCCGGCGCCGCCGGTGGCGCGGTCCACGTCGTAGCCGCCGTGAAGGATGTCGTCGCCGTCGCCGCCGGACAGCACATCGACATGGTCCCCGCCCAGCAGCCGGTCGTTGCCGGTGCCGCCGTCCAGCCGGTTGGCGCCCAGCCCCCCGGCCAGGCGGTCGTTCCCCGCCCCGCCGAACAGGCTGTCGCCGCCGCCACGTCCGCGCAGCACGTTGGCGCCCTTGCTGCCGGTGATGTGGTCCGCGCCGGAACCGCCCAGCACCGCCTCGAACCCGCCGATCAGGTCCAGTCCGCTGTCGCCGCCGCTCAAGAGGCCGCGCGACAGGTCGACGCGCACACCGGTGTCGTGCCAGAAGAGGTCGAGCACGTCGAAGCCGGCGCCACCGTCGAAAATGTCGCCGTTCAGATCGTCCCAAGCCTGCATGCGGTCGTCGCCCGCGCCCAGCGCCACCTCGTCGAAGCCGAAACTGTCGACGACGACGTCGGTCCAGGCGCCGCCGGTGTAGATGTCGTTGCCCAGCCCCAGGAAGACCGTCCCGATAACCTGGCCGCCGGACGTGTCGAACACGTCGTCCCCTTTGGACAGGTCGCAGTCGCCGATGACGAAGCCGGCGTTGGTGACCGTGTCGGCGGACAGAGAAGCGCCGATCGCCACCGGCCCGCTGATCGACCCGGTATTGGTCAGCGTCAGCGCCTGGTCCGACAGCACGCCGTAGCCGCCCCCCGACACGGTGCCGTGGTTGATGACCGTCAGCCCGCCACTGGGTATCGAGTGCGACCGCAGACCAACCGACTCGCCGAAGGCCAGCCCGCTCGCGCCCACCTCGATCCGGCAGAAGCCCCCCGTCACGTTCACCGCGCGATAGCCGAAGGCGCTGCCGTCCAGGAACAGCATCTGGTTCGCCGCCCCCAGATGGAACGCGGCCGTCACCGACGTGCCGGTGGAACTGACCGTCACCCCGGCCGGCACCAGGACCACATCGTAGCTGTCCGGCGGTACAAAGGCGAAGTCGTTCGCAACGCTCAGATTTGTGGAAATGACGTAACGTGCCACTCCTGCCCCCTCCGTGATGTTGCACCGCATCCTGGCACACCAAGGCGCGGCGTGTCCAGAACCACGGCCACACGGGCCCTGAATCCGGGTTAACGGGGCGGCGGGCGGTGACGGCATGTGCGGCGGCGGGATCGGCCGCAACGCCCGGTCGAAGCTGCTTGACACAGTTCTTTGTTTGTTCTATGCGGCGGTCATGGACCTGGCCGCTGCCATCGACCGCCACCGCGCATCCCTGTTGCGCATCGTCGCCACGCTCTTCGCCCTGATCGGGCTCAGCGACACGGGTGCCATTGCGCGCCTGCCGCGGCCGCTGCACCGCGCCGTGCTCCTCGTGCTGCGGCCGGCGGAAGCGGCGGTGCGCCGCCTGGTCATGGTTGCGGCCCGCGGCCTGGTGGTCAAGCCTTCGCCGCTGCGGCCGGCGCCGCCGGGCCTCGTCATTGCCGGCCAGGGCCGGGCCAGCGTGTCGTTTCAGCTGTTCGATCCGCACCGGCCTTCCGGTCACGGCCAGGGCCGCGCGGACCGCCGCTACGGACCTCAGCCGCGCATCCGCCTGATCGAGGCCTTCGATCCGCGCATTCCCCTGTTCCGCCAGGTGCCGCCCCCGCCGGAGGATCGCGCCCGCGCCGACGACACCGTCAATGCGCTGCCGCTGTGCCGCCGTCTCGCCGCCATCAGGCTGGCGCTGGAAGACCTGCCGCGCCAGGCCCGGCGCCTGGCGCGCTGGCAGGCCCGGCCCATCGCGGTGTGGCGCCCGCGGCGCGCAACACCCTTGCGCCCCGGCCGGCCGCCCGGATTCCGCAGGCGGCCGATCCATGAGGTCGACGACATCCTCGCCGAATGCCACTGGCTCGCCAGCGACGGGCCGGCGGGGGCCACGGCGTGAGGGTCGGCGGTCCGCGCGCCTTGATACTTCGCCATCCAGCAAAGTGTCTTGACGGGCGGCCGGTGGTCATGCAATAGTTTGCCAAATGGAAAACCAACAGGTCCAACTCAGCCGCGCCTTCGCCGCTCTTTCCGATCCGACCCGCCGCGCCGTGGTGGCGCGCCTGTGCCTGGGGGAAGCATCGGTGGGCGAACTCGCCTCGCCCTTCCGCATCGGCCTGCCGGCATTCCTGAAGCACATCCGCGTGCTGGAACAGGGCGGCCTCCTCGAGACCCGCAAGGCGGGCCGGGTTCGCGTCTGCGCCCTCAAGCCGGAGGCGCTCCGCCAGACGGATAGCTGGCTCAGCGACCACCTGCGCATCTGGTCGGCGCGGCTCGACCGGATGGAGGCCCACATTCAACGCCGCAAGACGGAGACCCGCAAGGATGCATGATCTGACCGCTGCCGCCCGCTCGCCGTGGGCCGAATGGCCGCTCGACCGCGAGATCGTCATCACCCGCCTCGTCGATGCGCCGCGCGCGCTTGTCTTCGAAGCCTGGACCGATCCGGCACAGTTGCCGGAATGGTTCGGGCCGGAGGGATTTGCGATCGAGACGAAGGCAATCGACATCAGCGCCGGCGGGCAATGGCGCTTCGACATGGTTGCACCGGATGGAACGCGCTACGGCAACCGCATGAGGTTTCTGCGGCTCGAGGCGCCGGCCCTGATCGAGGTCGTTCACGGTTCCGACCGGGATGACGACCCGGCGGCGTTTCGCATGCTCTTGACCTTCGACGAGCAGGCCAATGGCAAGACGATCGTCACCTTGCGCCAGATGCATCCGAGCCGGGCGCTGCGCGAGGAGAAGATCGGATTCGGCGCCGTCGAATATGGCGGCCAGACGCTCGACAAGCTGGCGCGGCATGTGCAGGCGCGCAGGCTTTGAGACGCAGGTCTTTCGCCGCTGGGGGAAAGGAGGCAGGCATGGCCAGGTTGGTCTTCGCAATGAACCAGTCGCTCGACGGCTATGTCGACCACACGGGGTTTGCTCCGGGCCCCACGCTCTTCCGCCACTTCATCGAACTGGTCCGGGGGCTGGCCGGCAGTGTCTATGGCCGCAAGATGTACGAGGTCATGCGCTATTGGGACGACGACCACAGCGAATGGGATGCCGATCAACGCGCCTTCGCGGCGGCGTGGCGGAACCAGCCGAAATGGGTCGTCTCGCGCAGCCTGAAGGAGGTCGGCCCCAATGCCAGGCTTGTCCAGGACGATCTTGCGGGCGCGATCGGTGAGATCAAGGCCGGGCGCGAGGGTGAGATCGAGATTGCCGGCCCGGACCTGGCCCACAGCCTCACGCAAGTCGGCCTGATCGATGAATATCGCATCTACCTGCATCCCGTCGTGCTCGGTCATGGCAAGCCCTATTTCGCGGGGCCGCGGCCGCCGCTGCGCCTGATGAGCCATGAGCGGATGGACGAGAATGTGATCAGGCTCAGCTACGTCCCTGCCTGACCTCTGGATAAGCGGATGGACATCCCCAGGAGGCCGCCATGAGAAGCGATACCGACTATCTGCGTCTCGCCGTTTCGATCGCCGGCGAGAGCCGGGCCAGCGGCAATCATCCCTTCGGGGCGCTCCTCGTCGGGCCGGAGGGCGACGTGCTGCTGGCGTCGGGCAACACCTATGCGCGGGATCGCGGCGTCGGCCACGCGGAAGCCAATGTGGCCCGTGCCGCCGCGCAGCAGTACGACCCGGAATTTCTCGCGCGGTGCACGCTGGTGACATCGGTCGAGCCCTGCTGCATGTGCGCCGGGGCCTGCTACTGGGCGGGGATCGGCACGGTGGTCTATGGACTGAGCGAAAGGCGGCTGGCCGAGCTCACCGGAGACAATCCGGAAAATCCGACCCTCGATCTGAGCTGTCACCAGGTGTTCGCCGCCGGCCGGCGCCAAGTCGTTATCCGCGGCCCATTCCCGGAACTCGAAGCGGAGATCGTCAGCGGCCACCGGGATTTCTGGTGAGGGAACCCCTGTCTCCGGTACAGGCCTCACCAGTCCTGCGGATCGCTCGCGGCCGGTCCGGAACGATGATGCGCCGGCCGTCAGCAATGATCAGCCAGCACCGCTGCCAGCGCCGCGACGCCGCGGCGGATCGTATCGGCTTCGAGGCCGGCATAGCCCAGAATGAAGCCGGCGGCTTCCGGCCGCGGTTCCTGCGGGTCATAAAGCGGCGAGACGGGATAGAGGCCGATGCCGGCGGCGCGGGCGGCCGCGACGATCCCGGCCTCGCGCGCGGCGGCAACGCCGTCGAGCCAGACGACGATGTGGAGGCCGGTTTCGGCGCCGGCGATGGTGACCGCGCCGCCCAGATGTTCCGCCAGGGCCGCAAGCAGCGCCGCCCGGCGCGCGGCGTTTCTCCGTCGGATGCTGCGGACATGGCGCTCATAGGCGCCGCTTTCCAGCAGATCGGCCAGCGCATCCTGGTCCAGGAGCGGGCTGTGCCGGTCGGTCAGGCGCTTGGCCTCGGTGAATGCCCGGGACAGGCCCCCGGGCACGACCAGATAGCCGAGCCGCAGCGCCGGCGAGAGCGTCTTGGAGAACGTGCCGAGATAGACAACCGACTCCGGCGCAAGGCTCTGCAGCGGCGGGATGGGCGCGATGTCGTGCCGGTACTCGCCGTCGTAATCGTCCTCGATGAGGCAGGCGCCGGTGCTCGCCGCCCAGGCGAGAAGGCTGCGCCGGCGCGCCGCCGAAAGCACGCCGCCGAGCGGAAACTGGTGCGAAGGCGTCACATAGGCAAGGCGGGCCGAAGGCAGCGCATCGGTCACGAGGCCTTCTCCGTCAACGGGAACCGGCAGGGCCGCGCCACCCACCGCCGCGAAGGCCTGGCGGGCCAGGTGGTAGCCGGGGTTCTCGATCACGAAGCGATCGCCGGGATCGAGCAGCAGCCTGGCGCAGAGGTCGAGACCCTGCTGCGAGCCGTTGACGATGACGATCTGCTCCGGCGGGCAGGCAATGCCGCGGGCCCGCCAGAGATAGCCCTGGAGGGCCGAGCGGAGTGCGGCGGTGCCTTGCGGATCGTCGTAGCGGAGCCTCGGGGGGCGGCGGAGAACGGCGCGGTTCAGGGCGCGCCGCCAGGCGAGGACCGGGAAGTCCGCGCCGGCGAGGTCGCCATAGCGGAAGTCGGCAAGGCGGGCCGGCTGCGGCCCCTGGGGCTGAGGCAGGGCGAGCAGGCGTCCGGCGAAGGCCGAGAGACGGCGGGGGGCTGCGGGTGTGGCGGGAGCGGCTGCCGCGGCCTTCCTCAGTCCCGCCGCGACGACGGCGCGCGCGCCCGGCCTGGTGGTCAGATAGCCTTCGGCGATGAGCTGGCCATAGGCGGCGGTCACCGTGGTGCGCGAGGCCCCCCATTCGGCGGCAAAGGCCCGGGTCGAGGGCAGGCGGTCGCCGGGCCGATAGGCGCCGCTGTGGATCTGCTCCTTGATCGCCGCAATGATCCGCCGCGCAACACCGTCCTTCTGCAACTGGCCCACGTCAAACCTGGAAATCTGGCTATTTTCAACAAGCCAGGTTGCCAGCATTGATCCCTGCCAAGCAAGGAGTATCTGCAATGTACATCCCTCCCGCCTTCCGTGACGACGACCGGGACAGCCTGATGGCGACAATCCGTGCGGCGAGGCTCGCGCATTTTGTCACCGCCACGGCGGCGGGCCCGCTGGCGACGCCGCTCCCCCTCTTCCTTGCCGAGAGCGAAGGCGAGAAAGGGGTGATCTATGGCCATCTCGCCAGGGCCAATCCGCAGTGGCGGACGCCGGTGCTGGGCGACGGCCTGGCGATCTTCATGGGGCCCGACGCCTATGTGACGCCGGCCTGGTATGCCACCAAGCAGGAGACGGGAAAGGTGGTGCCGACCTGGAACTACGTCACCGTCCAGGCCTCCGGACCGGTCGAGTTCTTCGACGATCCGGACCGGCTGCTGGAGGTCGTGAGCCGCCTGACCGAGCTGCATGAGGGTGGGCGCGCGGCACCCTGGTCCGTGGCGGATGCGCCGGCGGCGTTCATCGCGGCTCAGCTGCGCAGCATCGTCGGCCTGCGCATGCCGATCACCAGCCTCGCCGGCAAGCGCAAGCTGAGCCAGAACCGCAACGCTGCCGACCGTGCCGGCGTGGCTCGGGGCCTCGCCGCAAGCCGGCTGGCGTCCGAGCGCGAAGTGGCTGCTCTCATACCATCATGATCACATCCTTCATTGCCGCCATCCCCCATGCCTGACCTCACGCAATTCGCCCTCTACATTGCCGCGGCCCTCCTCCTCGCGGTCACACCCGGTCCGGGCATCTTCTATGTGGCAGCCCGCACCCTCGCCGGCGGCCGGGCGGAAGGCATCGCTTCGAGCTTCGGCACGGGGCTCGGGGGCATGGCCCATGTGCTGGCCGGAGGCTTGGGGGTTTCGGCCATCGTGCTCGCCAGCGCGGAACTGTTCACGGCACTGAAGCTGATCGGTGCTGCCTACCTCGTGTGGCTCGGCTTCCGCACCTTGCGGAGTGCCAATGGCCAGGCAGCGCGCATCCTTGATGGCGGTGCGGTTCCACCCGTCGCCGGGGCCCGGATCGCGTTCCGCGAAGGGGTGGTGGTCGAGGCGCTCAATCCGAAGACAGCCGCCTTCTTCCTCGCCTTCATACCGCAGTTCGTGGCGCCGGGCGAAGGCCACGTCGCCCTGCAGTTCGTGGCGCTCGGATTCATCTCGGTCACGCTCAACACGCTTGCCGATATCGTGGTCGCCTTCGCGGCGAGCGGCATCCGGGACGGCGCAGCCGCACGTCCCGGCCTGATCCGCCGCCTGCGCCAGGGTTCGGGCGGGGCGATGATCGCGCTCGGCATTGGTCTCGCTCTGGCCAGGCGCCCGTGAGGCTCGGGGCCGGCATTCCCCCTTGATTCCCCTGCCCGGCTCGGTTCCATTGCGGGCGAACGAGTGTCCCGGCCGATATCCGCCCATGCCCTATGCCCCGCCCTCCAATCTCGACCTTGCACAGGAGGCCATTGCGCAGCGTACCGCCTGGCCGGCCCACCAGCGGGAGATCTTCGGCCTGCGCTTCCAGCGCAGCGAGCGCGACCTGTTCGATCCGCTCGAGGCGCTGTACGGGCAGCGGCCGGACTACGACGCCTTTCGCCGCGCTCTGATCGATGCCTTGGCCGCCGCCCAGGATGAGCGGCCGGCCGCCCTGCGTTCGCTCGACCTCAGACGCGACCTCGAGCCCGACTGGTTCCAGCGCCAGACGATGGCGGGCTATGTCTTCTACATCGACCGCTTCGCCGGCACGCTCAAGGGGGTCCTCGACAGGCTCTCCTATCTCGAGCAGCTCGGCATCACCTATGTGCATTTCATGCCGTGCCTGAAGCCGCGGCCCGGCGACAGCGACGGCGGCTATTCGGTGATGGACTACCGGGAGACCGATCCGCGTTTCGGCACGATGGCCGACCTCGAGGCGGTGGCCACGGCGCTCAGGGCGCGGGGCATGAGCCTCTGCGTCGACCTCGTGCTCAACCACACGGCCAAGGAGCATGACTGGGCGGTCAGGGCGCGCGCGGGCGAGAAGGCCTATCAGGATTACTACTGGATGTTCGACGATCCGGCAGTGCCGGAACAGTACGAGCAAGCGCTGGTCGAAGTGTTTCCGGCGCATGCGCCCGGCAACTTCACGTATTATCCCGATCTCGGCAAGTGGGTATGGACCACTTTCAACGAGCACCAGTGGGATCTCAACTGGGCGAACCCGTGGGTGTTCCTCGAGATCGTCAAGGTCATGCTCTTCCTCGCCAATCGCGGTGTCGAGGTGCTTAGGCTCGATGCGGTGGCGTTCATGTGGAAGCGCATGGGCACGCGCTGCCAGAACGAGCCCGAGGTTCACGACATCCTGCAGGCCCTCAAGGCCGCCAACCGGATCGTCGCCCCGGCGGTGATCCACAAGGAAGAGGCGATCGTGGCGCCCAAGGACCTCATTCCCTATCTGGGCCAGGGCCGGCACACGGGCAAGGAGGGCAACCTCGCCTACCACAACTCGCTGATGGTGCAGTTCTGGTCAGCCCTGGCAACGCGCGAGACCCGCCTCATGACGCATGTGCTGCGGTCACACTTCCCCACGTCCTTCGTCAACGCGACCTGGGCCACCTACCTGCGCTGCCATGACGACATCGGCTGGGCGATCACCGATGAAGATGCGCAGGCGGTGCTGGTTACGGGCTTCACGCACCGCAGCTTCCTCGCCGAATTCTATGCCGGGCGGTATCCGGCGAGCTTTGCACGGGGCGGTGACTTCCAGGCCAATCCGGATACCGGCGACAAGCGCACCAACGGCACCTGCGCTTCGCTCTGCGGACTCGAAGCGGCGCTCCAGGCCGGCGAGCCGCTGCTGGTCGAGACCGCGATCCACCGCATCCTCATGGGCCATGCGCTGATTGCCTCATTCGGCGGTATTCCGCTGATCTACATGGGTGACGAGATCGGGCTGCTCAACGATCACAGCTATGAAGCCGATCCCAATCTCGCCCATGACGGGCGCTGGATGCACCGGCCGCGGATGGATTGGAACAAGGCCCGGCGGGCCGAGGATCCCGCCACCATCGAAGGCCGCATCCTTGCCGGCATCCGGCACATCATCGCCCGGCGGCGCGTCACGCCGCACCTGCACGCGGCCAACCCGACGCTCATCCTCGAGTCGGGAATTGACGGCGTATTCGCGTTCAAACGTGAAAGCCCCGGGGGCGCCCTCGTCTGTCTGCTCAACTTCACCGGCCGCTGGCAGCTCGTGCCCGGTGCCTGGCTGCGGGATCAGGGCGCAAGCCAATTCTTCGACATGCTGGGCAACAGCGCCGTTAGCCTCAAGGACGATGGGCTCGCCCTGCCGCCGGAGGGCCGCGTGTGGCTGGCGTGACGGGTTTTCGGGCCGGCCGGAACATGAGAATTGTTCAAGGGTCTTGACGCCGCCGGAGCGGACTACCACGTCAACCAATCCGGCCTCGACCAATGCCATTCTCAATGCCATTTATACAATCATAACAGTTATTTAATGATAATTTCCGAGCCGATTGCCAGATTGTTGCCATGATCGAATCCTGAATAGTGCGGCAGCCGCAAGCGCCCCGATCTGCGGGTGCAGATGCGGACCGAGTTCATTGGAAACCAGAGGGAGAAGTAAGATGAATTCCGTTCGGAAGACGTTGGCGCTTGGCCTCATGGGAGCCAGCCTGCTGGTTCCGGCGATGGCCGCCGCGCAACAGGGGCCGGCCGGCCCGGGTCCGGAAAGCCGCCTGACCGGCCTGTGGATGACAACCGATTTCCCCGCGATCACCGAAGCCATTGGCGAAGGCATCAGCCTCGACGTACATGTCGAGAACCGCAGTCTGCCGCCGCAGGCGATCACGCTCGATGTCAAGGGTCTGCCCAGCGGCTGGAGCTGGGAATTCAGCGGCAACGGCAACCGGATCGGCGCCACCATGGTGCGGCCTGACCACACGGTCGACATCAAGCTGGAAATCGCGCCGCCGAAGGACGCGAAGCCGGGAACCTACGCGTTCCAGATTGCCGGCCGCGCCGACAGCCAGACCTTCGAGCTGCCGGTGACGCTCACGCTCGCCCAGGCCGCCGAAGCCAAGGTCACGCTTGAGCCGAAGCTGCCGGCGCTGCGCGGTACGCCCAAATCGGCCTTCGACTTCCAGCTCACCGCCAGGAACGAAAGCAAGGAAGACCAGGTGTTCAACCTGCTGGCCCAGGTGCCGCCCGGCTTTCAGGCCACCTTCAAGGAACTCTACGGGAGTAACGAACTGACCTCGATCCCCATCAAGGCGGGCGAGTCGAAGGATATCAAGGTATCGGTGCAGCCGCCCGGCGGGATCGAAGCCGGTCAATACCCCGTGAAGGTCGCAGTGGCGAGCCCCAGGATCCAGACGGCAACGGATCTGCTGATGGACATCACCGGCCAGCCGTCACTGGCCCTCAGCGGACCCGACGGGCGCCTTTCCGGCGAAGCCACGGCCGGCCGCGAGCGAACCTTCACGTTTGCGCTGGAGAATACCGGCACTGCGCCCGCCAAGGAAATCAAGTTCTCGGCCTCGCCGCCGAGCGGCTGGAAGATCACCTACGCGCCCGAGAGCATCGCCGAGCTCAAGCCCGGCGAGAAGGCGGATGTGGCCGTGAACATGACGCCCTCCGACAAGGCCATCACGGGCGACTACATGGTGAGTGTGCGGGCCAATGGCGAAGGCGCTTCCGACAGCGCCAACTTCCGCGTCACCGTCACGACCTCGACCGTATGGGGCATCGCCGGGCTCGGCATCATCGGCGCAGCGCTCGCCGTCTTCGCCGGTGCCGTGTCGCGGTATGGACGCAGATGAGCAGGCCCATCATCGAGGCCAGGGGCCTCGTCAAGCGCTATGGCAGGGCGATGGCGGTCAGAGGCGTCGATCTTGCCATCAACGAGGGCGAGGTGTTCGGTCTTCTCGGTCCCAACGGGTCGGGCAAGACCACCACCATCCTCATGCTGCTCGGCCTCACCGAGCCCACGGGCGGCAGCGTCACGATCGCCGGCTGCGATCCGCTGCGCGAACCGCTCGAAGTCAAGAAGCGGGCCGGCTATCTGCCGGACCTGGTGGGCTTCTACGATGCCATGACAGGCAGAGAAAACCTTGTCTATTCGGCGAGGCTCGCCGGCCTCGCCGCCGCCGAATCCAGGGACCGCATCGACAAGGCCATGCAACGGGTCGGCATCGCATTCGCGGCCGATCAGCGGGTCGGCACCTATTCCCACGGCATGCGGCAGCGGCTCGGACTCGCCGAGCTGCTGGTCAAGCAGGCCAAGGTGCTGATCCTCGACGAGCCGACCAACGGGCTCGATCCGCAGGCCACGCAAGACCTGCTCACGCTGATCGGCGCACTCAGGGGCGAAGGCATGACCATCGTGCTGTCCTCGCATCTGCTGGGCCTGGTGCAGTCGATCTGCGACCGGGTGGCACTGTTCCGCGACGGGCGGGTGGGCATCACCGGCAAGGTCGACGAGCTGGCGCGGCAGGTCCTGGGCGGCGCCTTCACCGTCGATGTCGACGCCACCGGGGTCGACCTCGTCAAGAGCCTGACCGGACTCAAGGGTGTCGTGGGCATGACCGCAACCGGGCCGCACACCGTGCGGATCGACGCCGAAGTCGACATCCGGCCGGACATCGCCCGCCGCATTCTCGACAAGGGCGGGGCGCTGCGCGAAATGTCGCTCCAGCGTGCCAGCCTCGACGACGTCTATGCGCGCTTCTTCAGCAGGAGCGAGGAGGTGGCAGATGCAGCGTAAGGGATCGCCCTTCACGGGCCTGTCGGTCATCGCCATGAAGGAGGCCGCCGACCACATGGCGAGTGCCCGCGTGCATCTCGTCATGCTGCTGGTGCTGCTCACGGCCTTCGGCTCGATCTACGGCGCCATCGGCCAGATCAAGAACACGGTGGGCCAGGATCCGTTCCTGTTCCTCCGCCTGTTCACGATCGCCAGGGAACCGCTGCCGTCCTTCGTGGCATTCATGGGCTTCCTGTTGCCGCTGGTCGCGACGGCCCTCGCTTTTGACGTGATCAACGGTGAGTACAGCCGGCGGACCATGAGCCGCATTCTCGCCCAGCCGATCTACCGGGACGCCCTGCTGCTCGGCAAGTTCCTGGGCGGGCTGATGGTGCTCGGCATGTGCCTGGTCACCTTGTGGCTGCTCATGACCGGCCTCGGCATCCTGATGCTCGGCCTGCCGCCGAGCGGCGAGGAGGTGCTGCGGGGCCTGGCCTATCTCATTGCCTCCCTCGCCTATGGCGGGGTGTGGCTGGCGGTGGCGCTGCTGTTCTCGACGGTGTTCCGGTCGCCGGCCACCTCGGCGCTTGCGACACTGACGCTGTGGCTGATCCTCACGGTGTTCTGGCCGATGCTGGCGCCGCTCATCGCCAATGCCATCGTGCCGGTGGACATCTATGAGCCGGCAACGGCGGTCGCCAATGCCGAATGGCAGCGGATCGCCTCGCGGATCTCGCCCAATACACTGTACGGCGAGATGACGCTGGCGCTGCTCAATCCCGAGACCCGCTCGCTGGGGCTGGTCTTCATGAGCCAGCTGCAGGGCGCGCTCATGGGCGCCCCCCTGCCCTTCGCGCAGAGCGGGCTGCTGATCTGGCCGCATCTCGCCGGCATGGGGGGGGGGGGGGGGGGGGTCTCCACCGCCGCTTCGGAAATCTACCAGCGCCCGGATGTCCTTGCCTGATCGCCTGGGGTGGGGCCGGCTTGGTGGAAGCCGGCCGCACCTCCCGGGAGGAACCCGGCCGCAATTATTCATGTTGGAGCCGGGACGGTTCTTCATTAGATAGGCCAGACAGGCCCGAAAACGCCGGAGACCGCCCATGCCCGCCTACCGTTCCCGTACCACGACCCACGGCCGCAACATGGCCGGCGCGCGCGGCCTGTGGCGCGCCACCGGCATGAAGGACCAGGATTTCGGCAAGCCGATCATCGCCGTGGTCAATTCCTTCACGCAATTCGTGCCGGGGCACGTGCACCTCAAGGATCTCGGCCAGATGGTGGCGCGGGAGATCGAGGCGGCGGGCGGCGTCGCCAAGGAGTTCAACACCATCGCCATCGACGACGGCATCGCCATGGGCCATGACGGCATGCTGTATTCGCTTCCCTCCCGCGAAGTGATCGCCGACAGCGTCGAATACATGGTCAACGGCCACTGCGCCGATGCCATGGTGTGCATCTCCAACTGCGACAAGATCACCCCCGGCATGCTGATGGCGGCGATGCGGCTCAACATCCCGGCTGTCTTCGTCTCGGGCGGACCGATGGAAGCCGGCAAGTACATCGCCAAGAGCGGCGAGGTTAAGGCACTCGATCTCGTCGACGCCATGGTGGCGGCGGCCGACGACAAGGTGAGCGAGGAAGAGGTCAAGGTGATCGAGCGCTCGGCCTGTCCCACCTGCGGGTCGTGCTCGGGCATGTTCACCGCCAATTCGATGAACTGCCTGACCGAGGCGCTGGGCCTGTCGCTGCCGGGCAATGGCTCGACACTGGCCACGCATGCCGACCGGCGGCGGCTGTTCCTCGAGGCGGGCCATCTCATCGTCGATCTCGCCAAGCGCTACTACGAGCAGGACGATGAAAGCGTGCTGCCGCGCAACATTGCGAGCTTCAAGGCCTTCGAAAACGCCATGGCACTGGATATCGCCATGGGCGGCTCGACCAACACGGTGCTGCACATCCTGGCCGCGGCGCATG
>CAZIXE010000081.1:0-15157 GCA_964543235.1 uncultured Rhizobiaceae bacterium | reverse complement strand
ATGCGCGCACCGAATACGCAAATGCAACTTGACTCCTCAGATAGTCGCTCTCCCACGCCAGGGGCGCGGGAGAAGGGAGACACAAGGGGGCGGAGGGATGGGCTGTCAATGACCTCCACCCCCTCACCCGCACGCGCGCTGCCCGCGCGTGCCGCCCTCTCCCCCTCAGGGGGCGAGGGGAAAAAGGGGGTGAAGGGACAGGGCCGGATTCAATCGGCGGGGTCGAAGCGGCGGGCGATCTCGGCGCGGTAGGGGCTGGCCGGATAGGTGCCGAGTAGGCGGCAATAGGAGGTGAAGAAGGCCAGTTCCTCGAGGGCGATCCTGACATTGCGCTCGGCCGGATGGCCCTCGATATCGGCATAGAACTGGGTGGCGGAGAACTGGCCCTCGAGCTGGTAGGATTCAAGCTTGGTCATGTTGACGCCGCAGGTGGCAAAACCGCCCAGCGCCTTGTAGAGGGCGGCGGGAACGTTCCGTACACGGAAGACGAAGCTGGTCATCACCGGGCCGTTGCCGGCTTCAGCGTCCTGCGGATCGGCGGCGAGGATGATGAAGCGGGTGGTGTTGTGCTCCTCGTCCTCGATATTGGCGCGCAAGGTCTCGAGCCCGTAGATCTCGGCGGCGAGCGCGGTCGCTATGGCGGCCCGGCCGGAATCGGCGAGCTCGGCGAGCTCGCGGGCGGCACCGGCGGTATCGGCGGCGACGACCGGGCGCAGGCCCAGCTCGCGAATCACCTTGCGGCACTGGCCGAGTGCATGGACATGGCTGTGCACGGTCCTGAGCTGGTCCGGCCGGGTGCCCGGCACGACGAGGAGCTGGTGGTGGACGCGCAGGAAATGCTCGCCGACGATATAGAGGTTGGAGGCGGGGAGCAGATGGTGGATGTCGGCGACGCGGCCGGCCACGGAATTGTCGATCGGGATCATGGCGCGGGCGGCGGCGCCATCCTTCACGGCGGCAAAGGCGTCCTCGAAGGTGCGGCAGGCCATGGGCTCAAGGCCGGGGCAGGCTTCACGGCAGGCGATGTGGGAATTGGCGCCGGGCTCGCCCTGATAGGCGATCTTGTCGGTCATGCTCTGGCTTTCAACATGTGGCGGGCCTGCTCGAGTTCGGCCGGGGTATCGACGCCGAGCGGCACCGAGTCAACCTGCACGACGGCAATCCGCATGCCGTTGTCGAGGGCGCGGAGCTGCTCGAGGCGGCGGGAGGCCTCCCGCTCGCTCACCGGCAGGGCGACAAAACGCTCCAGCGCGGCGCGGCGGTAGGCGTAGATGCCGACATGGTGCCAGAAGGGCGGCGCGTGGCCGGGCCCGACGGTGCGGACGAAATCGCGGGCATAGGCCACCTCGCGGCGGCCGCCCAGGGGGGCGATCACCTTGACGATGTTGGGATTGGCGATATCGGCCTCGCTATCGACCGGGGCGGCGACGGTGGCGATGTCGACGCTCTCGTTCATGAGGCCGGCCAGGCAGCGGCGGATGGCGAGCGCATCGATGGTCGGGAGATCGCCCTGGAGATTGACGACATAGTCGAAGCGGTGGCCGGGATCGCGCAGCGCCAGGGCGGCGGCGACGCGGTCCGAACCCGAGGGCAGGGCCGGATCGGTGGCGATGGCATCGCCGCCCTGGGCCCTGACGGCATTGACGATCTCGAGCTCGGCGGCAGCCACCAGCACCTGGCCGACACGGGCTTCCATGGCCCGGCGCCAGACATGGACGATCATGGGCGCCCCGTTGATATCGGCAAGCGGCTTGCCCGGCAGCCGGACGGAGGCCATGCGGGCGGGGATGACGACGATGGTATTCTGGTGGTCGATCATCGGGTCGGAGGCAGGCGCGGCAAAATGCACAAGGCCCGTTTATACGTATTGCGACGGGACCCGCAAACCATTAGTTTCCGCGCCAAATCAAAGAAGACACGGGATCGCATGGACACCTTCGAATTCAACAAGATTGCCGGGGCGGTGCTCGGAACAGCGCTCGCCGTGTTCGGCCTCAAGGAGCTTGCGGGCGCCATCTACCACGCCGAGAAGCCCGAAAAACCGGGCTTCGCCATCGAGGTGGCGGAAGCGGCCACGGGCGGCGAAGAGGCGGGCGGCGAAACCGCGGCGGCCTCGCTCGGTACGCTGCTGGCGGCGGCGAGCGCCGAGAAGGGGGCGGCAGGCGCCAAGCAATGCGCGGCCTGCCACGATTTCACCAAGGGCGGGCCCAACAAGGTCGGACCCAACCTGTGGGACATCGTGGAGCGGCCGCATGGCTCCCATGAAGGCTTCGCCTATTCCGACGCGATGAAGGCCAAATCCGGGGAACCGTGGTCCTACGAGGCGCTGGACCAGTTCCTCGCCAATCCCAAGGCGGCAATCCCCGGCACCAAGATGGTGTTTGCCGGCATCAAGGGGGCCGAGAAACGCGCCGACATCCTCGCTTACCTTGCGACGCTTTCGGACGCGCCCAAGCCGTTCCCGGCCCCATAAGGGCCACAAGTCTCACAAAGATTTAACACCGGCCGGCCCGCGCCGGTGTTTTCCTTCGGGGCGTGAATTGCGTATGTAACGGACGGATCACTGCCGAGGAGCCCTGCCCCATGTTCACCCGCCGGACTCTGCTCAAGGCCATCAGCCTGCTGCCCGCCTGCAAAGCGGTTACCGCCAGCCTCGCGCTTGCCGAGGACCGGCAATTCCGCCACGCGCTCACCCTGTTCGACGACATCAAGTATCCCCCGGATTTCGTGCATTTCGCCTATGTCAATCCCCAGGCGCCGAAGGGCGGCAGGGTCCGGTTCGGCGTGGTCGGTTCGTTCGACAGCCTGAACGGCTATACCTTCAAGGGCGACTCGGTGAATGTCGCCGGCAACGAGGCGCTGCTCACCTCCTCACTGGATGAGCCTTCCACCGAATACGGGCTGGTGGCGCGCGCCGTGTGGCATCCCGAAGACCGCTCGCGGGTCGTGTTCCAGCTCAGGCCAGAGGCGCGCTTCCATGACGGGAAGCCGATGACTGCCGGGGACGCCATCTGGAGCATGCTGACGCTCAGGGAAACGCATCCCTTCTACAATTCCTACTACAAGAACATCACCACGGCGGAGCAGAGCGGCGAGCACGAGGTGACGTTCGTGTTCAACCAGGCGGGCAACCGCGAGCTGCCGCTGATCACCGGGCAATTGCCGGTGCTGCCGAAACACTGGTGGACGGGCAAGGATGCGGCCGGCCGCGACCGCAATATCCAGGAGACGACACTGGAACCGCCGCTCGGCTCCGGCGCCTACCAAATCACCGAGGTGAAGCCCGGCGCCTCGATCAGGCTCCGGCGGGTTGCGGACTACTGGGGCAAGGACCTGCCGGTGAACATCGGCCAGGACAATTTCGACGAGATCGAATACATCTTCTTCCGCGACGCCAATGTCGCGTTCGAGGCGTTCAAGAGCGATCAGTTCGACTGGCGCACGGAAACGAGTTCCAAGACCTGGGCCACCGGCTACGATTTCCCGGCGGTCAAGGACAAGCGGGTCGTGACCGAAGAGATCACGCTGAAGCAGGCCGAGGGCATGCAGTGCTGGGCGTTCAACACCAGGCGCGCCAAGTTCCAGGACCCGCGGGTGAGACTCGCCTTCAACTATGCCTATGATTTCGAGTGGGCGAACGCCAACCTGTTCTACGGGCAGTACACGCGCTCGCGCAGCTACTTCAACAATTCCGACATGGAGGCGAAAGGCCTGCCGGATGCGGAAGAACTCAAGCTGCTGGAACCGCTCCGCGGCAAGATCCCGGAAGAGGTGTTCAGCAAGGAATACAGCAATCCGGTCAATGCCACGCCGCAGGACCGGCGGCGCAACCTGCGCGAGGCGGCACGGCTGCTCGGCGAGGCGGGCTGGCAGGTGACGCAGAGCGGCGGCAAGTCGATGCTCAAGAACGACAAGGGCGAACAGCTCACCGTCGAGTTCCTGCTCGACTCGCCCCTGTTCGAGCGGATCGCCCTGCCCTACCAGCAGCAGCTCGAACTCCTAGGCATCGGCGTCACCATCCGGACGATCGACAGCGCGCAGTATACCAGGCAAGTCGAGACCTTCGATTTCGACGTGATCGTCGGCAATTTCGGGCAGTCGCTGTCGCCGGGCAACGAACAGCGCGACTTCTGGGGCTCGGAGGCGGCAGGGCGCAACGGCAGCCGCAACATCATCGGCATCAAGGACGAGGCGATCGACTCGCTGATCGAAAGCATCATCTACGCGCCGGACCGGGCGCGGCTCATCACCGCCTGCAAGGCGCTCGACCGGGTGCTGCTGTGGCACCATTTCGTGGTGCCGATGTGGTACATCGCCTATGAGCGCACGGCGCGGTGGGACCGGTTCGGACGGCCGGAGACGCTGCCCGACTACAGCCTGGGCTTCCCGACCATCTGGTGGTGGGACGAGGAAAAGGCCAAGAAGGTGTCGCGCGCATGAGGCGATGTCTCGCCGCAGCGGCGGCGCTGGCCATACTCGGAGCGCAGGCTGCGGCGGCACCGCGGCACGGGCTGTCGATCTTCGGCGATCTCAAATATCCCGCCGACTTCAAGCATTTCGACTATGTGAACCCGGAAGCGCCGAAGGGCGGCAAGATCTCGACCATCGGCATCGTGGCGCGCGACACGTTCGACAGTTTCAACAATTTCATCATCAAGGGCGATCCGGCCCAGGGGCTGATGCTGCTGTTCGACACGCTCATGGCCAGGGCCTATGACGAGCCCGATGCCGTCTACGGGCTGGTTGCGGAAAGCGGGGAGGTGGCGGCGGACGGCAAGAGCGTCACGTTCCAGCTGCGCGAGGCGGCGAGGTTTGCCGACGGCACGCCGGTGACGGCGGCGGATGTGTGCGACACGTTCCGGCTGATGTCGACGCTGGCGCATGAGCGCATCCGGCTCACCATCCGCGATGTCGAGGCCTGCGAGGTGACGGGGCCGCTCGCGGTGCGCTACCGGTTCAAGGGAGAGAATACGCGGGATCTGCCGACGACGATCGCCGAGCTGCCGGTGCTCTCCAAGGCGTTCTACGCGACGCATGATTTCTCGCAATCGGGCCTGGACGAACCGCTTGGCTCGGGGCCCTACCGCATCGGCCTCTACAAGCAGGGCGAGTTCGTCGCTTACGTGCGGCGCGACGATTACTGGGCCAAGGATCTGCCGGTGAACCGCGGGCGATACAATTTCGATATCGTCAGGTTCGAGTATTTCCGCGACCGCAATGCCGGATTCGAGGCGCTGAAAGCCGGCATTCTCGATCTCCGCGAGGAATATACGTCGCGCGACTGGGCGACGGCCTATGATTTCGAAGCGGTGAGGGACGGGCGGGTCATCAAGGACGTGCTGCCGGACGAGACGCCGTCGGGCGCGCAGGGGTTCTTCATCAATCTGCGGCGGGAGAAATTCGCCGATATCCGGGTCAGGCAGGCGCTGGGGCTCGCCTTCGACTTCGAATGGTCGAACAAGAACCTGTTCTACGATTCCTACAAGCGCACGGCGAGCTTCTTCGAGCTCACCCCACTCAAGGCCGAGGGCAGGCCCAGCCCCGAGGAACTGGCACTGCTCGAGCCCTATCGCGCGGACCTGCGGCCGGAGGTGTTCGAGACGGTGACGGTGCCGCCGGTCTCGGACGGATCGGGACAGGACCGCAAGCTGTTGCGCCAGGCCTCGGCGCTGCTCGATGCGGCGGGCTGGACGACGCAGGGGACGGTGCGCAAGAACGCCAGGGGCGAGACGCTGAGCCTCGAGATTCTCAATGACTCGCCGATCTTCGAGCGGGTGTTCAACCCCTATATCAAGAACCTGAAGCTGCTCGGCATCGACGCCGCGCTGCGGACGGTGGACGAGGCGCAGTACCAGGACCGGCTCAAGAACTTCGATTTCGACATGGTCTCCAGCCGGTTCTCGTCCGATGTCACGCCGGGGGTCGGGCTCAGGGTGTTCTTCGGATCGGGTTCGGCCCAGGCGACCGGGAGCTTCAACCTGGCCGGCGTGGCGAGCCCGGTGATCGACGCGCTGATCGAGAAGATCGTGGCGGCCAGGTCGCGGGCGGAACTCGACGTGGCCGGCCGGGCGCTCGACCGGGTGCTGCGGGCGGAGCATTTCTGGGTGCCCAACTGGCACAAGGGCAGCCACTGGGTCGCCTATTGGGACATTTTCGGGCGGCCGGCGGTCAAGCCCAAGTATGACCGGGGATTCGTCGATACCTGGTGGTACGATCAAGAGAAGGCCCGCAAGATCGGGCGGGGAAACTGACGAGGCCGATGGGCGCCTATATCCTCAAGCGGCTGCTGCTGATGATCCCGACACTGATCGGCATCATGCTGATGACCTTCGCGGTCATCCAGTTCGTGCCGGGCGGGCCGATCGAACGGGTGATCGCACAGGTGCAGGGTACCGACGTCGATGCGACAGCGCGGATCGGCGGGCAGGCGGGGAGCGAGGTGGGCGGCGGCCAAGAGCCGGCGGGCGGCGCCATCGGGGGCGATACTGCGCTCAAGTACCGCGGGGCGCAGGGGCTCGATCCCGAGTTCATCAAGCAGCTCGAGCGCGAGTTCGGCTTCGATAAGCCGGCGCATGAGCGCTTCCTGCTGATGATGCGGAACTATCTCACCTTCAATTTCGGCAACAGCTATTTCCGTTCCAAGCCGGTCGTCGACCTGATCGTCGAGAAGATGCCGGTGTCAATCTCGCTGGGCCTGTGGCTCACGCTCATCACCTATGGCGTGTCGATCCCGCTCGGCATCCGCAAGGCGGTCAGGGAGGGGTCGAACTTCGATGTGTGGACATCGGTCGTCATCATCATCGGCTATGCGATCCCGAGCTTCATCCTGGCGATCGCGCTGGTAGTGCTGTTCGCCGGCGGCAGTTTCTTCAGCTGGTTTCCGCTGAGGGGCCTCACCTCGGACAATTTCGAACAGCTCAGCACGATGGGCAAGATCCTCGACTATGCCTGGCACCTGGTGCTGCCGCTTACCGCGCTGGGCATTTCGGGCTTCGCCACCATGACGCTGCTCACCAAGAACTCGTTCCTCGACGAGATCCGCAAGCAGTACGTGATGACGGCCAGAGCCAAGGGGCTGACCGAACGGCGGGTGCTCTACGGCCATGTGTTCCGCAACGCGATGCTGCTGGTGATCTCGGGCTTTCCGGGGGCGTTCCTGGGGGCCTTCTTCGCGGGGTCGCTGCTGATCGAGCAGATCTTCACGCTCGACGGGCTCGGCTACCTCACCTACAAGTCGGCGCTCGACCGCGATTACCCGGTGGTGTTCGCGACACTCTACATCTTCACGCTGGTGGGGCTGTTCGTGGCGCTGATCAGCGACCTCACCTACACGTGGATCGATCCCAGGATCGATTTCGAACGGCGGGAGCTGTGAGGGATGGGAAAGAGAACCGCGCCGCCTGCAACCGACATTCAATATCCCGGCGCAATGCGTGACCCATCAGCCCAGCGGTCCGTCACGCCGAAACATGGGTTCCGGCTCGCGCCGCGCGCAGCGCGGCTTGGCCGGAATGACGATTCAAGAACCAGCGGCGCAGGATGGCGCCGCGATCGGCGGATCGATTTCGAACGGCGGGAGCTGTGAGGGATGGGAATGAGAACCGCGCCGCCTGCTACCGACATTCAATATCCCGACGCAATGCGTGACCCATCAGCCCAGCGGTCCGTCACGCCGAAACATGGGTTCCGGCTCGCGCCGCGTGCAGCGCGGCTTGGCCAGAATGACCATTCGGGGGGACGCCTGTGCGGCTCTTCAAGCTGAGAGGCCTCAACCAACGGCGCTGGCAGCTGTTCAAGGCGCACCGGCGCGGCTTCTGGTCACTGTGGATCTTCCTGGTGCTGTTTCTCGTATCGCTGTTCGCGCCGTTCCTCGCCAATGACCGGCCGATCCTCGTTTCTTACAAGGGCGAGCTGCTGTTTCCGACCTTCGTGGACTATCCCGAAGCGAAATTCGGCGGCTTCCTGGCCAGGACCGACTATCGCGATCCGGTGAACCAGGAAGAGATCCAGGCCAATGGCTGGATGATCTGGCCGCCGATCCGCTATACCTACAATACCGTCAACAACGAGCTGCCGAGCCCCGCACCCTCGCCGCCGGCCTTCCGGCTTGCGACCGAGACCGCCTGCGCCAAGTACCAGCAGGGCGCCGACGATCCCAACTGCACGTTCGGGAACATGAACTGGCTGGGAACCGACGACCAGGGGCGCGACGTGGTGGCGCGACTCGTCTACGGGTTCCGCATCTCGGTGGCGTTCGGGCTGATCCTCACCCTGCTCTCCTCGATCATCGGCGTCGCCGCCGGGGCCGTGCAGGGCTATTTCGGCGGCTGGACCGACCTCTTGTTCCAGCGCTTCATCGACATCTGGACGTCGATGCCGACGCTCTATCTCCTCATTATCCTCGCCGCCTTCATCACGCCGACCTTCTGGATCCTGCTGTTCATCCTGGTCGCCTTCTCGTGGACGGCGCTGGTGGGCGTGGTGCGGGCCGAGTTCCTCCGGGCAAGGAATTTCGAGTATGTACGGGCAGCGCGGGCCCTGGGCCTCACCGACACCAAAATCATGTTCAAGCACCTGCTGCCCAATGCGCTGATCTCCACCGTCACCTTCATGCCGTTCATCCTGTCCGGTTCGGTGACGACGCTATCGGCACTGGATTATCTGGGCTTCGGCCTGCCGCCCGGCTCGCCGTCGCTCGGCGAGTTGCTGGCCCAGGGCCGCAACAATCTCCAGGCGCCATGGCTCGGCATCACCGGGTTCCTGGTGCTCTCCGTCATGCTGTCGCTGCTGGTGTTCATCGGCGAGGCGGTACGCGATGCACTGGATCCCAGGAAGACCTTCGCATGAGCGAAACGCTGCTCAAGGTCAGCGAGCTGTCGGTTGCCTTCACCCAGGGCGGCCAGACGACGCTCGCCGTCGACCGCGTGTCGTTCGCGATCGGCAAGGGCGAGACGCTGGCGCTGGTGGGCGAGTCAGGCTCGGGGAAATCGGTGTCGGCACTGTCGATCCTGAAACTCCTGCCCTATCCGCCGGCTTCGCATCCGTCGGGCTCGATCATGTTCAAGGGGGAGGAGCTGCTCGACTCCGATGAGCGCGACCTGCTCAGAGTGCGCGGCAACGATATCACCATGGTGTTCCAGGAGCCGATGACATCGCTCAACCCGCTGCATACGGTGGAGCGGCAGATCGGCGAAATCCTCGAGGTCCACCAGGGGATGAAGGGCGAGGCGGCCAGGGCGCGGATCATCGAGCTCCTCAACAAGGTGGGCATCCGCGATCCCGAAACGCGGCTGCTCGACTTTCCGCACCAGCTCTCCGGCGGGCAGCGGCAGCGCGTGATGATCGCCATGGCGCTGGCCAACAATCCCGATCTGCTGATCGCCGACGAGCCGACGACGGCGCTCGACGTCACCGTGCAGGCACAGATCCTGAAGCTGCTCAAGGAGCTGCAGGCCGAGTTCGGCATGGCCATGCTGCTCATCACCCATGACCTCGGAATCGTGCGGCGCATGGCCGACACGGTCTGCGTCATGCAGAAGGGACGGATCGTCGAGAGCAACAGCACGGCGGCACTGTTCGAGACGCCGCAACATCCCTATACGAAAATGCTGCTGTCGGCCGAACCCAAGGGGCGGGCGCCGGCGGCGGATGCCACGGCCGAAGTGGTGCTCGAGGCCAAGAACCTCAAGGTCTGGTTTCCGATCAAGCGCGGCTTCTTCAAGCGGACGGTGGGGCATATCAAGGCCGTCGACGGTGTCGATGCAGAAGTGAAGGCGGGACAGACGCTGGGCATCGTGGGCGAATCGGGCTCGGGCAAAACCACGCTGGGGCTGGCCATGCTGCGGCTCATCCATTCGGAAGGTCCGATCCTCTATCTCGGCCAGCGCATCGACGGCCACAATGCCAAGGCGATGCGGCCGCTGCGCAAGGAGATGCAGATCGTGTTCCAGGATCCCTACGGATCGCTTTCGCCCAGGCTGTCGATCCAGCAGATCGTCGAAGAGGGGCTGATCGTGCAGGGCCAGGCGCTGACGGAGGCGGAACGGCGGGAGAAGGTGGCCGCAGCACTCGCGGAGGTGGGGATCGAGCCCGCGACCATGGACCGCTATCCGCATGAGTTCTCCGGCGGGCAGCGGCAGCGCATCGCCATCGCGCGGGCGCTGGCGCTCGATCCCAGGTTCATCATGCTGGACGAGCCGACCAGCGCGCTCGACATGTCGGTGCAGGCGCAGATCGTCGACCTGCTGCGCAGCCTGCAGGAGCGGCACCGCCTGGCCTACATGTTCATCAGCCACGATCTCAAGGTGATCCGGGCGCTGGCCAACGAGGTGATCGTGATGCGGAACGGCATTGCCGTGGAGCGGGGACCGACGGCGCAAATCTTCGAACGGCCGCAGACGGACTATACGCGGGCGCTCATCGCCGCGGCCATCAACCTGCAGGCAGCGCCAGAGTCAGTGGTGAGGCAATAGATGGCATTCCTGTTCATAACACCAACATGGGATCCGGCGGCATGGGTCGAGGCGATGCGGCGGGTGGCGCCGTCGCTCGACGTGCGGGTGTGGCCAAATGCCGGAGACATTGCCGAGATCGAATACACGGCCGCCTGGCTGCCGCCGCCCAATGTGGTCAAGAGCCTGCCGAACCTGAAAGTGATCTTCTCGCTGGGGGCGGGCGTCGACGCCATTCTCAAGGATCCGACCCTGCCCGCGGATACACCGATCGTCAGGGTCAACGATCCCGACCTCACCATGCGGATGACGGAATACGTGGTGCTGCATGTGCTGATGCATCACCGGCAGCAGCGCCGGCTCGACGCCAACCAGCGGGCCCGGGTGTGGGATCCGTTCCCGACCCACGGGGCGAGCGATCTGGCCGTCGGCATCATGGGGCTCGGCGTCATGGGTCGGGACTCGGCGGAACGGTTGCGCGATCTCGGTTTCAAGGTGGCGGGCTGGAGCCGCAGCCGCAAGCGGATCGAAGGCGTGCACTGCTATGCGGGAGCGGCCGAGTTCGACGCGTTCCTCCGGCGCACCGACATCCTGGTCTGCCTGCTGCCGCACACGCCGGAGACGACGGGGATCATCAACCGCAAACTCATCGGCAAGCTGTCGCGCAAGGGGCCACTCGGCGCGCCGGTCATCATCAATGCCGGGCGCGGCAAGCAACAGGTCGAGGCGGACATCCTGGCGGCCCTCGATGCGGGCGAATTGCTGGCGGTGACGCTCGACGTGTTCGAAAACGAACCGCTGCCCCAGGACAGTCCCCTGTGGACGCATCCCAGGGTGACGGTCACGCCGCACACCGCCGCCGACTCGGAGCCGGAGGCAATCTGCGCCTATGTGGCCCGGCAGATCCAGCGCTTCGAGGCGGGGCAGCCGCTCGAAAACCTGGTGGACCGGCAGCGCGGCTATTGAGGCGGTTCCGCTACAACCGCCTGATCGACGTGACGGGACCTGAGGCGGCGGCGATCCGCGCTACGGCCTGATGCAGCGGCTCCAGGGTGACCTGCATGAAGTGGCCGTTGGCGTGGAGCAGGTGGCCGGCATCGGTCATGATTCCAACATGGCCATTCCAGAAGACGAGGTCGCCGCGGCGGAGGCCGGCCAATTCCTCCGTAGGCAGAGGATGACCAAGAGCCTTCTCCTGCATGTCGGTGTCGCGCGGGCAAAGCATGCCCGCGGCCTGCAGCGACAGCTGCAGGAGCCCGGAGCAGTCGAGCCCCGCCGCCGACTTGCCGCCCCAGAGATATGGCACGTGGCGGAAGCACTCGGCGACGGCGACAAAATCGGATTCGCAGGCGGAAAGCGGGCGCAGATGACCGCGAAAGACGAAACGGCCATTGTCGAGCCGGGCAAATCTCTCATCGCCGCCGGCAACGGCAATGGCGGCATTCATGGGCAAGGTGACGACGGGCTGAACCTTGATGTCAGGGGCTGCAAACATGAAGGTCGCAGGCACGGCGACGCGGTGGGTGGGCGGCGGGCCCGCGGGGCCCAGCATGTCTTCCGCGACATAACCGACATAGCCATCGGACTCGAGCTGGACCCAGGCCCAACCCTCGCGGGCTTCGAAGACGCGCAGAGTTTCGCCCATCAGCACCTGGGTGAGCTGCATGGCATCGAAGCGAGGTTCGCGGTGGAGGCCGGCAAGCGGGGCGGCCAGCCGGCGCAGTTCGCCCGCGGCAAAGGCCGCTGCATCGACCAGGCCCCGGAGGCGTTCGTCAGCGAGATCGGGGCGGAAGGCATGCAGGCGCTTGTCAAGGCCGGTCATGGCAGCCAGCTAGCGGCGGGCCGCCTCAGCGGCAATGGTGTCGGCGAGGCGCTCGAGATAGAGGGCCCCCTTGACGGTGCGCTGAACCAGGACGTTGCGGCGATCGGCCTCGTCGCGGCGGCGGGTGACGAGCTCATGCTTGCCCATGGTGTCGAGGGCGCGGGTGATGACGGGCTTCGACACGCCGAGCTTGCCGGCGAGATCGCGGATGGTGTGGGGCGGGGCCTCGAGATAGATGGTGAGCAGGATCGACATCTGGCGGATCGACAGGTCGGGATCGTCGTCTCTGACCATGGCCAGATTGACACCATGCCAGAGTTTCAGAGCCTGGGCGACGGACAGCGACAGGGGCATGGCGCGGGCATTTGTTTCGGTTCCGTATCATTCTTCTGCAATCCCGCATCCGGAGCAAGCCTATTTCGCATAATGGCCGGAAATCAAGGCAAAGAGGGCGCGAATGCCCTGCGCCTCACCGCCCTTGGGCCGCCCGGGGCGCGATGCCGGCACCCAGCCATAGATATCCATGTGGATGTAATCCTTTGCCTTTTCCACAAAACGGTGAAGGAAGAGGGCGGCCGTAATGGAACCGGCAAAACTCGATTCGCCGGCGTTATTGATGTCGGCGATGCGGCTTTCCATGCCAGCGAGATAGGGATCCCAGAGCGGCATGCGCCACAGGGGATCGTTGAGGCGGAAACCGGCAGCCTGCAGTTCGTGGGCAAGGCCGTCGTTGCGGGTGTAGAAGGGAACCAGGTCGGGGCCGACGGCGACGCGCGCGGCCCCGGTCAGGGTGGCCATGTCGACCAGGAGATCGGGCGCCTCACGGTCGGCGAGGGCCAGGGCGTCGGCGAGGATGAGGCGGCCTTCGGCGTCGGTGTTGCCGATCTCGACGGTCAGTCCCTTGTGGCTCTTCAAAATGTCGCCGGGGCGGAAAGCGTTGCCGGCAATGGCGTTCTCGACAGCGGGGATGAGGACGCGGAGGCGGAGTTTCAGCCTGGCCTTCATGATCATGCCGGCGAGGGCCAGGACATTGGCGGCGCCGCCCATGTCCTTCTTCATGAGCAGCATGCCGGAAGCGGGCTTGATGTCGAGGCCGCCGGTGTCAAAACACACGCCCTTGCCGACCAGCGTCACCCTAGGGGCGC
The DNA here is from genome assembly GCA_964543235.1 of uncultured Rhizobiaceae bacterium. Lineage (GTDB taxonomy): Bacteria > Pseudomonadota > Alphaproteobacteria > Rhizobiales > Aestuariivirgaceae > JANMMJ01. The sequence continues at coordinate 1,739 of CAZIXE010000081.1, read as the reverse complement.
GCGGCGGACCCCAGGTGAAGTCGATGAGGCGGGGGCTGCGGGGGCTCGCCTTGCCGACGGCGTGGATCATCGGAAAATCGCGCTCGAGGGAACGGCCGCGGGTGACCCTCAGCCTGGCGCGGTGGGCGCGGGCCAGGGCGCGGGCCGCCCGTTCCAGCTCGTCCGGACCCATGTCGGAGGATGGCGTGTTGATGAGGTCGCGGGCGAGATAATGGGCCTCGGCCTCACGCAGCAGGCGGGAACGATCGACGCCATCGGGGCAGACGAGGCGGGCGGGGGCCCCACGGTCCTTGCGGTAGCGGTCGAAACTGTAGGCTTCCAACACCCAGGCAAGCACGGCGAGATGGGCCTCCTCCAGGCGGCCGGCGAGGCGATAGAGGCCCTTTGGCAGGCTGCGGCTCAACTTGCCGAAGGCAAAGGTGTCGGCAGGCCTGGCGCCGCCGGAGACGCCCCAGACCACCTTGCCGACGCCGCCGGCACCGGCGGGCACGAGGATGTGGCGGCCGGCGTCGGCCTCGAAGCCATTGGCGACGAGCCAGCGGCGTTCTGCGGCAGAGAGACCGCGGGCCCGGCCAAGCACCTGGTCACGGGTGACGGGGAGGATCGGCACGGCCCTACGGCGGCCTCCGGCTGCTATGACGATATCGCTGGGCTTCATGTCCGGTCCATGGCTGTTCAGTGCAGTCTAACCAAGTGGGCGAACATGGTTAATGATTTGTTGACGGTTCTCCGCGCAGAATCGGAGCAAGGTTCGGAGCGCCCCCGGGGCGCGAGGTGGGGAGTGGTCATGTCCCGAAGGACATTGCGTATGCGCAGCAAGCGCCTGGCAGCCGCCGGCGCGATCATCACGGCGGCACTGATGCTGGGCGGCTGCCAGAACCAGTCGGCAAGCATCGATCCCCTGACCACCGGCAGCACCGGCACGCCGTCCCTGAAGGAGACGGCAGCGGTCGGCGAAAAGTGGAAGAAGGATCCCGGCAATGTCGAACTCGGGCTGTCCTATGCCAGCCGGCTGAAGCAACTCGGGCAGAGCCAGCAACAGCTTGAGGTGCTCGGCGCACTGGCCTCGAGCCATCCGCAGGACGGGCGCATCCAGTCGATCTACGGCAAGGAACTGCTGATGGCCGGGCGCATCCCCGACAGCGCGGCGGCGCTGGAGCGGGCGACAGCGAGCAGCCAGGCCGACTGGAAGACCTATTCGGCGCTGGGCTCGGCCTATGACCAGCAGGGGCGCTACGGCGAGGCGCGGGCGCAATACGAGCGCGCCCTCGCGCTGCAGCCCAACGAGATGTCGGTGCTCAACAACATGGGCATGTCCTATGCGCTCGAGGGCAATCTCGCCAAGGCCGAGCAGATCCTGCGGGAGGCCAACGGCATGCCCGGCAGCGGCCAGGAGCCACGCATCCGGCAGAATCTGGCGCTGGTGGTGGGCCTGCAGGGCCGGTTCGAGGAATCAAAACAGATCGCCAGCCAGGATCTGCCGCCGCAGCAGGTCGAGGAGAACCTCGCCTATCTGCAGCACATGCTGTCGCAGCCAAACACCTGGCAGAAACTCAAGAGCTGATATCAGGCGGCTTCACCATAGAGGCCGGTTGACAGGTACTTGCTGCCGGAATCGCACATGAGCGTGACGATGGTGGCGGACGCACGGAGCGCTGTCGCGCAATCTGCGCGGCCTTGAGAAAGAGTCGCCCGTGAACAATCCGCTTTTCAGGCGTAGCGCGGTGTAAGCGCGCCGG
>CAZIXE010000080.1:0-15255 GCA_964543235.1 uncultured Rhizobiaceae bacterium | reverse complement strand
ACCTCGCTTGCGGCCCTTGCGGCAAGTGGCTATCAGCCTTGGCCATGAACGAGAAAGACTTGCTGGCCCGCCTCGACACGATTGCCGATGCCCTGCAGCGCCTGGCACCGCCCCTGGGTCAACCCATGCAGCCCGACGCGGCCGCGGCCTTTGTCTGGCATGCCCACCCGGCGGGCCTGGAGCCAGTGGCCAGGGTCAACAGAGTTGACATCGCGCTGCTCAAGGGCATTGCCCACACGCGAGATATCCTGCTTGCCAATACCAGGCGCTTCGCGGCCGGCTTGCCTGCCAACAATGCCTTGCTGTGGGGCGCCCGCGGCATGGGCAAGAGTTCCCTGGTGAAGGCGGTCCATCACGCCATCAACGGCGAATCGGCCGGGATCCTCAAGCTCGTCGAGATCCATCGCGAGGACATCGAGAGCCTGCCCGCCCTGATGGCATCGATCCGCCGCTATCCGCAGTTCCGCTTCATCGTGTTCTGTGATGACCTGTCTTTCGATGCGCAGGACACATCGTACAAATCGCTCAAGGCGGCACTCGATGGCGGCATCGAGGGCCGGCCCGACAACATGGTGTTCTATGCAACCTCGAACCGCCGCCATCTGCTGCCGCGCGACATGATCGAGAATGAGCGTTCGACCGCCATCAACCCCGCCGAAGCCGTGCAGGAAAAGGTCTCGCTGTCCGACCGGTTCGGACTCTGGCTCGGATTCCACAATTGCAGCCAGGAAGAATATTTCGAGATGATCGAAGGGTATGCCGATCACTTCCGGCTGAAGGTCGACCCCGCGCAGCTCCGCGCCGAAGCCATCGAATGGCAGGCGACGCGCGGCGCGCGCTCCGGACGGGTGGCCTGGCAGTTCATCCAGGACCTGGCCGGCCGCCTCGGCCAGCGGCTTGCCGGCTGAGTTCTACTGCAGCTCGCGCTCGTTGATCCGCCATTCATCCGGGCTGCGGCCCACCGGGACCATGACCCAGTCGCGATAGGGCTGGCGCGCCTGCAAGGCCTTGAACCATCGGTCGATGTGGGGAGTCGCCGGCCTGTCGATGTCGAGCTGGCTGTAGCGCCACATGAGGCAGCCCATGACGATGTCGCCCATGGAAAAATCCTCCCCGGCGAACCACGGCGAGTCGGCAAGCCGCCGGTCGGCGATTGCCAGCGGTTCCGGCAGCTTCAGAACGGCGGCCCGGATCGCCGCCTGGTCACGCTGCTCCGGGGCAGTGCGCACGAGGCCCATGAAGACGGTCGCAATCAACGGATAGACGGTGGTCTGCTGCCACTCCATCCATTGCTCGGCCGCGGCGAGCGCCCGCGGCGCGACGGGGCGCAGAACCCCGCTGCCGTAGCGCGCGGCCAGATAGCGTACGATGGCATTCGACTCGAACATGGTGACCTCGCCATCCACCAGGACGGGCACCAGCCCCATGGGATTCATGGCGAGGTAGGCGGGCTCGCGGTTGCCGCCGAAACTGCCCCCAACCGTCCTGCGCTCAAAGGGGCGGCCGAGCTCGCCGAGGCTCCAGAGCACCTTCTGCACGTTGATCGAACTGCGGCGGCCATGAACCGTGATCATGGCCCGGCATTGTGCAGATATGCAAGCGGCCTGCAAGGTCCGGGCACAGGCCGCCGTGCTGCGCCAGGTTCAGTTGGCGGCCGTCGAGGAGTTCAGGAAACGCATGGGATCCATCGCGGTTGCGCCCTTGCGGATCTCGAAATGCACCTGCGGGCTGGACACCGAACCGGTCTGGCCCGCCTTGGCGATGACATCGCCGCGCTTCACGGCGTCGCCGCGTTTCACGAACAGCTCCTTGTTGTGGGCGTAGGCGGTCACCCAGCCGCCCTCGTGGCGGATCAGCACCAGGTTGCCGTAGCCTTTCAGTTCGTTGCCGGCATAGGCAACGACACCGCCGTCAGCAGCACGAACGCTGGTGCCCTCTGGCACCGCGATATTGATGCCTTCATTGCGCAGCCCATTCGGCTTGGCACCATAGGCGGAAATGACCTTGCCCCGCACCGGCCAGCGGAAGCCGGGCAGTGACGGATCGGTGGCGACGGCATTGTCCGTCCCCGCCTCGGTCGCAGCGATCTGCGACTGGTCCTTTTCACGGACGGCCGGGGCGGCTTCGCTCGCAGGCGCCGCATCGGGCGCGACGGCCGGTGCCTCCTGCACCGTCGCCGCATTCTTGCCGGGCGCCGGCGCCGCTGCCATGCGGGTCGTGCCGCCGGCGGGGATTTTCAGCGTCTGGCCGAGGGAGAGCGTCGCATCCGCCGACAGGCCGTTGGCGCTGGCAATCGCCCCGGCGCTGACACCATACTTGCGGCCGATGCCATAGAGCGTATCGCCCGCCGCGACCTGATGGCTGCCGGCGGCGGCCCCGCCCGGTGCGGGCGTGCTGCGTTTCGATTGAGCGGCCAGAGTCTGCGATCCCGGCATCCGCAGGACTTGCCCGGTGCGGACCGCATAGGGAGCGGACAGACCGTTGGCCTCGGCCAGCGCCCGCACTGACACGTTGTTGGCCTGGGCGATGGCATAGAGTGTCATGCCCGGCTCGACCTGCACTTCGCCATTCTCGGCGCGCAGGCTGGCCCGGTTGATGGCGGCCACCTGCGGCTGCGGCTGTGGCGCATAGGTCTGCGGCTGGCGATAGGCCGGCTGCTGGTAGCCCTGTGCCCCGAGATTGGCCTGGTAGTTGTTGGCGTTGCTGGCGTAGGGCAGCGGCTGGCGGGTCACGGCTGCGGAGCGGATCGGGCTTGTGGACACGCCAGTGCCCAAATCCTGTTCCTGGATGCTGGATGGCACCGAGGCCGTGTAGATGGGATCATTGGCGCCCGGCCCCCCGGCGAGCCGGTCGGCGCCGCTGGAACAGCCGGCAAGGGCCAGTGCCGCCGCCGCCATCAGCAGATTTGCCCTAGTGTTTCCCCACCCGACACGCGCAGATTTCGGACGCATACCAACGCTCCTCAACAAACCGACAGCGGCACAATGATCCGTTTAGGTTAAGGGCGGGTTTATGACTGGCTGCTGCCGGTTCAGAGCTCCTTGGCCAGACCTTCGACCAGCGGGACAAAGCGGACCGGCAGCAGGGATTCGGTCCTGATCCCCTCATCGCCGCGGGTGATCCGCTGCAGCTGCTGTTCCCGGGTGTCCTTGCCCACCGGGATCACCATGATCCCCCCGACCGCCAATTGCTCGAGCAAGGCGGGCGGCACGTCCCTGGCAGCGGCGGTCACGATGATCCGTTCGAACGGCGCCTGCTGCGGCCAGCCCTTCATGCCATCCGCCACCAGCTGGGTGATGTTGGTGAGGCCCAGCTGCCTGAACCGCTCCCCGGCTTCGGCCGCCAGTGTCCGGTAGCGCTCGATCGTGTAGACGCGCCGGCACAGCTGCGCCAGGACGGCCGTCTGGTAGCCCGATCCGGTGCCGATCTCCAGGACCTTGTGACGGGGATCCAGCTGGAGGTGATGGGTCATGTAGGCCACCACAAAGGGCTGGCTGATGGTCTGGCCGCAGGAAATCGGCAGGGCACTGTCGTCCCAGGCCATGGGCCGGAACACCTCGTTGACGAAGAGTTCCCGCGGCACCCGCTCGATCGCCTCGAGGACCCGCATGTCCCTCACACCCTGGTTGCGCAGGGCCATGAGGAGCTGGATCTTGCGGGTTTCGTCGGTCACCTGGCTTCGAGCGTGCTCCGCAGGGCCTCCATGGCCTCGACCTGGGTCAGGTTGAGATGCAGCGGTGTCACCGAAATGCGGCGCTCGAAGACGGCCCTGAGATCGGTCCCGGCCGGCGGATCGCCCCGTTCCCGGTGGAAGCCCAGCCAGTAGTAAGGCCTCCCGCGGGCGTCGATGCGCTCGTCGACCACCAGGTTGTTCTGGTCGCGGCGGCCCTGGCGGGTCACTTCGATGCCCTGCAGTTCCTCGGGCCGGCAATCGGGAAAGTTGATGTTGAGCAGCACGCCGGGTCCCAGCTCGAAGTCGACAAGCTTGCGGACCAGTTGCGGCCCATAGTGGTCCGCGACGTCGAAACGCTCGCCTTCATGATGCATGCCCATGACCTGCGACAGTGCAAAGGATTTGAAGCCGAGCACCGTTCCTTCCATCGCAGCCGCGATCGTACCCGAATAGGTCACATCATCGGCGATGTTCTGGCCGCGATTGACGCCGGACAGCACCAGGTCGGGATTGCCCGGCATGATCTTGCGGACCGCCATCACCACGCAATCCGTCGGCGTTCCGACCACTTCAAAGCGGCGGTCCTCGATCTTCCGTATCCGGATCGGGTCCGCCAGCGTCAGCGAGTGCGAGGCGCCGGACTGTTCCGCCTCCGGCGCCACGACCCAGATGTCGTCGGACACCGAGCGTGCGATGCGCTCGAGTGTCTCGAGACCCGGCGCGTGAATGCCATCGTCATTGGTGACGAGAATGCGCATCAGGACCTCGCGATCCGTTCGGCGCCGCCCATGTAGGGCCTGAGCACCTCGGGAATCGTTACGCTGCCATCGGCGTTCTGGTAGTTTTCGAGGACGGCGATGAGGGTACGGCCCACGGCGAGGCCGGAGCCGTTAAGGGTATGTACATATCGCGTGCCTTTACCGCCGGTCGGCTTGTAACGCGCATCCATACGCCGCGCCTGGAACTCACCGCATTGGGAACAGCTTGAAATCTCGCGGAAGGCGTCCTGGCCCGGCAGCCAGACTTCGATGTCATAGGTCTTGCGCGAGCCGAAGCCCATGTCGCCGGTGCACAGAATGATGGTGCGGTAGTGGAGGCCGAGGCGCTTCAGCACGTCTTCGGCGCAAGCCGTCATGCGCTGGTGTTCGGCCTCCGCCTGCTCCGGCGTGGTGACCGACACCAGTTCCACCTTGGAGAACTGGTGCTGGCGGATCATGCCGCGCGTATCCTTGCCTGCCGCCCCCGCCTCGGCGCGGAAGCACGGCGTATAGGCCGTCATGCGCAGCGGCAGTTCCTTCTCCTCGATGACCTTCTCGCGCACCAGGTTGGTGAGCGATGCTTCGGCAGTCGGGATCAGCCAGTGGCCGCTGGTGGTGCGGAACAGATCGTCGGCGAATTTCGGCAGCTGTCCCACGCCAAACATCGCCGCATCGCGGAGCATGTAGGGAGCATAGACCTCGGTATACCCGAATTCGCGGGTATGCAGGTCGAGCATGAACTGGGCCAGCGCCCGTTCGAGCCGCGCCAGCTGTCCCTGGAGAACGACAAAGCGCGCGCCTGAAAGCCTGGCTGCGGTCTCGAAGTCCATGAGTCCCAGCCCCTCGCCGATCTCGAAATGCTGGCGCGGCACAAACCCGAATTGCGGCTTGTTTCCCCAGCGGCGGATCTCGACGTTTGCATGCTCATCGGCACCGTCCGGGACTTCATCCAGCGGTATGTTGGGAATGACCGCCAGGGCATCAGTGAGTTTCTGGGTCAGCGCCCGCTCGGTCTCCTCGCCCGCGGCAATGAACTCCTTCAGCTGCTGCACTTCGGCCTTCAGGGCCTCGGCGCGGGCCTTGTCACCCGCCTTCATGGCTTCGCCCACTTCGTTCGATACGGCGTTGCGGCGGGCCTGGGCCTCCTGCAGCTTCTGGATGTGGTCGCGCTTCTCCTGGTCGATGGCGATCAGTCCTGCAGCCACGGGCGCGAGTCCGCGGCGCGCCAGACCCCGGTCGAAGGCGGCCGGATTGTCCCTGATGGATTTGATGTCGTGCATTGGCGATTCCCGGTTGCCGGGACCGTATAGGGCGGTTATGGCCCGGCCTTCAAGGAACTCCGCGCAGGCAGGATGGCTGTGTGTCGAGCCAGTCGGAGCGCCGTGCCCGGCATCCCGGCCACGAGGCGCCGCGCCCGGTCCGTCAGTCCCTGGTCCTGCCGATCTCGTCGAGCCGTTTCTTCAATGACAGGCGGTCGATCGATGCCAGCGGCAGGCTCACGAAGATCGATATGCGGTTGAACAGCCGCCCATAAGCATCGGCAAAGGCGGCCCGCCTCTCGGCTTCGGAGCCCGCGGCCGCTGCCGGGTCGGGAATGCCCCAATGCGCCGACATGGGCTGTCCCGGCCAGACCGGGCAGACCTCGGCCGCGGCATTGTCACAGACGGTGAAGACAAAATCGAGAGCCGGCGCTCCCTTTGCGGCGAACTCGTCCCAGGACTTCGAACGCAATCCATCCGTCACATGGTTGAACTTGCGCAACAGCTCGACGGCATAGGGGTGGACGTCCCCCTTGGGCTGGCTTCCGGCGCTGTAGGCCTTGAAGCGGCCGGCGCCTTCGCGATTCATGATGGCTTCGGCCATGATGCTGCGGGCAGAATTGCCGGTGCACAGGAAGAGTACGTTGTAAGGGCGCTGTGCCATGACGGATAGGCTCTTCCATGTTCTGTGTGACAACTGCATGACAGCGCCTGGAAGCAGGGCCGCCATGCGCGGGCCAGGCTTTGTGGCGCATCCTGCCCGCCTTATAGATCGCCGTTCATGAACCCCGACGATCTGCGCGAAAGCCGCGTTTCCGGCATCCTGTGGATGCTGGTCACCATGTTCTGCTTCCTGGCGCTCGACGCCATCATGAAGTATCTGCTGCAGGACTACTCCCTGGTGCAGGTGACCTGGGCCCGCTTCTTCTTCGCAACGCTCATCGCCGCAGCATCCTGCGGCACCTCCCTGCCCCGCCTGATTCGCAGCCGCGCTCCGGGGCTGCAGCTGGTACGGTCGACCTTTCTCATGCTGACGACCGGCCTGTTCAATGCCGGCATCCGCACGATTTCGCTGGCGACCGCCACGGCCATCATGTTCACCTCGCCGATACTGGTGACGGTGCTGTCGATCCCGCTGCTCGGCGAGCAGGTCGGCTGGCGGCGGTGGGCCGGTGTCATTTGCGGCTTTGCCGGCGCACTGATCATCGTCAGGCCCTGGACATCGGGCGGCGAAGCGCTCGGCATCGGCGTCCTGTTCTTGCTGGCCGCCGCCTTTCTCAACGCCAATTACCAGATCGTGACCCGCAAGGTCAGACTGCACGACCCCGCGATGACCTCCCTGCTCTATACCGCTGCTGCCGGTGCCGCCGTTACCAGCCTGATCGTGCCGTGGTACTGGTCCTGGCCCACGGCCTTCGACTGGCTCTTGTTCATCGCGGCCGGCCTGGCCGGAGGGATCGGCCATCTCTGTCTGATCCAGGCCTTTCGCCGCGCCCCGGCATCGGTTGTGGCCCCCTTCTCCTACTCGGCACTGATCTGGGCGACGCTCTTCGGCTTCCTGATCTTCAGCGAGTGGCCCGATCTCTGGACCTGGGCCGGAGCGGCGATTATCATCGCCAGCGGTCTCTACATCTTCCACCGCGAGCGCCTAACCCATGGAAACAGTCAGCTTCACCCGGATGAAGGACGGCACGCGTGAGGAGTATCTGTTCTTGCGCGATCTGGAACTTGGCCACATCGCCGGGACGGCGCAGCGCGTGCTGCGCGAACTGAAGCTCCAGGAAGACGAGACGCTGCCGGGCTACAAGATCAGCCGGCTGACCCACGCGCTGCAGGGCGCCACCCGGGCCGAGCGCGAAGGCGCCGACATTGACTGGATCGTCGGCACGCTGCTGCACGACATTGGCGATGGCCTGGCGCCCCAGAACCACGACCGGTTTGCCGCCGAGATCATCCGCCCCTACCTGCGCGAAGAGGTCGTCTGGACGGTCGAGCACCATGCCGCGTTCCAGATGTACTATTACGCCCATCACTATGGCTGGAACCAGCATGAGCGCGAGAAATACCGGGACTCGCCCTATTTCCAGTCCTGCGTCGATTTCTGCGAACGCTGGGACCAGTCCTCTTTCGATCCCGATTATCCCAGCCAGCCGCTTTCCCACTTTTCGGCCATGGTCGAGGACGTGTTTGCGCGCAAGGCCTACGACCCCGCCGTAATCAGGTCGGGCCTTGTCCTGGGGCTGCCGCCGCTGCGCTGATCACACGAGAATGTCATCGGCAAGCGCGGCCTTGGTGATGTCGAGAACGGTCAGTGTCTGACCGCCGGCAAAGGTGAACACCACATCGCCGCTGACTTCGGCTGCTAGGGCAAGGGCCTGGCTGGCCGAGGTGAAGCCATAGGCATCAGCAATCCTGATCGTGTCGACATTGTTGCGGAAGTCGGTGATGGTGTCGTGGCGCAGGCTGCTGCCGAACACGAAGACATCCTCGCCGCTGCCGCCGGCCAGCCGGTTGTCGCCGGCCCCGCCATCGATGCGGTCTGCGCCGCCATTCCCATGCACCGTGTCGTTGCCGTCGCCGCCCAGCAGGATATCGTTCTGCTGCCCGCCAAACAGCTTGTCGCTACCGGTCCCACCCTTGACGGTGTCGTTGCCGCCGCCGCCATAGAGCCGGTCCGCCCCGGCGCCGCCACTGATCAGGTCAGACCCGTCCCCGGAAGCTGCGCCGAAGTCGAGGCGCATGACCGCCCCCGACAGGCTGATGGCGTAGAGATTTCCCGCACCGTCCTCGGCGAATGAGGCAATGCCCGAGAACAGCGACTTGTCGCCGGTGAGTTGCGCCGTGTGCTCGGTGACATCGACAGCCTCGCCGTCAACGATGCGCAGGCTCCAGATCTTGCCGGACACATAGTCGGCATAGACATAGCGCCCCTGCATGCCGGGCGCCGGGCCGCGATAGACATAGCCGCCGGTCACCGCGAATCCGCCGTTGGCATCATGGCCGTACTGGGCGACAGGATCGATGAGGGCCGGGTCGGTGGGCGGGGGATTGCCCGGCACCGAACTGTCGAAGGTGCTGGTGCCCTCCTTGACCTTCCAGCCGAAATTGGCGCCGGCGCCGGTGCCGGCGGCGAGGTAGTTGATCTCCTCGAGCGCGTTCTGGCCGACATCGCCAATGTAGAAATCGCCGGTGACGCGGTCGAAGCTGGCCCGCCAGGGATTGCGCAGGCCCAGCGCAAAGATTTCGTCGGCGCCGGCCGCGCCGGCGAAGGGATTGCCATCGGGAATGACATAGTCACGGTTGGGATCGCCGGGAAAATCGTCGCCACTCACATCGACCCGGAGGATCTTTCCCCACAGGCTGTTGATGTTCTGCGCGTTGTTCGATGGATCGCCCGCCAGGCCCTCATCGCCGACGGCGATGTACAGCAGGCCATCCGGGCCGAAGGCGATCCAGCCGCCATTGTGATTGCCCGCGCCATTGTCCTTGTCGATGGTGAGGATCAGGTTGCCGCTGCCCGCGACCGCCGCGTCGGGATTGTTGACCGAGCGAAGATACGACCGCACTTCGATGTCGCCGGCGGCGTTGGTCAGATAGACATAGAACTTGCGGTTGGTGGCATAGTCCGGATCGAAGGCGAGGCCGAGCAGGCCCTGCTCGTTTCCCTGGGCCAGCTCCGCATCGGGAATGTCGAGGAAGGGGGTGGCAACCGCCGTCTCCGAGCCAGTGTCGAGGATGACGATCCGGCCGGAATGCTGCTCCACGACATAGAGACGGTCCGGATCGCCCGGGGCCGCGCAGGCAAAGACCGGACGCTCGAAATTGACGGTGCCGATTCGATCAACCGCGATGTCCGATGCTGCCGCGCTGCGGTCCCGGCTGCCGAAGCCAAAAATGACATCGTTGCCGTCGCCACCGAACAGCCGGTCACCACCCTCGCCCCCGGCCAAGCGGTCGTCGCCGGTGCCGCCCAGGACAGTGTCGCTGCCGGCCCGGGCAAAGATCGTATCGTCACCGCCAAGCCCCTTTATTTCATCGCTTTTCTGCGTACCCAGCAGCAGATTTGCCGCGGCATTCCCGACGATCGCCATGCCCGTGACCCCTATTTGACACTTTCCGCACCGCAAGGTTCGATCCGCTTTGCGGCGGGAGTGAGGCCCCGCCGGTGCCACAATTGTTCATGATCCGGCCACACCTTCGCCTTCACTGTCACTGACCTTTTTGCTCGCGGCGACAGGCGACATGTCAATCGAGAGAGGGAGAAGCGGTCGATGACAATGCCCCTGCGAACCTGGTGGCACGAACTGAATACCTGGGAGCCGGAGATCGCGCTGGCATTCTATGGCCGGACGCTCGGCTGGCAGTTCGATCCCTCACCGCTGCCTGACGGCGGCACCTACTGGATCGCCAAGAAGGACAACCGGCCGGTTGGCGGCGTCTTCGAACTGACCGAGCCCGAATACAGCGGAATTCCTTCGCACTGGATGACCTACATGGCGGTGAGCGACATCTCGCGGGCCGAAGCCGATACCTCGAAGGCCGGGGGCGAGGTCATGCGATCGGCGGCGCGGGTTCCGGGGGTCGGCAAGCTGGCGGTGGTAACCGATTCGACGGGCGCCCTGATCGGGCTGATCGAGCCCGAGAACACCCATGTGCTGGGCGTGACCGGACACTGACAAGCGGCGGGGGGATGGGCCGGCCCCTGCCAAATCGGGGCCGGGGGCCGGCCCGCTGGTACAATGACGGCAATTCGCGTGGTTCTCCCCGGCGGGATGAATCCGTGCATGCATGCGGCATGGACCCCGTTGCCGGCATCTATGCCTTTGTCTGCGTGTTTCTTGCCGCAATCGTACGTGGCTATTCGGGCTTCGGCTTTTCGCTGCTGGCTGTCACGTCGCTGTCCCTGATGTTCACGCCGGCGGAAGTGGTGCCGTCGATCTTCCTGATGGAAGTGGCGGCGAGCCTTCATTTGCTTCCCGGTATCTGGAAGGACATTCACTGGCGGTCGATCGGAACGTTGTTGGCTGGATGCGCGATCGGCACACCGATCGGGGTCTGGGCGCTCGCCCGCGTGCCCGCCGCGCCAATGCTCGTGGCGCTTGGCGTATGCGTGCTGATCTCCGCGGCCCTGCTGTGGCGGGGGTCCGCCCTCGCCTCCATGCCGGGCCGGTCTGCCACGCTTGCCACCGGCGCCGTTTCCGGCCTGTTCAACGGAGCGTTCAGCACCGGCGGACCGCCGGTCATCCTGTTCTACTTCGCCTCGCCGGCGGGCGTTGCCGCCGGGCGGGCCTCGCTGATCGCCTATTTCCTCGGGACCGACATGATCGCGCTGCCCCTGCTCGCTCACCACGGCCTGGTGACGCCTGACGCGATAGTGCGGGCAATGCTGTTTCTGCCGGCCCTGGTCATCGGCGTCTGGCTGGGAGCGAGAAGCTTCAAGTCCGCGGATCCGCAGGTGTTCAGGACATACATCCTCGTCCTTCTCGGGATCCTTGCGGTATCGATCCTGATCAAAGGCGTGGCCGCGCTGCAGTGACAATCCGGCCTGCGATTTTCCCGCCGCCGCCCTGCCACAGCGTTTCAGGACGAGTCGGGCGCCAGCGCATCGCGCGCCAGCCCGTGGCATTCAGCGAGAATGTGATCGACTTCGTGCACCGGCTTGCGGCGATAGCCCGGCGGCCTGCCCGGCCGCAGCGGCGATTTGAACCTGAGGATTTGCACCGTTGCGCGCCGCGCCCGCGCCCGGGCGAGACGCTGGGCCTGGCGCGGCAGATCATCGAGTGCCAGCTTCAGGGCCCGGAGCCTGAGGCAGAGGCGCGACGCATCAACACTGCCATCGGGCGGCAACGGAACTCTGGCCCTTGCCGCGGACGCCGACCACAGCGCCGCCACGGTCGGGTCGCTCGCGAAACTGTGGATGCGCGGGACGGCACGCGCCGGGCGGACGAAGCGCTTGCGCGGATCGAAGAGCGGAAAGGCGGGGCGCTGCTTGCCGCCGCCTTGCCTGATGGAACGCCCGGTTGGCTTCGGACGCGCCGGCGGAAGCTCCACCACCAGGCCCCGCGCCGCGATGACGATCAGGCGTCGCACGGCCGACTCGGCGGGCCTCAGCACCCGCAGCACGGCGCGGCGGAGGGCGAACGGGATGCGCGCCGCGGTATCGCCGTCGGCCAGCCCCAGCATGGCAGCAAGCGCCGTCACGATACCTTTGAGTGCTTCGCGGTTGCGTTCGATGGCCAGGGCCCAGTCCATGGTGTCATCTTGAAGAACATAACATGAACATAACGGAAAGAAACATCATGTCAAGGGTATTTCTTCGGATGTCTTTCGGATGCCTGCCGGTGCCCTCACGCGGCGAGATGGGTGCCGCCGGCTGACGCGCACAATTTTCTTGAGGCGCCCCCTCCCCGTCACCCCGGCGAAAGCCGCTGGCGGGTGCGCACGTCTCGCTCAGAGTCCATCATGTCAGGCCGTCATCCCGGCCAAGCGACGTGAAGCGGAGCGCGAGCCGGGATCCCGCTGCGCCTGCCCGAGGCTCGCGTGCCACGAGCAAAGCGGGGCTCCAGCGCGCACCTTCCCCTTGCTTGTGCAAGGGCAAGGCTTGGCTGCAATGACGAGGGTATTGGCGTTCCCGGCGAAAGCCGGGTTGCGGCGCCCCTTCGCAAGCGAAGGGGCGCCAAACGCTATTCTGCTGCCGGCAGCGCCTCCTGGGCCTGCTTCGACTGCTCCTCGAGGATCAGGCTGTCGCGCTTGTCGGCCACCTGGCGGAACCTGGCGAGCATGCCGCCGGTGCCCGCCGGGATCAGCCGGCCGACAATGACGTTCTCCTTGAGCCCTTCCAGCGTGTCGACCTTGCCCTGCACCGATGCCTCGGTGAGGACGCGGGTCGTCTCCTGGAAGGAGGCCGCCGAGATGAACGACCGGGTCTGCAGGGAGGCCTTGGTGATGCCGAGCAGGACCGGGACGCCCGTTGCGGGCTTGCGGCCGTCGGCCAGCGCCTTGCCATTCTCCTGGTCGAGTTCGATCTGGTCGACCTGTTCGCCGGCCAGCAGCGTGGTTTCGCCCGGGTCGGTGATCTCGATCTTCTGGAGCATCTGGCGGACGATCACCTCGATGTGCTTGTCGTTGATCGACACGCCCTGCAGGCGATAGACTTCCTGAATCTCGTTGACGAGGTAGGACGCAAGTTCCTCGACCCCCTTGATGGCCAGAATGTCGTGCGGCGCCGGATTGCCATCGAGGAGATACTCGCCCTTCTCGATGAAGTCGCCCTCCTGAACCGGCAGGTGCTTGCCCTTCGGAATCAGGTACTCGACCGGGTCGCCGCCGTCCTGCGGCACGATCTTGATGCGGCGCTTGTTCTTGTAGTCGCGGCCGAATTCGACGCGGCCCGAGATCTCGGCAATGATCGCGTGGTCTTTCGGGCGGCGCGCCTCGAACAGCTCGGCCACCCGCGGCAGACCGCCGGTGATGTCGCGGGTTTTGGCACTTTCCAGCGGAATGCGGGCCAGCACATCTCCCGCCTTGACCGAGGCCCCCGGATCGACGGACAGAATGGCATCGACCGAGAGAAGGTAGCGGGCCTCGCCGCCGCGGCCCAGCTTGGCCACGTCACCGCCGCTGCCCTTGATGGCGATCGCCGGCTTCAGCGACGTCCCGCGCTGGTTGCCGCGCCAGTCGATGATGACGCGATTGGTGATGCCGGTGGCTTCGTCGGCCACTTCATTCACCGACACGCCCTCGACGACGTCCTCGAACTCGACGACACCGTCGACCTCGGTCATGATCGGCCGGGTGTAGGGATCCCATTCCGCCAGCTTGGTGCCGCGCTTCACCTTGTCGCCGTCGTCGACGAACAGGCGGGTACCGTATGTCACCTTGTGCACGGCCCGCTCATTGCCCTTGTCGTCCTCGATGAGGATGGCGACGTTGCGGCCCATGACCATGAGCTTGCCGCTGGAATCGCGCACCACGTTCTTGTTGCGGATCCGGACCGTCCCTTCATGGTTCGACTCGACGAAGGACTGGTCGAGCACCTGCGCCGTGCCGCCGATATGGAACGTCCGCATGGTGAGCTGCGTGCCCGGCTCGCCGATTGACTGCGCCGCAATGACGCCGACGGCCTCGCCGAGATTGACCGGCGTGCCGCGCGCCAGGTCGCGGCCGTAGCACTTGGCGCACACGCCGAACTTGGTTTCGCATGTCAGAACCGAGCGGATGCGCACCTCCGTGATGCCGGCCGCCTCGATCATCTCGACCTGCGGTTCCAGAATCTCATCGCCCGCCGCCACGATCACCTCACCGCTGGCGGGATGCAGCACGTCGAGCGCGGCCGTGCGGCCGAGGATGCGGCTGCCCAGCGAGGCAATGATCTCGCCGGCATCGATCAGCGGCCGTGCCGTGATCGACGCCTTGGTACCGCAATCCTCTTCCGAGATGATGGCATCCTGCGCCACGTCGACAAGGCGGCGGGTGAGGTAGCCGGAATTGGCGGTCTTGAGCGCCGTGTCGGCAAGACCCTTGCGGGCGCCGTGGGTCGAGTTGAAGTACTCGAGCACCGAGAGGCCTTCCTTGAAGTTGGAAATGATCGGGGTCTCGATGATCTCGCCCGACGGCTTGGCCATAAGGCCGCGCATGCCGGCCAGCTGCTTCATCTGCGCCGGCGAGCCGCGTGCGCCCGAGTGGCTCATCATGTAGATCGAGTTGATCGGCTTCTCGCGGCCGGTGACCTCATCGACCTTCACCGAGGAGATCTCCTTCATCATCTCGTCGGCGACGCGATCGGTGCACTTCGCCCAGGCATCGACGACCTTGTTGTATTTTTCGCCCTGGGTAATCAGGCCGTCGATATACTGCTGCTCGTATTCCTTGGCCAGATTGCGCGTTTCATTGACGAACTTCTCCTTGGTCGCCGGAATCACCATGTCGTCCTTGCCGAAGGAGATGCCCGCCTTGTAGGCATTGAAGAAGCCCAGCGCCATGATCCGGTCACAGAAGATCACCGACTCCTTCTGGCCGCAATGGCGATAGACGGCGTCGATCATCTTGGAGATCTCCCGCTTGGTCATCAGCTTGTTGCAGAGATCGAAGGAGACGCCGGTCGCCAGCGGCAGCAGTTCGCCGATCTTCATGCGTCCCGGTGTCGTCTCGACGATGCGGGTGCCGACCTTGCCATCGGCGCCCATCTCCTTGACGCGGCCCTTGATCTTGGTGTGCAGCGTGATCACGCCGTTATAGAGCGCGTGATCGATCTCCGCCGTCGACGCAAACACCTTGCCCTCGCCCGGCTCGCCATTGTGCATGACCGAGAGATAATAGAGGCCGAGCACGATGTCCTGCGACGGCACGATGATCGGTTGGCCATTGGCCGGGTGCAGGATGTTGTTGGTCGACATCATGAGGACGCGGGCCTCAAGCTGCGCCTCCAGCGACAGCGGCACATGCACCGCCATCTGGTCGCCGTCGAAGTCGGCATTGAAGGCGGCACAGACGAGCGGATGCAGCTGGATGGCCTTGCCCTCGATCAGCACCGGCTCGAAGGCCTGGATGCCGAGCCGGTGCAGCG
>CAZIXE010000079.1:0-15259 GCA_964543235.1 uncultured Rhizobiaceae bacterium | reverse complement strand
GTCGTCCAAGACAACTTGTCGACCCACTCGGCCGGGGCCCTCTACGAAGCCTTCCTGCCGGACGAGGAGCAGGCAGCAGGCGGGTGGATCAAACGAGGGATCCCGAACCGGCTTGGCCATGGTGGCGAGTTGATCGACGAGCGCACCGAGGATGACGGGCAAAGGTGCCGGCTCGGTGAGCAGGCGGCGCAATGCGGTGTCCACCGCTTTCACGAGCCATTGGGCGTCGGAGCCTGCATCGTAGAGCCGGTGGCGGTTGATGCCCGTCACGCCGTCGAGAACCCAGGCTGCCTCGATATCTTCGGGAGCACCGAGAAAGCCTGCGCAGTCTTCGTTCACGCTTCCGGCGGCGTCACAGACGGAACCTGAGAGCCGCAGCGCCATGTCAGAGCCGTACGACCTCTCCGGTGCGGACACTCTGGTCAGCCGCGAGCACGATCCGCAGGGAGTTTATGGCGTCGGCCAAATGCGCTGAGACGTCGAGGTCCCTGGTGATGGCGTCGAGGAAAAGGCGCTGTTCCCGATTGCACAGCTCCTGATGGTCCGGCTCGTCATCAGTGCGAATTATCTCGTCAGGCGATGCAAAGGTGCCGTCCGGCTTCAACATGGCATGATGCAGCCGGAGGGCGTTGGTGCGGGTGTGGCTGTCGACATCGGCAGAGGCGATCTTCGACTCTTCCATGACAATCGATACGCAGCCTTTGGGTCCGATCATGTCCTTCACGAAGAAGGCCGTCTCGCTCATCATGGGACCCCAACCCGCCTCATACCATCCGACCGAACCATCTTCGAACGTTACGTGCAGATGTCCGTAGTTATACATCCGCTCATGAACTTCCTGCGACAGTCTGGCGCCGACGGCGTGCACACTAACCGGCCGTGCACCCGTCACCTGGCACATCACGTCGACGTAATGAACGCCACAGTCAACGATGGGCGAGATCGAGTTCATCAGGTGCTTGTGGACCTGCCACTGGGCACCTGACGACTGCTGGTTCAAGTTCATGCGCATGACCAGCGGCTTGCCGAGCGTTCTGCCGATTTCGACGAAGCGGGTCCAGGACGGGTGAACGCGGAGAATGTAGCCGACAACCAGCTTGCGCCGCGCAGACTTGGCCATGGCCACGATCTCTTCGGCCTCTGCAACGGATTCAGCCAGTGGCTTCTCAATGAAGACGTGACAGCCGGCTTGCAGTGCCATTCTGGCATAGGCCGCATGCGTGTCGGGCCAGGTGTTGATCGAAACGGCGTCGGGCCTTGATTGCCTCAACGCTCTTTCGAAATCGTCATAAAGCTGAGCTTTTGGGAACTCCCTGGCGATATGGTGGGCGGAATTAATGCTGCGGCTGCACAGGCCGACGATCTCGAAACCCTTGATGCGCTTGTAGGCTCGGGCGTGGCTCAGCCCCATGTTTCCCAGCCCGACGACGAGTACCCTGATTTTCTTCATTTGCCTTCGACCCATGTGCCTTGAACCGTCATGTCATCGCGCAAGTGAACCAGGCTCGCAAGGTAGCCCGGGGCAATACGACCCAGCTCGCCTTCCAGCCCGAGGAACGAAGCCGGATTGAGCGAAGCAGCCCGCAGGGATTCCCGCAGACCGATGCCCAGTCTTGACACGCAATAGCGTACCGCCTCGGCCATGGTGAGATTGGATCCTGCGAGCGTGCCGTCGGCTAGCTCGAGTCGCCCGTCGCGGCGGATAGCAGTGCGTCCCTGGAGCGTGAACCCGTCGGGGCCGCCGGCAGAAGGCGGCATGGCATCGGAGACCAGCATGATCCGGTCATGTGGCTTGGCGGCAAAGGCAACCTGCAGTGCCATGTCGTGGACATGAAAGCCGTCGGCGATCAGGCCGCAATAGCTCCGGGTGTCGGCCAATGCGGCACCGACCATGCCCGGCTCGCGGCCAGTCAGCTGGCTCATGGCATTGAACAGGTGGGTGAAGGCCGTCGCACCCGCCTGCAACGCGGCTTGCGCCTGCTCGGCAGTCGCTTGCGCATGGCCAAGACTCACCCGGATGCCGCTTGCCACAAGTCGGCCAATCATCTCCGGACTCACCTTGTTCGGCGCCACGGTCAGCATGATGATGCCGCAGCCTGCGGCGGCCAGGGTCTCGAAATCTGCCTCGCCAGGGGTGCGAATGAAGCGAGAATCATGGGCGCCTCTCCGCTCGGGATCGATGAAAGGGCCCTCGATGTGAATGCCAAGGATGCTGGTGTTGCCCGCGTCCCGGGCTATGCGTACCGCAGCAATGGCCGAGGCCATCACCTCAGGGTCGTCAGTGATCACGGTGGGCAACAGGCCGGTGGTTCCAAAGCAGCGGTGAGCCCTGGCAATCTGCATGACGCCGTCGGCGTCCGGGCGTTCATTGAACAGGACACCGCCGCCACCGTTCACCTGGACATCAATGAATCCGGGAGCAAGCAAGCCGCCGCCGAGATCCTGAATTGCCACATCATCTCCAAGAGTGTTTCGAGGACGGACGGCCGCAATGCGTGCGCCTTCAACGACCACGGCGCAGCCGTCCCGGAAGGTGTCACCGTCGAAGATGCGAGCGCCGGTCAGGGCAAAGGCCATCACATTGTCTCCGTCACCTTCTTGAGGAGGCGCGGCCGGTCGGGATCGCGGCCTCGGTGGCGGGCAGCACCTTCGATTGCGAGGTAGGCCGTCTGAATCATGGACACCGGCTCGAGGAGCGGGTGGGCGGCTTGGACATACGGGATGGAACCACTGCCGATGACGGCGATGTTGGCCCCAGTCCGGCGCATTCTCTCGACGGCGGCGCGCGTCGAGGGGTTGGCGGCATCATCCGGCACGAAAGCCAGTACCGGAAAGCCTTCGCCAAGGAGCTCCAGGGGGCCATGCATGACCTCGGCGACCGAATAGGCCTCGGCATGTATGGCACAGGTTTCCTTGAACTTGAGTGCCGCCTCCTGGGCGATCGGAAGGGCGGGCCCACGTCCCAGAACGTAGAGCGACTCGACTCCAGCAACAAGATCGGCCACCGCAGGCCAGGTCAGGCGAGCGGCCCGATCAAGAGTTGCCGGCAGTTCCTCGACGGCTGCGGCAAGGTGCCGGTCGCCGGCCCATTGGGCGGTGATCGCCGCGCCGGCCACCAAAGAGGTGATGAAGGACTTGGTGGCCGCCACGCTGCGCTCGCTGCCCGCTTCCAGGCCGAGGCAGATTTCCGCGCTGCGGGCAACCGGCGAATCGGTATCATTCACGATGGCCACGGTCAGGGCACCGGCCGACCTGGCGGCCTGCTGCAAGGCGACTATATCGGGGCTCTGGCCGGATTGGGAAACGGTGAGGCACAGGGCATTCCTGACCTTGAGAGTTGCGCCATAAACAGAGACCACGGATGCGCCGATCGAACAGCAGGGAATGCCGAGCACTATCTCGACAAGATATTTGCAGTAGGCGGCAGCATTGTCGGAACTGCCACGCGCCGAAGTGAGGACCACGGGTGGCGGCGCGGCCCGCAGCCGCCTGCCCAGGTCTGCCAGCCCGCCAGCATTGCGGTTGAGGAATCTGGCGGCGGCTTCGGGAGCCTCGAGTGCTTCCTGTGCCATGTAGCTCACGGCCTGGCCTCCGGTGCAATGCTCAGTTCCGCGACGAAGTCGTAAGAATCGCCGCGGTAATGCGAACGGGTGAACTCCACCGTCCGCCCGTCCGCGAGATAGGATATCCGCTCGATGAAGAGAGCCGGACTGCCGGTGGGTTGGCCCAGAAGTTTCGCCTCCTGGGCGGTGAGCGCGGTGGCGTGAAGGCGCTGCAGGGCGCGCACCGGACGAAAGCCGCGGGCTTCCAGGGCGGCATACAGCGAGTGTCCGACGCTTTCGGGATCGGGCAGGAAACGATGTGGAACAACAGCGAGCTCGATCGCCATGGGCTCGCCATCGGCACGCCGCAAGCGGTGAAAGCGTGAAACGTGGTCGGTCGGTGAGATCGAGAGTTTCATGGCCTCCTCGGGGGTTGGCAGGCCGGTTGAGCGGCTCAGCCAATCGGCATCGGTCCTGAGACCGCGCAGATGCATGTCCTGAGTGAAGCTGGTGAGGCGCGACAGCGGCTGCTCGATACGGCGATGGGGGCCGCCGATGTAAGTGCCGGAGCCGCGGCGCTGGACCAGGACGCCTTCAGCCACCAGCTCGGCAAAGGCCTTGCGTACCGTGACACGGGAGACGTCGAGCATCTGGGCCACGTCGCGCTCGCCCGGGATGGCGTCACCCTCGCGCAGCTCGCCCTGCGATACTGCATCCTTCACCAGCCTCTTGATCCGGGCGTAGAGCGGGGCAGAGTCGCCGGTGGCGAAGCGAGCCGGGTGAAAAACGGTTTGCGGCGAGATCATGTCCAGCGCTCTGGGATGCCCTGCGCGCGCCTTGCCATCATGATGGCGCCGTCCATAGCATCGGCCTCCGGTTCGACGAGGCTGCGTTTGATGTCGGCATCGAGATAGGGCGGGTAAACCCCGCGCAGACCGCCAAGCAGGCAGAGCTTCCCGGCTCCGCGCGCGAGTAGGGCGCGCCCGAGGTTTGAGATCGCCGCGGCGCCCTCGATGACGATGGTCATGCCGACAACGTCGCCGCGGGCTGCGCGCTCGAAGACAAGGGGCGCCATCTCGGCGTAATCCTTCGGTGCCGCCTGCTCCGACCAGCGCGACAGATCGTAGCGGGTGCGGCCGGTCCGCTTGAGGACTTCCTCGATGAGTTCGGTGGGCTGCAGCAGGCCGTCGATCGCCAGGGCCGCGCGGCGCGCCGCGTGATGGCCGAGCCATGCGCCCGAGCCATGGTCACCGAGCGCGAATCCCCAACCGCCCACCATGATGCGGTGTCCCTTTACGACGGCGTAGCCGATCGAGCCCGTACCGGCGATCACGATCCCGCCGTCATTGCCGGCAAAGGCACCGATACATGCTGCATAGGCGTCATTGTCAGCCGTAGTGGATGCAAACGGCAGCCCTGCCGCTACGATTCGTTCGGCGCCGAGGGATGTGACGATGCCGGCAATCCCCAGGCCGGCGTGAAGGGCGGTTACGGGCAGCCCCGCCTGGCGAGCGGCCTCGCCGGCGGTTGCTGCGATCGTTGCCAGGGCGCCCTCGAAATCCTGATAGATATTCGATGCACCCCCCGTCGCCTCGCCCAGGACAGCGCCGTCGCGGCCGCGGATGCGGGCGCGGCAGCGGCTGCCACCGCCGTCGACGCCCAGAAATGCCGTGTGATCTGCGATCATAATTATATGATACCAAACTAATACCAAATGAAAAGAGGAATGTGAAGAAGAGCGGTAATTGGCCTTTTTGCGCTGGTTGGAAGATTCTTCTGGACAAGTGGTACTATTTTGGTATTGTTCCATGCATGATCATCGATCTCCCACCCACCGAAATTGCGATGGCCGAGAACAGTGGCCTCGACACCTGGAGCGACGAGACCATCCTCAAGGCACTGGCCGATGGACAGGAGCGCGCCATTGCCGCCGTCCGGGCCGCCATTCCGCAGATTGCTGCCGCTGCTTCGGCGATTGCCGGCCAACTCGCCAAGGGAGGGCGTCTCTTCTATGCGGGTGCCGGCGCCTCGATCCGCATCGGTGTTCATGACGGTGCCGAACTGCCGGCGACATTCGGAATGGCGGAAGACCGCGTCGCCTTTCTGATAGCCGGCGGGCGCAACGCCATGTTTGAGACACTGGCCGGCGAAGAGGACGATGCCGCGGCAGGCGCCCGCGCTGCCGCCTCCTGTGCTGCGGGCGATGCGCTGATCGCCATTGCTGCTTCGGGAACGACGCCATATACCGTCGCTGCCGCGGCGGCCGCGCATCAGCGCGGCGCAAAGGTCATTGCCGTGGTCAACAATCCGGCCACGCCCCTGGGTGCTGCCGCTGATATTGAGATCCTGCTTGATTCCGGCCCGGAAGTCATTGCCGGATCGACCCGGATGGGCGCCGGCACGGCGCAGAAGGCCGCCCTCAACCTGCTGTCGACCCTTGTGCACATCAAGCTTGGGGCGGTCCATGACGGACTCATGGTCAATCTGAAGGCCGACAATCGCAAGCTCCGCAAGCGGGCGCGCGACATTGTCATGCACATTACGGGGAAGGATGCCGGCGCCGCCGAGGCCGCGCTGGCGAAGACCGGCTATGGCATCAAGCCTGCAATTCTGATCTGTGCGGGGGCCAACGGAGTGGCGGAGGCCGATAAGCTACTGCAAGACTGCAACGGAAACCTGCGAATGGCCTTGGCGCGGCTTGCCGCGCCATAGTAGCGTTTGACAAGCGTTTACACGGGAGGAGAAGGAGAAGCCCATGATGAAGTCCCAACTGAAATCGCTGCTGCTTGCGGCCGCCGCCATTGCGGCGCTTGCCGCCCCCGCAGCGGCCGGCAAGCTCACCATCGAGAGCTGGCGTAACGACGATGCAACAATCTGGAAAGAGAAGATCATTCCGGCGTTCCAGGCCAAGTATCCCGACATCCAGGTCGAGTTCTCACCGACCGCGCCCAAGGAATACAACGCCGCCCTCAATGCCAGATTGGAAGGCGGAACGGCTGGCGACATCATCACCTGCCGGCCCTTCGATGCATCCCTCGAACTGTTCAACAAGGGCTATCTGGCGCCGCTCAACGACCTTCCCAGCATGGCCGGCTTCTCGGATGTGGCCAAGAGCGCATGGACGACCGATGACGGGAAGACGACGTTCTGCGTACCGATGGCGTCGGTGATTCATGGCTTCATCTACAATACCGAAATTTTCAAGGAAGTGGGCGTGGAGCCCCCCAAGACGGAGGAGGAGTTCCTCGCGGTGCTTGAGAAGATCAAGGCGCATGGCGCCTATACGCCGCTGGTACTCGGCACCAATGACCAATGGGAAGCCGCCACCATGGGCTTTCAGAACATCGGCCCCAACTACTGGAAGGGCGAGGATGGCCGCAAGAAGCTGATCGACGGTTCGGCAAAGTTTACCGACCCGGAATACGTCAACACCTTTGCGGCACTCGCCAAGTGGGCGCCCTATCTGGGTGACGGCTACAAGGCACAGACCTACCCCGACAGCCAGAACCTTTTCGGGCTGGGCAAGGGCGCGATCTATGCGGCGGGCTCTTGGGACATCTCGACATTCCGCGGCCAGGACGTTCCGATGGGCGCTTTCAAGGCCCCGCCGCCAGCGGACATGGGTGACTGCTACATCTCGGACCACACCGACATCGGCATCGGCATGAATGCCAAGACACCCAACCCCGACGACGCCAGGAAGTTCCTGGACTGGGTGGGCTCGGAGGAGTTCGCCAATATCTTCGCCAACTCGCTGCCGGGCTTCTTTCCGCTCTCCAGTGCCCCGGTGCAGATCTCGGACGACGTGGCCCAGACCTTTGTGAGCTGGCGCGGTGAGTGCAAGTCGACGATCCGCAATTCCTACCAGATCCTGTCACGCGGCACCCCCAATCTCGAGAACGAGCTGTGGAACGTTTCGGCGCAGGTGCTCAACGGTACCATGACGCCAGAAGCGGCCGGCGCCCAGCTCGAGGATGGCCTGAAGAAGTGGTACGCACCGCATCAGCAGTGAGATAGTGCAAACCGGGGCCGCAGCCCGCCCAGGCTCGCGGCCCCTATCTTGGGCGGGGCTGGATGGCAACGGGAATCGAGACGGGCATCGTCGGCATGTCGCGCAGCACGTATCTGCGCCTGTTGGTGTTCTTCCTGACACCGGCTGTCATGGTCTATACGACTTTCTCCATCTATCCGCTGCTGGATACGATCATCGAGTCCTTCTACAGCCGCCAACGTGACGGCTCTCACCTCTATGTGGGCCTCAGCAATTTTCAGACTCTGCTCGGCGACATCACCTGGTCGGGACCGTTCTGGAATGCCTTCTGGAACAATTGCCTGTTCTTTCTCATCCACATGTGCGTGCAGAATCCGATCGGACTTGCTCTGGCAGCGCTGCTCAGCCTGCCGCGGCTGCGGTTTCGGGCCGGCTATCGTACGCTCATCTTCATGCCGACCATGCTGTCGGTGGTGATCATCGGCTTCATCTGGCAGCTCATCCTGTCGCCGCTGTGGGGCATCGCCAAGATGTTCCTCAACGCCTTCGGCCTGGGATTCCTGTTCGCGCCCTGGCTCGGGGAAGAGTCAACCGCACTGCTTACAATCTCGCTCATCTCGGTATGGCAGTTCGTGGGCATACCGATGATCCTCATCTACACCGCATTGCTGGCCATCCCGGACGAGCTCATCGATGCCGCTACGGTCGATGGCTTGAACCAGTTCCAGGCCTTCATCTGGGTAAAGCTGCCGCTCATCCTGCCTACCATCGGACTTGTGTCGATACTGACTTTTGTAAATAATTTCAATGCATTCGACCTCATCTATGCGATGAAGGGGGCCCTGGCCGGCCCCAATTTCTCGGCTGACATCATGGGCACACTGTTCTACCGGACATTTTTCGGCAACCAGCTGCAGCTGGGTGATGTTTCGATGGGCTCCACAATCGCCACCATGATGTTCATCATCATTCTGATTGGCGTCATGGTCTACCTCTTCCTCATCCAGCGGCGCATGCACCGCTATTCGTTCTGAGCAAGCGATGCGGAAACCGGTGAGCGCTCTCGCAGTGCACGGCGTGCTCGCCCTCTACACGGCGCTGGCGCTGTTTCCAATCATCCTGGTGATCATGAACTCGTTCAAGGCCAGGCGGGCAATCTTCAATGCGCCATTGCAGCCGCCAGGGCCTGCGACATTCTCCCTTGTTGGCTATGACCGGGTGTTCTCGGATTCGGCGGTCGGCAGCTATTATCTCAACTCAATCACCGTCACGACCGGAACGATCTTTTTCACCCTGCTGTTCGGGGCAATGGCGGCATGGGCGCTGACTGAATACAAATTCCGCTGGAACGCCTTGCTTGCGCTCTATCTCTCGATCGGCATCATGGTTCCGATCAGGCTTGGCTCGGTGTCGATCATCCAGCTCGTGGCCGATCTCAATCTCATCAACACCCTCACCGCGCTGATCCTCGTTTATGTGGCGCAAAACCTGCCCCTCGCCATCTTCATTCTCTCGGAGTTCATCGCCCAGATCCCGCGGGACTTGCGCGAGGCAGCGCGCTGCGACGGCCTGTCGGAGTATCGCATTTTCTTCCACATCGTCCTGCCACTGATCCGGCCGGCAATGGCGACGGTAGCGGTGTTCACCATGATCCCGGTATGGAATGACCTGTGGTTCCCGCTGCTCCTGGCGCCGACAGGCGGCAAGCAGACCATTACGCTCGGCATCCAGCAGTTCCTCGGTCAATACATTACCGACTGGAATGCCGTCCTGGCGGCGCTGTCCACAGCCATCATCCCGGTCCTCATCCTCTACGTCGTCTTTTCGCGCCAGCTGATCCGGGGCCTCACCTCGGGTGCGGTAAAGTGAGGTTTGCATGGCCGAAGTGAAGATCGAACGGCTGGTCAAGAACTACGGCACCGTCGAAGTGCTGAAGGACATCGAGCTGACCGTCGAGGACGGATCCTTCGTTGTGCTGGTCGGGCCGTCGGGCTGCGGCAAGTCCACGCTGCTCAGGACCATTGCCGGGCTCGAGCCGATTACCGCCGGCACCATTTCAATCGGTGGGCGGCAGGTGAATGACCTGCCGCCGGCGCAGCGCGAGATCGCCATGGTGTTTCAGTCCTACGCGCTCTATCCGCACATGAACGTCTACGGCAACATGGCGTTCGGTCTCAAATTCGCCGGCACGCCCAAGGCGGAGATCGACAGGCGGGTGAACGAGGCCGCGCGAATCCTGCAGCTGGAGGCGCTGCTGAAGCGAAGGCCGCGGGAACTGTCGGGCGGGCAGCGGCAGCGGGTGGCCATCGGCCGGGCCATCGTGCGCCAGCCGCAGGTCTTTCTCTTCGACGAACCGCTGTCCAATCTCGACGCGGCATTGCGCATCAATACGCGGGTGGAGATCGCCAGGCTGCACAAGCTGCTCAAGGCCACGATCGTCTATGTGACGCATGACCAGGTCGAGGCAATGACGCTGGCTGACAAGATCGTGGTCATGAACAGGGGCCGAATCGAGCAGGCGGGGCGGCCGCTCGATCTCTACTACAAGCCGGCCAATCTGTTCGTGGCCGGCTTCATCGGCTCGCCGGCGATGAATTTCATCAGGGGACAGGTCGTGTCCGGCGCCAGGGAGCGGTGGCGCCTCGAACTTGAAACGGGCAGAGTCATCACACTCGGCGGCCGCCGGGCGCTCAGACAGGGGCAGGCCGTCACAGTCGGGGTCCGGCCCGAACATCTTGCCCGCAGTGGCGGCAAGGATGCACTGGTGTCAGGCAGCATCGAGCTTGTCGAACGGCTCGGTGAGGTCGGTTATGCGCACTTCACGGTTGGCGGGAATACCTGGATTGCCGAAATCCGTGGCGATGGCGGCGTGGCGGCGGGAAAGCCAGCCGCCTTCGCGGCGGAGGCGCAGAACATCCATGTCTTCGATGAAGCGGGCCAGGCGGTCTAGACGGTTTCGGTGGGATCGGGGGCAGGAGGGAAGGCGCGGCCCGAAGCCGAAAGGCGAGCGGTCTGGCTCAGATAGGGATCGCTCTGGTCTTCGATGGTCTCGGCCGGCGGCGGCTCGGCCGCGGCAGCATGCGCTTCATCGGCAAGAAAGGACAAGCCCAGCCTGCGCAATGCGGAACGCTCGAATCTCAGGATACTCACGGCTGCCTCCCATCGCCCGTCTTGCGCGAGCCCGGAACAATACTACCGTGCGCGGCGGCGGAGTCCATGGCTGAGACGCGGCATGGTCAATGCCATGCTGCCGCAGCCGGGACCACGGAGCTAGGCCTGGCGGCGGCGCGAAAGGGTGGTGATGATCAGAGCCAGGACTGCGGCGACACCGCCCAGGCTCCAAAAGAAGGGGTGCAGGTAAAACGGCCTGGCGGCGAGCATGGCCTTGCCGGCGGCGGTGTTGGGGTCGGGCGGCTTCAGGAAGAAGACGCCATAGAGATGGGCGGCGACGATCGCCAGCATGATGACGATGCAGAAGATCATGGCGACGGTCAGCCCAACCTTGATCACCGATTTCACCGGCACGCCGGGCTGGGCCATGGGCAGGAGGTTGTTCGACAGGCCGGCGAGAACGACGAGCCCGCAGCCCACGGCAAAGAGGCTCAGGCTGAAGGGCTGGAAGATCAGCAACAATGCCAGAACGCCCAGGCCGATGACGAAGAATTCCAGTCTGAGGGCGCCGGTGCCGGTCATGCCTGGCTGCTGTTCCTGGTTCATGCCCGCACCGCCCTTCCGTCCTCGCCAAAGAAATGCGCCTGGCCCGGCTCCGCCCTCAGATGCAGGGCCTCGCCAACCCGGACGCGCTTCTCACGCGGCACCACGACGCGGATGTCGCTGCCACTGGCGGTCCTGGCATGGATCAGGGTTTCGGCGCCCATGGGTTCGATCAGCTCGGCCGTAGCGCCGATGGTATCGCGCGCCGCCCTGGCAACAGGGGTAAAGGAGCGGGGGCGGACGCCGATCGTCACCCTAGACGGCTGCAGTCGCGCAACAGCCGGGTCGGCGCCGATCGCCACTTCGGAGCCGCTCAGATCGACGACGGCCTCGCCGCCCTCGACCCTCTCGAGACGGGCCTCGAGCAGGTTCATCTGCGGCGTGCCGATGAAACTCGCGACGAAGACGTTGGCCGGCTTAGCGAAGACCTCATGCGGGGTGCCTACCTGTTCGATGATGCCGTCACGCATTATGGCGATGCGGTCGGCCATGGTCAGCGCCTCAAGCTGATCGTGGGTGACGATGACGGTGGCCTTGGAAAGACCGGAGAGGACTTCCTTGATCTGGCCGCGCATCGAATGGCGCAATTCGACGTCGAGACGCGACAGGGGCTCGTCGAAGAGAAAGCAGTTGGGATCGCGGACGATGGCGCGGGCCACGGCGATCCTCTGCTTCTCGCCTTCGGAAACCTGCCCCGGCAGGCGGTCGAGAACCTCGGTGAGGTGCAGGATGCCGGCCACCCGGCGAACCCGGTTGTCCATCTCGGGCTTCGAGATCTTCTCATAGTGGAGCGGCATGGCGATGTTCTGGCCGACGGTCAGCGCCGGGTAGAGCGCGTAGAACTGGAACACCATGGCGATGTCGCGCTTTTCGGGGGGAAGCTCGTTCATGCGCCGGCCGGCGATGATGATGTCACCCGCCGTGGCGCGCTCGAGGCCCGCAATCATGCGCAGCGTGGTGGTCTTGCCGCAGCCCGAGGGGCCCAGCAGGCAGACGACTTCGCCGGCCGCGACCGACAGATCGGCATCCTTCACGGCGACGAAATCGCCGAACTTCTTGGTGATCTTGCGGCACTCGATGGTCGACATGGTCAGCGCTTCACGGTTCCGAAGGTCACGCCGCGCAGCAGATGGTTCTGCAGGAAGAAGGTGACCAGGAACACCGGAATCAGGAACAGGGTCTCGATGGCGGCGAGCAGCGTCCAGTCGGTACCGCGCCCGCCCGAGGAGACCGCCTGGTTCATGGCGACCGGCACGGTGCGCGTGTCGGGGCCGGTCAGCAACAGGGCGAAAAGAAACTCGTTCCAGGTGAGGATGAGGCCGAACACGAAGGTCGCGGCAAGGCCGGCCACCACCTGCGGGAGGCAGATCTTGAAGAACACGCGGACGTCGGAAGACCCGTCGATGCGGGCGGCATCCTCGACATCGAGGGAGAGCTCGTCGAAGAAGCTCTTCATCATCCAGATGGTGAAGGCGAGGTTGAACGCCGTATAGAGCATGATGATGCTGACATAGGAGCCGGCAAGGCTTGTGACCCGGAACATCAGGATTACCGGAATGATGACCACGATGGCAGGCAGCATGCGGGTGGTCAGGATGATGAAGAGATAGGTGTCGTTGCCCTTGAGCGGATAGCGCGAAAAACCGAAGGCGGCCAGGGTGCCGATGATCAGCGCCAGCAACACCGAAACCGAGGCGATGACGATCGAGTTGAAGAAGTAGCGGTCAAAGCCGGTGGGCTCGGGGGCGCCGCCGACCGTCATCGATCGCGAGAATACCGAGGTGAAGTTCTCAAAGGTCGGGGTGAACACATAGGTGTCGGGAATGAGCCCGAAAAGCGAGGTGGGTGACAGGGTCGGCGGCACCGACAGGGCCAGCGCCTGCGGCTTGACGGCTGTAAAGATGATGAACAGCACGGGCAGGAAGTAGATCAGGCTGACGACCGCGACGATCAGCGTGTAGACCCAGCCGGCCTCGCCGACGCCGCCCGATTTGCGGAAACCCATGCGTTCCCAGAACGATGACGTTTCGGCCATGGCTCAGGCTCCCTTGCTCCGGCGGCTGGCCAGATAGAGGTAGAGATTGGTCAGGACGATCACGATGAACAGCATGATGTAGGAAATGGCGGCACCCTCGCTGGTCTTGTTCTGCTCGTTGGCGATGCGGATCAGATGATAGGAAATCGTCATGGTATCGTTGCCGCCCTTGGTGAGCAGGATCACCAGGTCGGCGAGCTTGAAGGCCTCGATGGTGCGGAACAGGAGCGCCAGCATGAGCAGGCCGCGGATATAGGGGAAGGTGATGGTCCAGAACTGGCGCCAGCCGGACACGCGGTCGATGGCCGCGGCCTCGTAGAGGTACTTGGGCACCGAGACGAGGCCGGCGAGCACCAGCAGCATCACGAAGGGCGACCACATCCAGGCATCGGCAAAGACGATGCCGATAACGGCCCCCACCTTGTTGTCCATGAGGATGAACTGCTCGCCGGTGAGGTTGCGCATCACGTAGCTCAGGATGCCGAAGGTCGGATCGTAGTAGTAGGTGAAGAAGACACCCGAAGCGACGACCGACAGCATCATGGGCGTCAGAACCAGGATCAGGAGATACTTGCGCAGCGGAAACTGCTTGGCGAAGAGCAGGGCCAGCAGGAAGCCGACGATCATCTGCGCGCTGACAGTGAGGATCACGAACATCGCGGTATTGATGAGTGCATCCCAGTTGGCCTCGGCAGCCAGCTCATTGGTAAGAACCTTCGTGTAATTGCTGAGGCCAACGAACCGGATGGTCTGCTGATTAGCCTGGTAGGCGAAGAAGGAGAGACCCAGCGACCACAGCAGGGGAAAGATGTTCATGATGAACAGCACGGCAATGGCCGGGGCGACGAGCAGGCCGCCGAAATAGCGGCGGCGATAGGCATTGACCACAAGTGCTGCGGCGACCATGGCGAGCATCGTGCCCACCACCCAGAAGGCGGCACCGGCCGGCAGCGCCGCGGCGGCGATCGCGGAAACCAGAAGAGCGATCACGACGGCAAGCTTCCAGTTATCCGGCGTGACAGTCAGGAATCCGGGTGTCGGTTCTTGGGTTGCAGTGATGCTCATCGGTCTGGATGAATGCTCCGGCAATCGTCACATTGGAAACGCGCGCAGAGGACCACGCGCGTTCCCGGTCATGTCAGTCTGTCACTGAGCCTGGATCAATCCCGCCTCGGTCAGCAGATCCTGCTGGAACTTGGCGATGTTGTCGAGCGTGGTTTTGGCGTCCTGCTTGCCGGTAATGGCCAGGTCGAACTGGTCCTGCTGCTGGGTGAGGAGTTCGTAAAATTGCGGGACGTGCCAGACATCCTTCTGCCAGTCGAGCGAAGCCGCCCATGCCCGGTTCCACGGACGATAGGTCACGTACTTCGGATCCTCGTAGACAGACTTGATGGCCGACTGGCCGCCGGAAGCAGCAAACTGGTGCTGGATGTCGGGCGACAGCCACCACTTGACGAACTCGACCGCTTCCTTGATCTCGGTATCCGTCGTCCAGGTAGTAAGCACAAACGGCTGACCGCCGATGTTCGACCAGCGGATGATCTTGCCATCCGAGCCGCGCAATCCCGGCATCATGCCGAACACCAGCTTGTCCGATACCTTTGACGTCTTGGGATCGAGCGAGGCCTCGCCAAGACCGATCCAGTTGACGTTCATGGCCACCTTGCCTTCGCGGAACAGCTCGTCCGTCTTGAAGATGTCCATGGTGCCGGTCTTGGCCACCGGCGGCATGTACTGGAGCAGCCGCAGATAGTGGTCGAGTGCCTTCACCGCCTCCGGCGAATTCACGACGCCCTCGGCCTGGCCGGTCGGCACCTGGGTCTCATCCCAGGTGTTGGCGCCATACTGCCAGATGAAGCCGTTGATCTGCATCGAGGAGAAGTCATAGACTTTGCCGGCCTGGTAGGCGATTCCGTAGAAATCGTCGTCAAGCGTCTGACCGGCGAGCTTGTCGCCCTTCTTGCGCTGGAAGAACTG
>CAZIXE010000078.1:0-16791 GCA_964543235.1 uncultured Rhizobiaceae bacterium | reverse complement strand
CATCTTGCAATGGCTGCAAATCAACCAGTCAAAATCACTGTGAAACGGTACTAGTCGCCGGACGTCCCGGCATGGCCCTCATGCGAGGTGCCGGCGGCCACTGAGCCCACCGTCACGGTGACCGGGACTTCGCCGGCCCGCTCGAAGACGAGGACCATCGCAAAGCTGTCGCCTTCGCGCAGCGGCGCCTTGAGGCCGGTCAGCATGACATGCAGGCCGTTCGGCGCCAGTTCCTGCGTCGCGCCCGGCGCGAGGTCCAGCGATTCGACCTCGCGCATCACCGTGACATCGCCTTCGGTCACGGTGTCATGCAGGCTGGCGGCCGCGGCCACAGTGGTGCGGATGGCGAGCAGCCGGTCGGGGGCCGCGCCATGGTTCATGAGGCGCAGGTAGACGGCGCCAGCCCGGGCGGTCGCCACGGCGGAGGCGCGGGCATAGGCGTCCGACACCATGACATCACTGGCCCTGGCGCCGGTTGCAAGCGATAGTAGCGCCCCGACGATGAGGGCGATGGCCAAGGCGATTTCGAGATTGAGTTTGCGCATGCAGGCGGTTTCGGCAGCAATATTGGCACGATTGCGGAGAGCCTCGCGCGGCAGAGCGTCGCGGATCGGACTGGCGCTGCTGACGCTTGCGGGAACGGCGGCAGCCGGGGAGCGGCAGCCGGTGGTGGTCGAGCTGGTGCTGGCGCTGGATGCCTCGGCCAGCGTCAATTCCCACGAATTCGACCTGCAGATCACCGGGCTTGCGCTGGCTTTCCGGGATCCCGACATCATCAAGGCGATCGACGATCTGGCGCCGCTCGGGGCCGCGGTGGCGGTGATCCAATGGGGCGGGGTGGGCGAGACCATGGTGTCGGTGCCGTTCACGCATCTGCAGAACGGGCGCGATGCAAGGGCCTTCGGCTTCCTGATCGGCCTCACGCGGCGCTGGTACCGGGCCAGCGCCACATCGATCGCCACGGCGATCAATGACAGCCGGCAACTGCTCGAAGGCAACGGCTATGCAGGCAGCCGGCTGATCATCGACGTCTCCGGCGACGGCGCCGACAATGGCGAGGCCAGCCTGCCGGCGGCCCGCGAGGCGGCGCGGCGCAGCCTCATCACGATCAACGGTCTCCCCATCGAGATCGACGATCCGACGATCGTGCGCTACTACCGCGAACACGTGATCCTCGGCCCCGACGCCTTCGTGGAGCCGGCCATCGGCTACACCGACTATGCCCGGGCGATCCGCGAGAAACTGCTCAAGGAGCTGCGGCCGCTCGGGTCCTAACGCTCCAGGGCGCGGTCGGCGGCGGTGGCGGGGATGCACCAGGAGCGGCCGCGCGGCGTTTCGACATATTCGGGCCAGGGGAAGTCGATGGGCGGCGGGTAATCGCACCAGGGATGGGGGTCGCCGGCCTCAGCCTTGCGTTCGGCGAATTCGCGGCCGGCCTCGGCAAGGG
This sequence comes from uncultured Rhizobiaceae bacterium, assembly GCA_964543235.1. Classification (GTDB taxonomy): domain Bacteria; phylum Pseudomonadota; class Alphaproteobacteria; order Rhizobiales; family Aestuariivirgaceae; genus JANMMJ01. The sequence continues at coordinate 15,344 of CAZIXE010000078.1, read as the reverse complement.
CTTCCCGGTCGGTCATGAGATCGAGGATGGTGGCGGCGATGGTGCGGGCGGCGGTGCGGATGGTGGGATCGATGGTGGCGGGGATGCCGCCCAGCGCATTCAGCGCCCATTCGGGATAGGCATAGCCGGGGGGACCGGCGAGGGTGGCGCGGCCGACATAGAAGCGGACGGTAGGGGCATGCCAGGTCATGTCGGTGTAGTCGTCGGATGTGTAGTGGGTCTGCCAGGCGGGGATGTCCCGGCGCAGGCGGCGCTCGGCCTCTTCGGGCGGAATGAGCTGCGATAGCTCGGGAGCAAAGGGCTCGTCCAGCGGTTCGAGGCCCAGTTCCTGCTGCAGCTTGCGGGCCACGGCAACAGCCGCCGCGCCGAAATGCGGGGCGCCGGCCAGTTCGAGATTGCGCCAGGTGAGCCTCGCCATGGCATGGTTGGCGAGGCCGGGCTTCGACTTCGACACCCAGTGGCGCTTCACCGTGCAGTGGGCGAGGCCGGCGGCGGCCGCGGCCGCCTGATCCAGCACGGCATAGATCTTCTGCTGCATGGCGAGATCGGAGGTGCGCGCCGCGTACATGATGAGTGCCATCGGGGCGGCGAGATTGTCGGCGGTGGCCTGGCCGGCGGCGAGGATGGCTTCGTTGAGCGACCAGGTGCCGGTATGGGGCAGCATGTGATCGCGGAGCTGCTTGGACAGCTGGAACATGGCGACGACGGCGTCATTGGCGCCGGGGGCGCGGGCCTCGGTATGGGCGGCGGGGATCGGCATGCCGCCCGTTCCGGTCGCCACACCGCTCAGCCAGGTTTCCGGCTCGTCGCAGAGGAACTCGTAGATCGCTGCCCAGTAGGGTCCACAATGCGTATCCCACCGGCAGGTGTTGCAGTAGGGCAGCATGTAATGCGGATGGAAGGAGATGATGGCATCGAGGCCATCATAATAGCCGGCGGCAGCATGGATCGGCTTGGAGCCCCGGACCTTCTCGGCAGGCTCGCCCATGAAGCGAATTGTGCCGGTAATGCCGTGCCTTTGCATGGCGGCCTTTGCGGCAAGGGCGCCGACCAGCGCCCCCATCCCAAGCGCCGAATGCGGATCGGTGTGGCCGCCGGCAAAGCGCGACAGGCCCTTGCGCGGGGCGCGGTAGGTATCGGCCACCTGGCAGTTGCCGGGCACGGCGTCATATTCGGCATAGGCCATGACGGCGGGGCCCGGCCCATTCGTCCAGGTGGCGGCAAAGGCGGTCGGCATGCCGGCGGAACCCTCCTCCACCGTGAAACCTTCGGCGCGCAGGCGCGCCACATACCAGGCGGCGGAGCGGTATTCGCGCCAGGCGGTCTCGGCCAGATCCCAGATCAGGGCGTTCCACTGCGACCAGTCGGGATGGCGGGCATCGACCCAGGCGAATGCCGTGTGCTTGGCGGACAACATGCGGACACCTCCCTCGTGGTCCGGCTCAATCGAGCCGAACTGGCTCTTCTCACACCAGCATATTCCGGCCATGCAGGACAGAGCCAGAACGAGGACGGACATGAGCAGAGCCCCCAGCGATCGTACGCGCGTCAGACGCCTGCACAAGCGGGCGGATTATGACGCCCAAACCGTGCATGCCATTCTCGACGCGATGCCGCTCTGCCATGTGGGCTACATGTTCAACAGTGCGCCGTTCGTGACACCCACCCTGCAATGGCGGGAGGGCAATCACATCTACTGGCATGGCTCGGCAGCAAGCCGCATGCTCGAGGCCTGTGAGAATGCCGAAGTGTGCGTGACAGTGACGATCCTCGACGGCATGGTGATGGCGCGCTCGGCGTTCAATCATTCCTGCAATTACCGATCTGTGATGGCGCTCGGAACGGCTGAGAAGATCAAGGACGCGCGGGCCAAGGAAGCGCATCTGCGCAGCTTCACGGAACGGCTGTATCCGGGTCGCTGGGACCTGTTGCGGCCGGCCACCACGCAGGAGATCAAGGCGACGACCGTGCTCCGCCTCAAGCTCGACGAGTGTTCAGCCAAGGTCCGGACCGGACCGCCCGGCGATGACGAGGCAGATTACGCGCTGCCGATCTGGGCCGGCGTCATCCCGGTCGCGCTGCAGGTGCTGCCGGCGATTGCCGATCCGCGCAATCTGCCGGGGGTGGTGGCGCCCGCCCATGTTTCTTCGTTCCGGATCGGCTGAGGCGTGATAGCCTTGCAAGCATGAGGCTTCTCGTCTTCCAGCACATTGCCTGCGAGCATCCGGGCGCGCTCCGCCAGTTCCTGCGCGAAGACGGGATCGCGTGGACGGCAGTCGAACTCGACCGCGGCGAGGCCATTCCCGATCTCCAGACATTCGACATGCTGTGGGTCATGGGCGGACCAATGGATGTGTGGGATGTCGAGGAGCATCCCTGGCTGGTTGCGGAGAAGCAGGCGATCCGCCGCTGGGTGCGGGAGCTGGGCCGGCCGTTCCTCGGCGTCTGCCTCGGGCACCAGCTGCTTGCCGACGCACTGGGCGGGACCTGCGGGCCGCAGCGGCCGCCCGAAGTCGGCATTCTCGACATCGCGCTGACGCCAGAGGGCCAGAACGATCCGGTGTTCGGTGCCCTGCCCACAAAGATGAAGGCCCTGCAATGGCATTCGGTCAAGGTGGCGCAGGCACCGGAGGACGCAGTGATCCTGGCGCGGTCGGATGTGTGTGCGAACCAGGCGATGCGGATCGGCGCCATCACCTATTCGATGCAGTACCATGTCGAGCTCGAGCCCGAGACCATTCCGGCCTGGGGCTGCGTTCCCGCCTATGAAGCGGCACTCGCCAAGGTGCGCGGGCCGGGTGCGCTGGCGGAGCTCGCCCGCGAGGCGGAACCGCTGATGCCGCAGTTCCTCGCCAATGCGCGGGTGCTTTACGACGGTTTCATGCGGATGGCGGCGGGGCGGCGCTGACCGCTTCAGGCGGTGCGGCGGACCAGATCGACCATGTAGGCGATCGACCAGCCGAACATGAGCAGGCCATTGGCGCCGATCATGGCCGAGAGCAGGCGCCATTGCTCGGTCATGACGATGTCGCCGTAGCCGATGGTGCTGAAGGAGACGAGCGCGAAATAGAGCGCAGGTTCCAGCGCATCGAGGGCGCCCACCAGCAGGAGAATGCCCGCCCAGAGCCAGACCTGCAGCGTGTGGACGAGGAGGATGAACAGGACGCTGACGGTGATCGCCACGGTGTTGGCCCAGCGGCGAAAGGGCCGGCGCAATAACTCGAGCAGCGCCGGGAAGTGGCGATGCAGCAGGGCGAACATCTCGGCCTGGATGGCGACGTTCATCGCGATCACCAGCGAGCCGATGGCGAGCTGGACGATCATCGGCGACTACCGTCCCGCGGCCTGGGCTGCCCGGCTATCAACGGCCCAGTTCGCCAAAGATCCGCACCCAGCTGCGAATGCCGCTGCGGAAACTCGAGACATTGTACTTCTCGTTGGGCGAGTGGATGGCATCATCGTTGAGGCCGAAACCCACCAGCACGCTGTTCATGCCAAGAACGTCCTTGAAGCTCCTGACAATCGGGATCGAGCCGCCCGAGCCCATGAGCACGGGCTCGCGGCGGAACTCGGCCTTGAGGGCGGCTGCGGTCCTAAGGATGTAGGGGTCGTCTTCCGGGATTTCCGAGGCGGGACTGCCGCCGCGCCCCTGAAACTCCACCTTGCAGTCGCGCGGCAGCTGCCTTTTCACGAAATTCTCGAAGGCGCGCAGGATACGTTGCGGATCCTGGCGGCCGACCAGGCGGAATGTCAGCTTGGCATGCGCCTTCGACGGCAGGACCGTCTTGGTGCCGGCGCCGGTATAGCCGCCCCAGATGCCGTTGACCTCGGCGGTGGGCCTCGCCCAAATCTGCTCGAGCACGCTGCGGCCCTTCTCACCGGCCGGGTGCGACAGGCCCACGTCCTTCAGGAACTTCGCCTCCGAGAACCTGAGCGACCGCCACTGCGTCTTCACCGGCGCGGGCAGCTCCGCCACGCCATCATAGAATCCCGGGATGGTGACGCGGCCGTTACGGTCGTGCAGGCTCGCCAGAATCTTCGTCAGGACACGGATCGGGTTGATGGCCGGGCCGCCATACACGCCGGAGTGAAGGTCGATGCGGGGACCGGTCAGCGTCATTTCGATGCGGGCAAGGCCGCGCAGCCTCGTCGTGATGGCGGGAGTCCTCGCATCCCACATGTCGGTGTCGCAAACGAAGGCGGCAGCGCAGGCAAGTTCCCTGCGATGGGCCCTGAGGAACGGCTCCAGACTCGGCGAACCCGATTCCTCCTCGCCCTCGATCAGGAAGGTGGCGCGTAACGGCAGGTCGCCGGTCACTTTGAGCCAGGCGCGGGCCGCTTCCACGAAGGTCATGAGCTGGCCCTTGTCGTCGGCAGTGCCACGCCCGTAGAGCCGTTCCACGCCCCTGGCATCCTTCCGGCGATGCATCTCGAAGGGCGGCGTCTTCCACAGATCAAGCGGATCGGCCGGCTGGACATCGTAATGGCCGTAGAAGAGAAAGTGGGGCGCCGCTCCGAAAGGGCGGCGCGGCGTGTAATGCGCTACCACCATGGGCCGTCCCGGCGTCGGCCTGACGCTGGCGGAAAAACCCAATGCGTTCAGCTCGGCCACCAGCCATTCCGCGGCGCGCAGGCAATCATCGGCGTGAGCCGGATCGGTCGAGACGCTCGGGATGCGCACGAAGCTGCCGAGGCGCTCGAGGCTGGCCTCGAGGCCGGCGTCCACATGCTTCAGGACAGGTTCAATATCGCTCATGATTCTGCCTGTTCTCCGATGATCCTAATCCAACTGCGGATGCCTTTGCGAAAGCATTCGATGTCATATTTCTCGTTGGGGCTGTGGGCGCCATCATCGGCGCGGGCAAAACCCACCAGCACCGAATCGATGCCGAGGTGCTGCCTGAGCGATTCAACGGCGGGAATCGAGCCGCCGTCGCCGCACAGGACGGGCGACCTGCCCCATTCGGCCGCGAGGGCGCGCGCGGCGGCCTTGATCCACGGACTTTCGCGCGACACGGCCACGCCCCTGCTGTCACCGCCGTCGCTGCGGAACGAGGCCCGGCAATCGGCAGGCAGGCGGGCGCGCACAAAGCGATGGAAAGCGCGGCGGATGGCCTGCGGGTCCTGGCCCTCCACGAGGCGGAAGGACAGTTTGGCCGTGGCCGTGGCAGGCAGGACGGTCTTGACGCCCGGCCCGCGGTAGCCGGCGAAAATGCCGTTGATCTCAGCGGTGGGCCGGGCCCAGATCTGCTCGATCACCGAATAGCCCCGCTCGCCGGCCGGCACCGCCAGGCCGACATTGCCGAGGAAGCGGCGCGGCGAGAAGTCGAGTCCCGCCCATTCCCGCCGCAGGGCCGCGGGCAGGCGCTGCACACCATCATAGAAGCCGGGCAGCGTCACACGCCCCCTGGCATCGTGCAGGCCGGCCAGAAGGCTGGCCAGGACATGAATCGGGTTGCGGGCAGCACCGCCGTAACGGCCGGAGTGGAGATCGGTGCGGGGCCCCTGCACCGTCACTTCCTCGCAGATGCAGCCGCGCAGGCGGGTGACAATGGCCGGCGTTGCGGCGTCCCAGGCGCCGGTGTCGCAGATCCAGGCGACATCGGGGCGCAAGGCGCGGCAGTGCCGGGCCAGCAGGCGGTCGAAATGGGTCGAATCACCTTCCTCGTCGCCTTCGAGCATCAGGGTCAGGCGAAACGGCAGGCGGCCATGCACGACAAGCCAAGCCCGCGTGGCCTCCAGGAAGGTCATCATTTGGCCCTTGTCGTCACTGGCGCCGCGGGCGAATATGCGCTCCTTGCCGTCTTTCCCTTTCCTGATCTGTGGCTCGAATGGCGGGCTTTCCCAAAGATCCAACGGGTCTGCCGGCTGAACATCGTAGTGGCCGTAAAACAGTATGTGGGGCGCATGGGACGGCAAGGCCTCGGGCGCGTAGGTTCCGATCACCACCGGCTGGCCGCCGGTGGCGCAGAGGCTTGTCTCGAATCCCATGCCGGCCAGCGTGGCCTGCAGCCAGCGGGCGGCCGCCAGGCACTGCGGATGCCAAGCCGGGTCGGTGGCCACGGAGGGAAAGCGGAGAAGTTCACACAGCCGCCCCAAACTTGCCGCAAACGCGTCATCTGCCGCCGCCAGAACGGCATCAACGTCACCCATCCAACACTCTTTCTCCCGCGCCGCCGGCAATGTGTCATGCTGCTTAGGCTTTGGGCAAGTCCCGACCGGCGCATGGCAAGGGAGCGGGCAAGGACATGAACCAGACCGCTGCCGTCACGCAATTCTCGCTGGCCCGCGATTCGCTGCAGGCGCATGAGCCCGCGGCAAGGCTGGGGCGGTTCCGGCGGCGCGGCTACCAGCGCTACCTGGTGCTCAGATCGCATGTCGACATGGCGCTGGTGTGGGACCGGCGCTGGTTCGTGGTGACGATGATCGTCGGTTTCCTGCTGATGGCGGCGCCGACGCCGGCGGGCCTGACCCAGGAAGGACAGATCGTGCTGGCCATGTCGGTGATGGCAACGATGCTGTTCATCACCGAAGCGGTGCCGCTGCCGGCAGTGCCGCTGATGATCATCGTGGGCCAGGTGGTGCTGCTCCGGGTCGAGCCGACCAAGGTGGCGCAGAGCCTGATGACCGATGCGGTGCTGTTCATCATGGGCTCGCTGATGCTGGCGGTGGCCATCGTCAAGCAGCGGCTGGACAAGCGCATCGCCTGGACCATCGTGCGGCTGACCGGCACCAACATCTACTGGATCAGTTTCGGCATCGCCGCGGTGTGCGGGGTGCTGGCCGCGTTCATCGGCGAACACACGGTAGCGGCGATGATGCTGCCGGTGGGGGTGACACTCATCACGCTGATCTCGGACGATCCCAAGAAAGTGCACAATGTCGCCGCGGTGCTGCTGTTCTCGATCTCCTACGGCTGCTCCATCGCCGGCGTGGCCACGCCGTCCGGCGGGGCGCGCAACGCCATCATCATCAGCTACTGGAAGGATTTCTTCTTCGATCCGTTCGACCCGGCGACGCGGCGCTATCTGATGGACTACCTGACCTGGGCGATCTATGCCTACCCGATGTTCCTGCTGAGGCTGCCGATCGTCGCGGCGCTGCTGGTGTTCACGTTCAAGCCGGAGACCACCGACATGTCGCGCGCCGTGGCGCGGCTCAGGACCCAGGTGATGATCGACGGGCCGCTCCGGGCCGCAGGCTGGATGACGATCCTGGTCTTCGCGCTCACCATCCTGGGCTGGGTGTTCCTGTCGGAACAGCTCGGGCTCGGCACCATCGCCCTTCTCGGGGTGATCGCCTTCCTGGTGCTCGGCCTGGTGCGCTGGGAGGACATCAATTCCGGCGTCAACTGGGGCGTGGTGCTGCTCTACGCAGCGGCGATCTCGCTCGGCGTCGAAATGAAGGCGACGGGGGCGGCGGAGTGGCTCGGGCAGAACTTCCTCACGTTCCTGAACAGCATCGGGGCCGGCACCGGCATGGCTTTCGAGGCGGCGATCTCGCTGCTGACCATCGGCGTCTCCAATACGATGACCGCCGGCGCGGCGATCGCGGTGCTGGGCCCGATCGTGCTCAAGACGGCCGTTGCGGCGGGCGAGGACCCGATCACCGCGGGCTTCGTGGCGGCGATCTCTTCGGCCTTCGGTTATCTCACGCCGGCGGCACAGCCCGCCTTCACCATCATCTACGCCTCCGGTTTCCTGAAAGGTCCGGATTTCTTCAAGATCGGCGTGAGGATGATGCTGATCTCGGTGCTGATCCTCTTGTTCCTGGCCGAATTCTACTGGCCGCTGATCGTCCGCTAGACCGCATCAGGCGGCCTCGGATTGGGCGATGCGCTCGGGGATCCAGGCGGTGAAGCAGGCGCCCTTGCCGACTTCGGTTGTCACCTCGAGGCCGCCGCCATGCTGTTCGAGGATGTTCTTCACGGCGGGAACGCCGAGGCCGGTGCCGAAGCTCTTGGTGGTGAACAGGGGTTCGAAGATCTTCTCCATGATCTCGGGCGGAATGCCGGGGCCGTTGTCCCTGACCGAAATCTCGATGCCGCGGGCGCTGCGCGCCGTGGTGATGGTGATGGTGGGCGGTTCGTCCTTGCTGTCGATCCGCGCCTCGCCCTTGCCGACCATCGCCTCGGCGGCATTGGAGATGAGATTGATGAAGACCCGGTTCATGCGCGCGGCGTCGATGTCGGCAGTCCAGTCGCCGAGGTTGAGGGCGCAGTCGATGGTGATGGTGCGCGGCAGCTTGTCGGCCTCCTCGCGCACCAGCGCCTCGAGCCAGCTGTCGATCACGACCTTCTCGAGCTGCAGTGCACGCGAGCGCGAGAAGTCGAGCAGCTGGGTGATGATCTCGTCGCAGCGAACCACCCCGTTGTTGATGCGCTGGAGCACCGGCAGCAGGGCCGGCTCCTTGCCCTGGAGACGCTTCTGCAGAATGAAGGCGGAGGTGCGCACCGCGCCCAGAGGGTTGCGCAGTTCGTGGGCAACGGTGGCAGTCAGCTGCCCCAGCTGCGACAGTTTCGACTTCTGCAGGATCTCGTCCTGGGCCTCGAAGAGCATCTTGAGGCTTTCGGAGAGCTCGGCATTGAGACGGGTCACCTCGTCGTTGATGGCGTGGAGCTTGTTGATCTCGGTGATGTCGACGAAGGTGACCATGGCCGAGCGCTCGCCGCTTTCGTCGCTGAGGATCCAGCCAGAGGTGACGACCAGGGCCCGCGCCATGACCTTGCCGTCGACGAGGAGATCGGTCTCGAAACGACCGGCCCGGGCCAGGCGGCCGGCGAGGGTCACGTCCTTGTCGAGGACCATCAGCGCCTGCTTGTCGAGCCCGGCAAAGCCCGCCTCATCGAGTCCCAGCATGGCAAGCAGGGCCGGATTGACATAGATCGTGGACCCGTTTTCGGCGACCTGCCAGATGCCGACCGGCGTGGTCTCGGCGAGGGCGCGATAACGGGCTTCCTTGACCTCCAGCGCCTTCTCCCGCTTGCGGATTTCGGTGAGATCGGTATTGACCCCGAGGATATAGGCTTCGCCGCTGTCGCCCAGCACGCGGCTCATGCGGGTCAGGTAGGCGCTGGAACCGTCCGCGGAGACTTCCTCCACCTCATCGATGTCGCCGGTGGCGAGAACATGGCGGTCGCGCTCGACAAAGCGCTGCACCTGGCCGGCATCGAAGAAGTCGGCGTCGGACTTGCCGATCATGTCCTCGCGCCTGAAACCCATGGCAGCGCAGGCGGCGGTGTTCAGGAAGGCAAGCTTCAGGTCGCTGTCCTTGATGAAGACCGGCGTCGGGATCGCATCGAGAATTCGTGCCAACAGCCTGGCGTCGCCGAGGATCTTGTCCTGCCCGGCATAAGTCATGTACCACTCCCATATGTCCGATGTTGACATTGCATGACCTCCCGGCCCCAGTGGAGATGTGCTCCTATAACGTTCCCGGCTTAACAGAGGTTTAAGGTTGCCACATTTTATCCCTGTGCAAGGATGTAATTCCGCAACCGCTGCAACTGCCAAATGCGGCTTGCACGGCAAGGCAAGCGCGCATGTTTGAATCGCTGTTCCGGCGGACGCAGCTCTCGGACCGCCAGGAGCGGGCGGTCCAGAAGACGCTGCAGAATATCCGGCAGCAGCGGCGCAACCGGTTCCGCATCCTTGCCTGTATCGACGGCACCGACGAGGCCTTCGAGACGGTGCGCTTTGCCGCACAGCTCGCGCCCAACGACGATTGCGACATCATCGTGCTGTTCGTGCGGCCGATCGACCAGGGGCTGCGTTCGGGCGGGTTGCAGGTGCGCCTGGCCCGGCAGAACATGCTCGATGCCGGATTCCAGCTGCCGGGGGTGCGCGACCTGAAGAAGGCGCTGGAGATCCTCAAGGACTGCGGCATCGATGCGGAGAGCTGGCCGACCGAAGCGGCGCACCAGGATGCCTGGGGCGATCCCCTGGGCGACAACAAGGTCGAGTACAAGAGCCCTACTGGCCGCGCCGTGGTGCTGAAGCTGAAGACGGCACCGGATGTCGCCAACGGCATCCTCGATCAGTATGAGCTGGGACCCTACAACCTCATCATCGTGGGCGAGCCATCGCGCTGGCGCGGCGAACTCAAGGGCTGGTTCAGCGCCGGCATCGTGCAGCGCGTCGTCATGTTCGCGCCCTGCTCGGTGCTGGTGGCGCGGGCGATGCGCGAGCGGACCGGCTTCTTCATCTGCACCGATGGCACAGCGCGCTCGATGCAGGCGGTGCGGCGCGCGGCCGTCCTGGCCTACACGGCGGGAGAGCCCATCACGCTGTTCTCGGTGGCGACGACCGAGGCCGGGCTGCCGGCGGCCGAGGAAGCGGTAGCGAATGCCAAGGCCCTGCTCAAGGCCATGAAGATCCCGGTGGCCGCAACCCGGACGGCGCATGGCGTGCCGGTGCGGGAAATCGTCGAGGCCGGATCGACCTACAAGGTCATCGTCGTTACCGACGAGGGCCGCTCACGGCTGCAACGCATCTTCAAGGGATCGACGGCGCTGGACGTCGTGCGCTACGCGCGCACGAGCGTCCTCGATGTGCGGTAATCAGGCGGCGGCGAGAAACGCCACGCCGGCGGTAATGGCACCTACCCCCACGGCGCGCGGCGCAAAGCTGCCAGCGAATCGCGCAAGGGCCATCCCCAGCGCCACACCCGCGATATGCAGCAGAGCCGTCGTCATGGTGAAGCCCGACGCATAGAGCGCGGCGGAGGCGCCGCCCGGCAGTTCGACGCCATGGGCATGGCCATGGGCCAAGGCGAACACGGCGACCAGGCCAGCTGCAGCAGCCGCCGGCAGCCGCACGTCCAGCACCACCAGCGCCCCCAGAGCGAACAGCGAGGCGACGATGGCCGTTTCAACCAGCGGGAAGGCAAGGCCGGCAAAGCCGGCGAGGCCACCGGCCAGCATGGCAGCCACGAAGGCGGCCGGCACCAGCCAGACTGCCCGCTGCCCCAGCATGGACGCCCAGAGTCCGACGGCCACCATGGCAATCAGGTGATCGGCGCCGGTAAGCGGGTGCAGCCATCCGGCCGCCAGGCTGCTGGCGGCAGCGGCGCCGGTATGGGCCATGGCCGGGCTGGCGGCCACAGCCGTTAGAAGAAGTGAGAGAAGTGCTGTGCGCTTCATGGCAGGGATCCCCGTCGTTTGGTCATGATCGATTCCATCACTAGCATTCCGCCCGGCCCCTGTCCCGTGTCAAAAGCGGCGCCGGCTGAACAGATCGCGGCCCGGTGGCGCTTGCGCCGGCGGACAAATCCCGTCTAGCTTCGCGGCCCCCGGGGAGGATCGGTCACATGAGCGAATTCGTGCTCTACGGCTTCGGCGAATCGGGCAATGCCTACAAGGCCGCGCTGATGCTCGACCTGTGCGGTCTCGACTGGGAATGCCGCGAAGTCGCCTTCTTCGACGGCGAGACGCGCAGCCCGGACTACCGGCGCGAGGTCAATGAAATGGGCGAAGTGCCGGTGCTGCTGCACGAGGAGCGCAAGCTCACGCAGTCCGGCGTCATTCTCGACTATCTGGCCGAGGTGACGGGCAAGTTCGGCCCGCGCGATGGCGAGGAGCGGCGCGAAATCCTGCGCTGGATACTGTTCGACAATCACAAATTCACCAGCTACATCGCGACGCTCCGCTTCCTGCTCGCCTTCGCCAAGACCGGCGAGACGGCGGTCACCGAATTCCTGCGCGGCCGGATCGTCAATTCCCTCAAGATCGTGGACGGCCATCTGGCGGCCATGCCGTTCATGACCGGCGAGCGGCCGACGATCGCCGACTTCTCGCTGTGCGGCTACCTGTTCTACGGCAATGAACTCGGCTTCCCGCTGGAGGAACACGCGAATGTGCTGGACTGGCTCGAGCGCATCAAAGCGCTGCCCGGCTGGAAACACCCCTATGAGCTGATGCCGCGGGCCTTCCCCGGCTAGCCGCGTCCCGGCGACATGGCGTCGAGATACTCCTCGAGATGTTCGAGGTTCTCAAAGCGCATCCAGCCCTCGTCGGTTTCGGCCTCGACGGTGCCGTCCGAAAGGACGCGGGCCGGGCGGCCACGGATCATGCGTTCCTCGACAACATAGAGCTGGTCCTCGGCGGCTTCCTCTTCAGCCTCGGCGGCGGGAGCCTCCGGTTCCGGTTCGACCTCGGCGATCGCCTCGTCCACGCCGGCGACGGCTTCGGCCACCTCCTCGGCAACCTCCGTTTCGCGCTCGCGGGACGGCGGAATGGTGATCTCCTCCGGCGACAGCGCCTCCTCAAGTTGGGCCTTGGCCTCGTCGAGGGCAGCGGAAGTTTCGGCCGCGGCGCGGCGGGCCTCGGCGATGGCACGTTCGGCGTCGGTCTTGATTGCGGCGGTGATCTCCTCGGCACGACTGCGGACCGGCTCGAAAACGCGGCCAGCGGCTTCGGCGGCGGAGGGAACCGGTGATGGAATGCGCGAGGCTTCGGCGGCAGCGGTCGCCGCGGCAGCCGCACTGGCTGCTGCGGCTTTCGGCACGGGCATGGCGGTCTCGGTTTCGATGCGGGCAAGGCGCTCACGGATTTCACCAGAGGCAGCGCCTGAGCGGGAAAGTGCCTCGATCACACCGCCAAGGCCGAGCGTGATGAACCCGCCGACGAGGAATATGGCGGCGACCTCCGGGGTAATGCCGATGGCGAGCATGCCGCCGGGCGAGAACGTCACCATCAGCCCAATGGTAATGCCCAGCGCAGCGAGCAGAATGCCCACGATCATCAACAGTTTCGACATCTCAATTCCCCCTCCGATCAGCGACCCGCGACGCATCCAGCGTCATCGCCGAACTTGACGCAAAGATGGCATAAGATGAGAGCCATGTCTCTAATTCTCAATCACGATCCGCGGCGCCTGGCGCTGCCGTCCACCCGCTGCGAGTGTCTCGGCTATTTGACGGGCCATGGTCAAGAAAGTCTTAGCGCCGTCCGAATCGGGGTCGACGGCAACCACCGGCTCGCCGCGGTCGGAACGCTCGCGAATCCGGGTGGCGAGCGGCAGGGCGCCCAGCAGGGGGACTCCCAGTTTCGCCGCCTCGGCCGCGGCGCCGCCGTGGCCGAATATCTCGTGGCGTTCGCCGCATTTGCTGCAGGTGAAGTAGCTCATGTTCTCGACAATGCCGAGGACGGGGACATTGACGCGGGCAAACATGTTCACCGCCTTGCGGGCATCGATCAGGGCGAGGTCCTGCGGCGTCGACACGATCACGGCGCCCGCCAGGGGGGTCTGCTGAGCCAGCGTCAGCTGGGCATCGCCGGTGCCCGGCGGCATGTCGACGACCATGATATCGATGTCGCCCCAGAGCACGTCGCGCAGCATCTGCACCAGGGCGGACATGACCATCGGCCCCCGCCAGATCATCGGCGTGTCCTCCTCCACCAGGAACCCGATCGACATGACCTTGAGGCCATACCGCTCCATGGGCATGAGGATCCTGCCATCGGCACCGGCTGCCCGGGGCTTACCGGTCAGACCGAGCAGCTTCGGCTGCGAGGGACCATAAACGTCGGCGTCAAGCAACGCCACGCGCTGGCCGAGGCTGTGCAGGGCGATGGCCAGATTGACGGCCACCGTGGACTTCCCCACGCCGCCCTTGCCGGAAGCGACGGCGATGATGTGCTTCACGCCCGGAACACCGCCGCGCAGCGGTGCCGCCGCTTGCGCTTTCGGTCCGGGCCGGCGTTCGGCGGTCAGCGCAACCATGGCCCGGGTCACACCCGGTATGGCCGCCACGGCCCGTTCCACCGCCTGGCGGGTCGGCTCCAGCGCCGCGGGTGGCGAAGCGCCGGCATCGATCGCAAACATGACCTCGCCGCCATTGATGGCGATCTCGGAAATACGGCCGGCCGATACGAGATTGCCGCGGCCATCCGGCGCGGCAATACGTTTCAGAACGGCTAGGACATCATCTCGGGTGACGCTCGGCATGGCGTGGGGATACCGCCCGCCCAGGACCGCCGCAAGCGCCAATTCAGTCGCGCGACAGCACGTCGGCGACCCGGCGCCGCAATTCGGGCAGGACGTCGCGCTCGAACCACGGGTTGGCCCGGAGCCAGGCATTGTTGCGCCAGGACGGATGCGGTAGCGGTATGACCGGGGGCGACAGGGCAAGCCCGTCGCGCCAGGCGGCCACAGTGGCGGTCAGGGTTGGCCTGGCACGTTCGCCGAGGTGCCAGGCCTGGGCATACTGGCCGACCGCCAGCACCAGTTCGATGCGCGGCAGTGCAGCCATGACGCGGCTGCGCCAGGCGGGGGCACATTCGCGGCGGGGCGGCAAGTCGGCGCCCCCGGCCGTGAGGCCGGGGAAGCAGAAGCCCATGGGCAGGATGGCAATGCGGGCGGCATCGTAGAAGATGTCCGGGGTAACGCCGAGCCAGGCGCGCAGCCGATCGCCGGACGGATCGGTGAAGGGCCGTCCCGACTGATGCACCCGGACACCCGGCGCCTGGCCGGCAATGAGCAGCCGCGCCGTGGGCGCGACCTGCAGGACGGGGCGGGGCTCATGCGGAAGGGCGATCCCCTGCGGCGCGTCGCGGCAGATGCGGCAGGCGGCGATCTCGCCGCACAGCTCATCAAGCAGGGAAGAAGAGAATTTAGTTCGAATTTTAGCGTGCATGCCAAGCCGGGATTAAGGCGCGAAAGGTAAGGTCCTGCAACTTGGAGGATAGGCCCTTCAGGCAACTGGGGTGGGATCAATGCCCAGCCGGGACACTATATCACTACGTGAGACAGTAAAGGCGACCGAAATGAGCTCGTGGGAAAGCTCTGACAGCGTCGGCTGGGAACGCGATCTGTTGCAGCTGTTCGTGCGCAACCAGATGCGCGTGTTCATGGCAACGCCGCTCCTGGCGCTCATCTTTGCGCTGGTGGGCCTGATCTACACGACGCCGCTCAATGCCGCGGCATGGCTGTTCTCCTGCATCGGCTGCCAGCTGATCCAGCTCTATCTGTGCAAGAGCTATCTGAGCCCCGAGCGCAAGGACTTCCGCATGACCGAATGGATCGGCATGCTGGCGGCTTCGGAATTCCTGATCGGCGCCTGCTGGTCAATCCCGCTGTTCGTGTTCTGGGCCTCGACCAGCCCGCTGCAACACATGTTCCTGATCGCCTCGCTGATGGCGGTGATCGCGGTCAGGATCATGATCGCCGCCAATTTCATGCCGGTGATCATCGCCGGCACCGGGTTCATGACCTTCAACGTGGCGATCCGCTGCATCCTGGAAGGCGATCCCATGTCGGTGGCGCTTGGCGCCATGGCGATCGCGCTGGAAATCTTCTTCATCCAGCTGGCGCAGCGGCTGCAGGAGATCTCGCGCGACATGCTGA
>CAZIXE010000077.1:0-16910 GCA_964543235.1 uncultured Rhizobiaceae bacterium | reverse complement strand
ATCTTCTTCATCCAGCTGGCGCAGCGGCTGCAGGAGATCTCGCGCGACATGCTGATCTTCAAGGCGCAGAAGGAGCGGCTGATCGAGGAGCTCAAGGTCGAGAAGGAAAAGGCCGAGGCAGCGCGGGTCAAGGCGGAGGAGGCCAACAAGGCCAAGTCGACCTTCCTCGCCACCATGAGCCACGAGCTGCGCACGCCGCTGAACGCCATACTGGGATTCTCGGAGATCCTCAGCCACGAGATGTTCGGGCCGCACAAGGTCGAGGCCTACAAGAACTATGCGCATGACATCCACTCATCCGGGCACTATCTCCTGAACCTCATCAACGACATCCTCGACCTGTCGCGCATCGAGGCGGGACGGCAGGAAATGCAGGAAGAGCCGATCGACATCCAGAAGTCGATCGATGAGGCGCTGCATGTCGTCGGCATGCGCGCATTGCAGAAGCGCCAGGCAGTGGTCGCGCAGGTCGAACCCGGCCTGCCCAAGCTCCTGGCCGACCGCCGGTCACTGCAGCAGATGTGGCTCAACCTCCTGTCCAACGCCATCAAGTTCACGCCCGAGGGCGGGCGGATCGAGGCCAAGGCGTGGCGGGGGCCGGCAAGTTCGCTGTGCCTCTCGGTCAAGGACAACGGCCCCGGCATCCCGTCGCGCGAACTGGAAGCAGCCATGGGCGCCTTCATCCGGGGCTCCTATGCCACCAACAAGGCGATCGATGGCGCGGGACTGGGGCTTCCCATCGTCAAGGGCCTGATCACGCTGCATGACGGCGACATGAAGATCCATTCCTCGCCGGGCGCCGGTACCGAGGTCGTCGTCACCTTCCCGGCAGCGCGGGTGCTCGACGGACCGCGCGGCGAAGTGATGGCGGCACCCGGGGTCAAGACCACCAGCCAGCGCAAACTCATCGCCCTGACGGGGTGAGCGCCAGGCCTGCGGATCAGCCGCAAGCTTGCACCCCCGCCGCGGCCTCTTCATGATGGGAGAGGTTGCAGCGGATTGGTTGGGACGGAGGCATGGGGCTGATTGCCTGGGGATTTCTGGCGAGCCTGGCGGCAGGGCTGGCGACGGCGGTGGGGGCGCTGCCGGTGCTGTTCGGCCACACCATCTCATTGCGGACCAGCGACGTATTGCTGGGATTCGCAGCCGGCGTCATGCTGGCGGCCTCGTTCTTCTCGCTGATCATTCCGGGGCACGAAGCCGCGCGGGATCTCTACCCGGGCGCCCTGCTCCCTGCCGCCATCATCGTGCTCGGCGTGCTGGCCGGCGGCGGGATCATCGCTTTCCTCAACGAGGCACTGCCGCACGAGCATTTCTTCCAGGGTGTGGAAGGTACCGAGACAACGGCGCTGGCGCGCGTGTGGCTGTTCGTGATCGCCATCACCCTGCACAATTTCCCCGAGGGCCTGGCAGTCGGCGTCGGGTTCGGCGGCGGCAACATCGAGAAGGGGCTGACGCTGGCCACCGGCATCGGGCTACAGAATGCCCCGGAGGGGTTGGCCGTGGCGCTGGCCCTGGCAGCCATCGGCTACAGCAAGGGCGTGGCGGTGCTGATCGCCGCCGCGACCGGCCTGGTCGAGCCGGTGAGCGGCCTTGCCGGGGCCTATGCCGTGAGCCTGTCGGCGCATGTCCTGCCCTGGGGCATGGCGGCGGCGGCGGGCGCGATGATCTATGTCATCAGCCATGAGATCATCCCCGAATCGCATCGCCACGGGGCGCAAGATGCGGCAACCCTGGGCCTGATGGCGGGGCTTGCGGCGATGATGTTTCTCGACATCGCCTTCACCTGATAGGCTAGCGGCCGGCATTGATCCCGATCAGGACCGGACGCGCGCAGGGCGCTAGCGTGGCCGGACAAAGCCAGGAACGGACCGCGATGACTAGTCCTGAAACCACTTGCGCACCGCTCCCTGCCGAGGAGCTCAGGCAGTGTTGCCCGGCCGGCAGCCTGCCGTTCGCGACGACCGACGAGCTGGAGCCGCTGCCGCAGCTGCTCGGCCAGGAACGGGCGATCCGCGCCCTCGATTTCGGCGCCCGCATCGGCCATGCCGGCTTCAATATCTTCGCGCTCGGGCCGACGCGGGCCGGCCGCCACGCCGTTGTGGCGGACATCCTGCGCGCCAAGGCAAGGACCGAGCCGGTTCCGGACGACTGGGTCTATGTCCACAATTTCGCGGCTCCCGACCGGCCGCGGGCCATGCGGCTGCCGAGCGGCATGGCCCTCAAGCTCCGCGACAGCATGGCGGAGCTCATCGACGATCTCGGTTCGGCGATTCCGGCGATCTTCGAGTCGGACGATTACCGGGCCCGGCGCAAATCCATCGACGATGCCTTCGAGGCGGCACAGGAGGCGCTGTTCAACGCGCTGCGCGCCAAGGCAGAAGCACAGAGCATCGCCATCCTGCGCACGCCGATGGGCTTCGCGCTGGCGCCGGTAAGCGGCGGCCAGGTGGTCAAGCCGGAGGTCTTCAATGCCCAGCCGGAAGAGGTGCGCGAGAAGATCGCCACGCAGATCAGCGCGCTGCAGGAGGAACTCGAGCAGGTCCTGCGCAGCCTGCCGAAGCTCGAGAAGGAACGCCGCGACAAGATCCGCAAGCTCAACGCCGAACTGGCCGAAGTCGCAGTCGACCAGTCGATCGGCGAAATCAGAACGCGGCTGGCGGGCAATGCCGACATCGCGGCCTATCTCGACGAGGTCCGCGCCGATCTCATCGGCAATGCGCAGATATTCCTCAAGCCGCAACAGGATGACGACGAGCAGCCGTTCGACGCCACCGCGGCGCTCGCGCGCAAGCATCCGGTGTTCACCCGCTACGCCGTAAACGTGCTGGTCACGCATGGCGACGGCGAGCCGGCGGGCGCACCGGTGGTGACGGAGAATCATCCGACCCTCGGCAATGTTGTCGGACGGATCGACCACCGGTCGCTGATGGGCGCGCTGGTGACCGATTTCACGATGATCAAGGCCGGGGCGCTGCACCGGGCCAACGGCGGCTACCTGATCCTCGATGCGCTCAAGGTCCTGACCCAGCCGTTCTGCTGGGAGGCGCTCAAGCGCTGCCTCATGAACCGCAAGATCGAGATCACCAGCGCGGGCGAGGAACTGAGCCTCACAACCACGGTTTCGCTGGTGCCCGATCCCATTCCGCTGGCGCTCAAGACGGTGCTGATCGGAGAGCGGTTCCTCTACTACCTGCTGGCCAGCCTCGATCCCGAATTCCACGAACTGTTCAAGGTGCAGGCGGATTTCGAGGACGTGACCGAGCGGCGTCCGGAGAGCGCACTGCTGTTCGCGCGGATGATCGCCACGATCGTGCGGCGGGAAGGGCTGATGGCGCTCGATGCCGCTGCAGTGGCCCGGGTCATCGAGGAAGCATCGCGCGAGGCGGAGGACGCCGAGCGGCTGTCGCTCAGGGTCGGCATCATCGCCGACCTGCTGCGCGAGGCGCATCATTGGGCGAGCGCTGCGGGCCGCAGCGTGGCCGGCCTCGCCGACATAGACAGGGCGCAGGACGAGCGCCGCCATCGCAAGGAGCGCTTGCGCGAGCGGGCACTCGAAACGATCACCCGCGGCATCGTGATGATCGACACCGAGGGCGCGAAGATCGGCCAGGTGAACGGGCTGTCGGTGCTGAGCATCGGCGACCTGTCATTCGGCCGGCCGACGCGGATCACGGCGCGGGTGCGCATGGGCAGCGGCAAGGTGGTCGATATCGAGCGCGAAGTCGAACTCGGCGGACCGATCCATTCCAAGGGTGTTCTCATCCTGTCGAGCTATCTCGCATCGCATTTCGCGCTGAAATCGCCCATGTCGCTGTGGGCCTCGCTGGTCTTCGAGCAGAGCTATGGCGGGGTGGAAGGCGACAGCGCATCCTCGGCGGAGCTCTATGCCCTGCTTTCGGCGCTGGCTGAATTGCCGCTCACCCAGACGCTGGCGGTTACCGGATCGGTGAACCAGCTCGGCCAGGTGCAGGCGATCGGCGGCGTCAACGAGAAGATCGAGGGCTTCTTCGACATCTGCAAGGCGCGCGGCCTGGACGGCAGCCATGGCGTGCTGATACCTGCGGCCAATCGCAAGCATCTCATGCTGCGGCCGGACGTCGTCGAAGCGGCGCGGCAGGGGAAGTTCCGGATCCATCCCGTCGCCACCATCGCCGAAGGCATCACCCTGCTGACCGGCCGTGCGGCGGGCGAGCGGGACGCGACCGGCGCCTTCCCCGCGGGATCGGTGTTCGCTGCCGTGGAAGGCCGGCTCAACCAGTTTGCCGAGGCGCGGCGGGCCTTCGGCGCCCGCGAGGGCGACGATGACGGCGGGAGGGGCAAGGGACACGACGATGGCTGAACGCCCGCCAGCATCACGCCGGCTCCTGCTCGGCATGGGCGCGCTGGACGACATCGACCAGATCATGGCCGCGGCCGGAGCGCTGGCGGCCGGGACGCGCATGGAAATCCTCTGCCTACTGGCCGAACAGGACGAGCTGCTGCGGCTGGCCGCCCTGCCCTTCGCCCGCGCTGTCCGGCCGGGCGGGGCGGGCTTCCCGGTCGATACGGCGGCGGTCGCAGCCCACTTCGACGTGCTCTCCCGATCGATCGAACGGTCACTGGGCCTGTTTGGGCAAAGGCTCGATGTGCCGTGGCAGTTTCTGCGCGGCACGGGCGATACGCTGGCGCTCCTCGAAGAGCGGGTGCGGGAGGGCGATATCCTGATCGTCAGCCGCGAGGAACTGCACAAGGATGCGCATCGCTTTGTCACGCAGGTGGCGGGGCTCCTGCAAAAGGCCGAGGCCCTGGTCGTGCCGGCGAAGCGGCGGCGACGCGGGCCGGTGCTGGCGGTGACACCAGCTGTGGGCGGCGACAGGGTGGTCGGCATTGCCCAGATCATCGCGCGCGGCAGCGGCCGGGCGCTGCAGATCGTCGATCCCGGAAAGTTCAGCGGCATCGGCGAGGAGGCCGCAACGGTCGTCGAATCATTCGACTGGGCGCTGTCGCTCGGCACCCAACTGCTGGTGCGGCAATTGCGCCAGGCGGAGCTGACGACGGTGCTGGTGGGCGATGCGGCAAACCGCAGCGGGTGACGGCAGCCGGGCGGTCAAAGAAAGCCGCGGTAGGCGGCAAAGTCGGCGGCGTAAAGCTGTTCGATCTTGCGGCAGGCGGCCGGCGTCAGGAGCTGGCGATAGGCGGGAAAAGGCGCCCGGCCGCGGGCGGCACGCTGGCCGAAGCGGCGCTGGTCGATGCCGGTGCCGGCGACAGGCTCGTCCCTGGCGCGGCGCTGCCGTTCCATGTCGAGCAGCCAGGCCATGTTTGTGAAATCGGTGTGGGCAAGGCCGAACTCAGCCTCGACCCGGTTCAGAGCGGCGAACAGGTCCGATTTCGAGATGTTGATGGTGACATCGGCCGGGCGCAGCGCTTCGACGGCGCGGACCTGCGGCTGCAAGTGAATGTCGGCACGGCGAAGATCGCGCGTGGCCAGAAGATCAAGGAACTCCTGGAAGGACAGGCCCCGCTGCCGGTCGCGGGGATCGTCGGGCAAGTCGTGGAGCAATGGATCAAGATACCTGTTCATCAGCGCGTGGCGATAAATGCTGGCGGCGCGCGTGTAGGGATCGCGGATGATGCGGACGATGCGGAATTCCCGGAGCGGAAGCCGCAGGCCATCGCGATAGAGAGCGGACTGGTAATAGCGGAGCCTTCTGTGCTGGTGCGGCGAGCCGGGGGTCTGGCGCAATTCGTCGAGCAGGCCAGACTGGGCGGCGAACCAGACATAGGCCGTGGTGCAAGCCGACTTCGGCGACCAGACGACCATCAGACGCTTGTCGGCGTTGACGAGGGCGCGGCTGCGCCTCACCAGCCGCCACTGCAGCGGCGGCAAGCGCTGCAAAGCATCGAGCACGCGATCCTTGAGCGCGGTCACGGTGAGTCCGGCCATGGTGCAATGATAGCCGCAATGGTCCGGAATGGCATGGCCGAACAGGCGGGCGCCAGTGGCGGAGGTCAGAGCCTGACCCGGAAGATGCCGCCGATGGGCTCGGCACCGAGGCCGGTATAGAAGCGGCGGCCGCGCTCGGGATCGATGCCGGCGCTGGTGCCCAACCACAATTGCAGCGCGCCCTGCTCCCTGGCCCAATCCCGCAGGGCCCGGTACAGTCGCCGCGCGGCGATGCTGCCACGCGCTTCGGGCACGAGATAGAGGGCGATATCGTAGGCGATCCTGCGGTCGCTGAAATAAGGCTCGGTGATGAAGCCGAGCGCCAGTCCGTCCACCTTGCCGGCCTCAGTCTCGTGGAGGAAGCAGACCTGGCTGGGCTGGGTCAGCACATTGCGCAGGAAACCGGTGCCCTTGGCGATGTTCAGGGGAAAGTCGCGGAAGGCGCTCTCGTGGAACAGCTGAACCATCAACTCGACGACGGTGGCGAGGTCGGGCAGACCAGCCTTGCGAATGCCGGGCATTGCGGGCCTCCGTGATGCGGTCACTTCCCGGCCGGCAGGCCCGGGAGCGGACTGGCGCGGCCGGCATGACTGCGGCCGCGCCCCGTTTGGCGCCAGACTAGATGAGGATGAACTCGAAATCAGCCGCGGTCATGTTGGCGGCATTGACATTGTTGAGCTGGATGACGACCTCGGCGCCGCCGGTTCCGACCGTGTTGAGCTGCACCAGCGCATTGGCGCCGGACTGGATCACCCTGACCTGGCCTGCCGCCGTGAAGTTTCCGGTCACAAAAGTGAAGAGGTCGTGACCGCCGCCCTGGATCGCGTCGATGCCACCAATGTTGATCTTGTCCACCGCCGTGGTTGCGGTGCCGGCATTGAAGTCGGCGATCACGTCGCGGGTCGTGGACGTGTTGCCTGAGTCGCTCGGGGAAAAGTAGAAGAACACGTCCTTGCCGGCTCCACCGGTCAGGAGGTCCTTGGCACCGCCGCCGGTGATCCAGTCGACGCTGCCGCCGCCATCGATCGTATCCTGGCCCTGATTTCCGTACAGCCGGTCGAAGCCGGCCCGGCCCTCGATCACATCGTTACCAGCCTGACCGGACGCCACATCTTCGCCGCGGCCGGCGTCGATAATGTCCTTCTGGGCGCCGCCGGTAATGCTGTCATTGCCATCGCCGCCAAAGAGCGTGCCGATCCCCGAGCCGTTGAACGAGATGCTGTCATTGCCGGCATCGCCCGACAGGGTGCCGGAGGTCCCAGTGCTGAAGGTCAGCTTGTCGTTGCCCTCGCCGCCATACATGTAGGTGGTGGTCGTGGGGGCCGTGTCCAAACCGATGGTGCCTTCGATGAAGGTCATGTCATCGTTGCCACCCAGGCCGTAGAACCCGTCGAAGGTTCCATTCACGGTGTCGTCGACGACGACATCCAGGGTGGGGTTGCCGTTCTGGTCGGTGTTCTGCACGACGCTGCCAACATAAATGCACATGGTTTTCTCCTCATCCGAAAAGCCGGCCGGACACGGTTGCCCGCCCCGCAGCTGCAACCGATTCCCGTCCTGAACAATACTTCAACAAGATGCCCCGAGTCCGGGTTCTTGAAAAGGGGGGATCCGCGGGCGCAGCGGCGCATGGTGGAACTTCACGATGATCCGTCCACTGACTGATAGCTACCCTCCCGCCAGGCCGGCGGGCCGCGCAAGGCGCAAGCGGCCGCTCAATCGCCCTTGTTGCTGACGCCGGCACTGCCGAAGGTGGCCATGCCATTGTGAAGTGCCGCAGCCGACTTGACGACGGCGGCGGCCAGCGCGGCGCCGGAGGCTTCGCCCAGGCGCATGCGAAGATCGAGCAGCGGTTCGAGGTTCAGGCGGGCCAGCAGATTGCGGTGGGCCGGTTCGGCCGAGCAGTGACCGGCGAGACAATGGTCAAGGCCATCGGGTCGCAGGGCGTGAATGACGGCGGCGGCTGCGGTCGCCACGTAGCCGTCGAGCAGGACGGGGACGCGCTCCTGCCTGGCGGCAAGAATGGCGCCCAGCATGGCAGCGAGCTCACGCCCGCCGAGCCGGCGCATGATTTCAAGAGGATCGCCAAGGTGTTCGCGATGCAAGGCCACGGCGCGGCGGACGGCATCGGCCTTGCGCTGCAAGCCGTCGCGATCGACGCCGGTGCCGGGGCCGACCCAGTCTTCCGCCTCGCCGCCATAGAGGCCGTGGCAGATGGCGGCGGCAATGGTCGTATTACCGATCCCCATCTCGCCGATGCACAGGAGATCGGCGCCGCCGGCAATCGCCTCCATGCCATAGGCCATGGTGGCGGCACACTCGGCCTCGTCCAGGGCGGGGCCTTCGGTGATGTCGCGGGTCGGCTGCTCGAGGGCCAGTTCGAAGACGCGGAGTCCGGCATCGATCACGGTGCAGATCTGGTTGATGGCGGCACCGCCGGCCCGGAAATTCGCCACCATCTGGGCGGTGACCGCCTGCGGATAGGCCGCAACGCCCTGGGCCACCACGCCATGGTTGCCGGCGAAAACCGCGACGACGACACGGTCGGCGGCGGGCCGGGCGCGGCCCTGCCAGGCCGCCAGCCAGGCGGCGATGTCCTCGAGCCGGCCCAGGGAGCCCGGCGGCTTGGTCAGTTCCGAATCGCGCCGCCTGACCGCAGCGGCGGATTCAAGATCAGGTCCGGGCATTGCGGCGACGAGGCGACGGATATCGTCAAACGGACGGGCGGCAAGTGTGGCGGTCATGATTCTCCTCGGGTACAAGAGCGGGTGTTGTAACGGCTGGCGGAGCGGGCGCGAAGGGCCATGGACGACATTTCCGGGGACAGAGGAGACGCCCTGGCGATGCTCTCGGCGAGTGCGCGATTCCTGACGCGCATCCCCCTGCCCGGCGGCGGCAGGGAGGTGCCGCTCAAGGACGCCATGGCGGCGTTCCCCGTGATCGGCGGCGCGATCGGTGGCGGCATCGGGCTCATCGCGGCGGTACTGGGGGGACTGGGCGTGCCGGCGCTGGCCGCGGCGGCCGTGGCGCTGGCCGCCGGCGCCATGGCCACGGGCGGCCTGCATGAAGACGGTCTTGCCGATGTGGCGGACGGATTCGGCGGCGGGCGCAGCCCGGAGCGCAAGCTCGAGATCATGCGCGACAGCCGCATCGGCAGCTACGGCGTGCTGACCCTGGTGCTCGTGATGCTCGCCAAGGCGGCAGCGATCGCCGCACTCGTGGCGGCGGGCGGGCTCGCGACGGTCGCGGTGCTGGCGGGCGCGGGCGCCTTTTCGAGAGGCGCCATGGTCTGGCTCCTGGCAAGGACGCCAGCCGCACGGCCCGGCGGGCTGGGTGCATCGGCCGGCAGGCCGCCGGACAAAGTCCTGGCCATGGCCGTGGCGATCGGGCTCGCGCTGGCCATTGCCGCAAGCTGGCTCGGCGCGGGGATCATTGCGGCGCTGGCAGCACCGGCCCTCGCCGCGCTGGCCGCGCTGGCCCTGCGCGGGCTCGCCCTGCGGCAGATCGGCGGCCAGACGGGGGATGTGTGCGGCGCCCTGCAGATGGTCACGGAGACGGTGTTCCTGACCGTCGCCGCGGCAATGGTTCATTAACCTTACCGAAGGATTTCGCGCGCCGTTCACCTCCGGTTTGCCGGCATGGCCGAACATGGCGAGCCAAAGGTCAATGAAACGAGGATCGCCATGCAGGAAAGGACGGCCTGGGGTCTGGCGGCGCTGTGCGGGCTCCTGGCCCTGACAATTGCGACGAGCACGGTGGTGCGCAGTGGCGGCGGGCGGCCGCAGCTCTTCAAGGTCACCGAGCTCAAGCCCGATGCGCGCGGCCATTTCGTCACCGAAGCCGAGATCAACAACGCCACAATCAAGGTGATCGTCGATACCGGGGCCACGGCGGTGGCGCTGTCCTTCCAGGACGCGGACGATGCGGGGCTGCGCCCCAACGGGCTCGACTACGAGGTGCCGGTCAACACGGCCAATGGCATGGTCAAGGCGGCCAAGGTCACGCTGCGGCGGGTCAAGGTCGACGGCGTCGAAGTGCGCGATGTCGAGGGGCTGGTGATGCCCGAGGGCGTGATGAACGGAACGCTGCTGGGCATGAGCTACCTGTCGCGGCTGAAGGAATTCCGGGTGCGGAACGGCGTTCTGCACCTCGAAAACTGACGCAAATCGGGCCCGCGGTGACGCTAACAGGCTGTTCCACGCATGGCAGCCGCCTATCCTGACGGCATGAATGCGTTCACGCCGCTCGAAATCGAGACACCCTGCATCAAGGTGTGCGTGGTCGATCCCGACACCGGCTTCTGCATCGGTTGCGGGCGGACAAGGAGCGAGATCGCGGGCTGGCTCGGCTATTCGCCGGCGGAGCGCCGCGGCATCATGGCGGGCCTGCCGGAGCGGGTGGAAAGCCTGACGCAACGCAAGCGGCGCAAGGGCGGGCGGCGCGGCCGGCTCAACGGCGATTGGTAAAATTTGAATCGTTCGCGCAACGGAATATCCGCGGCTTTTCGATAGGAATAGTCCCCAAAATCATAATGGTGGGGACGTCACATGCTGGCCATTCCGCGCGCGGATCTCAAACCGAACACGCCCGAATACGAGCGCATGCCGCTGGTCAAGCCGACCGGCTTCCGCGAGTACGATGCCCGCTGGCTGTTCGAGAAGGAAATCAATCTCTACGGCGTGCATGCGCTGGGACTGGGGCTGGGCACGCTGCTGCATGAGCGCGGGGTCAGGCCGCATATCGTGACGGGCCATGATTTCCGGGCCTATTCGGCCTCGATCAAGCATGCGCTGATGGCCGGGCTGATGGCCGCGGGCTGCACCATCTACGACATCGGGCTGGCGCTGTCGCCAATGGCCTATTTCGCGCAGTTCGCGCTCGATGTTCCGGCGGTCGCCATGGTCACGGCCTCGCACAACGACAATGGCTGGACGGGCGTCAAGATGGGCATGGAGCGGCCGCTGACCTTTGGCCCCGAGGACATGGCGGCGCTCAAGGAGATCGTGCTGTCGGGGCGCTGGACACTGCGGCCCGGCGGATCGCTTGTCCATGTCGACGACATGGGCGAGCGCTATTTCGAGGAGCTGACCCGGGGACGGAAGCTGCAGCGGCGGCTCAAGGTGGTGGCGGCCTGCGGCAACGGTACGGCGGGCGCCTATGCGCCGGCCGTCCTGGAGGCGATCGGCTGCGAGGTCGTGCCCCTCGATTGCGGGCTCGACCATTCCTTCCCGCGCTACAACCCCAACCCGGAAGACCTCGCGATGCTGCATGCCATGGCGGAAGCCGTTGTCGCCCACAAGGCGGATGTGGCGCTGGGCTTCGACGGCGACGGCGACCGCTGCGGCGTCGTCGACAATGAGGGCCATGAGATCTTCGCCGACAAGGTCGGCGTCATGCTGGCGCGCGATATCTCGACGCTTCATCCGGGAGCGCGCTTCGTCGTCGATGTCAAATCGACGGGGCTGTTCCAGACCGACCCGGTGCTGGTCCGGAACGGGGCCAAGACGGATTACTGGAAGACCGGGCATTCCTACATGAAGCGGCGCACCAACGAGACCGGCGCCATGGTGGGCTTCGAGAAGTCGGGCCACTATTTCTTCCGCGCGCCTTACGGCCGCGGCTATGACGACGGGCTGGTCTCGGCCATCGCCATCTGCGAAATGCTCGACCGGGCCGAGGGCAAGACGATGGCCGAACTCTACCGCGAACTCCCCGCGACCTGGGGCACGCCCACCATGTCGCCGCACTGCGCCGACGAGGCCAAGTATGGCGTCGTGGAAGACGTGACACGGCACTATGAGGCGGTGGCCGCAGAGGGCGGACATGTGGCCGGGCAGGCGATCCGGCAGATCGTCACGGTCAATGGCGTGCGCGTGACGCTCGCCGACGGCACCTGGGGGCTGGTCCGGGCGTCGTCCAACAAGCCGGAACTCGTGGTGGTGTGCGAAAGCCCGGCGTCGGAGGCGATGATGCGGGCGATGTTCGCCGATATCGACGCCGCGCTCGCCCGGCATCCCGAAGTCGGGGCCTATAACCAGAAGATCTGAGTTTCCGTGCCGGCTTCCGGCCGGTGGCTCAGGAGGTGTCGGGGGCCAGTGCGTCGCGGGCGAGGCCGTGGCATTCGGCGAGGATACGGTCGACCTCGTGCAGGGGGGTGCGGCGATGGCCGGGCGGGCGGCCGGGGCGGAGCGGCGAGGTGAAGGTCAGGCCCGGCCGCAGCGCCCGCCTGGCCCGCCAGCGGGCCAAGCGCCTCGCCTGGCGCGGCAGATCGGCCAGCGCGCCTTGCAGGGCCTGAAGCCTCCGACAGAGAGGCCGGGCATCGATGAGGGCCGCGGGTTGCGGAGCCGCCGGCGGCTGCGGCGCCCGCCAGAGCGCCGCCACGCGGGGATCGGGTGCGAAGAAGTGGATGCGCGGCACACCACGGGCGGATGTGCGGGGCGCACGCAGCGTGAAACGCTTTCGGGGATCGAAGAGGCGGAAGGCGGGCTGGCGGCGGCCGGCCCCGCGCCCTGGCCCGCGCCCTAGCCCGGCCGGCACGGCGCGCGGCGCCGGCGCAAGCTTCACCACGAGGCCCCGCGCTGCGATCACGACCAGGCGGCGGGTGGCGGATTCGGCCGGCCGCAGCAGCCTGAGCACGGCGCTGTGGAGGGCGCGGGGCAGCCGGTCCCGCAAGGTACCGCCGGCCCCTTCGAGCATGGCGAAGAGGGTAGCGACGATGGCCTGCAGCGCGGCACGGTTGCGGGTGATGGCAAGGGCCCAGTCCATGGGGTTCAGATCGGAGATACATGGAACATACAGTGAACATAATCCGGCGGGGCTCCGCCGTCAAGGGCTTTCTGAGGCGGGTGGCACCAGGTGTCGGGTGTCGGCTGTTCCGTCGGCGGAGGAATGGATCCCGGCTCGCGCGCTGCCGAAGCAGCGCTTGGCCGGGATGACGATTTGGGGGTATGGCGCAACGCTTGGCCGGGACCAGGTGCGATGTGCAAGGTGCCAGATGATCCGTAGGCGGATGGAAACGTTCGAGCTCGCGCCAAACAGTAGTCGCCCTCCCCCTCCGGCCGCCTGCGGCGGCCACCTCCCCCGTGCAGGGGGAGGATGGTTCGGGGGCGCGTCAGAACTGGACGGCGAGGTTGGCCTGACCCGAGTAGATGTCGTTATCCGGCATGATAAGGCCGCTCACCTCGCCGGTGAGCGAGAGCTGGGCGTTGGCGGCGAGGTTCAGGATGAGGCCCGCCTGGACGCGAAGGTCATAGCTGTCGCCCAGATCATAGGCAGCGAAGCCATCGGTCTTCACCTCGTTGACAAAGGTCCAGTCCCATTGCGTGCCGATCCACGGCTCCATGCTGGTGCCGCCGCCCAGCGCGAAGGTGTGGCCCAGCTGGCCGCCGATGCTCAGCACCGCCGTTTCGGTGGTCTGGTCGGGTGAGAAGAACAGCAGCGAATCGACGAAATCCTGCTGCCACTCCTTCGACCAGGCGAGCGTCACGGAGGGCGAGAAGCGCGTGGTGCCGGAATACCAGTAGCCGGTGAGGCCGGCCGAAGCCTGGAGGCGACCGGAGTCGATATCGGCGAGGGCGCCGAGGAAGTTCGAATCAGTGTCGAGGCTCGCACCGGTCAGCATGCCGCTGAAGACGATGTTGTCGGTGAGGGTGGCGCCGACATAGGCGCCGCCGCCAAACCCGCGGCTCTGGGTCGAGGCGAGGACGAAGCCGGTGGTCTCGAGGTCGGTATGTTCATAGGAGGCGATGAGGCCGACGACGACGCGATCGGACAGCCTGTAGTCGATGCCGGCGGTGGCGTTCTGCAATTCGCCATCGGTCGGGGAGATGATGTCGCCGGGATCGATCCAGCTCAGCTTGGCATCACCCCAGACATTCCACTTGCGCACGGGTGCGGCCGCGGAGGTTTCAGCGGCGGGAATGACGCGGAAGGTGCCGGCGCCGGCCAGCACATTGCGGGCCGCGGCCTCGCTGTCATAGGCGAGGCCGGCCGGCACCACGTTCTGCAAGAAGGGCGGGGTGATGAGGCGGCGACCGACGATGTCGCGGATGACATTGCTCTGGTAGATCAGGGTGTGGGTGTTGGCGAGCTGGCCGGTGCAGTTCAGGACGCTGTTGTTGAGGTAGGGATTGCCCTGCCCGTCGACATCGAAGAAGATGTCGTCGCAATCGCCGTCATCGATGACCGTCTGCGCGGCGGCCTTGGGGGCGAGCCCGGCCATGGCGATGAGGCACAGCAGCGCCGCCCACAACACTGTCCGGCAATCGTTCATCACATCCCCGCCCTATCCCCGGATTCGCGGGAAATTAAACTGCAAAGGGGGACGAGAGGCAAGGCGCGGCTCACCCGGCGGCGCGCAATATCCCCATGCGTGACGAAACCGCCACAAGGGCCCGGTCGATGACCGCGAGGCCGGCGCCCGGGCGGTGGGCCTCTTCCGAGAGGATGCGGCGCCACCAGCGGCCACCCGGTTCACCATGATACAGGCCCAGCATGTGGCGGGTGATGTGGCTCAGATAGGTGCCCCGGGCGAGTTCGCCGGCGATATAGGGGCGCATGGCGGCAACCGCCGCGGCGCGGGAGGCGACGGGTGCTGGCGCGCCGGCGAACAGCGGATCGACACCGGCGAGGAGCCAGGGATCGTGGTAGGCGGCGCGGCCCAGCATGACGCCGTCCAGCACCGGCAGATGGGCCAGCGCCGATTCCAGATCCGAGAGTCCCCCGTTAAGGATTACATTCAAATGCGGAAAGGCGGATTTGAGGCGGTGCACGCGGGCGTAATCGAGCGGCGGAATTTCGCGGTTTTCCTTCGGCGACAGGCCCTTCAGCCAGGCCTTGCGGGCATGCACAATGACGGTCCGGCAGCCCGCGGCGGCGATCGCGCCGATGAAACGGTCAAGGCTTGCCCCGGTGTCCTGGTCGTCGATGCCAAGGCGGCATTTGACCGTCACCGGCAGGCGGACAGCATGGCGCATGGCGGCCACGCATTCGGCCACCAGCTCCGGCTCGGCCATCAGGCAGGCGCCGAAGCGACCCTCCCGGACGCGGTCGGAGGGGCAGCCGACATTGAGATTGATCTCGGCATAGCCGAAATCCTCGCCGCATTTCGCCGCCTCGGCGAGGAGCGCGGGATCGCTGCCGCCGAGCTGGAGGGCCACCGGCTGCTTGCGCGGATCGAAGCCCAGGAGGCGGGCACGGTCGCCATGGCGGATGGCCTGGGCGGTGATCATCTCGGTGTAGAGCAGCGCATGGCGGGTCAGCCGGCGGTGGAAGAACCGGCAATGCCGGTCGGTCCACTCCATCATCGGCGCGACAGCAAACACTTTTCCGCGCGCCACGGAGAGTGGCGTGTTACTAGTCATGGCGCGGGTTTAGCGCGGGCGGTGTTGCGCCTCAATTGGGAAATGCGTGCAAAATCGGGAATGTCACATTGATCATTGGCAGTATGAGAGGAATGAGACTTTCCAGTTTGATGCTCACGTTACTTCGGAATGAAATTCGGGCCGGTGACATGCGGGATGGTCTTATCCAGAAGCTATCTCACTCAACATCACCAGATGACGGATGTGTACTGGCTCAGCCAAGAGTTCATCGGCGTGATCCATTAGCGGCTTC
Organism: uncultured Rhizobiaceae bacterium; assembly: GCA_964543235.1. Classification (GTDB taxonomy): domain Bacteria; phylum Pseudomonadota; class Alphaproteobacteria; order Rhizobiales; family Aestuariivirgaceae; genus JANMMJ01. The sequence continues at coordinate 1,369 of CAZIXE010000077.1, read as the reverse complement.
AGATATGGCATGCGCAAGTGAGCTTGCAGCGCAACTTCGTCGACGAAATTCTCGTAGAATACGAACCTGTTCGGATCGTTGGCATCATGGTGGAAATCATAGTTGATGCAACCGGGCTCAGTGCGCGTGGGAGCCACAAAACTGTGCAGAATATCGAGCAATTCTGCGCGTTTTTCGGGCTTTGCGACAACTGTTCCAATGATCGTGCAGCCAGGTTTTTTCATGTCAGGTTCTCCTGGTTTGGCTGATGGCGACGGCAAGGATGATGATCGCGCCGCGGGCAATGAGTTGCTGGCTGAATTCAAGTCCGGCAAGGATGAGGCCATTGTTGATGAGCCCGATCATCAAGGCGCCCATGATCGAGCCGATGACGGTGCCTTTTCCGCCGAAGAGGCTGGTGCCACCGAGCACCGCAGCCGCGATGACCGACAACTCGTCGCCTTCACCCAGTTGGAAACGCCCTGTCTGGAAGCGTCCGGCATAGAGCATGCCGGCCAGCGCTGCCGCCATACTGGAAATGATCAGCACGCGGAGCTTGATGCTCGAGGTCCTGATTCCGGAATAACGTGCCGCGGTTTCGTTGCCGCCAGTCGCCAGCACCCAACGTCCAAAGGTCGATTTCCGCAATACAATATGGCCTGCGATTGCCACTGCCAGCATCCAGAAAAGCGTAAGCGGAACAGGCCCCAGGCTGCCGCCACCAAACAGGAACGCATAGGTTTCGGAAAGTATGGGCACAGCTTTCGTCCCACTGACCCACATGGCTATTCCCTTGGCGATACCCATCATTGCCAGGGTTGTCAGGAAAGACGGAATGCCAACTCGGGTGGTGAGCAACCCATTGAACATGCCGACGGCCAGCCCGGTTGCAAGTCCACAAAGTATACCAAAGAACATGCCGCCATAGTCCATGCCCATGGCGGTCGCGACAGAGGCGAGCCCGGCCACAGCACCCACCGAAAGGTCGATTTCCCCCGCCGAAAGAACATAGGTCATGGCCACGGCCATGATCGCAATCATGGCCGTTTGGCGGATGATGTTCAGGAGATTGTTGGTGTCGAGAAAGCCCTTGTGGCCCAATGTGATGGCAAAGAAGATGAACACCCCGATAAATCCAATGTAGATGATGTTCTGACGCCAGTCTTTGAAGAAGGAAAAAGTGCTCAGCGTTTGGCTAGACATGATGGGAAACCTCCTGCAGGGCTTCCTGTAGTCTGTGTTCAGCATACTGCATGGCATCCGCAGCCGTTGTGGCCTCTTCCGGCCCGAGTGCACTGCGGTCAATGTCGCGGACCATACGCCCATCCGCCATCACCAAGATGCGGTCACAGGCCGCCAGCAGTTCATTGAGCTCCGATGAGATGACTAG
>CAZIXE010000076.1:0-17569 GCA_964543235.1 uncultured Rhizobiaceae bacterium | reverse complement strand
TCCGGCTCCGGTCTGCGACGGCTCGCGAACCGCCCCTCCTGAGCAGGAGACACAGACCTGCTAGAACATAATAGGAACCATGTCAAGGGCCAATGTGAACAAAATCGTTCGCGGCCAATTTTAATTCTCAGTTCGCGGGGCGGCCCACCGGCGCCGGCCGCCGGGCCCCGCCGGGTGTCCCGCCCGCACACCAGTGCCGCCGTCCGGGCGTCCGGGTTATGCCGCGGCGGTCGTCAACAGGCCGCCTGCGGTCCATTCGTCAGCTTGCTGACGATTTTCCCGGTGTGGCATATTAGCGATGCTTATCGCCCCCATTCCAACAAGTCGTTGGACGCCAGTCCCCGATGCTGGCATTAGGCGCACCCAGCGAGGGTTAACGTCAACTGAGGAGACAGCATGATCAATGCATCACGCTTGTCTGCCTGGACTGTGATGACCGCTCGCAGTCCAGCAGAAATCTGAGAACCGGTCCGGCCCCCGCGCCGTTCCGATGAAGTGTCTTCCGGGCGCGCCCTGAGCGCTGCCGGGCCATGCGTAATGGCCGGCGGAAGCCGCTTCTCCGCTTTCGATCAACTTGCAATCCGCGCTGCCGCACGCCGCATGGAAAGCCCCAACTATTGGAGTCTGAGATGTCTGCAACGGAGTTCACTGTCGATAGCAATCTTGCCGGCCGCCGCCGCGTGAGCGGCTGGGTTGCCGGCCTGGTCCGCGCCCATATCCGCCGCCAGTTCGATACGCGCCTGCTACGCCGTTTCGATGACCGCATGCTCAAGGATATCGGCCTGCACCGCAGCGAGATTTCCTCGGCCCTGATTCATTGCGACCGGCGCCATCGCTAGGCGGCGTGCCGCACACCCATCCGACCCACCGGCCCGCCGCATGAGCGCTGTGCCGGGCGGATACGGCGGTTCCCGCCTGCAGGCACCGCCGGCCTGAAGCCCAACCCCAACCTGACCCAAACGAGAGAGACCATGACTGCGATGATGAAAAACCCCGACAAGCCCAAGCGCCAGCCGGTTGCCATGAACGGAGTCGACACCCCGAAACTGATGGCCACCATCGGCGCTGTCGCCGGCCAGCCCGAACTCGCCAGGTTCCAGTTCCGCGCCACCAGCCGCTGGATTTCCGGCACCCACAGCCAGAGCACCATGCACGGCTTCTTCGGCGCCGGCGGCGAACACACCCATGTCCGCGCCTACAAGGCCGACGGCGATCATCCGGCCGTGCTGTGCGGCGCCGACAACGGGCCGACCCCCGTCGAATGGGTCCTGCACGCCCTTGCCGCCTGCCTGACATCCGGCATCGGCAATATTGCCGCCGCGCGCGGCATCCGGCTCAAGAAGGTCGAATCGACCGTGACCGGCAACATCGACCTGCGCGGCATCCTCGGCCTGTCGCAGGAGGTTCGCAACGGCTTCGAGGACATCGCAGTCGAGTTCGTGATCGAAGGCGACGCCACGCCAGAAGACCTCGAAAAGGTGGTGATGCAGGCCAGGGCCCGCTCCGCCGTCTACGACATTCTCACCAACGGTGTGCCGGTCAAGGTCGGCGTGAAAACCATGGCCATGGCCTGACACGCGGGAGGGGCCGCCTCAACGCCCCCTCGGCGGCCCCTTCCGGCAAACCTGCAAGGAAGACCGATATGCGATCTACCGATGTCATCATCATCGGCGGCGGCCAGTCCGGCCTGGTGATGAGCAAGTCACTGAGCGCCCGCGGCATCGACCATCTCGTGGTCGAGCGTGGCCGCACCGGCGAAGCCTGGCTGTCGGCGCGCTGGGATTCGCTGCATCTGCTCACCTGCAATGCCCAGAGCGCCCTGCCCGGGATGCCCCATGATGGTGACCCGGAGGCCTTCATGCCGGCCCGCCGCTTCGCCAGCTATCTCGAGGCCTATGCCGGCCGCTTCGCCGTGCCCATCCTGAACGGCATCGAGGTCCGCGCCGTCGAGCGCGCCTGTCATGGCTTCCGCGTGACCACCACTGCCGGTGAATTTCTCGCCCGCGCCGTCATCGTGGCAACCGGCGCCTGTGACACGCCCTACCGGCCGGAATGCGCGGCCATGCTGTCGCCGTCGCTGTTCCAGCTCAACCCCTCGGACTACCGCGCCCCCGCGCAGCTTCCCGAAGGCGGCGTGCTCATCGTCGGCGCCTCATCGACCGGCGTACAGCTGGCCGAGGAAATCCATGCCTCCGGGCGGGCGGTGACGCTCTCGGTCGGCGATCACACCCGCGTACCCCGCCGTTATCGTGGCCGTGACATCTATGCCTGGATGGAAACCACCGGCATGCTCGACGATCCCGTTCTCGAGAACGGCAATCTGGAGGCCGCCCGCCGCCAGCCATCCCTGCAGCTGGTCGGCCGGCCCGACAGGCGCGACCTTAACCTGAAGATCCTGCAGCAGCAGGGCGTCCGCCTGGTCGGCCGGCTCCTGGACCTCGGCGGCTGCCGCGCCTTCTTTGCCGCGGACCTGCTGTCCACGACTGCCGCCGCGCACCGGCGCATGCTGCGCGTCCTCGACCGCATCGACAGCACCATCCGCACCTACGGCTTTCTCCTGCCCGACGCGGATCCCGGCGAGCGCCAGCCCTTCCTCGCAGCAACCGGCACCGACAGGCTCGATCTCCGCGCGCAGGGCATCCGGACCGTGATCTGGGCGACCGGCTACCGGCGCCGCTACCCCTGGCTTAAGGTGCCCGTGCTCGATGACGAGGGCGAGATCATCCATAAGGGCGGCCTGACGTCGATGCCCGGGCTCTACGTGCTGGGCCTGACCTTCCTCAGGCGCCGGCGCTCCTCCTTCATCGATGGCTGCGGCCTCGATGCCGAGGATCTGGCGCCTTCGATCGAGGCGCATCTTTCCATGATCACCCGCCGCGCCGCCGCCTGACCGGCCTGCCAACCCGTCAGCGGCTGCTCGCGAAGTAGTCGAGGACGTGCTGTTCCAGCCGGTCGATCAGCCGTGACTTCTTGGCCGAGCGCTCGAGCCGGATCGCCAGCTCCTTGAACACCGGGAAGCCTTCGGCCTCGAGGTAGGCGCGCTCGCCCGGCACCATGCTGCCCTCGACCAGCACCCCGGCGCACAGGCCCGAGGTGATGGCCAGATGCTGGGCGTGCACGCTGCGGCACACACAGGCGACGCGGTAGCCCCGCTTCAGTGTGGCAAGATGGGCGATCAGCGGCGCCTCGTCCTGGTTGCGCTCGTCCCACACCACCAGCGGCAGCGGGTCAGCCTTGTAGAGTTCGCCCTCGGCCGGGCCGACGAGGACCAGCCGGTCGCGGAACGCCACCGGCCCGCGCGTCGGGCAGTTGCCCTCGGTGACGAAGGCGAGATCGACCGAGCCGTCGGCGATGCGCCGCGACAGGTCGAGCGATCCGTCGATCACGATGTTGAGGATGGCTTCCGGATAGAGCTTGCTGAACTCGACCACCACTTCCCGGGTGATGCGGTTCATATAGGCGTCGGCGATCCCGACGACCACGATGCCCCCGAAGTCGAGCCGCTTGAAGGCGCGCAACACATCCGCCTGCGTTTCCACGATGCCGCGCGCATAGGTGATGAGTGACTTGCCGTATTCGGTAAGGTCGACCGCCCCCGAGCGCCGTTCGAACAGCGGGTGCCCAAGCGCTTCCTCGAGCTTCTTCATCTGCTGGCTGACCGCTGATTGCGTCCGCCCCACCTCCTGGGCGGCGGCGGTGAAGCTGCCCATGTCGCAGACGGCGAGAAACGTGCGGTAGAGTTCGATATCCATAGACCCCTGCGGGCAATTCACCAACAAGCGGGCAATGATCGGCCGGTTCGGCGGCGGTCGCAAGCGTCAAGCACCGGGGAACGGGCCGCCGGCACCGGCCGTCACGCCTTCGCCGCAATCGCTGAGCATCTGGGAACCCGCCACAACCGGGAGTCCCTCATGATCCGCGCCACACTTGCCGCCCTTGGCCTTGCCGGCCTTGCCGCATTTTCCAGCCCCAGCCTTGCCGAGGACCGCCCCATGCCCCGCACCATCTCGCTTACCGGCCATGGCGAAGTGCGGCTGCCGCCCGACATGGCGGTCGTGACCGCCGGTGTCATGACCTCGGCCACCACCGCCCGCGAGGCGCTGACTGCCAACAACCGCGCCATGGACAGCCTGCTGGCCACCCTCAAGGCGGCCGGCATCGAGGCCAGGGACATCCAGACCTCCAACTTCAACATCAGTCCGCGCTACGAATATGTCCAGGACGGTTCGCGGCCGCCCAGGGTCGTGGGCTACGACGTCTCGAACAATGTAACCGTGACGGTGCGCAAGCTCGACGGCCTTGGCCCGGTGCTCGATGAGCTGGTCGCCGCCGGCTCCAACCAGGTCGCCGGCATCCAGTTCCTGATCGCCAAGCCCGAAGCCGCCACCGACGAAGCCAGGAAACTCGCCGTCGCCGATGCCCAGCGCCGGGCCGACGTCTATACCAGGGCAGCAAAGCTGCGCCTCGGCAAGATCTTGTCGATCGCCGAAGGCGGCGGCTACCAGCCGCCGGTTCCCATCTTCGCCAAGAGCATGCGCGCCGAAGCGGCAGGCGACGCTGCAGTGCCCATCGCCCAGGGCGAGCAGGTTGTCGCCGTCGATGTCAACATCGTCTGGGAAATCGAGTAGTACGTGACGGCTTGAGAGGCCGGCGGCAACTGCCCCGGCCATGACGGGGCGGCGGATCACCGTGTCACACCTATGACTGAACCGGCAGCGACGCGTGCGCAATGGGCCAGCCGTGGCGGCTTTTTGCTTGCCGTTCTTGGGGCCGCGATTGGTCTCGGCAACATCTGGCGCTTCTCCTACGTCGTCGGCCATAATGGCGGGGCGGCATTTCTGCTGATCTATGGGCTGACCGTCCTGGGCATCGGCCTGCCGCTGCTGCTGGCCGAAATGGCCATCGGTCGTGCCGCCCAGCGCGAGGCGGCCTCGGCATTCCGCGCCCTCGGCCGCGCGGCACCCTGGCACCAGGTCGGGCTTCCCGGCGTGCTGGTGTCCTTTGTCATCCTGACCTATTACGCGGTGATCGCCGGCTGGGCGCTGAAATACCTTGCCGCCTTCGCCGTGCGCGCCTATCCGATGCAGCCCGATGCCGCCGCCGGCTATTTCAGGGGATTCATCGGCGATTCCTTCGAGCCGCTGGTCTGGCAGGCGGCTGTGATGGTTCTCGGCGTGCTGATCGTCGCCGCCGGCATCGAACGCGGTATCGAGCGCTCGGCCAAAATCCTGATGCCGCTGCTCGCCGCCATGGTGGTGGTGCTCGCCCTGCATTCGCTGACGCTCCCCGATGCCGGGCGCGGTCTTGCCTTTCTCTTCGCGCCGCGCTGGGAGATGCTGTCCGAGCCCGGCCTCTATCTGGCCGCGCTGGGCCAGGCATTCTTTTCCCTGGGCCTCGCCATGGGCGTGCTGGTGACCTATGGCAGCTATCTGCCCGGCCGCCACCCCTTGCCCTCGCTGGCATTCACCGTGGTGGCAGGCGACACCCTGTTCGCACTCATCGCGGCCATTGCCATCTTCCCTGCCGTATTCAGCTTCGGCATGAGCCCCGACCAGGGGCCAGGCCTCGCTTTCATCACCCTGCCTGAAATCTTTGCGCGCATGACGGCCGGGGGCATTGTCGGCGTCGTCTTCTTCAGCCTGCTGGTGGTCGCGGCCCTGACCTCGCTTGTCGCGCTCATCGAGATACCGGCTGCCTATGTGATCGAGCGCCATGGCGCGACCCGCAGGACCGCGGTCGCCGTGACCGGCCTCAGCGCCTTCCTGCTGGGCGTGCCGAGCGCCCTGGGTTTCGGCGCCCTGTCCCACCTGACCATCGCCGGTCATCACATTCTCGACGCGGTTGACTTCCTCGCCTCCGACATCCTGCTGCCGCTGAGCGGCCTTGCCATCGCCCTGTTTGCCGGCTGGCACTGGCACCCGGCGGAAGCGCGGGCGGCAGTCGGCTTCGATCGCTCCTGGCTGTTCCGCCTCTGGCACCTCCTGGTCCGCTTCATGGCTCCGGCAGCCATCGCCATCATCCTGCTTCGCGCCCTGGCCGGCCATTGACGGTTCACCCGGCCCTCACTGGCCGTTGCCGCAATTGTGAATGCCGGCCCGCAACCTTGCCGTGATCCTGACATGTTCCGGCGTGGCAGAAGTGCTAGGATTCGCTCATGCCCATCTGCGAACGCGATCCCTGGCGCGACCAGTTCTTCGACGGGGTTTCCTGCCCGGAAGAGGTTCTGATTCCGACCGACGATCCCGACAGCTGGGCCTGGTACCCCGATTACCGCTGGGTCTATGACAAGCTGCAGATCGCCATGAGCCAGCATCTGCCCTGCGGGCCGCATGGCGTCATGCCCCGGAGCTTTCCGGTTTTTTCCAAGCCCATGACCAATCTCAAGGGCATGGGCATCGGCGGGCGGGTGATCCAGACCGCAGCCGAACTCGACCGCCTCTACACGCCGGGCCACATGTGGATGTCACATCTCACCGGCCCGCATGTTTCGACCGACTGCGCCGTCGCGGGCGGCCGCGTCGTGTGGAGCCGCCAGACCACCGGCGAGGCGGGCGCCGCCGGCACGTTCAATCTCTGGACCATCCATGCCGAGGGCGACGAAGCCCTCGCGGCGCTGCTGGCCGCCTGGGTCGAAACCTTCATGAAGGGCTACACCGGCATGATGAATTTCGAGACCATCGGCCACACCATCATCGAAGTGCACCTGCGCTTTGCCGACCAGTGGTGCGATCTCTACGGCACCGGCTGGACCCGGGCGCTGGTCGGCCTCTATGCCGAGGGCCGCTGGGATTACGACGACAGCGGGCGCCGCGACGCCTACTCGATCCCGCTCTTTGCCGCCCATGGCCGCCGCTACTTCCATCCCTCTGCGGCCCATCAGGCCGAGATCCGCGCCATGCCCGGCGTATCGAGCCTGCAGATCACCTTCTATGATGACAAGCCGCCCGAGGAGCACCCCATGCCACCCGGCGGCTTCCGGCTGGGCATCGTCAATGCCACCGATCTCGAGGCCGGTCTCGCGGCGCACCGCAAACTGGCCGAGGCCTTCCCCGCCGATGCCATTCTCTGGCCCGATCGCCGCCGCTGGGCGCTGAGCGGCTGACCCGTTCTCATCCCGGCCTGACCGCCTGCCAGCTGGCTGTCGCGCTGTCGAAATGGTGCAATTCGCCCAGTGCGATGTCGAACCAGGCGCCATGCAGGGTCAGTTCGCGGGCGTTCTCGCGTTTGCGCACCCATGGGAAGGTGCGCAAATTGGCCAGCGAATGCTCGACCGAGGCCCGCTCGACCTCGCGCTCATGCACGTCCGGGCTGTCGTCCGGCCGGCGTGGCACGATCCGCGCCACATCCTTGACCGGCCGCATCCAGCTGCCGATGAAATCGGTATGGCTCAGGGGATCGGCGTCGCGCACCGCCGCCCGGATGCCGCCGCAGCGGCCGTGCCCCATGACCACGATGCTCCCGACCTCGAGCGACAGCACTGCGAATTCGATCGCTGCACTGGTCGCGTGATGGCCGCCGTCCGGCGTATAGGGCGGCACCAGATTGGCGACATTGCGCACCACGAAGATCTCGCCCGGACCGGCATCGAAGATGGTTTCCGGCGCGGCGCGCGAATCGCAGCAGGCGATGACCATGACGCCCGGCTTCTGCTGGCCTTCGCCGAGTTTGCGATAGCGCCCGGCTTCCTCCAGGTAACGGCCGGCCCGGAAATTGGCATAGCCGTCAAGTAGGCGTTGTGGCAGCGACATGTGTAACCTCCGGCGTGGACAATGACGCGGCAGAGATATCGATCAGCCGTGCCCGCGGCAAGGCGGTGGCCCCCGGTTGTTCAGGCCAGTGCCTGTAGGTCTGGACACCGCCCCGCTCCCGCACCTCGGCCAGGAGCTCGAGGTCGACATCCGCATGCAGCCATTGCGCCCGGTTCATCTCGCCAAGCGCCACTATGCCACCCGGCGGGAAGCCGCGGTCGGAAGGGGCGAAGATGCCGGCCGCGCCGACATTGACCGGGCAGGCGACAACGTCCGGCGCCTCACCGACCGTCGGGCAGTGGACTGTATAGAGCTGGTTTTCCAGCGCCCGCGCCATGGCTCCGGTGCGCACCCGCCAGTAGCCCCATGCGGTTTCGGTGTTGGAGGGCGCGAGGATGATCTCGGCACCGGCCTCCGCCAGGGCTCGCCCGATCAGCGGGAACTCGATGTCGTAACAGATGGCCAGTCCGACCCGCGCACCGCCCGTATCGAGGACGACGAGCTCGGAACCACCCCTGACCGCGGCGACTTCGCGCTCCCACGGCGTCGGCATCAGCTTGGCATAGCGCGCCATCTTTCCACCCGGGCCGAACACATGCGCGACATTGTAGATGCCCTCGGATGTGCACTCCAGGAAGCTCCCCGCCACGATGGTCACGCCATGCCCGAGCGCCAGGCTGCGATGGACGTCATCGAGGTGAGGCACAAGCCGCGTCACCGCGCCAATCGCCGCGTCGAGCGTATTCGCTGGTCCCAGCGCGGTCGCCAATTCCATGGCACCGTATTCAGGAAACACCAGCAGGTCCGCGCCCTGCCCCACAGCCTCTTCGACCCAGCGCGCGATCTTGGCCGAATAGGCCTCAGGCGACGCCAAGGCCTCCACCGGGTACTGCGCGGCGGCAACGCGGATCACGCGCATCACACCCGCGCCTCCGCCTTGTCCCCAGCCAATTGTGCCAGCGTCGCGTCTACCAGCATGTTCGCTCCCAGTTCGAATGTCGCGTCCCAGTATTCCTTGCCGAAATAGGCGCCGACCGCCACCACATTCGGATAGCGCTCGGCCATCTCCGCCTCCGGCACCGGCTCCACCGTTCCGGGCCCGCGGGCATAGCCGGCGGTCTCGTCGAGCGTGGCCCCCACGACGTAATAGCCCAGGGCGCGGAACAGCTGTGCAGCCATCCGGTCACTGAAGCCTGCCTGGCGCAGGAGGCCCGTTGTGCGGTCGAGCCAGGCAAGCGCCGCACGGGTGTTCATGCGATGCACTGCCAGTATCGGGAAGAAGGCCGGGTAGCGCAGGCCCATGGCCCGGAACTCCCGCAGGACCCAGAGCAGCGCCGCGCGCAGCTCCATTCCCTCCGGCACCGGCCGCATGCCGGTGACCGCGTGATCGACCATGGCATCCAGCAGATGCGCCTTGCTCGGGAAGTAATGGTAGATGCTCATCGCCTCGCAATGAAGTGCCCGGGCGAGCTTGCGCGTCGAGAATTCGGCCATGCCCTCCGCCTCGATCACGCTGAAGGCGGCCCGGACGATGGCTTCGCGGCTCAGCGGTTCACGCGCCTTTGAAGGTTTCATTCGATCGGGCCGCAACAAGACACTTGACTCCTTACACTGTAAGGCTATGTTTCTGCCACACCTTACAGTGTAAGGTCAACCCGCAAGGAGGATCCCATGCCCCGCTTCACGCCGCTGTTCGCCGGCCTCGCTCTCTTCACCGCCATTGCTGTCGTCCCCGCCGCCAGGGCTGAGGACGCCGCCGACCAGGCTTACAAGGAAATCACCCAGGCCTTCGGCGGCCTGCCCGGCTTCGTGCAGAAATTCCCCAGGGCCGGCATTGCCGGCGCCTGGGCCGAAGTGCGCGACCTCGAGCTCAGCGACAAGACGGCGCTGCCGCCCAAGACCAAGGCGCTGATCGCCTTGGCGGTTGCTGCCCAGATCCCCTGCGAATACTGCATCTACGCCGACACGCTTTCGGCCCGGCAGGCGGGTGCCAGCGACGAGGAGATCGCCGAAGCCGTCGCCATGGCCGCCCTCACCCGCCACTGGTCGACCGTCTTTCACGGGCTGCAGATCGATCTCGCCACCTTCAAGAAGGAAATCGGCGGCGAAGGGCAATAAGACCGGCCGGTCCCGCCTTCGCCCTATTTCGGCCGCGACTCGTGCAGGCCGGCATCCGGTTGCGCAAGCCGGCCTGCACGCTGCAAACGGACTGCTTCGACCAGCGCCCGGGCCGCGGTGCGCGTGTCCTCCTGGAAGCCGGTATCGCGGTCGAGATCGTCGTGGCTTTCGGCATAGCTGCCGAGATAGCCGACATAGGCGCCGACGACGCCGCGGTGGCCGGCCTGGACGAGGCCCAGATCGCTGAGCCAGTCGGTAAGAATGCGCCGCAGATTCTCGACTCCCGCCGCATCGCCATGCACCACCACCGCGAACAGCCGGCCTGCGAGATGGCGCGGGTAAGGCCAGCCCCTGAGTTCGAGTTGCTTGGCCAGTTTCGGGTCCTTCCCGCCCGTCGTGGTGGGATCGGGATTGCCGCCGTCGGCGCACACCAGCCGGTCGATCATCAGTTTGAGCGGCCCCGGCGCCTGGTACCAGTTGACCGGCGTCACGATCATCACCCCATGCGCCCTCGCCCACATGGGATAGATCTCGCTCATCCAGTCATTGACCTGGCCCATGGCGAAATTGGGATAACAGGAGCACGGCCAGTGGCACAAAGGCTGTGCCGTCGAGACGCAGGCCTTGCACGGATAGATGACGCGGCCGTATTCGGAGGTGATCCGCGACAGGTCGAGGACTTCCGTGTCGATGTCGCTCTCGCCGTCGAACACCGCCTTGGCCAGTTCGACCAGCCGCCACGACTTCGACATCTCGCCCGGACAGCTCTGGTCGCTGCGCGCCGAGCCGTTGATGAGCAGGATACGTGTTGGCGATCCCGGCGACTTCTGTTCGCGCTCCGCCGCCATGATCGCCGCGCGCGTCTGCAGCCACTCGACCGGCAGCAGCGCCTCCGGCTTGCTGAATTCCTCCCCCGCCCGCTGCTTGACCGGGTTCTTGTGATAGTCGTCGTAAGCGGTCCATGCCGCCTCGATCACCTGCGCGATTGCGCTGTCAAGCGGCCGGTAGATCGGATCGAAGAATCTGTCGCGGAATCGTTCAGCGAACTGCGCCTTTGTCAGTTGGACGTCGGGCATGCCCTTGCGGATGCGGATCTTCGCCATTGCCATCTCCCGGCCTGTCGTGACAGCCTGACACGATTGCGCGGCCGCCCGAAATCACTTCCCGGGTATTGCCTTGCGAGCGTTGTGTGATGAGAGAGGTGAACCGGCGGCCGGGTGGCCGCCGGTTCCGGCGAAGCGAATATCCGTACCTCCGGGATTATCCGCCCGAGTTCCCTTGATTTGCTTCAGCATCGCAGCGCGGCGTGGCGGTCGCGTGACGCCACCATGAAGAAACGGTGACCGCCGAGACCCGGTGGGCCATCGCAATGACATTGATTTTATTGGCCGAAGCCCGGGCCTGCCCCTATCATGTTCCCGGGTTATGGGGCCTGACCGAAAGGAAGAAACATGACCGGACACAACACGATGACACTGCCGCTGGGCCTCGCCCTGGCGGCGAGCCTCAGCCTGACATCCATGGCGACTCCCGCCGCGGCCGACCGCGGTCATCGCTGGCACCATGGCGGCGGCATGATGGGCCTGGCCGAGCGCTACGATGCCAATCAGGACGGCAAAATCAGCCAGGAGGAGATCGACGGCAACCGCACCCGGTGGCACGGCGAATTCGACACCGACAAGAACGGCACGCTCTCGCTCGACGAGTTCGAGAAGCTGTGGCTGAAGGCCAGGCGCGAGCAGATGGTGCGCGAGTTCCAGCACTTCGATCGCGACGGCAATGCTGCCGTCACGCTGAAGGAATACCGCCGCCCCATGGCGGACATTGTCCGGAACATGGACCGCAACGGCGATGGCGTCCTCTCCCGTGACGACCGCCGCATGCCGCGCCCCGGCGGCGGCCAGCAAAACGCCCAGTAATTGATCCCGCGCAAGGGCTTGCGGCAACTCCTGGTGTTGTCTCGGCCGCACGGAGGTGATTGACCATGACTGTCGCACGCCTTGCCAAGAATGACTGGCTGTTGGTCGCCGATGGCGCCAGGGCGCTGGTCCTGCGCAATGATGGAACGGCCGCCGCGCCGCAGTTTGTAACCGAGCGCGCCTATGCGATCGACAACCCGCCGACCCGCGACCAGGGCAGCGACAAGCCCGGCCGCACCAATGATGCCTTTGGCCGCAAATCGGCGATGGAAACGCCCGACTGGCACCGCATTGCCGAGGACCGCTTCATGGAGCAGCTCTCCACCGATCTCGAGGCGGACAGGCGTGCCGGCCGTTTCGAGCGGCTCATCATCGCCGCGCCCCCGGCCGCCCTTGGCGCCTTGCGCGGGGCCCTGAGCGATGCCCTGCGCCAGACCATCGTAGCCGAATTCAACAAGGACTGGACGCGCATGCCGGTGCCCGAGATCGGGCGGGCCGTCGCCAAGGTCCTGGCTGCCTGAAGAAAAACTCCCCGCCTGGAGGAGCGGGGAGCCAAGTTCGGGGTTGCCGGTTGACTACGCGATCTCGAACGTCACCGCGTCGTAGAGGTAGTTACTGCTCGCATATTCGTTGATGCCGGCATCGAAGAACACGATGTTGGCATCGTCGAACAGCTGGTTGAAGACCCAGATGCCGTTGGCGGTACCGAGGCCGGCGACCAGGATCGAGGCGAGCCCGCCGAAATCGATGGTGACGTCGCCGGCCGCCTCCGTGACGGTGACCGCCGCTTCGAGGTCGGACTCGTCCGGATCGGCACCGCCGGTGACGGCGATCCGGAAGTGGATCGAGTCGTTGTCCGCGAGGCTGAAGTCGGTGATGACATCGTTGCCGAAGTTCGCGGTGAAGCTCGTGCCGTCCCATTCGAGGTCGAACACGAAGATGTCGCCGCCGTCGCCGCCGGTCTGCACATCATCGCCCTCACCGCCGATCAGCGTGTCGTCGTCATCGCCGCCGGAAAGCGCGTCGCTGCCGGCGCCGCCGCTCACCATGTCGTCGCCGGTATCGCCTGACACGTTGTCGTCGCCGTCGCCGCCATCCATGTTGTCGTCGCCGTCGCCACCCGACATGCCGTCATTGCCGGCCCCGCCGAACATGTGGTCGTTGCCGGTCCCGCCATCGACCCAGTCGTCGCCGTCGCCGCCATCGAGCCAGTCATCGCCGGCATCGCCGTAAACGGCGTCATTGCCGGCACCGCCGTAGGCGGCGTCGTTGCCGTTACCGCCGGAGACAAAGTCGTCATCGTCACCGCCGTCGAGCCAGTCGTCGCCGTCCTCGCCATAGACCCAGTCGAAGCCGCCGCCGCCGAATCCCGCGTCATGGCCGCTGCCTCCGGCCACGAGGTCGTTGCCGTCGCCGCCTTCCAGCCAGTCACTGCCGGTCTCGCCATAGGCCCAGTCGTCGCCGGCGCCGCCATTGGCATAGTCGTCGCCGTCGCCGGCGAGCAATACGTCATTGCCGTCGCCGCCGGTGAGCGCGTCATTGCCGGCATGGCCTTCGACCCAGTCATGGCCGGCGCCGCCGGCCGCCTGGTCGTTGCCATCGCCGCCCGACACATAGTCGTCGCCATCGCCGCCATCGAGCATGTCGTCGCCGGCGCTGCCATAGACCTGGTCATTGCCCAGGCCGCCGGTCACCGTGTCGTTGCCCATGCCGCCATCGGCGTAGTCATCGCCGTCGCCACCGTCGATGACGTCATGGCCGCTGGCGCCGTTCAGCACGTCGTTGCCGGCCCCGCCATTCATCTGGTCGTGGCCGGTGCCGCCGTCCGCAATGTCGTTGCCGTCGCCGGCATCGATCGCATCATGGCCGGCACCGCCGAGGATGAAGTCGTCGCCGCCGCCGCCCAGGATCGTGTCCTTGCCCTGGGCACCGCCCAGCGTGTCGTCGTCGTCGCCGCCGTCGAGCAGATCGTCGCCCGAGCCGCCGGTCAGCCGGTCGAGGCCGGCCCCGCCGGTGATCGTGTCGTTGCCCGAACCGCCCTCGCCGAGGTCATTGCCATCGCCGAGATCGATCAGGTCGTCGCCACTGTTGCCGTCGACGTCGTCGTCGCCGGCGCCTGCGGCAACCGCGTCGTTCCCGGTGCCGCCGCTCACCGTGTCGTCGCCGTCGCCGGCATCGATCACATCGTCGCCCTCGCCGCCCTTGACGGCGTCATCGCCAGCCCCGCCGGATATGGTGTCGTTGCCGGAGCCGCCATCCACCGTGTCGTTGCCGTCACCGGCATCGACCGCGTCACTGCCGGCCCCGCCGAGAATATTGTCGGCGCCGCCGCCGGCCGCGATCGTGTCGTCCTCGCTGCCGCCGTCGATGATGTCATCGCCACCGCCTGTGGTGATGAGATCGTAGCCTGATCCGCCCGACACCGTGTTGTTGCCGGAAAGATCGGTCAGCGTGTCATTGCCCGAGCCGCCTGACAGATCGTCATTGCCCGAACCGCCGTCGATATTGTCGTTGCCGTCACCGCCGCTGGCGACATCGTTGCCGCCGCCGGCCGTGATGGTGTCGTCGCCGGAACCGCCATCGAGATTGTCATTGCCGTCGAAGATCGTTTCGGCGAAGCCGTCACCCCACATCATGTCGTTTCCCGAGCCGCCCAGCAGCGTATCGTTGCCGAGAAGCCCGAGCAGGGCATCGTCACCCGATCCGCCGTCGAGCTTGTTGTTGTTGCCATTGCCGGCAATCTCGTCATTGCCGCCCAAGCCATTGGCATTGTCGGGCATGAAGGGCAGGCCGAGGTCGATTGCATCGTTGCCGTTGGTACCAATGAAAGTAGCCATCTGAATCTCCTGTCTATTGCGTTTAGACACGTCCTCCCCGCCGGAAGAACTCGGGTTCATCCGTCGAGATCAAGTCTGGCCACGCGGTGAGGAAGTTGTTCAGCCATGCGGGTAGGTATTCCCGCCGGATGACTTGCGCCGTCCGTCGCCGTAAAGCTTGCCTTCGCCGTAGGCAATCTGTGGTCAGAAGCCGCGAAACCCTCCAGCTTTACGCGGCGATGCGACTTATAGCCGAACTCCGGGACGAGAGAATGACCTCTGGGTTAATTAGGCATGTTTATTTGGTGTAAATCTTAACGGTGACAGATTTATACTCTTGCTGTGGAATTTTTATTTTCATTCTTCCCAAGAGGAAACCGTTGTCCCGCACAAGCATATCAGTCTTGCCCCGTGCGCCGATCAATTCATTGTGCATCCGTGGCGCACCGGCGAGACGTTATGATGGCCGACGAAAAGACTCTGGCGAGAGGAGGATGCCCCCATGTTGTCTGACCGCGACCCCATGCCCAGGATTTGCCTGGACCGCCGCCGTTTTCTGGGCGTCGCCGCCGGCTTTGTTGCCGCCGGACTGCTCAGCCGCAAGGCATTGGCCCTCGCCGGTCCGCACAAGGTCATGGTCGGCGATGCCGAGGTAACCGTCGTGAGCGACGGCCATCTCGTGCTGCCGACCAGCATCATCGCACCCAAGGCCCCGCCGGATCAGCTCAAGGCATTGCTCGATGCCGCAGGCGTGACCGGCAACGAAATCCACCCCGAGACCAACATTAGCCTGGTCAGGGCGGGCAGCGATCTCGTCCTGTTCGACACCGGCTCCGGAACCGAGTTCCAGCCGACCGCCGGCAAGGTGCTGGAAAGCCTGCAGATGGCCGGCGTCGACCCGGCGTCGATTACCCGCGTGGTCTTCACCCATGCCCATCCCGACCATGTCTGGGGCACCGTCACGACGGACGGCAAGCTGAACTTCCCCAATGCCTCATATTATGTCGGCGAGGCGGAATGGAATTTCTGGATGGGGCCCGACATCCTGAACCAGATGCCCAAGGAAATGCACCCCTTCGTGCTTGGCGCTCAGAAACACCTGAACGCCGTCAAGGATCGTATTGCCATGCTGAAGCCCGGCGACACCGTCGCCAGCGGCATCCAGGCACTTGACACCTTCGGCCATACGCCCGGCCATCTTTCCTTCGAAGTGGCCGGCGGCGACGGCCTGATCATCGCAGGCGATGCGATTGCCAGCCCGGCGGTGTTCTTCCCACATCCGGAATGGGCCTTCGGGTTCGACGCCATCGCCGATCTTGCCAGCGCCTCCCGCGCCAGGCTTCTCGACAGGGCGGCCGCCGCCAAGACGCTGATGCTCGGCTACCACTGGCCTTACCCGGGACTTGGTTATGCCGAAAAACAGGACACGGGCTTCCGCTACGTGCCGGCCTGATCAGCGGAACATCCGCTCGCCCTGCTCGTCGATGATCTGGCGGCCCTTGCTGAGCGCAAATTCGGCGGCCTCGTCCTCCGAGGTGAAACGGTCGGCGCGCACGAAACGGTATTCCTTGCGCTCGCCGCCGATCTCCTTGCTGATGAGGCCCGCGAGCTGGTACTGGCCCCCTTCCTTGTAGGGCTTCGCCTCGATGGTGAAACCCTTGTGTTCTGCCGTCTTGCCGGGCTTGGCTGCCTTGCTGCCGCCACCGAACAGTGATTTGAAGAACGACATGGCGATGCCTCCTGACCTGCCGCGAGCTAACGCCGATATCGGGGCGAGTGCAAGCCGCTCGATAGGGGCCGCTACCGCGCCAAGATCGCGGCTGCAGCGCCAGACGCATCAACAGACATGGGAGAGCTGTGCCATGAGGATTACTGCCGGTGCCGCGGCCCTGCTGCTGTTCGCCGCCTCCGCGGTCGCCCAGGAAACGCTGCGCACCGAAAAGACCACGATCACCGTGCGCCCCGTTGCCACCGGCCTGTCCCATCCTTGGGGCCTCGTCTTTCTGCCCGGCGGCACCATGCTGGTGACCCAGCGCGCCGGCACGCTGCATACGGTGACCGCCGATGGCGAAGTGAGCGCGCCGATTGCCGGCGTGCCGGCCGTCGATGCCCGGGGCCAGGGCGGCCTCCTGGGTCTTGCGCTGCATCCGGGCTTTTCCGGAAACCGGCTCGTCTACATGAGTTATTCCGAGCCGGGTCCGCAGGGGACCAATTCGACGGCGGTAGCCCGCGGCCGCCTCAGCGACGACCTGAGCCGGCTCGACGATGTGCAGGTGATCTTCAGCCAGAAGCCCAAGGTGGCAAGCGCCCAGCATTTCGGTTCGCGCCTTGTCTTCGACCGCGGCGGCCGCCTGTTTGTCACGCTGGGCGAGCGCGGCGCCTATGACATCCGCGAGCAGGCCCAGACCCTCGACAACCACATTGGCAAGGTCGTGCGCATCACTGACGACGGCGGCGTGCCGCCCGACAATCCTTTCGTGGGCCGCGATGGCGCCCTGCCCGAGATCTGGAGCATCGGCCACCGCAATGTGCAGGGTGCAACCCTTGATCCCGCAACCGGCGTCCTGTGGACCATCGAGCATGGGCCCCTGGGCGGCGATGAACTCAACATTCCCGAGCCCGGCAAGAACTATGGCTGGCCGGTCGTTTCCTATGGAACCAACTATGACTTCACGCCCGTCGGCTCGGGCCTGAGCGAGATGCCCGGCATGGAACCGCCTCTCTATCAGTGGACGCCGGTCATCGCCCCCGGCAACATGACCTTTTACACCGGCGCCATGTTCCCGGAATGGCAGGGCAATCTGCTGATTGCCGGGCTGCGCGCCCGGGCGCTGGTCCGCCTCGAGCTCGACGGCCGCAAAGTCACCCACGAGGAGCGCCTGCTCCGCCAGCTCGGCCAGCGCATCCGCGATGTCGTCGCCCGTGAACAATCCGCTTTTCAGGCGTAGCGCGGTGTAAGCGCGCCGGC
>CAZIXE010000075.1:0-17822 GCA_964543235.1 uncultured Rhizobiaceae bacterium | reverse complement strand
CCAGCGTTCGTTCTGAGCCAGGATCAAACTCTCAAGTTTGAAACAGCTCTCCGGACCGGCACTGCTGCCTTCCGGAATTGGTCGTTTTGCGAACATTGACGAGAAACCATGTGCTTTCGATGTTTCCATCGAAGCTTTGGCTTTCTCAAAACGCAAGACGTCCGTTGTTTCTGTTGTCCGTGTGTTGCCACACGAACCGCCAGGACACACGCCGCCTGCGTTTCTCTTTCTTTCTTCTACGATTTCAAAGAGCGGGGAGGATTTATTCACCCTCCAACCTAGTGCGGCGGACGCAAATCATTGCCGGTCCTCTTTCGAGCGGTACCGGCAAGACAGCGCCAGCTACATAAGGAAGCGTCAAGAGACGTCAGCGCTTTCATCGAGCGCCCGCCCCTCAAGTGACCGCGGTTATATGGGCCCCTCCCCATGGGTGTCAAGCGCCTTGTCGCAAATTTTTTATAATGCGCATTGCACCGCAAAAACGCAGCGTCAGCCGGTACTTGGCGGCTTGTGGATAATGCCTTGCGCGGAAGCCGTGGCGATGCCCCGAAACTGCCCTGAACCCGATCCGTGGCGCTGCACCGATTGCTTTTCCTCGACTGGTGCGGCACTTGCAGGTGGAGCCGCCTGCCCGCAAACGTTACAATCCGATACAACCGCACAAGAACGGAGTAACCACCTGGCAACCTACACGCTCTTTGGCATCGGCCCCTCGCTATTCGAAGCCTGGCGAGCCACGCCTTTGGCCGATAGCCGCGCCTACAGCACCACGACCGAGTTCGGCCTCCGCAATGCCGATGGCAGCATGACCTATCTGCTCGGTTTCGGACTGGTCTGGGACGCCCGCGCCGGAACCCTGGCGGGAGGCACCGTCACCGCCATCAACCACTACAGTGCGTCCGGCCAATATCTGGACGGACTCGGGGATCTTGCGCTGGCCGCCACCGCAGCGCAGGCCGCCTTCGAATCGGCCGCGGGCGATGCGTTGCGCGAACTGCTGCTCGCGGGCAATGACCGCCTCGATGCCCGCTACCGGATCGGCGATCAGGTACTGCCCTCGCACCTGATCGGCTTTGCCGGCAATGATTTCATGCGCGGCGGAACCGGCCCCGACGAGTTCTGGGGCTATGCAGGTTTCGACACACTCGAAGGTGGTGCCGGCAACGACGTCCTCAATGGCGGCGGCGACGCCGATACGATTACCGGCAATGGCGGTGACGATCGCCTGGTCGGCGACGCCGGCGCCGATCTGCTGGCCGGTGGCACGGGCGATGACGCCCTCTATGCCGGTGCTGGCAGCGATACGCTGGACGGCGGCACCGGCAGCGACATCGCCGTCTACTATCGCTCGTTCTTCGACCTCATCATCACACCATCGGCCGCCGGCTTCACGGTGATCGAGCCAAATGGCATCGACTCGCTGCTGAACATCGATTTCGTCGCCGCCGATGACGGCGTCTTCGCCTTCGAGCCCGCAACGGGCAAGTGGTCGAGGGTTGCCGCCGGTCCCGGCGTCTTCGTCATCGAGCCGGAGAACCGCCTGATCGGGACCGCGGCGGCTGACACGCTGCAGCACGCCGGCGCCAACAACCTCCTGGGCCGCGGCGGCGATGACCACCTGACCGGCACCGGCGACTGGGACCTGCTGATGGGCGGGTCCGGGAATGACACAATTGCCGGCGAGGCCGGCCCATTCACCGCAGTGGCCGGCCAGGACCGCATCTTTGGCGGGATTGGCCACGACCTTCTGCTGGGCATGGGCGGCACCGATCTGATCTATGGTGGCGGCGGCAACGACCGGATCGCCGGTGGCAATGGCAGTGACACCCTGACCGGCGGGGCCGGCCACGATGTTTTCGTCTTTCGTTTCGCCACCGCGCCCGGCTCGGCCGAGCGCTGGGACCATGACATCGTCAGTGATTTCACCGTGGGGACCGATCGCCTCAGGCTGCAGTTCGGTCCCTGGGCCGCCGGCACCGCGCCCGCGAACCTGTTGCCCGCCCTGACCCTCACCCCCGAGGGCTGGAAGGTTACCCTGACCGACGCGGGTTCGATCCTGCTCAAGGGCGTCGTGACGCCGGGCCTCACCCTGGCCGACCTGCTCGCCTGAGCCCGGCGCGGGGGAGCCGCCACCGCCGTCAATTGGCGGCGCTGCCACTGTTGCAAGAGGCGGGAGATAGATATAGAAACCAATCAGTATCTTTATTCGCCGGGCACTTCATGCCCTCGCCGCAGCAGCGCATCCTCTACTCGCTCAAATCCCGCGGGCCGCAAACCGCGGCCGACCTCGCCCGTCATTTCGCCATCACCCTGCCCGCCATGCGCAAGCACCTGGCCGCACTCGCGGCCCGCGCCCTCATCGCCCCCGAGGATCAGGCCGGGCGCGTTGGCCGCCCGCGTCGCTTCTGGAAGCTGACGCCCGCCGCCGACCGCCACTTTCCCGACTCCCACGCCGCGCTGACCCTCGACCTCATCGACGCCATTCGCGAGCTCGTGGGCGAAACCGGCCTCGACCAGCTCATCGCGCTGCGCGAACGCCAGATGCTCCGGCGATACCAGGCGGAAATTGCGCGCCACTCATCCTTGGCTGCAAAGGTCGAGAGCCTTGCCGCCCTGCGCACCGCCGAGGGCTACATGGCCGAGTGCCGGGCCGACGCTGACGGAGCCTTGCTGCTCATTGAGAACCACTGCCCCATCTGTGCCGCCGCCACGGCCTGCCAGGGCTTCTGCCGCTCTGAACTCAGCCTCTTCGGCCGTGTCCTCGGGCCTGATGTGAGCCTCGAGCGAATCGATCATATCCCGGCCGGCGCCCGCCGCTGCGCCTACCGCATCGCGGCGCGCTGATGAGCGCCGGTCCCCATCACGGCGTCGCCTGGTCCGCCCTCTGGCGCTCCGGCCGCCTGTTCACCTTCTGCATCATAAGCCTCGGCATCTTCCTGCACGCCGGTGTTGAAACCATGATCAGCACCATCATGGCGGCCATGGTGAATGACATCGGCGGCATCCAGCTCATCGGCTGGAGCTTTGCCATCTACGAAGTGGGCGCCATCGTCGCCGGCACGGCCATGGGCCGGCTGACCCTCAACTATTCCGTGGCCGGCGCCATGGCCGGCGCCGCGGCGATCTATTGCCTCGGCTGCATCATAGCAGCCTTGGCACCCGCGATGCCGGTGCTGCTGCTGGGCCGGCTGATCGAGGGACTGGGCGGCGGTGGCCTCGTCGCCATGGCCTTCGTCGCCACCGAGCGCCTGTTTCCGCGCGCCATCTGGCCACAGCTCTTTTCGATCCTCTCGGCAGTCTGGGGTGTGGCGGCCTTTTCCGGCCCGCTGATCGGCGCCCTCTGGGTGGAGCACGCCTCCTGGCGCTGGGCCTTCGGGGCCTTCGCCGTGGCCGGCGGCATCCTGACCCCGGTTTTCGCCATCGTCTTGCGCGCCAGTGAGGCCCGTGCTTCGCGCGCCGCCGCACCGGGCTTTCCTGCCGCAGCTCTGGCCTGCCTGGCGGCCGGCATCATGCTGGTGGCCGCGGCCGGCCTCGACTTCCCCGTACCCCTGTCGCTTGCCTTGCTGGCAGGCGGCCTCGCCGGCGTGGCGGGCTTCTTCCGCCTCGACGCCCGCAACCCCGCCACCCGCATGTTTCCCTCCCGCCCCTTCCGCCTCACCCGCACCCTGGGGTCCGGCATGGTGATGGTCGCCGCCCTCGCCATGGCCACCGTGTCTTTCACTGTCTATGGCCCGCTCCTCCTGGCCAGCCTGCACGGCTTCAGCCCGCTCCTGACCGGCTACATCATCGCCAGCGAATCGCTCTCCTGGTCGATCCTGTCCATCCTGGTAGCCGGGGCCCGGCCGCGCCACGAGCCCGCGATCATCAGGACCGGCGCCGCCATGATCGCTCTGGGCGTGGCAGGCCTCGGTCTCGCCGTCCCCCTGGGATCGATCCCCGCGATCCTTGCCTGTGCCCTGCTGCAGGGCGGTGGCTTCGGCATCGCCTGGCCCTTCGCCATCCGCAAGATCGTCGAGGCCGCCCCCGCCGACGAACGCACCATTGCCGCCTCGGCCGCCCCGGCCCTGCAACGCATGGGCTATGCGGTTGGCGCGGCGCTGGCCGGCATCATCGCCAACATGGCGGGATTCTCCGGCGGCTTCACGCGCGCCGCCGCCGCCAGCGCTGCTCCGATCCTGTTCTTCGCCTTCGTGCCGCTGGCCCTGTTCGGCTGTGTCTCGGCCTGGCGCCTCTCGGTTGGCCGGTTACCGGGCTGAAGCGGCGGCGGTTAACCATCGAAATCAGTTGTTTTGCCGCGAAAAACTCCAGGGTGTTAATATTTGCTGTATCATGTTGGGAAGTTCGCCTGAATTACCCGTTGTGGCACAATATTTACCTGTTAATCACTTGACGCAGGATTCCCGATTGGCGAAACGGGGACCACCGAAGCGACCGGGGAGCAAGGGATGGCGGCTTTCACAGGAACCGGCGGCGCCGACACGGCGGACGCAGCTGCAGGACTATTGACGGGCTTCACCGGCGGTACGCTCGCATTGTTGCAGGATTTGATCGGCGACAGCTTCAACGGCCTCGCAGGCGACGACTACATTTCGGCCGGAGCCGGCGACGACACCATTGTCGGCGGCGCCGGTATTGATTCGCTCTTCGGCAATGGCGGCAGCGATCTGTTTCAGCTGGCCAATGGCGACTTCACGGCCGGTGAAATGATCGACGGCGGCAGCGGCGACGACACCATCAGCCTGACCAACACCACCACCGTCAATTTCTCGACAGGTACTCTCGCCGCGATCGAATCGCTCATCGGCAGCGGCGGCAACGACTCGATCACCATGAGTGCGGCACAGTTTGCCGGCTTCTCGACGATCGACGCCGGATCGGGCACCGACACGGTCACCGCCCTCTTCACGGGCGTCATCGATCTTACCGGTTCCTGGCCTGTCCTGACCGGCATCGAGCGCCTGGCCTTCACCGGCAGCGCCGGCAACGACACGCTCGTTCTCACCACCGCCCAGTTCGACGCCGCCACCGTCATCGACTTCGGCGCCGGCAACGACACGCTGGTCGTCCTCAGCTCGCTCGCAAATTTCGTCTGGCAGCCACTCGTACCGACCAGCGGCCTCAACAATCTCGAGAACGTCACGGTCATCGACAGCGATGGCAGCAACACGCTGGGCTTCTCGACCTCCACCCGCAACTTCAATGTCATTGCCAATGGCGGTGACGACTCGGTCACCACCTACAACGGCAACGACACCGTGAATGGTGGCACCGGCAACGACACCATCAACACGCTGGGCGGCACCGACACGGCGGTCTATGCCGGGCCGCTCGGCAATTTCTCCGTCACCCTGAACGGTGACGGCTCCTACACGGTGACCGACAATGTCGGCAACGAGGGCGTCGACATCCTTCGCAATGTCGAATTTCTCTCATTCGCCGGCGTCACCTATGCGATCAGCAGCCTGCTGCCGCCGCCCTCCGCCACCTTCACCGGCACCGGCGGCAACGACGTCGCCGACTATCTGAACGGAATCCTGACCGGCTTCACCGGCGGCACCATCGCGCAGCTCCAGGACAGTTTCGCCGACACGTTCATCGGTTCCGATGGCAACGACACGGTGATCGCCGGCAATGGCGCCGACACCATCATCGGCGGCCCCGGCGCCGACTATCTGCTCGGCCGCGAGGGAGCGGATCTTTTCATCTACTACACCGGCGACGCCGCCCCCGGCGAGTACGTTCATGGCGACACCGGCCTTGACACCATTCTCGCCACCGGAACTGTCGATTTCTACGGCTCCTCCATCATCCATATCGGCGGCCTGGTAACCGGCGATGCCGGTTGCGACCTGACCATCCAGAACGACCACGACTTCGCCTACTTCCAGGGTGGTTCGGGCTTTGACCGCATCACCATCAGGTTCGGGACCGCGATCACCCATGAGAATATCTCGTCCACCGAGATGACCATCACCGGCATCGAGGAACTGCGGATCATCGATACCGTTGGCGCCGCGAACTCGATCACCTGTTCCGACATGGGCGAGTACATCGACGGCGGGGCCGGCAACGACACCATCTCGGGCCGCGGCGGCGACGATACGGCCACCGGCGGCAGCGGCGACGACCGCATCAATGGTGGCTCCGGGACTGCCGACATGGTCTTCTATGCCGGGCCGCGCGCCAACTATACCGTGACCAAGAGCGGCTCGACCTACACGATCGTCGACAATGCCGGCAGTGAAGGCACCGACACGGTGCTGGAGGTCGAATATTTCAGTTTCGCCGGCGTCATCTACTCCACCGCCAACATCCTGAACGTGCCCGCCACCATCGGCGGCACCGCGGCCGGCGGCGTCACCGAGGACGGCACCATCACCACCGGCGGCACGCTGACCATCACCGATCCCAATCCGGGCGAGGCGGCCTTCCAGACCACCCCCGCCACCGGCCCTGCCTACGGAACCTTCACCATCACCTCGGCCGGCGCCTGGACCTACACGCTGAACAACGGCCTCGCCGCCGTGCAGGCCCTCAAGGCCGGCGCCACGCTGGTCGACACGATCACCGTCGCCTCGATCGACGGCACGACGTTCCCGATCACCATCACCATCACCGGCACCAACGATGCCCCCACCGTGGCGGCACTGATTCCGGACCAGTCGGCGACCGCCGGAACCGCCTTCAGCTTTACGGTCCCGGCCAACACCTTCGCCGACGTTGATGTGGGCGATACCAGGTCACTGACGGCTACGCTCGCCAGCGGTGCCGCCCTGCCTGGCTGGCTGAGCTTCAATCCCGCAACCGGCCAGTTCTCGGGAACCCCGGGGGCCGGCGACGTCGGCGCCATCACCGTGCGCATCACCGCCTCCGACGGCTCCGGTGCCTCGGTGTCCGATGAATTCATCATCGCAGTCGGCGCCGCCGCCAACAATCCGCCGGCCATCACCTCGCCGGCCACGGCGTCGGTGCAGGAGAACATCACCGGCACGGTGCTCGACGTGAATGCCACCGACCCCGAGGGCGCCACGCTCACCTATGCGCTGAGCGGCACCGACGCGGCGCTCTTCAACATCGACAGCGCGACCGGCGTCATCACCTTCAAGACGCCGCCCGATTTCGAGAATCCGGCCGATAGCGGCGCCGACAATGTCTACAACGTCACCGCCGTGGTAAGCGATGGCATCAACGCGGCAACCCAGGCCATCGCCATCACCGTCACCAACCAGTCCTTCGTGATTTCCGGCAGTGGCAACATCGCCGGAACCGGCGAAGAGGACACCATCAGCGGCGCCAGCGGTGCCGACAGCATCGGAGGCCTCGGCGGCAATGACGTGCTGAACGGCAATGCCGGGGCTGACACGCTGGAAGGCGGCGCCGGCGCCGATACGCTCAATGGCGGCAGCGGCAACGACTTCGCCAGCTATTTCAACGATGCCGCCGTCAACATCAACCTGGGCACCGGCCTCAAGGCCGGCGCGGCCGCGGGCGATGTCTACAACAGCATCGAATTCATCATTGGCTCCGACACCGGCAATGACACCATGTATGGCAGCACCGCCGCCGACTGGTTCTTGGGCGCCGGCGGCAACGACCTGCTGGAAGGCAGCGATGGCCGCGACACGCTGGATGGCGGGGCTGGCAGCGACACGTTGAACGGGGCCGGCGGCCAGGACACCATGACCAGCGGCGCCGGTGCCGACGTCTTCGATTTCAACGGCACCACCGGCACCACCGCCAACAAGCCCGACACCATCACCGACTTCGAGGCGGGCATCGACCGCATCGATGTCTTCGATATCGACGCCAGGGCCGGGACCTCGGGCAATCAGGACTTTGTCTTCATCGGCACAGCCGCCTTCACCGCCGAGGGCCAGTTGCGCGTCGTGCAGTCCGGCGCCAACACCATCGTCGAGCTCAACACCACCGGCACCGGCGGCGCCGAATCGGCAATCCTCCTCCTCAATGTGACGGCAACCTCCCTCACGGCGGCGGACTTCATTCTCTAGCACGGTTTCTGAATGAGCGCACATTCTGGGCCGCGCCGGGCGGCACCGTCGCTGCGCTCTGCACGCCCCTCCCCGTCCCGCCGCCCGATTGTCGAAGAATCCCGGCCGCTTGCCGACTTGTCTTGAAGCCTGCGCCGGCATCGGTTAGACAGGGAATCAGGCTGGCCGGATTCAATCAGTACAGGGATTAATTGATGGCGACCTTCGTCGCGTCCCCATCGGGTCCGAATATTGCAGATGCATCGAGCGGGACGCTGACGGGATACACCGGCGGCACGCTGGCCGAATTGCAGGACACGATCGGCGATGTTTTCGTGGGCTCTGCCGGCGATGATTTCATCGTCGCCGGCGCGGGCGGCGACACCATCTATGGCAGTCCCGGCGCCGATCATGCCTTTGGCGGCGCCGGACCCGATCTCTTCGTCTTCAATACCGGCGATACCGAGGCCGGCGACTATGTCCACGGCTCGACCGGCATCGACACCATCCTGGCCACCGGCATCGTCGATTTTTCCGAAGCCTGGATCGAGCATGTCGGCAACCTGATGACCGGAGATGCGGGCGGCGACGTCACGCTGGTCAACATCCAGACCTTCAGCAACTATATCGGCGGCACCGGCTTTGACCGCCTCACCGTACTGCTGCATCCCACCCAGAGCTTCGTCAACCTCTCACAGACTTCGCCCGGAAATCCGGTCTCGATCACCGGTTTCGAGGAAGTCCGCATCATCGACACCGTCGGTGCATCGAACTCGATTGTCGGCTCGACTGCGGGCGATTTCATCAATGGCGGTGCCGGCAATGACACGATCTCCGGCCGCCAGGGCAATGACACCATCATCGGCGGTCAGGGCGACGATTCCATCAATGGCGGCGATGGCAGCGCCGATCTCGTGCGCTATGGCGGCGATCTCTCGCGCTATTCGATATCCGGCGGCGGCGCCAATCCCTATGTGGTCATCGACCTTCTCGGCATCACCGGCGCCGACACCATCCGCAATGTCGAGTATTTCGAGTTCAACGGCGTGACGGTGAGCGCCGGCTCGCTGAACAACCAGCGCGCCACCATCGGTGGCGACACCGCCGGTAGCGCCAAGGAGGACGAGAGCGGCAATGCCGCCGGCCAGCTCACCATCAGCGATCCCGACCCCGGCCAGAACAGTTTCAAGACCACGCCCTTCATCGGTCCCGCCTATGGCATCTTCACCATCAACGCCGACGGCACCTGGACCTATCAGCTTGACAATACGCTGGCCGCCATCCAGGCCCTGGGCGAGGGTCAGACCCTGACCGACACGATCCGCGTCGTGTCCTTCGACAATACCGCCAAGGACATTGTCATCACCATCACGGGCAGCAATGATGCCCCCGTCATTGACGCGCCCAATTCCGTGAAGTTTGCGGAGAACGGCACCGGCAGCGTCGTCGACGCCGATGCCATCGATGTCGACGGCGACAGCGTAACCTTCTCGATCGCCGGCGACGATGCGGCGCTCTTCACCATCGATCCCGCAACCGGCGTCATCGCCTTCAAGGCACCCCCCGATTTCGAGAAGCCTGGGGATGCCGATGGCGACAACATTTACAAAATTACCATCTCTGCAAGCGACGGCACGCTCGTCACCACCAAGCCGATCCAGATCGTCGTCACCGATGTCGCATACAGTTTCAGCGATCCGAACGGTCCGGCTTCGAGCCTGCTCATCGGCCACAGCGAGCAGGACACCATCCGCGGCCTCGGCGGCAACGATTCGATCAGTGGCCTCGGCGGCAACGATGTGCTCTACGGCAATGCCGGCAACGATACGCTTGCAGGCAATGGCGGCAACGACCTTCTGCGCGGCGGCAGCGGCAAGGATACGCTGGTTGGCGGGGCAGGCCAGGACACGCTGAACGGCGATGCCGGTGCCGACACCTTCGACTTCAACGCGGTGACCGAATCGAAGCCGGCGTCTTCCGATGTCATTGCCGGTTTCGAGGCCGGCAAGGACAAGATCGACCTCGCGTCGATCGATGCCATCGCCGCTGTTGCGGGCGACCAGGCTTTCTCCTTCATCGGCAGCGCTGCTTTCACTGGCGAGGGCCAGATTCGCGTGGTGAAATCCGGCAGCGACACGCTGGTGCTGGTGAACACGGTTGGCACCGCTGGCGCCGAGATGCGCATTGTCCTGACCGGCATCCTGCCCGCGGCGCTGAGCGAATCGGACTTCATCCTTTAGTCTGAACGCCGCCCCGGCGTCCGCCGCTATCCCCAGAACGCCATGGTTAACGGTTCGGAAACGAACTGATGCGATTGTGAAATTCTCATGCCGCGTGGCATTCGTGCCATAGCCTTGAGGCGATGCCGCCTGACGCTGTGCATCGCCGCGGGTCACGCTGCGGCTGCGAATATGGGTTGACTGGACGGGCCTGAGTCGGCAAATTCCGCTCAGCAGAAGCGTTAACACGCTCTGTTGCAGGGATTTGCTGGTGGGACGGCTGTTCTGCAAAGCGCCTTCACGGGGGACTTGACCGGAAAGGTGCGGCGCTTCGGTTAGGGATCGAGTGAGGGGATAAGTCTTTTGAACGACCGCGTCTCGCAAAGTGCTGGCCGTCACTGGGTAGCATCCCGCCGGCCGCCGCCGCGTCCTACGTTGAAATCCCGGATTCCTGAGAGCGGCGATCCGTTCGAAATCGATGATGTGCCGACGTCCCGCTGGATGCTGACGACCTGTATTGCGGGCGTCGCCGGATCTCTCGCGGTCGGCGCCGCCCTTCTCGGCCTGTTCGGCCAGAATGCCGTCCCCAATGGCGCCTTCGCCTCGATCGCTCCCTACGAGCAGGGTTCCGCCCGCACCCTCAAGTCGAGCATGGGCGGCAGCATGATCGACGCCGTCAATCTGAAACCGCTCAAAGAGATGTCGGTCGCCTACCAGCCCAAAGTGGAAGTGGCGCTGGTGGTTCCCGAACGCGATCTCGACGACGACTTCGCCTATCCCTCGATCACCACCGAAGACCTACCCTATACCGACAGCAAGACTGTCATTCTCGACGCCGAGATCGAAGCTTCGGCCTCCGAAGAGAACATCACCACCATCACCAAGACGCCGCCGCCGGAACCGGTCGATGAAACCATCGTGCTGGCCGAGGGGCGGACCCTGATCGACGAGCTGACCGACCGCGGCGTGACCAGGGCTGCCGCCGAGGCCCTGGGCAAGGCGCTCGACCCCGTCTTCCCCGCGCGCATGCTCAAGGCCGGCATGAGTTTCGACCTGACTCTCGATCAGCAGCAGGACTTCTACGGCCGCTACGTGACCTTCCCCGTGCGCCTCGCCTTCAAGCCGGGACCCAACGAGGAAATCGTC
This sequence comes from uncultured Rhizobiaceae bacterium, assembly GCA_964543235.1. Taxonomy (GTDB): domain Bacteria; phylum Pseudomonadota; class Alphaproteobacteria; order Rhizobiales; family Aestuariivirgaceae; genus JANMMJ01. The sequence goes on along the minus strand of CAZIXE010000075.1, from coordinate 6,469 downwards.
ATCGAGGCCGATGAGGATGGCCGCTTCGTTGCCATGCTGGATGGCGCGGAAGCCAAAGGGCTTTCGAAATATGCCAATGTCACCCAGTTCCGCACCAAGGCCCGCGTCGGCTCGAGCCTTTACGCTACCGCCAAGGACCAGAGGATCCCCGACTACATCATCTCGGAACTGACCCGCGTCTTTGCCTATGACGTCGACTTCCAGCGCCAGGTCAAGGCGTCCGACAGCTTCGAGGTCTTCTACGGCAATCCGCTGACCGGTTCCTCGACCAAGCGCAAGGTTCTACACTATGCGCAGCTGACCCTCGGCGGCAAGACCAAGACCTATTACCGCTACACCACCGCCGACGGCCAGACCGACTATTTCGACGAGGACGGCAAGTCGGCCACCAAGTCGCTGCTCAAGACGCCGGTCTCGGGTGCGAGGCTCACCTCCGGCTTCGGCATGCGCCGCCATCCGCTGCTGGGCTATTCCAAGATGCACACCGGCGTCGACTTCGGCGTCCCCTATGGCACCCCGATCCGCGCCGCGGGCTCGGGCACCGTCGAACTCGCCGGCCGCAACGGCGCCTATGGCATCGTGGTCGAGATCAAGCACAACAAGAAGTACGAAACGCTCTATGCCCATATGAGCAAGCTCGCGGCTGGCATCCGCCGCGGCGCCAAGGTCAACCAGGGCCAGATCATCGGCTATGTCGGCTCGACCGGCCGCTCGACCGGCCCGCATCTGCATTATGAAGTGCGGGTCAACGACCGGCCGGTGAATCCGAGCCGCCTCAATGCCGCCGTCGGCAAGCAGCTCGCGAAGAAGGAACTGGCGAAGTTCAAGCAGCACAAGATGAAGATTGCCGCGCTGATGCAGAACGCGCCGTCTGCCACCCAGGTGGCCCAGATCGAGCCGTAAGGCCCAAACCGGCCCTCAGCCCGCCGCACCCAGGCCCCGCAGCCGTTCGCCGACCAGCCTTTCGGTTTCCGCCTCGATGCCGCGGTAGCGCGCCACCAGCTCCCGTCCGAGCGGTGTCAGCCGCGCCCCGCCGCCGCCGCTGCCGCCTGCCGCCGTTTCAACTGCGGGTCCGCCGGCCAGCCCGTTGGCCGCCTCGATCAGCAACCAGGCCCGCCGGTAGGACATGCCCATTGCCCGCGCCGCTGCGGCGATCGAGCCGGTTTCGGCAATGAGCTCGAGGAGCCGCACCTTGCCCGGCCCGAGCCGCCGGCCGGGGCCGAATTCGATGCGGAAGCTCACGCGCGGATACTGGCTCATGCTTCCGACACTGCCACGAAGCCCCGGGTCTGCGAAGCCGGATAGCTGGTTCCTAGACTAGGAAAATAGCGCTTGACAGCGCGCGGTGAATTGGGTACAAACAGCCATTCTCCGGAATTGGGTATGGGCGCCGCCGGGTTCACGCGCGGGCGCCGGGAATCCGGTAAAGCCGGCTCCACATGCCGATGAGCCCGGCAGCCGCGAGACCGCAGACAGCCGTCATGCCGAGATTGAACAGGAAGCCGCTGGCCGCGGCGAAATTGCTGCCGGCCGCATAGCCGAGCCCGAAATAGCCAAGCGTCCACACGAGCCGCCCCGCGATGGCCGCCGCGAGGTATCTGGCGAGCGACCAGTGGCTGAGGCCGGCCAGCAGGCCCACCACGGAGCTGAAATGCGAGACCACCGACATGCCGATGACCACCGTGGCGCTGCCCCAGCGCTCGAACAGGGCGAGCGCCCGCACCCGGTTGGCCTCTGTATAGCCGAGGAAGCCGCCCCGGCGCATGAGCCAGGCCGGACTCACCGCGCGGCCAATCGCATAGGCCACCGCATCGCCAATGAGCGAGCCCAGCATGGCGATGGCAAAGGCCATGAGCCCGGCGACCTGGCCGCTGGCGGCGAGCGAGCCGGCAAACGCCGTCACCGCCCCCGCCGGTACCGGAAGACCGAGGGAACCGAGGAACACCGCTACGAGCAGCGCCGGATAGCCATAGGCCAGCACCCCGGCCATGACCGCCTGGGTCAGGCTGTCGAACCAGCCGGTTTCCTCTTGCGGCGCGGCAGGGGCCGTGTCGCGCCCGATGAGCAGGGCCACCGTCTTCTGCACTTCGCCGACCGTGTCGAACACCGCTGCACCGCGCTGTCCGGCCAGCATGCGCAGCGTCGTCGTCCCGGGAACATCCGGCGTCAGGCCGAGTGCCGATCTGAGCCGCGAGGCGTCGAGATCATAGGACCCGGCGAGGTAGTCGAGCGTCATCCAGCCGCGGATGGAACTGACCTCGGCAACGCCGAGCGCCTGCGCCGACTGCAGCAGCAGGAAGGTGCGGTAGGTGCGCTGCCCGTAGAAGGCGCTGCCGGCCACCGCCGCGGCGAGTGCGGCGGCCAGCAGCGCGCTGATCCACGGCCGCCGCCGCGCCACGCGTGAGGGGAGGGCCATGGCCGATCCGACCAGCCGGACGCATTCCCGTCAAGCGGCCGGTTTGGCCAGACACTCAGTGCAGGCTGACGACCTTGGGATCGACCGGCTTGCCGCCGACGGCGAGGCCGTTGAAGGTGAGCGTGCCCGCCACCGCATCGAGGTCGACCGTGTCGCCGTCCTTGATGCGGCCGGCGAGGATCTCCTCGGCAAGCGGATCCTGCACCTGCTTCTGGATCACCCGCTTGAGCGGCCTCGCGCCATAGGCGGGGTCATAGCCCTTGTCGGCCAGCCAGCTGCGCGCCGCCTCGCTGAGCGTGATCGCGATCTTGCGATCGGCGAGAAGCCTGCGCAGCCGTTCGATCTGGATATCGACGATGGCGCCCATATGCTCGCGCTTCAGCCGGTGGAACAGGATGATCTCGTCGAGCCGGTTGAGGAACTCGGGCCGGAACGCGGCCTTGACCACGTTCAGAACCTGCTCGCGCACCACATCGACGTCCTGGTCCTCGCCCAGTGACACCAGAAATTCGGAGCCCAGATTCGAGGTCATGACGATCAGCGTGTTCTTGAAATCCACGGTGCGGCCCTGTCCGTCGGTGAGGCGGCCATCGTCCAGCACCTGCAGCAGCACGTTGAACACGTCCGGATGGGCCTTCTCGATCTCGTCGAACAGCACCACCTGATAGGGCCGGCGCCGCACCGCTTCGGTGAGCGCCCCGCCCTCGTCATAACCGACATAGCCCGGAGGCGCGCCGATCAGGCGCGAGACCGAATGCTTCTCCATGTATTCCGACATGTCGATCCTGACCATGGCGTGCTCGTCGTCGAACAGGAACGCCGCCAGCGCCTTGGTGAGCTCGGTCTTGCCGACCCCCGTGGGTCCGAGGAACATGAACGAGCCGATCGGCCGGTTGGGATCCTGGAGCCCTGCGCGTGCCCGCCGGACCGCGGTCGAAACCGCTTCCACCGCCTCTTCCTGGCCCACCACGCGCTTTGCCAGATCGCGCTCCATATGCAGCAGCTTCTCGCGCTCGCCTTCCAGCATCTTGTCGACCGGAATGCCGGTCCAGCGCGACACCACCTGGGCGACGTGCGACTCGGTCACCTCTTCCTCGACCATCTTGGACTCGCCCTGCGCCTCCGCTTCCTTGAGCTTCTTCTCGAGGCCGGGAATGGTGGCATAGGCGAGCTCGCCCGCCTTGGCGAAATCGCCCTTGCGCTGAGCCTGCTCCAGGGCATTGCGGGCCTGTTCCAGCTCTTCCTTCAGCTTCGAGGCCTGGGCGAGCTTCTCTTTCTCCGCCTGCCAGGCCCGGGTCATCGCCGCCGATTTTTCCTCGAGCGCGGCGAGTTCCTTCTCGAGCTTCTGCAGCCGGTCCCGGGAGGCCGAATCGCTCTCCTTCTTCAGCGCCTCGCGCTCGATCTGCAGCTGCATGATCTTGCGGTCGACCTCGTCAAGCTCCTCGGGCTTGGAGTCGACCTGCATCCGCAAGCGCGACGCCGCCTCGTCCATGAGGTCGATCGCCTTGTCGGGCAGGAAGCGGTCGCTGATATAGCGGTTCGACAGCGTCGCCGCCGCCACCAGCGCCGAGTCGGTGATCCTGACCCCATGGTGCAACTCGTATTTCTCCTTGATGCCGCGCAGGATCGAGATCGAATCCTCCACCGTAGGCTCCGAGACGAACACCGGCTGGAAGCGCCGCGCCAACGCCGCGTCCTTTTCCACATGCTTGCGGTATTCATCGAGCGTCGTGGCCCCGACGCAGTGCAGTTCGCCGCGGGCGAGTGCCGGCTTCAACAGGTTGGAGGCATCCATGGCGCCGTCCGCCTTGCCGGCGCCCACCAGCGTGTGCATCTCGTCGATGAACAGGATGATGCCGCCCTCCGCCGCGGTGATTTCCGCAAGCACCGCCTTGAGCCGCTCTTCGAATTCGCCGCGATACTTGGCCCCGGCGATGAGCGCACCCATGTCGAGGGCAAGCAGTTTCTTGTCCTTGAGGCTTTCGGGGACATCGCCCTTGATGATGCGCAGCGCCAGCCCCTCGGCGATGGCGGTCTTGCCGACCCCCGGCTCGCCGATCAGGACGGGATTGTTCTTGGTGCGCCGCGACAGCACCTGGATGGTGCGGCGGATTTCCTCATCACGGCCGATCACCGGATCGAGCTTGCCGGCCTGCGCCGCCTCGGTGAGGTCGCGGGCATATTTCTTGAGCGCGTCATAGCCCTGTTCGGCCGACGCCGTATCGGCGGTGCGCCCCTTGCGGATGGCGTTGATCGCCTGGTTGAGGCCCTGCGGCGTCACGTTAGCGGCCTTGAGCACCCGCGCCGCCTCGCTCTTCTCCATGGCCAGCGCCTGCAGCAGCCGCTCCGCGCTGACATAGCTGTCGCCGGCCTTCTGGGCGAGTTTCTGGGCGGCCTCGAACACCCGAGCCATTTCCGGGGCGAGATAGACCTGCCCGGCGCCACTGCCAGAAACCTTCGGCATCTTGGCCAGCACCGCCTCAACCTCGCGCAGGGCCTGGCGGCTGTCGCCGCCCGAAGCCTTGATCAGGCCAGCCGCGAGGCCTTCCTCATCGTCAAGCAGGACCTTCAGGAGATGTTCGGGGGCGAAGCGCTGATGACCCTCGCGCAGAGCCAGCGCCTGGGCCGACTGGATGAAACCGCGCGACCGCTCGGTGTATTTTTCGAAATCCATGATCTACTCCTCCTCTGCGCGTCACCGGGGCCTCGTTCGAGCACCCGCGCCAGACGCCGTCATGGGCTGATGGTATCCGCAACCGGGCTGGACGACCCCGCAATCGGCGGTTTCCGGGACCCGGCACGGACATTCGCAGCAGATATAGGAAGGCTTTCGAGACCGGCAAGCGCCCCGGCAAATCCGCCGCAGCGGCGGCCGGCCGGGTCAGCCCGCCGGCTGCAGGCCGCGCGCCCGCCGCCGCGCCGGGCGCGGCCGGTCCTGGAGGATGTTGTCGGTGTCTTCGAGCAGCACCTTGACTGCCCGCCGCGCCGCCTCCGGATTGCCTTTTTCGATGTTTTTCAGGATGTTCCGGTGCAGCGGGATGACCAGTTCCGGCTCGTAGCGGGTGTGGGTGGTGAAATCGAACAAATTGCGCAGCGCCGACTCGATCAGCCCGCCGAACGGCCCGAGCAGCGGATTGTTGGCGGCCGCCAGCACCGCGAGATGAAACTGCAGGTCGGGGCCCACGAAGGCGGCGGGTTCCGCCGCCTCGCTCATCTGCGCCAGCGCCGTCCGGATCACCTCGAGCTGCTGCGGCGTCCGTTTCCGGGCGGCGAGCGCCGCCACTTCCGGCTCGATGACCCGCCGCACCTCCTGCACCGCCATCAGGAGCTCGCGCTTGTCGCCCACCGCGAAGGCCCAGGCCAGTACATCCCGGTCCAGCATGTTCCAGCGTTCGCGGGGCTCGACCCTGGATCCGATCTTGGGCCGCGACACCAGCAGGCCCTTGGCATTGAGCCCCTTGATCGCCTCACGGACCGCGGTGCGGCTGGCCCCGTAGAGCTGGCACCATTCCGCTTCGTTGGGTAAGAGGGCTCCCGGAGGATAGGCGCCGCTCAATATCTGTTCACCGATGCGCCGTGCCAGCGTCGAGTGCAACCTCGCGCCCCTGCGTCCCCGCCGGTCGGGCCGGCGTCCTCCCCGCCTCGTCTTCATGCCGCCCAGACTACCCCAATCGCGATGAATTTTGCAATTATAATACAAAAGCCATTGCCAGCATTTCTTTGCTGGTCTAACTAATCCCCTTGCGGGCAGAACCATAGCGAACTCGTCCTGCCGCACAAAGGGAGAAACCACGTGATCAATCGCAGATATTTCATTGCCGCGACTGCAGGCCTCGCCGCCCTGCTCGCCACCAGCGCCGCCCACGCCGAGGACAAGGGACTGATCGGCATTTCCATGCCGACCAAGTCCTCGACGCGCTGGATTTCCGACGGCGAGTCGATGGTGAAGGAATTCACCGCGCTGGGCTACGCGACCGACCTGCAATATGGCGAGGACGACATTCCGAACCAGCTCGCCCAGATCGAGAACATGGTGACCAAGGGCGCCAAGGT
>CAZIXE010000074.1:0-17979 GCA_964543235.1 uncultured Rhizobiaceae bacterium | reverse complement strand
ATCGCCATGGGCGGCTCGACCAACACGGTGCTGCACATCCTGGCCGCGGCGCATGAGGGCGAGGTGGCGTTCACCATGGATGATATCGACCGGCTGTCGCGGCGGGTGCCCTGCCTGTGCAAGGTGGCGCCGGCCAAGAGCGATGTCCACATGGAGGATGTGCACCGGGCGGGGGGTATCATGGCAATCCTGGGCGAGCTCGACCGGGGGGGCCTCATCCACCGCGACTTGCCGACCGTGCATACGCGCACACTCGGCGAAGCAATCGAACGCTGGGACGTGCGCCGCAGCAAGAGCGAGTCGGTGCGCGAGTTCTTCATGGCTGCACCCGGCGGGGTTCCGACGCAGACGGCCTTCAGCCAGGCCCGGCGCTTCGACGCTCTCGACCTCGACCGCGAGAAAGGCGTCATCCGCGATGTCGCGCATGCATTCTCCAGGGACGGCGGGCTGGCCGTGCTCAAAGGCAATCTGGCGCTTGAAGGCTGCATCGTGAAGACGGCGGGCGTCGATGAATCGATCCTGAAATTCGCCGGACCCGCCATCGTTTTCGAGAGCCAGGATGCGGCGGTTTCCGGCATCCTCACCGGCAAGGTGAAGCCGGGCGATGTGGTGGTGATCCGCTACGAGGGACCGCGCGGGGGCCCGGGCATGCAGGAAATGCTCTATCCCACCAGCTATCTCAAGTCGAAGGGCCTGGGAAAAGCCTGCGCGCTCATCACCGACGGGCGGTTTTCGGGCGGCACCTCGGGCCTGTCGATCGGCCATGTGTCACCCGAGGCGCAGGAAGGCGGGCTCATTGCGCTCGTGCAGAATGGCGACCGCATCGAGATCGACATCCCGAACCGCAGCGTGCATCTCGCCGTGGATGAAGCGGAAATCGCCAGGCGCCGGGCGGCACAGGAGGCGCGCGGCCAGGATGCCTGGTCGCCGGCCGAGCCGCGGCCGCGCCGGGTGACGACGGCGCTCCGCGCCTACGCCGCCTTTGCCACGAGTGCCGCCAAGGGGGCGGTCAGGCAGGTGCGGTGAACGTCTTTTTGACGCAACTGCTGCATTTTGCGGCGGACCGCGCGTTTTGCATCTTGCAGTCCGCTAAAGTTATAGTAAAATAATCTTGTGCCGTCTAAAGTTTCCACGATTCTCAAACTCCCGTTTGCGGCGGCGGCGGTCGCCACCAGCGCGAAGTCATTTCGCGACAATCCGGTCATCGGCTCGCCGGCACTGAATCGCTGGGGCCTGCATGTCAGGCGGGTCAAGCTGGCCCATCACCTCGCGTGGTGGCGGCGCAAGCGCCTCGAACACCTCGTTTCGGCGGAAGATCGCGACGCCTTCATTCGCGACGGCTTCGTGCGCAAGGAGAATTTCCTGCCGCCGGACATGTTCGCGCGGCTGCGCGATGCGGTGCTCGCATTCCAGGCCCCTGCCCGCGAGATGATCCAGGGCGATACCGTGACACGCCGGATTGCCCTCGACGCCAGGGCGCTTGCCGCCATGCCGGATCTCAAGACGCTGTTCCGGCGCGGCGACTGGCACGGGCTGATGCGCTACGTGTCGTCCTACGACCAGGAACCGCTCTACTACATCCAGTCCATCATCACGCATGTGCGCCAGGCGGGACCGGATCCGCAGACCAACTTCCATGCCGACACCTTCCATCCCAGCATGAAGGCCTGGCTGTTCCTCACGGATGTGGCCGAGGACGAGGGACCCTTCGTGTATGTTCCGGGCTCACACCGCCTGACGCCGGAGCGAATCGCCTGGGAGCACGAGACGAGCATCCGGGCGGCCGAGGCCAGCGACACCTATCTGGCGCGCGGTTCATTCCGCGCCGACGCCGCCGACCTCGCCCGCATGGGGCTGCCAAGACCGCAACAGACCGCGATCCCGGCAAACACGCTGATCGTCGGCGATACGGTCGGTTTTCACGCCCGCGGCTTTGCCGCCCGGCCCTCGAAACGAGTCGAGATCTGGGCCTACAGCCGGCGCAACCCGTTCCTGCCCTTCACCGGGCTCGATCCGCTGAGCCTTCCCGGACTCGCCGAACGGCGCATTCCGCTCATGTGGCAAGCGCTCGATCTCGTTGAGCGGCTGGGAATCGCCAACAATCCCTGGCGCGATGTGGGATGGAAACGGCCTCTCAGCGAGGTCACGGGACCGCCGTAGCAAAGGTAACAGGACAGATGATGGGTGCCGCCATTCAAGAAAATCCTGAAAAAGTCCGGAGAAAAGCCTCCAAGGATGTCAGACGCCAGCAGCTGATCGAGGCCACGATCGAAGTCATTTCGCGCAAAGGCTATGCCTCCCTAACCATTGCCGACGTCGCCCGCACCGCCGGGCTCTCGGTCGGCATCATCAGCTTCCATTTTGAAGGCAAGGAAAAGCTGCTGGCGGCCAGCCTCAAGATGCTGGCCGACGAATACTACCAGAACTGGAAGGAAGCGCTCGAGCAGGCGGGCGACCGCACGGCCGACAGGCTGCAGGCGGTACTGCTTTCGGATTTCGACGACAAGATCTACACGCCGCAGAAACTTGCGGCCTGGATCGCCTTCTGGGGCGAAAGCCAGGGCCGGCCGATCTACGAGGAAATCTGTTCGCCCTACGACAGCGAGCGCTCGCGCGTCGTCATGGAGCTGTGCCGACGCCTCAGCGCGGATGGCGGCTACAGCCACGACGCCAAGCTGGTCATGTTCGGCCTCGAGGGCATCTGCGAAGGCATGTGGCTCGGCACCGTCTCGACAGCGGCGCGGATAGACCCCTATATTACGGCCGAGACAGCCCGCAAGGTGGTCAAGACCGCGCTGCATGCCTATTTTCCGAAACACTACAATCAGGTGCACTGATCTTGGCATTTGCGCTTCCTGAGGAGGCCAGGGCCTGGCGTGACAAGGCGCGGGCCTTCGTCGAGAAGGCGCTCATTCCGCACGAAGTCGAAGCCGAGATGAATGAGGGGCGGATCGCGCCGGAGACGGTGGCTGCGCACCAGGCGGAGGCGATCGCCATGGGGCTCGCCCTCATGGATACGCCTGCATCATTTGGCGGTCTGGCTCTGCCGGTCCTCACGCAGGTCGCCATCGTCGAGCAGTTCGGCCGGGTCACCAATGCGCTTGGCTGGTGTTACGGCGAGGCGCAGGGCTGGATGTTCAAAGCCTGCAATGCCGATCAGATCGAACGCTACATCCTGCCGGTCACGCGCGGTGCGGTGCATCTGTGCTATGCGATCACCGAGGAAGAGGCGGGCTCGGATCCGTCAAGCATCAGCACCTCTGCCACGCGGGATAGCGAGCACTACATCATCAGCGGCGAGAAGTGGCATGTCACCAGCTTCAACCGGGCCAATGTCGTGATCGTCCAGGCCAGGCTCGCCAGCGGCGAGCACTGCCTGTTCTTCTGTCCGGCCGATGCCGAAGGGCTCACCGTCAAGCGATCGCCGGCCTATTCCCACACTTACGACCACCACCATCCGATCCTCACCTTCGACAAGGTGCGCGTGCCGGCAGCGGACCGGATCGGCGAGGAAGGCGACGGCATGTCGTTCACCCATGCGTGGTTCCGGCGGGAACGGCTGCTGATCGCGGCGCGCTGCTGCGGCGCCATGGCGCGGCTGATCGACGAGGCCACGGCATTTGCGCGATCACGGGTTGTCTCCGGCGAGCCGATTGCCCATTACCAGCTCATCCAAGCGATGCTGGCCGACAGCGCCGTCGACCTGCAGGCGGCGCGCATGGTGACGTATGAGGCGGCCGCCGCCCATGACCGCGGCGAGAACGAGAAAAGCCTGCATGCGCGGTGCTCGATCGCCAAGCTGTTCGCGTCGGAAGCAGCGGGCCGCGTCGCCGATCGTGCCGTCCAGATCTTTGGCGGGCGCGGCTACATGCGCGAGAATGTGGCCGAGCGCTTCTACCGTGAAGTCAGAGTCGATCGCATCTGGGAGGGCACCAGCGAGATCCAGCGGCTGATCATCGCCCGCGCCCTGCTGAAGCGCGGGCTTGAGGGCACCATCGGTTCGACATAGACTTTTGAATAGAAATTCAAGCAAAGGCCGCCAAGAGCCGCAACAGGTGAGGAAATGCAATGAAGCTTACCAGACGTTCTGCGATCGGCCTCATGGCCGGCGCTGCCGTGGCGATGCCATATGTCAAACGAGTCCGCGCCGAGGACGCTGTCGTCCATGTGTTCAACTGGGCGGACTATATCGGTGAAACCACCCTCGAAGACTTCACGGCCAGAACCGGCATTCAGGTCGTCTACGACACCTATGATTCCGTCGAGGCGATGGAAGCCAAGATGTTCGCCGGCAACACCGGCTATGATGTGGTGGACCAGTCGGGGCTGGGCCTGCCGCGGTTCATCAAGGCCAAGGCCTATGAAAAGCTCGACAAGAGCAAGCTTCCCAACATCAAGAACCTCGATCCGGCAATCCTCAAGGTGCTGTCCGGCTGGGACCCCGGCAACGAGTACTCGATCCCCTACATGTGGGGCACAGTCGGCTTCACCTTCAATGTCGACATGGTGAAGGAGCGCATCCCGGATGCAGACCTCACCGACCTCGATCTCGTCTTCAAGCCCGAGAATGCCGCAAAGCTTGCGGACTGCGGCATCTCCATTCTCGACAGTCAGGGCGACATGATCCCCATGCTGCTCAAATATCTGGGCAAGGACCCGGATACAACCAATCCAGCCGACTATGATGCGGTCGTCGAGCTGTTCAAACCGGTCCGCCAGCATATCAGGACCTTCGACAACACCAACTATCTCAATGCCATTCCCAATGGCGAGCTCTGTGTCGTCAACAACTGGTCGGGGGACTACGCGACGGCGCGGACCCGCGCCGAGGAAGCCGGGATCAAGATCAATCTCGAATACCACGTGCCCAAGACCGGCTCGCCGGCCTGGATCGACGTGTTCTGCATCCCGTCGGACGCGCCGCACAAGGAGAACGCCTACAAGTTCCTCGACTACATGATGGAACCCGAGGTCATTGCCAAGTGCACCAACTTCACCAACTACGCCAACGCCAACCTGGCGGCCAACGCCTTCGTCGATCCGGCGGTGCTGGCCGATCCGGCCGTCTATCCCGACGAAGAGCTGAAGAAGCGGCTGTGGACTCCCATCCCGCTGACGCCTGAACTGGAACGGGCCATGACCAAGGCCTGGAGCACCATCAAGACAGGTTCTGCCAGCTGAAGCACATGCGGCCCGGCATCACCTGCCGGGCCTTTACTGCCGGGACAATCATGGACACAGGGCCCGATCCCTTCATCCGCGTCGAAAACGTCACCAAGAAATTCGGCACCTTCACGGCTGTCGACAATGTCAGCCTGGCCATCGCCAAGGGCGAACTCTTCGCCCTGCTGGGCGGATCCGGCTGCGGGAAGACGACGCTGCTCAGGATGCTGGCCGGCTTCGAGGAACCGACGGCCGGCAAGATCCACATTGACGGGCAGGATATGACCGGCATCCCACCCTACGAGCGGCCGGTCAACATGATGTTCCAGTCCTATGCGCTGTTCCCGCACATGACGGTCGAAAAGAATGTCGGGTACGGACTCAAGCACGAGGCGATGAGCGAGGCGCAGCGCAAGGACCGGGTGCGGCAGATGCTCGACCTGGTCCAGCTCACGGCCCTGGCCGGGCGCAAGCCGCACCAGCTTTCCGGCGGGCAACGGCAGCGGGTCGCCCTGGCGCGGGCGCTGGCCCGACAGCCCAAGCTGCTGCTGCTCGACGAGCCCCTGGGAGCGCTCGACAAGAAGCTGCGCGAGCATACCCAATTCGAGATCATGAGCATCCAGGAGAAGACCGGCATCACCTTCGTGGTAGTGACCCACGACCAGGAAGAGGCCATGACACTGGCGAGCCGCATCGCGGTGATGGACAGGGGCGTCATCCGGCAGATCGGCACGCCGACCGAGATCTACGAGTTTCCGAACTCGCGTTTCGTCGCCGACTTCATCGGATCGATCAACCAGTTCGAAGGCACGGTCAAGTCGGTGGCCAGGAACAGGGCGGTCATCAGCTGCGAGACATGGGGCGGCGACATCGAGGCGGTGAGCGACACGGCAGTGGCGCCGGGCCAGGCGGTGGCGGTGGCGGTGCGCCCCGAAAAGATCGCCATCGGCAAGGCCAGGCCCGCCGCCAGGCTCAATGCCGTCAAGGGCAAGGTCCTTGACCTCGGCTATTTCGGCAAGGATTCGCTGTACCGCATCCGTTTGCCAAACGGTGCCCTGGTCAGGGTGAACAAGGTCAATGACCGCCGGGCCGGCGAGAGCGAGCGGGTGGCCGGATGGGACGATGAGGTGTGGCTGTCCTTCGCGCCGGCGGCGGCGATCGTACTGCAGGAGTAGCCGGCATGACCGGGCAGGAGAGCGCGTTCGGACGCTGGTTCAACCGTGAGGGCTGGCGCAATCTCATCATCGCCACCCCCTATGTCTGGCTGCTGTTCCTGTTTCTGCTGCCGTTCCTGATCGTCATCGCCATGAGTTTCGCCACCGCGATCCCGGCGCAGCCGCCATTCGAGTTCGGCGCGGAGTGGCCCTATCTTCTCACCAGGAACTACGAATTGCTGCTGAGCGATTCCGTCTATCTGCGCGGCTTCGGTACCTCGCTCTACAACGCGGCGATGGCGACGGTGCTGTGCCTCATCCTCGGCTACCCGATGGCCTATGGCATCGCCAGGGCGCAAGGGTCGTGGCGCAACATCCTGCTGATGCTGGTGATCCTGCCGTTCTGGACGTCGTTCCTGCTGCGCGTCTATGCATGGATGGGGCTGATGGGCAACAACAGCTGGTTCAACAAGGGGCTCACCTCGCTCGTCAATGTGTTCCTGCCGGCGTCCATGACGCTGAAGGCGATCCCGATGATGAACACCAATTTCGCGGTAATCCTGGTCATCGTCTATTCCTACCTGCCGTTCATGATCCTGCCGCTCTATGCCAATCTCGAAAAGCTCGACTACACGCTGAACGAGGCGGCAATGGATCTCGGCTCGCGGCCCTGGCAGGTGTTCAAGGACATCACGCTGCCGCTCTCCATTCCCGGCATCATTGCCGGCGGGCTGCTGGTGTTCATTCCCGCCTCGGGCGAATTGGTGATCCCGTCGCTCGTCGGCAGCGCCTCGGATCCGATGATCGGGCGGATCATCAACGACGAGTTCAGCCTCAACCGCGACTGGCCGATGGCCTCGGCGATCGCGGTGGCGCTGCTCATCGTGCTGGTGCTGCCGATGATGATCTACAACCATTTCGAGGCCAAATCGGCGGTGAAGGCGGAGGGTGGCAGATGAGCAGGCGCTCGACCTTCCTCATCACCTGGCTGTGCTTCGGGTTCGCCTTCTTCTACATCCCGATCCTGTCGATGATCGTGTTCTCGTTCAACCGGTCGCGGCTGGCCACCGTCTGGGGCGGGTTCTCGACACAGTGGTACGGACGGCTGCTCAGCAATGACCAGGTAATCAACGCGGCACTGCTGTCGCTCAAGATCGCCGTCATCAGCGCCACCTTCGCGACGCTGCTCGGCACGCTGGCGGGGCTGGCACTGGCGCGTTTCAAGCAGTTCCGCGGGCGCACGCTGTTCTCGGGCCTGGTCACGGCGCCGCTCATCATGCCGGAGGTGATCACCGGCGTGTCGCTGCTGCTCATGTTCGTGTTCATGGCGCAATGGATCGGCTGGCCGGCGCAGCGCGGCTTCACCACCATCACGCTCGCCCACATCACCTTCTCGATGACCTATGTGGCCACCATCGTACAGTCCCGGCTGTCGACCATGGACCGCTCGGTCGAGGAGGCGGCGATGGACCTGGGGTCGAAGCCATGGCAGGTGCTGCTCGACGTCACGCTGCCGATCATCGCGCCGGCCATCGTGTCGGGCTGGCTCCTGGCCTTCACGATCTCGCTCGACGACGTGGTCATCACCAACTTCACCACTGGGCCCGGCGCCACGACGCTGCCGCTGCTCGTCTGGAGCAAGGTGAAGCTCGGGGTGACGCCCGACATCAACGCCCTTGCCACGCTCATCATCGTGGTGGTGGGCAGCGGCGTTGCCATTGCCGGCTTCCTCATGCATCGTGCCGACAAGCGGCGCGAGCGCGACATCCAGATGGCAATCGCCGCCAACAAGTAGCCGCTGCGGAGGCCGACATGAAATACGTGAAACTCGGGAGTTCCGGCCTCAGCGTCAGCCGCCTGGCGCTCGGCTGCATGAGCTATGGCGATCCCGCCTGGCGGCCTTGGACGCTCGACGAAGAGGCGGCCCGGCCCTTCTTCCGGCGCGCGCTCGAGGCGGGAATAAACTTCTTCGACACGGCCGATATTTACAGCCTGGGCGAGTCGGAGCGGGTGACGGGCAAGCTCATCAGGGACATGGCGGCGCGCAGCGAGGTGGTGATCGCCACCAAGGTCGGCCTGGAGATGGACAAGGGCAGCAATGCCCGCGGCCTGTCGCGCAAGCACATTCTGGAAGGCATCGAGGCCTCGCTCAGGCGGCTGCAGACGGATTATGTCGACCTCTACCAGATCCACCGGCTCGACCGGACGACGCCGATGGAGGAGATCTGCGCCGGACTCGACCGTGCCGTGCAGGACGGCAAGGTGCTCTATCTCGGGGCATCTTCCATGTATGCGTGGGAGTTCATGAAACTCATCGGCCTGCAGCGCCAGCTGGGGCTTGCCCGCTTCGTGTCGATGCAGAACCACTACAATCTGCTCTACCGCGAGGAGGAGCGCGAGATGGTGCCGCTGTGCGTGAGCGAGGGCATCGGGCTCATCCCCTGGAGCCCGCTGGCGCGCGGGCTCCTCACGCGGCCCGCCCAGCACCAGGCGACGGCGCGCTCGGCGAGCGACCAGTACTCGCCGAAGCTCTATGGCGCGGCGCATGAGGCGGATGTGCTGGCGGCGCTGGAAAAACAGGCGGGGGCGATGGGGGTGTCGATGGCGCAGCTGGCCCTGGCGTGGCTCCTGGCCAGGCCGGGCGTGGTTGCGCCGATCATCGGCGCCACGCGGCCGCATCATCTCGAGGAGGCGCTGGCGGCCACCGAACTGGCCCTGGATGGCGCCACGCTGGCGGCGCTGGAGGCGCCCTACCGGCCGCGCGGCGTGGCCGGGATCGATTGAGGTTCCGGGTCTTTCGGACCTGGCTGCCGGGCGGGCGGCTCAGATGGCGATGCGGGCTTCCTTGGCCAGGCCGCAGCGGTAGCGCGTCACCTGCCAGCCGGGATGGGTCACGGCCCACTGGGCCAGCTGCGGCTGGCCGGCCATCAGGCAGGCCATGGGGGTGAGCTGCGTACCGTCGAAACTCAGATGCACCTCCTTGCAGTCGGCGGGTGCTGCCATGAGGCAGGCGGTGAATATCAGTTCAATCATGGCCAGTCTCCATCAGGCTCGGAACTTGTCCGCAGCCTGACAGAGGCCACGTGAACTGATCGTGACGGGACTGTTATCTGGCGTTCATGTTTGTGGCGGATGGTGGGAATGCGCGGGCTTGCATCGCGAGGCGGCGGCTTGTTAGCCTTGCAAGGCGCTGGCGCGACAAGGACCGACGGGAGGATGTCATGGCCGACGATGCCCCTTTGCCAAGGACGAGCCCTCCCTTCGATACGGCGAAGCTCGACCGGCTCATGGAAGAAGCCGATCTCGACGCGCTCATCGCCACCTCGAAGCACAATGTCCGCTATCTGATGGGCGGCTACACGTTCTTCTTCTTCGCGGCCATGGAGGCGATCGGCGTCAGCCGCTACCTGCCCGTGGTTGTGTATCGCCGCGGCCAGCCGGAGAAGACGGCCTATGTCGGCAATCCCATTGAAGGCTATGAGCGGGCATTGGGGCGGCTGTGGGCACCGGAACTCAGGCTCGGCTGCTGGGGGACACTCGATGCGGCCGAGGCGGCGGTTGCGCATCTAAAGGCGCTGGGCGGGGTGCGGCGCATCGGCATCGAGATGCCGTTCATCCCGGCCGATGCGGCGGCGGCGCTGCGCGACGGGCTCGGCAATGCCCGCTTCAGCGATGCCACGGAAGTGCTGGAACGGCTGCGGGCCGTCAAGACGGCCGAAGAACTCGAACTCCTCAGGCTCGCCTCCGAAAAGGTGATCGATTCGATGCTGGCGGTGATCGCCGCGCATGGCGCAGGTGATACCAAGGCGGCCCTCGTCGAGGCGCTCAGGCTCGAAGAGCAGAAGCGGGGACTCACCTTCGACTACTGCCTGATCACCGCCGGCACCGGCCACAACCGCGCGGCTTCGGATTATGCGCTCAAGCCCGGCGATCCTGTGTCGCTCGATTCGGGCGGCAACTATCAGGGCTATATCGGGGATCTGTGCCGCATGGCGGTGGCCGGCGAGCCCGATGCCGAACTCGACAACCTGCTCGGCGAGATCGAGGCGGTGCAGCAGGCGGCAAGGAAGCCGATCCGTTCAGGCGCGCTCGGCCAGGAGATCTTCGCGGCCGGCGAAGCGGAGCTCAAGCGCATGCCGAACCGTGCACACACGCATTTCACGGCGCATGGCATGGGGCTCATCTCGCATGAGGCGCCGCGGCTCACCGGCTCAGGCCCGGTACCCTACCCCGGCGTCGATGCGAACCGGCCGCTGCAAGCGGGCTATGTCATCTCGATCGAGACCACCATGCAGCATCCGCGCCGCGGTTTCATCAAGCTCGAGGACACGGTGGCGGTGACCGACGACGGCTGCATCGGCTTCGGCGACCACGGCCGCGGCTGGAACCGGTTCGGGGGGTGAGGCGGCGGTTCTCGCACTTCGCCGGCCGTTGCCGGAAGCGCGCAGACAATCGCGGATGATTCACGCCGTCCGAAGGATGCCGCCTCACTGTGATTGCGCGGCCCCGGCAGTATGCTACAGTCTCATGGCCTGACCGTGCCTTGTCCCGTGGCCTGCCATAGGAGACTGCTGCATGCGCAAGCTCATGTCTTCCGCCGCCATTCTCATCGTCCTGGTACCGGGGGTGGCCGGCGCTGCTGCCATCCATGACGCCGCCAAGAGCGGCGACGTCAGAGCAATCGCGGCAGCGCTCGACGCGGGCGCCGATGTCAATGCGTACGACGCGATGGGAACGCCGCTCGACCACGCGGTCAGGCGCGGGCACTACGCGGCGGCCGAACTGCTGATCGCGCGCGGTGCCAGCGTCAGCGCTCCCACCGAATACTGGGGCGAGCCCCTGATCATGGCGATCCACGCCCGCAGGCTCGACATGATGGAGCTGCTGCTGGCGCATCGCGCCCATCCCGACTCGACCTTCCAGGGCGAAACGGCGCTCCACATCGCCACCTGGCTGGGCTGCCTCGGCTGCGTGGAGGCTCTGATCAAGGCGGGGGCCGACGTCAACGCCGTGAACTTCGGCGTCAGCGTGGATTGCAAAGGTAAGCGTGCGCCCCTCGATATCGCCACGCGCCATGGCTATGGCGAAATCGCCAGATATCTCCAGGACCATGGTGCCAGACCGGCGGAACCGCAGTAACGGTACGGCCGCGGAAGATCAGGCAGAAGCGATCGGGCGGCTGCCGCGGTGGCGCACGCGGAGACGGGCGTCTCAGCCGCTTATCCGCCCGCACGCGCTTCAGGCACGCCCTTCTTGCACGGCGCCAGCCAGTCTTTCCGGTATCGCAAAGAAGATGCGGACCGGCGGTGTTACCGGGCGAACGGCGCCGCCGACAACCACGGCGACGAGTGTTCCCTCATATTCAAGCAGCGGGAAGGAACCTGCGGCCTCCCTGATGACAACGGGATGCTCGACAATGTAGTGCAGCACGTCCACGAATGTGCATACGACCCTATCGCGGTTCACGAGCGCCGCGGCGGCGCGCGGCGGCAGGCCCCGGCGCATGGATCTCACGGCCTCGTCGATCTGCGCTGCATCGTTGCAGAACAGTCCCTGCAGCGCGTGCCTGGGCGTGCTCGCCGGGACCTTGCCGGCAACGGCAAGTGAAACCGTTGCCGCGAAGGCGACGCCAATGGCAATCGGGCGGCACATCCGTATCGGAAAAAACTGAAGGCTTGGCATTTTGACAGCCTCCTCGAAGTGGATGAGCAATCCTGACACTGTCCGGGCCGGCGGTAACGAGCAGGTTCCGATGGTTTTCCGAAATTCTGCCGAAATCGCGCCGGGCCGGCGGCCAACAAATCCATTGCGGAAGGGGCCTCGGATGGGTCAAATTGGCTGTTCCCCGCCGGGATCAGGAGATGGAACCCCTATCGTCCAATGCACTTTCCATCAATGGCGTGCGGATTGATCTGAGCAGCGAAGCACTGCACGACCCGGAAGCTGGAAGTGTGCAGCTGCGGCCCCAGACCTTTGCGACACTCCGCCATCTGCTCGAAAATCGAAACAGGCTGGTCACCAAGACGGAGCTGATGCACGTGGTGTGGGGTGGAATCGCGGTCACTGACGACAGCCTGGTGCAGTGCATTCACGAGATTCGCCGGGCTCTGAAGGACGACGGTCACGATGTCCTGCAAACGGTTTCAAGGCGCGGTTACCGGTTGGTCCTGTCTGACGGGCACAGCCTGCCGGCGCGGGCCAACAAGGCTTCGATCGCCGTCCTGCCATTCACAAATCTCAACCGCGATCCGGAGCAGGACTATTTCGTGGACGGGCTTGCAGAGGATCTCATTACCAGTCTCGCCAGGATCCCGGGGCTGTTCGTCATCGCGCGCAACTCATCCTTCGCTTACCGCGACGACCGGAGGGATGTCCGGGAGATGGCCGGAGAGCTCGGTGTTCGCTACCTGCTGGAAGGCAGCGTCAGGCGATCCGCCGGTCGCATTCGCATCAACGGGCAGCTCGTGGACGGTGAATCGGCGAGTCATGTCTGGACGGGAAAATTCGACGGCGCGGCGGCGGACATCTTCGAACTGCAGGACCAGCTGACGGCGCAGATCGTCGGCGCAATCGAGCCGTCGGTGCGCCGCGCCGAGATTGACCGGGCGCGGCGCAAGCGGCCAGACAGCCTCGATGCGTACGACCTCTATCTGCGCGCATTGCCGCACGCCCATGCGAATACTCCGGCGGAGACCGACGAGGCGTTGCGGCTGCTTCATCAGTCGCTGCAGCTCGATGAGGCCTATTATGCCGCGCATGGATACGCTGCCTGGTGTCACGAGCAGCGGTACCTTCGAAAAGGCTTTCACCGCGAAGACCGCGATGCCGCCCTGGAACACGCCGATATCGTGCTCGGGATCAACTGCGACGATGCAAACGCAATCAGCATGGGCGCGTTTGTTCGCTCCATCCTGACGCGCGACTATGATGGTGCGATCGGGGTGCTGGACCGCGCGCTGGCGATGAACGAGAATTCAGCGCTGGCGCTGGGGTTCAGCGCGCTTGTCGCCGCGCACAGCGAGCGCTATGCAAGAGCAGTCGATCATGCACGAAAAGCGCTGCGGCTGAGCCCGCTCGACGATCCGCTGAACTACCATCCCTATTGCGCACTGGCGCTCGCCTATCTGTTTGGAAGTCAATTTCCGGAGGCGGTCAAGTATTCGATCCTGGCCGTTCAGGCTAATCCAGGCTTCAGCGTTACCCATGCCTATCTTGTTGCCAGCCATGTCGGGCTTGGCGATATGCCAGCCGCGCGCGCGGCCGCAAGCCGCTTGCTGGAGATATCCCCGATGTTCACCGTGGAAGCCTTCGTGCATGAGGGCTTGTTTCGCCCCGATTTGACGGCGGGGCTGGCAGCGGCGCTGAGGCAGGCCGGCCTGCCGGAACGCGCGGCTTCCCATTGATCCGGGCCGGCACCCAACGGCATGCTCTGAACGCGAAGTCCGGGTTCCGCACCAGGCGGCGGGGTGGGCCGGGCGGCAGGACAGCTCACTCCAGGCACCATTTGCGGGTGGGGACGCAGGCGATGCCGACACTGGAACAGACGGCCTGGCCATCTGCGCCGCTGCTGCAGAGTTCGCAATCATGGGTGATCAGCCGGCAGGCGGCGGGGACTTCGGCGGCAGGAGACTCGAGGTGACGGCTGGCGGTGCCGAGGGTGCCGGCCAGCGCGGCGGCGCCCAGGAGGGCGGCGGACAGTGCGAGGTTCCAGGTCATGCTGTTCTCCATAGGGGGCGATACTGCTAGAGGGTGAGGGCGCCGGGATGCGCTCTGCCCTTGCGGCTTGGACGCGCGGGGCCGTTTCGATCCTTGGCGCGGTGGCGCAACATGCGGGGTCCGGAGGCCCGCCGGTGAGGAACATGCCCAGGCCCGTCATCATGTGGTTCCGGCAGGACCTGCGGATTGCCGACAATGCGGCGCTGGCCGCGGCAGCGGCGGCGGGGCCGGTCCTGTGCCTCTATGTCCTCGATGACACGACAGCGGGCGCATGGCGCTGGGGCGGGGCCAGCCGCTGGTGGCTTGGCCGGAGCCTCGCGGCGCTCGGCCGCGATGTGAAGCTCGTGCTGCGGCGGGGGCGCGCGGATCAGGTGATCGGTGCGGTGCTGCGCGAGACGGGAGCGGCGGCGGTCTACTTCAGCCGCGACTATGCGCCCTGGGCGGCGGCGCTGGAGCAGCGCGTGAAGGCGGCCTGCGATGCGGCCGGGGCCGCATGCCACCGCTATGGCGGCTTCCTGCTGCATGAGCCCGAGGCGGTCCGCACGGCGGCCGGCCAGCCTTACAGGGTCTATTCGCCATTTGCGCGGGCCTGCCGCGCCGCCGGTGATCCCCGGCCGCCAAGGCCAGCGCCGGTGATTACCCCCTGGAATGGTGATATCGAGTCCGAATTATTGGCGGAGTGGCGGCTCGCGCCAGAGAAACCGAACTGGGCTATCAATTTCGAGTCGCTTTGGACGCCTGGTGAGCGCGGTGCCCAGCAGCGACTGGCGGAATTCCTGGACAGCGGGCTGGCCGGTTATGCGGATGGGCGTGACCGGCCGGACCTCGCCCATGTCTCGCGGCTGTCGCCACATCTGCATTGGGGCGAGATCAGTGTCGCACAGGTGTTGCTGGCGGTCGCAATGTGTGTCGATGGGCGTCAAAAGGCGGTCGAAACGGGTGCCGATGGGCACCGAAAGGCGGTCGAAAACGACGTCGACAGGTTCGTGGCCGAGCTGTTGTGGCGCGACTTCTCGTATCATCTGCTGCACCATTTTCCGGACCTGCCGGAAGCGCCCTTTGCGCGGGATTTCGCTGCCTTTCCCTGGGCTTCCAACTATGGGGCGGCGCTGGCGGCCTGGCAGAGGGGGCAGACGGGCTACCCCATCGTCGATGCCGGCATGCGCGAGCTGTGGGCCACCGGATACATCCACAATCGCCTGCGGATGATCGTTTCCTCTTTTCTGATCAAGGACTTGCTCATCCCCTGGCAGGAGGGCGAGAGGTGGTTCTGGGACACGCTGGTCGATGCCGACATCGGCAACAATGCCGCTTCGTGGCAATGGGTGGCCGGCTGCGGGGCTGACGCCGCGCCCTATTTCCGCATCTTCAATCCCGTGCTGCAGGGCGAGAAATTCGACCCGGAAGGGCGTTATGTGCGCCGCTGGGTTCCCGAAATTGCGAGACTTTCCAATGCGTTGATCCACAGGCCGTGGGAGGCCGGGGCGGATCAGCTGGCGGCGGCGGGGATCCGGCTCGGCGCGACCTATCCTTACCCCATCGTCGATCACGGGGCGGCGCGGCAGCGGGCGCTGGCGGCACTGCGCACCGTCAAGGCCGGTCGCGGCGGCAGCGGCCAGCGAAAACCTCTTTGAACATCAATGGCCTGGCACTGACTATGCGGGATCGAGCATGGGCTGATGGGTGGCCGGCAACCAACCGGTGCTTGACATCGCCGCCGATCAGGATTGCGAATGCCGGTTCTTCGACATGGGACAATGACGGGCATTCCGATGCACATAATCGCCATTTCCGGCTCGCTTCGACACGCATCCTACAACACTTCGCTGCTCAAATCGGCGGTGTCGCTGGCCCCTGGTGATATCATGATCGATATCACCACGCTGCACGGAATTCCCCTCTATGACGGCGACGCCGAAGCGGCCGCGGGGAAGCCCGCGGCCGTCATAGGCCTCGACCAGCGTATCCGGGCGGCGGACGGGCTCATCATCGCAACGCCGGAGTACAATTTCTCGATGCCCGGCGTGCTCAAGAACGGCATCGACTGGCTGTCGCGCGGCGAACATCCGTTCAAGGCGCGGCGCGTCGGGGTCATCGGCGCCTCAACCAGCCCGGTCGGGACGGCACGCGCGCAGTATCACCTGCGCCAGACACTGCAGGCCCTGGAAGCCCTGGTCATGCCAAGGCCGGAGATTTTCGTCAGCCTGGCGCAGACGAAATTCGACGGCGAGGGCCACCTCACCGACGAGACGACCCGCAGGCTTCTCGCGAAGTGGCTCACGGCCTTCCGGGCCTTTGTCGCAGACAAGGCCTGATGGCGGACACCGGCGCCGATCCCGCTGCCCATTGGCGGCTCCCGTGGTGCGCCGCTCATGGCGCCACGCAAGATCGAACAGGGCAAGCTGGACATGCATGCGCGCCATCGATGCCTCCATGCCGGCAACTGGTGACACTGAATCAAGTCATCGCCGGTTAAACGGAGAGTTTTCGAGGTGCCCGCCTGATAGCCCCACTCCTGGCCAAGTGATTGCATTCCACCCCATCGCAGCCCCACGACGTCAAGATTCCCGGCGCCATGGCTGGTGATGGCGATGGGGGTGGCCACACTGGTGGTGGCGCGCGACCCATGCCGCTGCCCGGCCCTGCGCTGGCGCTCCGGGCGTTCGGCGCTCGTGAAGGTCCACCGGACCTTCCCGCCAGACGCGCCTCACCCTTATGAAGGAAGGTGACGGTTTCGGAGGTGTTGCCGGTGCCCACGATCTTCACGTCCGGCGTGACATATTTCGTCCACAGGCCGGACGGATTGGCGCTGTCCACGCGCAGCTCCTGGCCATCGCCCGGATACCAGGTCTGGCTGGTGGGCGAGGCCGCAGGGCCCTGGCTCTTGCGCAGGCGCCGGCCATCGGGGCCATAGACCAGCGCGATGCCGGCGGTGGCGGACGTGCTGTCCTGAACGGCGAGCGGCAGGTTTGCGCCGTCATAAGCGAAGCTGCGCGTCTTGCCGGCATTCACCAGACCGCCCGGCCAGTAGCCCGGCATGGTGAGGGTGTTGCCATTGGCATCATAGGTCAGGCCCTTGCCGCACATCGAGACGGGCGCATGCGCCGGCCCAAGGCCGGAGTTCCACTGGATGGCCTGGGGAATTTCGCTGACACTGATGGACTGAACTTAACTCGGAATGATCGGGCGTGCACCACCTGAGCGGCACGCGAATGAAATGCCGTCCAACAGTTTCATCGAAAATGCAGCCTTCGACGGACCCAGGACGGCCCGTCGTATGCCGCACGGCGGCGCCGTCTTCTGCTTCACCGAAGTTCCATGTTGGCACCGCAGATTCTACAGGCGGGCAGCGTCCACTTCTTTTCCGAGGTTCGCGAGGTACATACGGCTCACAAATCGTGTCTGGGGAGTCAACCCGAATACATGAACGCAGATCTCTTTTAGCAGCAGGTATGAGCTTTCCTCCGAACCCCTCATGAACACCGTCAGTTCGTCACGCGATAACGAGACATCTTCCTCCATTATTCCAATGTTTTGGAGAAATGATCTGATATTCTCTTGTTCATTAAAATATTCTGACCCGACAGGCACGGAAAAATTGACCTTTACAACATCGGCAGTTCCGAGTCTGTAAGGTTCCATAGTAATTTCGATCTTCTTCTTCGCATTGATCATTCTCACAAATGATCCCGCGTACGGAAACCTTTTTATCGCACGAATACAAATAACCAACCGCTTCGAATTGTCGAGTCTTGTTTTCGCAAATCTTAAATAGTATATCATCGCTGTTAGTGCTAAGACAACGAGTGATAATATGCAGACAATGAGTAACATGTTCACTTGCTCCACATAACACCTAAAACTTGTCAGTTGAATCTAATACTTCTTCTACTAGCTTGCTTGAATATCCTACATAGTAACCATACTCCCAAGCTTTACCAAATTC